>NZ_JBWZCM010000001.1:0-798585 GCF_059383655.1 Pseudarthrobacter sp. Hb11
ATCAACGAATCCAGGGACTCAACCCACTCGGCGGTCTCTTCCGGATCACGATCAGGCAGCTGGTTAGTCAACCCGCTGAGGATATGGGAGGTATCTTCTCCTGCAGCCACGTCCAACCTCTCTTTGCGCGCATTTGATGGCGCACTCAGGCCGGGCAGGGTGACCGCCCGGCGTATATACGCCGTGTGCGACGTATCGGTTACAACAGCCCGGTCATGTGTGCCGGGCAGGGTCCTAGCATTCCTACATCTGCATTGGAGTTACAGGGTTGTTGCCCCGCAGGCATAGTTGTCACCTGCCACTCTAACTCTCACGTCAGCGCGATGCGTAGCCGCGGCTTTGGCGGCTCTGCTGTATTTCGCCGTCATACTGGTTGTGTGACGAAAAGCCGCTGCGCGGCGGGCTCGCCTCATCAGGTGTGACGCAGAATATGCGCCATCCCGGGGGCGTCAGCTTGAAGCGCAGGCACAAAGGGTGTTGGCTTGGGAGTAATGGAAATCACTATGCGCACTGCATGTACGAGGCATTGGAGGAACACGTGAGCGAGGCCGACGCCGCCACTTCGGTAAATGTGGCGGAAAAATTGGGTTTCAAGAACGGGGATCTGATTCAGGAGTTCGGTTACGACGACGACGTCGATTTCGACTTGCGTGACGACATTGAAGACTTCACGGGTTCAGAGCTGCTGGATGAGGACGACCATGAGGTGGCGGACGCCGTTATCCTCTGGTGGCGAAACGGCGACGGTGACTTGGTGGACAGCCTGATGGATTCGCTGACCACGCTCAGCGAAACCGGTGTTGTCTGGGTCCTGACTCCGAAGTCCGGAAGGACCGGGTACGTCTCACCGGCTGACATCCAGGAGGCCGCACCGACGGCCGGCCTGCACGTAACAACCTCGGCAGGCGTTTCCAAGGACTGGAGCGCAGCCCGTCTGGTGAGCAGGAAAAACAAGTGACGGCAGCGCTTGCCGCTGCCACTCAAGCTGTGCCCGCCGTCGGCGGGCCGGCACCTGACTTTGAACTCGCCAACCAGTTCGGCGAACCGGTCCGGCTGTCATCCTTCCGCGGCCAGAATGTGGTTTTGGTCTTCTATCCGTTCGCTTTCTCCGGCATCTGCACCGGGGAGCTGTGCGAGATTCGGGACAACCTGGCCATGTTCGAGGACGCCAATGCCACGGTTTTGGCTGTGTCTGTTGACAGCAAGTTCAGCCTGCGTGCGTACGGCGCCCAGGAAGGGTACGGCTTTGACCTGCTGGCAGACTTCTGGCCACACGGTGCCGTAGCTGCCGCCTACGGCGTCTTCGATGCGGACAGTGGGATGGCAAAGCGTGGCACATTCATCATCGATGCCGCCGGAACTGTCCGGTATTCAGTGGTGAACCCGCGCGGCCAGGCCCGGGACCTTCAGGAATACCGCGCGGCTTTGGCCGGCCTCGGGCAGGCCTGACCGCCCATGGAACAGCGGCGGGCGGGTGTCGGCCTCACAGGCTTCGCCAGCATGCCGCCGGTGGCCGCAGCGCGGCCTTCCCCGGACGAGCTTGAGGTCCTGCTCCGGATTCGGGGCGTCCTCGCCGGCAACCGCTTCGCCCTGCTGACGGGCGCTGGGCTGAGTACTGATTCGGGTATCCCGGACTACCGCGGACCCGGGTCGCCTCCGCGTACTCCCATGACGTACCAGGAGTTCATCAAGGACGCCGCCAACAGGCAGCGCTATTGGGCCCGGAACCACATCGGCTGGTCCCACCTCCGCCATGCAGATCCCAACCAGGGCCATCACGCTTCCGCGGAACTTGAGCGGCGGGGTTATCTCACCGGCTTGATCACCCAGAACGTTGACCGCCTGCACGAGGATGCCGGGAGCGTCAACGTTGTTGACCTGCACGGCAGGTATGACCAGGTGGTGTGCCTGGACTGCCGCCGAACTTATTCCAGGCGCCTGCTGGCGGGGGTGCTGGAGGAGCTGAACCCGGACTTCCTGCCCCGGGCAGCGGAAACGGGCCTGGTGGAAATGGCGCCGGATGCGGATGCCACAGTTGAAGACCAGGCGCTGATCAGCAGCTTTGTGGTCGCTGTCTGCCCTGCGTGCGGCGGAACGTTGAAGCCCGACTTCGTGTATTTCGGTGAGAACGTGCCCAAAGAGCGGGTGGAACGCGCGTACGGGATGGTTGACGACGCCGGGGCGCTGGTTGTGGCGGGATCGTCCCTGACAGTGATGAGCGGCCTGCGTTTCGTCAGGCACGCTGCCAGGGACGGGAAACCGGTGATCATCATCAACCGGGGGCAGACGCGCGGCGATGACAAAGCGACGATAAAGCTCGAAGCGGGCGTCAGTGAAGCACTGAGCTGGCTTGCCGCGGAGCTCCCACCCCTTTGACAGGACGCTGCAAGGCACGCTGGCACCGCCGATTCGCGTTTCCCGGCCTGCGTCCGGTAGAGTCTATGTTCGTTGGTTGCGGCGCTCAAGCGCCGGATTCAGCCGTTTAGGGTCTTTAGCTCAGCTGGTAGAGCGCCACGTTTACACCGTGGATGTCATCGGTTCGATCCCGGTAGGACCCACAAGGAAACCCTGTTGTTTCCGCCTGAAGGCGGAAGCGGCAGGGTTTTTGCGTTGCCCGGTATTCGCCGGCCGAAATGTCGGTGCCCTGCCGTAGTTTGCAGGCATGGAACACGTGATGGTGCGGACGGGGAGCAATGGCATGCCGTCGGCGGTAGTGAGCAACGGCAGGGAATGGACGGTAGGGGCCGAGCCCGTCCGCTGGTTTGAGCGGGTCAACTGGTGGGAAGTCAACCGGAGGATGCCGAAGGGCCACAGCAGGGTGGACGTCGAAGTCCTGCAGGTGCAAGTGAGGCTCGGTGGCAATAGCGGCTCCGCGCTGACCACCATGCTGCTGGAAAGGGACGGTTTGGGCGGCGGGTGGCGCCTGCGCGAAGCAGTCGCGGACGCTGCCTGACAGGGCGTCCGAGGGGGATCCGGGCATTGGAAAACCCTCCACCGCGACTATTGGGGGATGTCGCGGTGGAGGGCCTGAAATGAATATACCGTGAACTGCCGGAAACAAGAAAGTTGTCCCCGTCGCGTGTCGATGCTGTGCGCGGAGGCCTACGGTGACTCAATCGAAAAGGGTCCGGCCGGCGGCACCTCCTGGCGGGGCGTTCAATTCAGTGGCGCACCGGAATAAAAACGCGCGGCTGCTCCGTCCAGGTATCGGACATCTGGGACATGGTCCGGCGCATGATCCGGTCCGAGGCATGACGCGCCGCGGGGGCGTCACCCCTGGCAATTGCCTCCGCAACGTCGACGTGCCACTGCAGGGCGGCCTCGTGCGGGTGGTCCGGCATCAGGCCGTGGACAGTGCGTCCAGTAAGTGTCTCGGCCACCTGCCCCATCAGGTTGGCGAACATCTCGTTGCCCGAACCGGAGAGCAACAGGGAATGGAACTGGATGTCCAACTCAAGGAAGCGGGGCACCTCGCCGTTGTGTCCGGCGTCGCGCATTGCGTAGGCCACGTCCACTAGTTCCAGGCGCAGCGGCACCGGGGCGTTCTCGGCGGCGAGTTCCGCAGCTGCGGGCTCGACGGCGGCACGCAGCTCCGCGAGTGAGCGCAGCTGGGCGCCACGCGCGTCGCTGGCCAGGCGCCACCTGATGACCTGCGGGTCGAAGGGGTTCCAGCGGCTGGGCGGCAGGACCCTGATGCCCACCCGCTTGGTGGTTTCCACCAGTCCGAGGGACTGCAGCACGCGGACTGCCTCGCGGATGACAGACCGGGACACCTTCAGCTCATCCTCCAGCTGCTCCGCCAGCATCACGTGGCCGGCAGGGAGGTTGCCTGCAACAATGCGGGTGCCGAGGTTCTCTATGGCACGGTGGTGCAGGCTGGTGGTCATGCAGCTAAGCCTAGTGCGAGCCCTTGCTTCGCCGGTCTTTCGTCCTGGACGGGCGGCGACACAAAAGGTTCCAATAGGTGGGCGTTACTTTCCCGTGACCCGTCGAATATATATGCTTTATTCGGACCCTCGGTCTGCAACCGTGCTTCCGCGCAAAGGGAGCCACTGCACATCCAACGCACAGTATGAATTGGAGTTTTGATGTCTGCACACATCGGTGTCACCGGCCTCGCGGTCATGGGTGCCAACCTGGCCCGCAACCTCGCGCGGAACGGCTTCACGGTCGCACTGCACAACAGGTCGGTGGAGAAGACCGACGCCCTGCTCGAAAAGCACGGCACGGACGGTGATTTCATCCGGACCGAAACCCTCCAGGAACTGGTGGACTCCCTGGAAAAGCCCCGCCGCGTCCTCATCATGGTGAAGGCCGGCAAGCCCGTTGACTCCGTCATCGAGCAGCTGGAACCGCTGCTGGAAGCCGGCGACATCATCATCGACGCCGGCAACTCACACTACGAGGACACCCGCCGCCGCGAAGCCGCACTGGCCAAGAAAGACCTGCACTTCGTGGGCGTCGGCGTCTCCGGCGGTGAAGAAGGCGCCCTGAACGGCCCCTCCATCATGCCCGGCGGTTCCAAGGAGTCCTACGAGGCCCTCGGCCCGCTGCTGGAAAAGATCTCCGCCAAGGTAGACGGCGAACCGTGCTGCGCCTGGGTGGGAACCGACGGCGCCGGCCACTTCGTCAAGATGGTCCACAACGGCATTGAATACGCCGACATGCAGGTTATCGGCGAGGCGTTCGACCTGCTGCGCTCCGGTGCAGGCATCGAGCCGGCAGAGCAGTCCAAGATCTTTTCCGAGTGGAACAAGGGCGAGCTCTCCTCCTTCCTGATCGAAATCTCCGCAGAAGTCCTCGGCCACGTGGACGCCAAGACCGGCAAGCCGTTCGTGGACGTCGTGGTGGACGCTGCCGGCCAGAAGGGCACCGGCCGCTGGACGGTCATCTCCGCACTGGAACTGGGCTCCCCGGTCTCCGGCATCGCAGAATCCGTGTTCGCACGGGCTCTTTCCTCGCAGGCGGGCCAGCGCAAGCTCGGCCAGGAGCTCCTGGCCGGCAACGAGGCTTCGGTGGAAATCCCGGAGACCTTCGTCGAGGACGTCCGGCAGGCACTGTACGCCTCCAAGCTGGTCTCCTACGCCCAGGGCCTGGACATGCTCACGTCCGCAGCCAAGGAATACGGCTGGGACCTGAAGCTGGACGAGATCGCTTCCCTGTGGCGCGCCGGCTGCATCATCCGGGCCGAGCTGCTCAAGGACATCACCAAGGCCTACGCCGCGGATGAGAAGCCCGCCAACCTGCTGTTCGCCCCGGCCTTCACCAAGGCCATCGGGGAGGCCGTTCCCGCCTGGCGCCGCGTGGTTGCGACAGCTGTCCAGCTGGGTATCCCGGTGCCCGTGTTTTCCTCCTCGCTGGCCTACTACGATGGCCTGCGCCGCAAGCGCGTCGCTGCTGCCCTGATCCAGGGCCAGCGCGACCTCTTCGGCGCCCACACCTACGGCCGCGTCGACGCCGAGGGCACCTTCCACACCCTTTGGGGCGAGGACAAGTCCGAGATCGAGGCAGTTGACACCCACTAGCAGCCACCATCAGGTAAGCGGAAGGCCGGCAGTTCCAGTTGGAACTGCCGGCCTTCCGCTTATGGTTTGTACCCCTTAGAGGGTCAGATCCGGTATTCAATGTCGTATTCAGCCGGGTCCACTGCGGGCTTGGTTTCCCGCTGTGCGTCCCGGTGGCGCCATTTGGCGGGAACACCGGTAACAATCGATTCCGGCGGCGCGTCCTTGACCACCACAGCGTTGGCGCCCACGGCACTGTCGCGGCCGATGGTAATCGGACCCAGGATTTTGGCACCCGCGCCGATGGTCACGCGGTCGCCGATGGTGGGGTGCCGTTTGATTCTGGCAAGGGAGCGGCCGCCGAGCGTGACCCCGTGATAGATCATCACGTCCTCGCCGATCTCGGCGGTCTCACCAATGACCACACCCATGCCGTGGTCAATGAAAAACCTGCGGCCGATGGTGGCGCCCGGATGGATTTCGATGCCTGTCCAGGACCGGCCCAGCTGGGAAAGCAGCCGCGCAGGGAACCGCAGGGCAGGGTTCTGCCACATGCGGTGCGTCAGGCGGTGAACCCAGATGGCATGCAGCCCGGAGTACGCGAAAAAGTTCTCAAAAGAACCTCGAGCCGCCGGGTCGTGGGACCGGGCGGCGTCGAGGTCTTCTTTCAGTCTTGCAATAAAGCCCACAAAGTTCTTTCTACAGGAAACGGGCGGATGGCGGTTTTAATCAGCCGCGGATATCGTCATAGAGCACCGTGGAGATGTAACGCTCGCCGAAGTCGCAGACGACGGCAACGATCAGCTTGCCTGCGTTCTCCGGGCGCTTTGCCAGCTCCAGGGCGCCCCAGACGATGGCGCCGGAGGAGATGCCGCCCAGGATGCCTTCCTTGACACCGAGCTCGCGGGCAACACGGACGGAGTCTTCCAGGGTGGCGTCCAGGACTTCGTCGTAGACGTTGGTATCCAGGATTTCGGGGACGAAGTTCGCGCCGATGCCCTGGATCTTGTGCGGGCCGGGTGCGCCGCCGTTGAGGATCGCGGAGTCCTTGGGCTCCACGGCCACGATCTGGACGCCGGGCTTACGTTCCTTCAAAACCTGTCCGACGCCGGTGACGGTACCGCCGGTGCCGACGCCGGCGACAAAGATGTCTACGGCGCCGTCGGTGTCAGCCCAGATTTCCTCGGCCGTGGTGTTGCGGTGGACCTCCGGGTTGGCCTCGTTGGCGAACTGCTGGGCCCAAATTGAGTTCTCGGTGTTGGCCACAATTTCCTGGGCCTTTTCGACGGCGCCGCGCATGCCCTCCGAGCCGGGCGTGAGGACGATCTCCGCGCCGAAAGCGCGCAGCATGACCCGGCGCTCGGTGGACATGGTCTCGGGCATGGTCAGGATGACCTTGTAGCCGCGGGCAGCGCCCACCATGGCCAGGGCGATGCCGGTGTTGCCGGAGGTGCCTTCAACGATGGTTCCGCCGGGCTTCAGGGCGCCGGTCTTCTCCGCTGCGTCCACGATGGCCACGCCGATGCGGTCCTTGACGCTGTTGGCCGGGTTGTAGAACTCAAGCTTGACGGCGACGGTGGCATCCAGCCCCTCGCTGAGCCGGTTGAGCTTCACCAGCGGCGTGCCGCCGACCAGCTGGGTTACATCGTCATAGATCCGTGCCATGTACATACGCCTATCTTTGAGGGGTGAATACTGAGGTCAGCCTAACGAGGCCGCGTAACACCCGCTAAGCGTTAAGCCACGCAGAGTAATATTTCCTGGCCTTGGCGAGCTTGGGGTTGATGATCACCTGGCAGTACCCCTGCTCGGGATGCTTCGCATAGTAGTCCTGGTGGAATTCCTCCGCGACGTAGAACCGGGGGAGCCGGCTGACCTCGGTAACGATGGGATTCGCCCACAGAGCCTGGTTCCGGTCGATGGCTTCCTCAAACAGGATCTTCTCTTCGGTCGTCTCATAGAACATGGACGAGCGGTACTGCGTGCCGACGTCGTAGCCCTGCCGGTTAAGCGTTGTGGGATCGTGCAGGGCGAAGAACATGTCCAGGATGACTTCCGCCGGGATCACGTCCTCGTCGAACGTCACCGCCACCACCTCGGCATGGCCGGTGGTGCCGTTGCAGACCGAGTAGTAGTCCGGGTGGGGATCGTGGCCCCCGGTGTAGCCGGATACCACTGCGGTGACGCCCTTGGTTTTCTGGTAGACAGCGTCAAGGCACCAGAAGCAGCCTCCGCCTAAAACAAAAGTTTTCATGACCTCTTCAATGGTTCGCGGCGCGGGATGATTCCCCGGCCGGTTCGCGGCGCCGCTTCAAACGTAGGGTCCGGGCGGCGTGGATGGGGTAAAACTAAGACTATGGAACCTGTGGACACTGACGTTACCGGCCAGGAGAATCACGACGGCGACGCCCCCTCCGGCGGGGAGGCGGCGGACGGCCAGCCCCAGGCTCCCACCCTGGGTGAGCTGCTCCTGGCAGTTGAGGAACTGTGGCCTGAGTCCCTGGCCGAGAACTGGGACGAGGTCGGACTGGTGGCAGGGCACCCCACCGCTCCGGTGACCCGTGTGTTGTTTGCCGTGGATCCCACCCTCGAGGTCATCGAGGAGGCGGTGGAGTGGGGGGCGGAGCTCCTGATCACCCATCATCCGCTGCTCCTGAAGGGTGTCACCACGGTCGCGGCCACCACCCCCAAGGGCAGGGCCGTCCATCGGCTGATTGAGTCGGGCACCGCCCTCTTGACCGTTCATACCAACGGTGATTCCGCCGTCGGGGGTGTATCCGACGTACTCGCCGACGCCTTGGGCCTGCAGGACGCCGCCCCGCTCACGGTGGCCGCCAACGGGCTCCCTGAGGAGGGGATCGGGCGCGTAGGTGACCTGGCAGATGCCATGACCCTGGGGGATTTCGCAGCGCGTGTCTTCGGCATCCTGCCCTCCGTGGCGGGGGGAGTGCGGGTCTCCGGGGACAAGGACGGGCTGGTGCGCAGAATTGCCGTCTGCGGCGGTGCCGGGGATTCGCTGTTCAACGAGGTGCGTGCCAGCAACGCGGACGTCTACGTCACTGCCGACCTGCGCCACCACCCGGCATCCGAGGCGAGGGAAGCGTCCCTGAACGGCCGGCCCTACCTGGTGGACGTATCGCACTTCGCCAGCGAGTGGCTGTGGCTGCCGGCAGCTGCCGCAGCACTGGGCAACGTCCTGGCCGACCAAGGCCACGACGTCGAAATCCGGGTCAGCACCACCAACAGCGACCCCTGGGATTTTATCCTGACTCCGGGCTAAGCCTGGCGTGCGGGGCGCCCCGGGCGGGCGTGCGAGGCAGGGGAGCAGGCCAGGCGCTAGAGTCGAGGAAGCGCCGTCCAGGTGCCCGGCCCCGGCCGGAAGGGATCAAGCGGAGGTAACAGTGGCGAAGGCAGCACCGGCGGAACAGTTGAAGTTGCTTGACCTGCAGGGGCTTGACGCCCGGCTGAGGTCCCTCGCCAACCGCCGCCGCTCGCTGGAGAACGATCCCCGGATCAAGGACCTCGAAGCGGCCCTGTCTGTCGCGAACGGTGAGCTTGGTTCCGCGAAGGTGGCGGTGCACGATGCCGAGGCCGAGTTGAAGCGTGCCGAGGCGGACGTGGAGCAGGTGGCATCGCGCATTGAACGGGATGAGGCAAAGCTCAACAGCGGGACGGGTCTGTCCAAGGACCTCGTTGCATTGCAGAAGGACATCGCTTCCCTGAACAAGCGGCGCTCGGACCTGGAGGACGTCGAGCTCGAGGTTCTGGAGCGGCTCGACTCGCTCCGGGCAACGCAGGCAAAACAGCAGGCAATCGTGGACGACATCCAGGGATCCTTTGGCAGCATCCGCGCCGAGCTGGATGCAGCCCTGGCCGAAGTTGAGGCCGAAGCCGGGGGACTCCGAACCCAGCGCGCCGAGTTCGCTGCCGCGCTCGACGCCGGGATGCTGGCCGTGTACGAAAAGACCCTTTCCAAGCGCGGGGTGGGTGCGGCCCGACTGTTCCACGGCACGTCCGAAGCCTCGGGAATGAAGCTGAGCCCCGGCGACCTCGCCGAGATCAAAGCAGCTCCCGCCGACGACATCGTCTTCTGCCCTGACTCCGGCGCCATCCTGGTCCGTTCCGAAGAGTGGGCCTGACCCAAGTAGCTAGCAGTAAGTGTCGTTTTGAAGGGTTAAAAGCGACACTTACTGCCAGTCAGTTGGGGGAGGGGCGGGGAAATTAGCCCGGCAGGATGATGTTCAGCGCGTGCGGTTTCCGCGCTGAACCCTCCACCAGCTCGGCCTCCCACTTTTCACGGCTGGCCTTGAGGAGCTGCGACGGCGTCTCCGGAGCCTTGCCCCGCCGGGACACGAGGTGACGCGCCAGTTCACCGCGGGTGTGCTTGGCGAAGTGGCTGACCACCTTTCGGACTCCGTTAACCTCCGTAAAAACGTTGACGGTGACGGTTTGCTCAGCCGGGGGAGCCCACGCTGCGGCGTAGGTGCTCGACCGGCAATCCACCAGCAACGAGCCGGATACGCACTCCGCCAGCGCCTCGGTGAGCTGCGGTTTCCAGAATGAGGCGAGGCGGCCGACGTCGGGCAGTGCAGTTCCCATGGACAGCCGGTAGGCCGGCACGCTGTCGCCGAAACGGATGGCACCCCAGAGTGCGGAAATGACGAGTACCGACCCGTCCGCCTTGCGTCGCTGTGCGGCGGTAAGCGTGTTGTAGCCCAGGGCGTCGTAAAGCACCCCTGAATAAATCTGGTGCGCCGGAGCCGCAGGTTCAGCATGGAGCCGGGTGTTCCGGTCGACGTCGTCCTTCAGCGATGCCCCAACCCCCAGTAACGCGAGGGCGTCCTCGTGTGCGCTCACTGTACCCAGCGCGTCCAGCACCTTTGCCCGGTAGGAGTTCAGCTGCGGGAAACTCAGGGAAGGCCAGTCGACGGCGGATCCACGGACCGCGGGCGTCTTGCCTTCAGAAGGGGGAAGCAGAATCAGCACCGTCCGATCCTACCGGCGGAGGGAAAGCCGCAGGGCGCGCCGGTAGACTGGAGCTGGATGGGTTGACCAGGCGGCCGCGCGTCACGCAAGTGGCTCGAGGAACGTCCGGGCTCCGCAGGGCAGGGTGGTGGGTAACGCCCACTCGGGGTAACCCGCAGGCCAGTGCCACAGAAAACAGACCGCCCGGATCGCGCCGTTTTGAAAGCGGCACGAACCAGGTAAGGGTGAAACGGTGGTGTAAGAGACCACCAGCTTCCCGGGTGACCGGGAAGGCTAGGTAAACCCCACCCGGAGCAAGGCCAGACAGGACACGTTTGAGGGCTGCCCGCCCGAGTGTCCGGGTAGGCCGCTGGAGGGCGCCGGCAACGGCGTTCGTAGATGGATGGCCGCTACTCCCGCACTGGCAACGGAGCGGGAGCACAGAACCCGGCGTATCGGTCAACCCATCCACTTAACCGGTTTGACCTTGGACGCTGGGTTGGGGATGCTGGACCGTGCCCGATGATACTGATGGACAACCTGCCCCGGGAAACGCCGCGAGGCGGATTCCTTCTCCGGGCAGGCAAGTGGCTGCCCTTGTTGGTTTCCTTGCCCTTTCATACGCCGTGTGCATGCTTGCCTCCGTCCCGATCATCCTCAATTCCAACGGCTGGTTTGCCACGTCCGCCCAAGCTCCGTGGATGCCCGAAGGATGGATGTTCCGGAGTGTGTGGATCGCGCTTTACGGCTGCAGTGGCGCGGCTGCTTGGTTGGTCTGGCGCAAGGGCGTGCTGGCTGGCCGGGCCCGAAGGACCTACGGTTTGCAGCTGCTGCTCAACCTGGCATGGCCGTTTACGTTTTTTGCGCTGTACCCCCTTCTGGGCACCGCTGCGCTGTGGATTGCCTTCGCCGTCATCTGTGCCCTGGCAACTGTTTTGATGCTGCTCATCCTGGAGTTCGGGCCGGTTCACACAGGGGCCGGGCTGCTGGTGCTGCCCTACTTCTCGTGGGTGGTTTTCTCCGCGAGCCTCAACCTCTATTCCGCCATCCACAACTGACGCGGCCATACCGGCGGTTCGACGGGAACCTGCTGTGTGAGTGATTTCACGCAGCCCGGGCATCCCCCGGGGCCGTCTGCCAATTTAGAATGTATAGCGGACGCAGGAGTTCTTCCGCCGGAGTTGCGTTCGCAACCGGCGGTTTTCTTTTGCACACATCCAGGCGCCTGGGGGCCAAATCCCGCAGGCGCCGGTGCCCCTGGACATCATCAGGTGGCCGACATTCGTGTACGAGGACGTACGCGGCTGAACCGAGGAAGGTATTTCTGTGAGCCAGACGTCAGATTCTTGTCTTGATACGTGGATGGGCCGGGAGGCCCTTGCCGAGGCCATGATTCCGGTGATCGGCCGGCTGTACCGCGAAAACAACGTGGTGACCAGCATCCATGGCCGGAGCCTGATCAATAAGTCCACCATGAACATCCTCAAGGCGCACCGTTTTGCGCGCAGGATGAGCAAGGACGAACTGCTGCTGGAGGAAACTGCTCCGCTCCTGAACACCCTGGCGGGCCTGGAGCTCGGCGCGGCAGCGATCGACATCGCCCGGCTGAACCAGAAGTTCAAGGAAGAGGGCGGCGACGCCACCCTGGAGGAATTCCTCCGCGCCGAACTGGCAGACGTGGTGGGCAAGCACGGCGGCGACGACCGGACCAGCACCGACGTCGTGCTGTACGGCTTTGGCCGCATCGGCCGGCTCCTGGCCCGCCTCCTGATTGAAAAGGCCGGCGGCGGCCACGGCCTGCGGCTGCGTGCCATCGTGGTGCGCCGGGGCTCGGACAATGATCTGTCCAAGCGCGCAAGCCTGTTGCGCCGTGACTCCGTGCACGGTTCGTTTGAAGGCACCATCCGCGTCGATGAGGCTGCCAACACCATCACCGCCAACGGTGTCCAGGTGCAGGTCATCTACTCGGACAACCCCGCCACCATCGATTACACCGCCTATGGCATCAACAACGCCCTGGTGGTGGACAACACCGGCCGCTGGCGCGACGCGGAAGGCCTGTCCCAGCACCTGCAGAGCAAGGGCGTGGCACGGGTGCTCCTGACCGCGCCGGGCAAGGGCGAACTGAAGAACATCGTCCACGGCATCAACCACCGCACCATTGAGGACACCGACCAGATCGTGTCCGCAGCATCCTGCACCACCAACGCCATCACCCCGGTCCTGAAGGCCATCAACGATAAGTTCGGCGTAGTCCACGGCCACGTCGAGACGGTCCACTCCTTCACGAACGACCAGAACCTGATTGACAACTTCCACAAGGGCGACCGCCGCGGCCGCTCGGCAGCGCTCAACATGGTGATCACCGAGACCGGTGCCGCCAAGGCCGTGGCAAAGGCCCTGCCGGAACTGCTGGGCAAGCTCACCGGCAGCTCCATCCGCGTCCCCACCCCGGACGTTTCGCTGGCCATCCTGAACCTGAGCCTGGAAAACGGGACCACCAAGGACGAGGTCAACGAGTACCTGCGGGAAATGTCGCTGCACTCGGACCTGCGTAAGCAGATCGACTACATCGACTCACCCGAGGTGGTCTCCACGGACTTCGTTGGCTCCCGCCGTGCGGGAATCGTTGACGGCCTCGCCACGATTTCCAACGAGAAGAACCTGGTGCTTTACGTCTGGTACGACAACGAGTTCGGTTACAGCTGCCAGGTGGTCCGCGTTATGGAGGAAATGGCCGGCGTGAACCCGCCGTCCTTCCCCGCCAAGGAAACGGCTTCCGCCCTGGCCGCAATTTCGGTCTGACCCCAACACCGGTCCCCTCCGGATTTCCCGGCTGATTTCGCTGGAATCAGCCGGGAAACGGGACCACACTTGTGCCATGGATAAAGATTCGGCGCTCCAGCACGAAACCACCCTGGAACACGCCCTGGACGTGGCAAAGGCCAACCACAAGGAAGCCGTCCGGCTGCTTGAGGGTGCCCGCGCCGGCTACCAGACGGGCGACGTCTCCCAAGACCGGGTGCGGCAGCTTGAGGGACTCCTGGCCATCGCCGAGGAGGACCTCCGGCGGGTGATGCGGGAGCAATAGCTCCCCGGTTCAACCTTCGACCCGCCCTCCACAGTGTGGATATCGGCGGGAATGACAGGCGGTTGTCCTAGGCTCTTCTGGTGCATGACGTTACCGGAAGGCCAGGAACACCATGACCGTGAGCTGGTCCGCGTACCGGCGCGCCCGCCGTCGTTCACGGCAGGCGTGGGGGATCCTGGCGGTTGCTGCCGTTTCCGCACTGGGTGCGCTGTTTTGGTTTTTTACCGCCGGCCAGTTTGCGGTAGCAGAGCCCACCGCCTCCGGTCCTATGGAAGCTCCCGTTTTCGATCCCGCGTGGATGAAGCCCGTTGTGCCGGTGCATCCGGTGCCTTCAGGCACTGCCCTCTCCGCGCTGGACGGAATTGCCGTGAAGGGACGGGCTGCCAAGGATAACTACGACCGTGAGGCTTTCGGCCAGGCTTGGCAGGACGTCGACCGCAACGGCTGCGATACCCGCAACGACATCCTGCGGCGTGACCTCACCGGCGTGGTTTTTATGGAAGGCTCGAAGTGCCGGGTGGCTGCGGGTTCCTTCCATGAGCCCTACCTCGGACAATTCATGGATTTCCGCAGGGGCTCCGAAAGCAGCCGGGCGGTCCAGATAGACCACGTGGTTCCCTTGGCGGACGCATGGCAGAAAGGTGCCCAGGCGCTCACAGCGGTACAGCGTCAGAGCCTTGCCAACGATCCGCTGAACCTCATTGCCGCGGATGGGCCGGTCAATGGCCAGAAAGGCGCGAGCGATGCCGCTACCTGGCTCCCCAAAAACAAGTCCATCCGCTGCCACTACGTGGCCCGCCAAATCTCCGTTAAGGCCGCCTACGGCCTATGGGTCACCGAGGCGGAGAAGGACGCCATGAAACGCGTACTCGGGTCCTGCCGGGACCAGCAGACCATCTCAGCCAACTGACCTTCGCGCCGCTGCCGCATGCGGCAGCCCTGAGTCGGGCCGCCGTCGGAGCCTAGTGGCCGAAGGGATCCGGGTCCACACCCGGCATCCACGTCAGCCCGGGAACGCCCCAGCCGTTTTTCTTAGCCTGCTTCATGGCCTTGCACGCGTAGCGGTCCATCAGCCGGTTGACATAGAGCTTGCCGTCAAGGTGGTCGTACTCATGCTGCAGTACGCGCGCGAACCATCCCGTCGCCTCGAACCTGACGGGTTGCCCAAAGCCGTCAAAGCCCTCCACCCGGGCCCATTCGGCGCGCTTCAGCGGGTACTGCCCGCTGGGGAAGGACAGGCAGCCTTCCTCTTCCTCGTCAGGGTCGGGGACAGCCCCGGAAATTTTTGACAGGGTGAGGACCGGGTTAACCAGCACGCCAGTGGGGGGAGCGCCGTCGTCATTGGCGTACTTGTAGACAAAGATCCGCTTCCCAACGCCCACTTGCGGGGCCGCGAGGCCCACGCCGTTGGCTGCGTCGTTCGTTTCGAACATGTCGGCGATAAGAGTCCGCAATTCGTCGTCGAACACTTCCACCTCGGTTGCCCTGCGGTGCAGGACGGGCTCTCCCCAAATGGTGATTGGCAGAACAGTCATCTCACGGTCCTTCGGCGTTATCTTTTGTGCAAAAGAAAGGAGGCCGCACCGGATAATCCGGTGCGGCCTCCTTGCTGGACGGCTGTCAATACCATCCTGTGAGGGTGAGCTACGGGGGTTGAACCCGCGACCTCCTGGACCACAACCAGGCGCTCTGCCAACTGAGCTAAGCCCACCATGCGCCCTGCATAATTACCGGCAAACCGGCTCTCTGGAAAGGCAACTCAAATAGCTTACCTGCTCTTGAGGTGTGCTTTGTCCACTTTTGCTGATTTCACCGAAATTTTCTGCAAACGTGGCGCAGATTACTCTTTTGGCTGCTGCACATCGTCGGCCGCGGCGATGCGCCTTGCGATCTGCTGGGCTGTGGCGCTGTCCGGGCCCGGCGTCGGCACAAACACGGCTTCACGGTAGTAGCGGAGCTCATCGATGGAATCCTTGATGTCTCCCAGGGCCCGGTGGCCACCCTTCTTGGCGGGCGACTGGAAGTAAGCCCTGGCGAACCAGCGGCGGGAGAGCTCCTTGATGGTGCTCACGTCAATCACGCGGTAATGCAGGTGCTCCACCACGGACGGCATGTCGCGCGAAAGGAACACACGGTCGGTGCCCACCGAGTTGCCTCCCAGGGGTGCCTTGCGGGGGTCCGGCACCCATTTCTCGATGTACTCCAGGACTGCTGCCTCTGCTTCGGCCATCGTGATGCCGTGAGGGAGTTCCTTGAGCAGCCCCGACTTGGTGTGCATGTCCCGGACGAAGTCGTTCATCTGGGCCAGGGCGGCATCGTCAGGTTTTATCACTACGTCCACCCCGTCTCCGAGGATGTTCAGTTCGGAGTCCGTCACCAGGGCTGCCACCTCGATCAAGGCGTCATTCTTGATGTCCAGACCGGTCATTTCACAGTCGATCCAGACGATGCGTTCGTTAGATATAGGCACCGGACCAGCCTACCGTTACACCTCCCGGCTGCCTGCCGGTGCTAGGATTTCGGGTACGCGGCGGGACAAATTGCTGTCGTTGTAACCGCTCTGGCCGGCCACGCAGCCCGCCGGGCAGAACCGCGCAGACCCAAGAGCGCAGACCCAAGAGATTGGACGATCCTGAGATGACGGCGCCTGTGCCTGCAGCCAGGGAACTGGCGTCCGCGGACACTGCTGCAGCGGTGGGGGCTGAAGTGGACAATCCCCGCTCACCGCTCCTGGCCGGATTCGCGGGCTCGATGTTTATGCTGATTGGCTCCCTGGGAGTGGGCTGGCTGGCCCCTGTCTCGGAACTCCGCCGGATGCCGCTGTTCATCTGGATGCGGGCAGAAGCGGCGGGCGTGGCCCTGTCCATCGTTCTGCTGGCCGTAGGCGGGATGCTCCTGGTCCGCGCCTGGCTCCGGCTGGGCCAGCGTGTCCGCATCTGGGGAGAAGAAGCCCGAAAGGCCACGCTGATGGCTGTGGTCGCCTGGGGGCTGCCCATGATGTTCAGCGTGCCGCTGTTCAGCCGCGACGTCTATGCCTACATCGGCCAGGGCCGCCTGATGGTGGAGGGCTTCAACCCGTACGAGAACGGCATTTCTGCGTTATCCAACTACTTCCAGCTGGGCGCGGACAAAATGTGGACCGAGGCCCCCGTTCCGTACGGACAGTTGTTCCTGTGGATCGAACAGTTCATCGTGTGGGCCACCAACGTCCAGCCTGAAGCCAGCGTGATGCTGTTCCGGCTGGTGGCGCTTGCCGGGGTGGTCCTCTGCGTGATTTATGTACCCAAACTTGCCGAACTGCACGGGGTCAACCCCAACCGGGCCTTGTGGCTGACGGCGGCCAACCCCCTCTTCCTGACCAACTTCATCGCCAGCGTCCACAACGATGCCCTCATGATTGGACTGGCCCTGGCCGGTCTCTACTACTCAGCGACCCACCGCGTGGTCCGGGGCATCGTCCTGGTGACGCTCTCGATCGCCGTCAAGCCCATCACGATAGTTTTCCTGCCCTTCATCGGGCTGCTCTGGGCCGGCAAGAACGCAGGCTGGCTGCGCAAGTTCTCCTACTGGGCCCTGACGGCAGCGTTGAGCCTGGGGCTCCTGGTTCTCATGAGCCTGGTTAACGGTTTCGGGTTCGGCTGGATCAACGGGCTCTCGGCCCCGGGCAGTATCTTCATCTGGTACGCGCCGGTGGGGCTGATCGGACTGGTGGTCGCCTCGCTGGCCAACTCGTTCGGGCTGGACGGCTGGATCTTCGCCGGCTGGGTGTTCGACGCCGGGAAGCTGCTGGCGGTGGGCATCGTCGCCTGGCTGATCTTCAGGGGTGAGCACGACCGCCTGATCCGCCGGCTGACACTTGCATTCGCGGCGATTGTGGTGCTGGCACCCATGATCCAGTCCTGGTATGTGGTATGGCTCATTCCGTTGTTTGCCGTAACCGGCATTCGGAACGACTGGCAGGTCAAGGCACTCTACTTTGTAGTTCCGTTCTTTATGATCTACGCAATTTCCGACCAGCTGGAGGTTTTCCCGTACCTGCAGACCGCTGACCTTGGCCTGGCCCTGGTGCTGGCAAGGGTCGCCGCTGCCGTTACGGGCCTGCTGTTCGGCCTTTACTTGATTTTCTGGGATCCCCGCACGAGGAGCCTCTTCCGGAAGAGTCCCGAGCCGGTGGTTGAAAGGCCCGTCATTTAGCCAGGTTCTTCAGCGCCTCCCGGCGGGACAGCGGGCTGATCCTGTCCTCGTGCGCGGCAACAAAAGCCGCCACCCAATCCGGCGCTGTCTTCGCGTACTCCCGCAGGGCCCAGCCGATCGCTTTCCTGATGAAGAACTCTGAGTCGGGAAGGTTCGCCTCGATCACGCGGCCCAGGAGCTCTGTGTCGGTGTCCGCTTTTGCCTTAAGCTGCGCGGTGATCGAAGCCCGCCGGACCCAAAAGTCGGGGTCACTGCTCCAGCGCAGAATGACTGCTGACATTTCTGCTCGGTGTGCCTGGAGGAGCGCGCAGATGCGCCCGGCAACGCCGTCAGCGAAGTCCCACCAGGCTCCCTGGCGGATGATCTCCTCATAAACCGGGAGCATGTTCAGGTCTGAAGCTACCAGTTTGCCGCCGGTGAGATCGATGGCCGCATACCGCTCCTCGCGGAACTCCGCGGTGCGCCACAGTTCCAGCACGCTTTCCCGCAGCTGGCCAGCAGACCCAAACGGATACCGGGCAACCGCCGCCACGGCCAACTGCCGCACCTCCGGCACCCGTGCGCCCAGGGACGGCATGGCCGATTTCATATATGCCTGCGCACCGGCGGAACGCGCCGGGTCGGCCAGTTCACGCACCCCGGCGCGGATCGCCTCCAGCACTTCCCGGTTAACCATGGTGAGGGTCAGAAGGGTCCCGGCGCGGGTTGCGTCCAGCCCGCACGATCCAGCCAGGCTGCACACAGCGAGCTCCACTGATCGGGCCCGGGCTCGCCGTCGGCAAGTCCCAGCCCGTGGCGTCCGTTGGGGAAGACGTGCAGCTCAGCGGAAACGCCTGCCCTGAGCAGTGCGCCTGCGTAGCCCAGGGTGTGGCTCACCGGTACGGCGGCGTCGTCGGCGGTGTGCCAAAGGAATGCCGGCGGCGTTTCGGCGGTGACCTGCTGTTCCGCTGACAGTTCCGCCAATCTGTCCGACGGCGGCGCGTCGCCCAGGAGGTTGTCCACCGAGCCCTGGTGGACCTCCCGGGTGTAGGACACCACCGGGTAGCACAGCACGGTGAGGTCGGGGACCGCCTGTGGGACATCGAGGTTTGCGCTGCCGGTAGCCACCGCGGTGGAGAGCGTCGCCGCAAGGTGTCCGCCTGCGGAGAAGCCCAGTACCCCCACGCGTCCGTGGTCAACCGCGAGGCCGTGCGCACCGCTGCGGATGTGGAGCATGGCCTGCTTTGCATCCTCGAGCGGCGCCGGGTGCCGGTCCGGCGCAACCCGGTACCGCAGGACAAAAGCGTGAATGCCCAGGCCGGCGAGCCATTCGGCAACAGGCTCGGCCTCATGGTCGGCCTGCCGGGCGTAGCCACCTCCGGGGAGGACCAGGACCGCGGGCCGGTCTCCGGGCGCGGCTGTACGGGACGGGACCGCCGTCAGACGGGGCGCCACGGTCAGGCAGCCGTCTCGGTGCTGCGCCGAAGCGTAACTTCGCCGGTGATCGGATGCTGCACCGCGCCGCTGGCCCCTGCCTTTTCCGTCTCTTCGGCGCTGATTCCTGAAACGCTGGGTTCTGCGCCGTCCGGTCCTTCCCCGGCGGAAGCAGTTCCCGGAGCCGTTGCGCGGGTGGCGAGGCGCCCAATCTCTTCAAGCGGCAGGCGGACCGTGGAAAGCGCCGGGCGGAAGTCACGGAGCGTTTCGATGTCGTCAAACCCGGCGATGATGGCATCGCGCGGAATGCGGAGCCCCTCTGAACGCAGTGCGGCGGCGGCACCTATGGCCATCACGTCGTTGACGGCAAAGATGCACAGCTTCCTGCCGCCGCGCCCTTCCGGCGCCTCCTCCTGGCGTGCCTTGATCAGGCCGGCAAGTTTAAGGCCGGCCTCGTAACCGCCGGCGCGGTTGAAGGTGGTTCGAACGATGTCTGCAGGTTCACGCCCGGCGGCAGCAAGGCCCTCCTGGAAGCCGCGGACCCGGTCGTCGGAAGTGAAAAGTCCCTCGGGTCCGCCGATGATCACAAAGTCACCGTCCCAGCGCGAAGCGAGTCTGCCCGCCAGCGCTGCGGCCAGCTCCTGGTTCGGCACGGCCACCACGTAGTAGCCCTCCGGCGCCTCCGCGCCCACCACGGGGTGGCCCACTACCGCCACCCGGCCGCCGTTGCGGCAGTACCTGTCCAGCTCGGCGGCCAGTTCAGCGTTGCCTTCCCGGTTCTCCGGCTGGGCAGAGCGGGAGCCGGCAATCACGATTGAATCGGCCCGGCGGGCGGCGAATGCAGCAACTGCTTCCTTTTCCTCTGCCGGAGCTCCGCCGGTGGTGGCCAGCAGGACCATCCTGCGCTGCTCCCGTGCGGCTTCCTGTACGCCCCGGGCGATAGCGGCGAAGTAGGGGTCTGCGATGTCGTGGACGATCAGGCCGATCAGCCCCGAACTGGACTTTGCGAGGCCCTGGGCCTGGGCGTTCGGGATGTATCCCAGCGAGTCGGCGGCCTGGCGGACCCTGTCCGCTATGTCCTGGCCCGGCCTGCGGGCGGAGCCGTTCAGGACGCGGGAGGCTGTAGCCGGCGAGACGCCGGCTAGCCGCGCCACCTCTGTAAGGGTACTTGCAGCCACAGCGTCTCCTGGTTGCTTTGTAGGGTCAATAAGCGTAAGCACATTATGCCAGTTTACGTTTCGTTCGGAAAGCGCTTGCCAACTTGCCGCGGCCGGTGCATCATTGACGTAATGGGAATGCGCTTTCCCACATCAGCTTGAGTAAAACTGCTCACTCACCGTGGAGGACACATGGGCTTCGAAACAAAAACGA
Organism: Pseudarthrobacter sp. Hb11; assembly: GCF_059383655.1. NCBI lineage: Bacteria > Bacillati > Actinomycetota > Actinomycetes > Micrococcales > Micrococcaceae > Pseudarthrobacter > Pseudarthrobacter sp. Hb11. The sequence goes on from NZ_JBWZCM010000001.1 coordinate 20,539, forward strand.
TCCGTATCGCCATGAACGGCATCACCGGCCGGATGGGCTACCGCCAGCACCTGCTGCGCTCCATCCTTCCCATCCGGGACGCCGGCGGCTTCACCCTGGAGGACGGCACCCGCATCCAGGTTGAGCCCATCCTGGTGGGCCGCAACGAAGCCAAGATCCGGGAACTCGCCGAAGAGCACAAGGTGGCCGAGTGGAGCACCGACCTTGACGCAGTGATCAACGATCCCACGGTCGACATTGTCTTTGACGCCTCCATGACCAGCCTCCGCGCCGCCACCCTCAAGAAGGCCATGCTCGCCGGCAAGCACATCTTCACGGAGAAGCCGACGGCGGAGACCCTCGAGGAAGCCATCGAGCTGGCCCGCATCGGAAAGGAAGCCGGCGTGACCGCGGGCGTTGTCCACGACAAGCTGTACCTGCCCGGCCTGGTCAAGCTCCGCCGCCTGGTGGACGAAGGCTTCTTCGGCCGCATCCTCTCCATCCGCGGCGAATTCGGCTATTGGGTCTTCGAAGGCGACGTCCAGGCTGCGCAGCGCCCGTCCTGGAACTACCGCAAGGAAGACGGCGGTGGAATGACCACTGACATGTTCTGCCACTGGAACTACGTCCTTGAGGGCATCATCGGCAAGGTCAAGAGCGTCAACGCCAAGACCGCCACCCACATCCCTGCCCGCTGGGACGAAGCAGGCAAGGAATACGAGGCCACCGCCGACGACGCCTCCTACGGCATCTTCGAGCTCGAGACCCCGGCCGGCGAGCCGGTCATCGGGCAGATCAACTCCTCCTGGGCCGTCCGCGTCTACCGCGACGAGCTGGTGGAATTCCAGATCGACGGCACACACGGCTCCGCCGTTGCCGGGCTGAACAAGTGCGTTGCCCAGCAGCGCGCACACACCCCCAAGCCGGTCTGGAACCCGGACCTGCCCGTCACCGAGTCCTTCCGCGACCAGTGGCAGGAAGTGCCCGCCAACGCTGAGCTGGACAACGGCTTCAAGCTGCAGTGGGAAGAGTTCCTCCGCGACGTCGTTGCCGGCCGCGAGCACCGCTTTGGCCTGCTGTCCGCCGCCCGCGGCGTCCAGCTTGCCGAGCTGGGCCTGCAGTCCAACGACGAACGCCGCACCATCGACATCCCGGAGATCACGCTCTAATGACCTCTCTTATCCTTCCCTCCCATGACGGCGGCACCAGGGAATACCGGCTTCAGGGCGCTACCTCCTGGGCCCGCCCCACCGCCCCGCTGACAGCCCGCCGCGCCTACGCGGCAGCCCACGTCATCCCCGAGGTCCTGGCAGACAACACCCCCGGTGCGCGTGCAAGGCTCGACTGGGAAGCCACCATGGCCTACCGCCATGAGCTGTGGTCCTATGGCCTTGGCGTGGCCGATGCCATGGATACTGCGCAGCGCGGCATGGGCCTGGACTGGGCCGCCACGCAGCAGCTCATCAAGCGCACCGGCGTCGAAGCCGCCTCCGTAGTTTCCGCCGGTAACGCAGCCACGGCCGGCAAGACCGTCCGTGACCTCGTGTCCTGCGGAGCGGGCACTGACCAGCTGGACATCGACTCCCTTCCCGTCGGTGAAGACGGCCTCAAGGCCGTCCTCGAGGCATACCGCGAGCAGATTGCCCTGATCACCGAGGCCGGACCCAAGGTCATCATCATGGCCTCTCGTGCGCTTGCCAAAGTCGCCGGCGGCCCCGAGGACTACCTGAAGGTGTACTCCACCTTGCTGCAGGAAGTGGACCAGCCGGTGATCCTGCACTGGCTCGGCACCATGTTCGATCCCGCCCTCGCCGGCTACTGGGGTTCGAGTGACGTCGCAACGGCTACCGAGACGTTCCTGGGGCTCATCAAGGACAACGCGACCAAGGTGGACGGCGTCAAGGTCTCCCTGCTCGACGCCAGCCACGAAGTTGCCCTCCGCGCTGCCCTGCCCGATGGCGTCCGCCTCTACACGGGTGACGACTTCAACTACCCCGAACTGATCGACGGCGACGGCAGTCATCACTCCGACGCTTTGCTGGGCATCTTCGCCGCCATCTACCCGGCAGCTTCAGTGGCCCTGCAGAACTATGATGCCGGCAACGCTGCCAGGGCCCGGGAAATCCTGGACTCCACCCGGGAACTGGGCAAGCACATCTTCAGCGCCCCCACGTTCTACTACAAGACCGGGATCGCGTTTATGTCCTGGCTCAACGGCAAGCAGCAGGGCTTCCAGATGGTGGGCGGCCTGCACTCCGGCCGCTCAGTGTGCCACCTTGCCAAGACCTTCGAACTGGCCGACCAGGCCGGACTGCTCCGGGACCCGGCACTGGCCGCCTTCCGGATGTCCGACTACCTGCGCATCAACGGGGTGGGGGTATGAGCGACTTCTCCCGCCTCGCGATCAACAGCGCCACCACCAAGAAGTGGACCCTCGCCCAGGTTGTCGAGGGCTGCGTCAACGCCGGTATTCCGTCCATCGGGCCCTGGCGTGACAGGGTGGAGGAAGCCGGCCTGGACAAGGCAGCCCGCCTGATCAAGGATGCGGGCCTGCGGGTCTCCTCCCTCTGCCGTGGTGGGTTCCTCACCGCTGCCGACGCCGAAGGGCAGGCTGCGGCGCTGGCTGACAACCGCGCCGCCATCCTGGAAGCTGTGGCCCTTGGCACGACGGAACTGTTCCTCGTGGTGGGCGGGTTGGCGCCGGGGGAGAAGGACGTGGTGGCCGCACGCCGGCGCGTCGCCGACCGCCTCGCCGACCTGGTTCCCTTCGCCGCGGAAAACGGCGTCCGCCTGGTCCTGGAGCCGCTGCACCCGATGTACGCCGCAGACCGTGCCCTGATTTCGACCCTGGGGCAGGCCCTCGATCTGGCAGCGCCGTTCGACGCATCCACGGTGGGTGTCGCCGTCGATACTTTCCACGTCTGGTGGGACCCCGAACTGAAGGCGCAGATTGAACGTGCCGGCCGGGAAAACCGCATCGCTTCCTACCAGGTGTGCGACTTCAACATGCCCATCGCCGCTGATCCCCTGCTGTCCCGCGGGTACATGGGCGACGGCGTAGTGGACTTCGCCACCATCGGCGCCTGGGTGCGCGACGCCGGGTACACCGGCGACATCGAGGTCGAAATCTTCAATCAGGAGATCTGGGACACGGACGGCAATACCGTCCTGGCCACGGTGAAGGAGCGCTACGCGGAGCTCGTCCTCCCGTACGCCTGATCTGATCGAGACCGCGGGCTCCTGCCACGCTTTCCCAACATGGCTGCCAGGAGCCTGCGCCCCACATGACAGGACCCGGACCGCAAGTGCGGTCCGGGTCCTTCTGTCTAAAGAACGCCTAGGCGTACAGCGAAGCACACCGGCGGTAGCGGGCGAGCACCCCGCCGTCATCCTTCCCGGCGGGGATCTCGACGGCGTCGAGCGCCCACTGCGGAAATTTTCCGGTGAGTGCCGCGCCGGCCTGGCGGGCGGCGCCGTCGGCCACATACTCGCCGGGAAGTGGCACGGTCACCCCTATTCCCAGCAGCTGGGCCGCTGCCTCCTGTACCGCCCTTGACTGGGCTCCGCCGCCCACCAGGATAATCCGCCTGGCCTCGACTCCCTGCTCCTGAAGGGCCGCCAGTCCATCCGCCAGGGAACACACCACGCCCTCGACGGCGGCGCGCGCCAGGTTAGCCGGCGTGTAGTTCCCGCGGGTGATGCCATGCAGGGAACCCGTGGCGTCGGGCAGGTTCGGCGTGCGCTCGCCGTCGAAATACGGCACCAGGGTCAGACCGCCGGCACCGCTTTCGGCTGACAGCGCCAGCTCGCTGAACTCCGCCAGGCTGACGTCCAGCAGTGCTGCGGTGGCGTCAAAAACCCGGGTCGCGTTCAGGGTGCACACCAGCGGGAGGTAATTCCCGGCGGCGTCGGCGAAGCCTGCCACCAGCCCGGACGGATCGGCGGCAGGAGTGCCGGACACAGCGAAGACCGTTCCGGAGGTACCCAGCGACATCACCACATCACCGACGCCGGCACCTACCCCCAGCGCAGCTGCCGCGTTGTCCCCGGCGCCTGCGGCCACCAGGGCACCGGCGGGAGTCTTCCCGGCGGCGTCCAGCGGACCCAGCACATCGGGCAACAGCGGGACGTGCCCGAGCGATGACGCCAGGACCTCCGGCAGGTACCTACCGGCCGCCGTCGAATAGTAGCCCGTTCCGGACGCGTCCGAACGGTCCGTGGTGAGGGCCTCGAGGCTTCCGGGGCCGCTGCCCTCGCCGTTGCCCAGGAGCCGCCACGTCAGCCAGTCGTGCGGCAGGCAGACGGCGGCCACCTTCGCGGCGTTCTCCGGCTCATTGGCTGCCAACCAGTGCAGCTTTGTGAGGGTCAGCGATGCCACCGGGACGGTGCCCGTGGCACCGGCCCAATAGCGGGCACCGGCAGCAGCGTCGCCGTCGCCCGCGGTCCTGATCAGCTCCAGGGCGGCGCCGGAACTGCGGGTGTCGTTCCACAGGAGAGCCGGCCTGATGACCCGGCCGTCAGCGTCCAGGCAAACCATGCCGTGCTGCTGGCCCCCGACGGATACTGCTGCCACGTCATCCAGGCCGCCGGCCTGTTGGATTGCTTCCTGAAGGGCAGTCCACCAGTGGTCCGGGTGGACTTCGCTGCCCTCCGGGTGGCTTGCCCGCCCGTGGCGCACCAGTGCCCCGGTGTCCGCATCGCGGATCACCACTTTGCAGGACTGGGTGGAGCTGTCGATGCCTGCTACCAGTGCCATGGTTAGCGGGCGTTGAGGAGGTGTTCGAGGGCGAGCTGGTTGAGGCGGATGAACGCGAAGGAGCGTTCGGCGGCCTTGTCGGCGTCGAAGTCCTCGAACGCGGTGGTGTCGGCCAGCAGGTCGGTGGCGGTTTCGCCGGCGGCGAGGGTGCTTTCGCCGAGTTCGAAGACGCCGGAGGCGGCGAGGGCTTCCTGGACCTGGGGGTCGGCGCGGAAGGCGGTGGCGCGTTCCTTCAGCAGCAGGTACATGGCCATGTTGGCTTTGGCTGATTCCCAGACGCCGTCGTAGCCGTCGGTGCGGGAGGGCTTGTAGTCGAAGTGGCGCGGGCCCTCGTAGCGGGGGCCGCCGTTGGGGAACCCGTTTTCGAGCAGGTCAACGGTGAAGAAGGCGCTGGTGAGGTCGCCGTGGCCGAAGACGAGGTCCTGGTCGTACTTGATGCCGCGCTGGCCGTTGAGGTCGATATGGAAGAGCTTCCCGGCCCACAGTGCCTGGGCGATGCCGTGGGTGAAGTTCAGCCCGGCCATCTGCTCGTGCCCGGTTTCGGGGTTCAGGCCCACGATGTCGCCGTGCTCGAGCTGGGCGATGAACGCCAGGGCATGGCCCACGGTGGGGAGGAAGATGTCGCCGCGGGGTTCGTTGGGCTTGGGTTCGAGGGCGATGCGGAGGTTGTAGCCCTTGTCCTTGATGTAGGCGGCGGCGGTGTCCACGCCCTCGCGCATCCGGTCCAGGGCCGCGGCGAGGTCCTTGGAGCCGTCGTACTCGCTGCCTTCACGCCCGCCCCACATCACAAAGGTCTCGGCGCCGAACTCGGCGGCCGAATCAATGTTCCGCAGGACCTTGGACAGGGCGAAGCGGCGGATGGACCGGTCGTTGGAAGTAAAACCGCCGTCCTTGAACACCGGGTGGCTGAACAGGTTCGTGGTGACCATCGGGACCTTCAGGCCGGTCTCGGCCAGGGCTGCCTTGAAGTTCTTCAGGATCAGGTCCCGCTCCGAGGCCGTGGCGTCAAACGGGATCAGGTCATTGTCATGGAACGTGATGCCATACGCGCCAAGCCCGGCCAGCCGGTGCACCGCCTCCACCGGGTCCAGCTCCGCACGGGTGGCAACACCAAACGGATCAGCGCCGGTCCACCCAACAGTCCAAAGACCAAACGTGAACTTATCAGCAGGCGTGGGGGAAAAAGTCATGATGCGTCCTTGCACTAGTGTTTGGCCCTTGTTCAGGCTAGTTAGTTTACTGCTTGAACTATATAAGCTTGATTAGGCTAGGGTCAATAGCAAGGGAACCCAAGGAGAGGTCCCGCACCGACTATGAGGAGACCGGCCATGGCGTACACGGCAGCCGCACCTGCCCCGTCCGACGCCGGCACGCCGGGCAGCATGGGGGATGTGCGCAGGAGCAACCTTGCCCTCGTCCTGGGCACGGTGGCACAGTCTCCAGCTGGTTTTCACCTGACCCGCGCGCAGATTGCCGCCGCCACCGGGCTGACCAAGGCGTCCGTATCGAGCATCGTCCTGGACCTCCTTGACGCAGGCATCCTGCGTGAACTCGGCCTGAACCCCCAGGGGGAGCGGGGCCGGCCGGGAGTGGGCTTGGCAATGAATCCGGCGCGCGGCGTGATGGGCATGGAAATCAACGTCGACTACATTGCTGCCGGTGTGACTGATCTGTCCGGCGCCGTGGTGGTGCAGGAAATCCTTGAACGGGACAATCGCGACAGTGCAAGTGCGCCGGTGATGACCGCCCTCTCCGCGTTGGCCGCCGAGGTGCGGACGGCGGCCGCAGCGAAAGGCGTTGAAATCCTGGGCGGAGGACTCGCTGTTCCCGGACTCGTGGATGACGGCAGGTCAACTGTCATCACTGCCCCCAACCTGGGCTGGCGGAACGTAAAGCTTGATGTCACCGGTCTGCTCCCCGGCCTGCCGTTGGGTGTCACCCTCTTCAACGAAGCGAATGCGGCTGCCCTGGCGGAACTGGCCCGCGGACCCGCGGGCGGGAAAGACTTCCTCTTCATTTCCGGCGAGGTGGGCGTCGGTGGCGGACTGGTCATCAAGTCGGAACTCTTCACTGGCCCCGAAGGCCATGCGGGGGAGGTGGGCCACATTGTTGTCGACCCCGACGGCAGCCCCTGCTCCTGCGGCGGAATCGGCTGCCTGGAGACGATAGCCGGGCAGGACGCCATCTTTTCTGCCGCGGGAGTAGCAGGCAAGCGGCAAACGAGATCGGAAAGCATGTCCGCCTTAACAAGTGCGCTCACAAACGGGGAACCTGCCTCGCTGCTGGCTGTCCAGCGGGCCGGGCGGTCCCTGGGCGTGGCGGTTGCGTCCACGTCGCGGGTGGTGGACATCAAGGCGGTGGTCCTCGGCGGACACTTCGCCGTCCTGGAGCCGTGGTTGCGCCCGCCGTTGCTGGACAGCCTCAGCAGGTACGCGCCGGGAAAATTCCTGCCCGAGCACATCACCATTGCTGCCGCCGGTGAAAACGGCGCCCTGCTGGGGGCCGCCGGCAGCGTGGTCCGATCACTCGTGGAAGCACCCCACCGGCTGCATTCCTAGCGTCCGTCGGCAGCACTCGCAGCACTGGTGCGGACGCTTGCAGCGGCGGACAATTGGAGCGCCGTGCAGTGACTGTTGGGAGCCTTGCTGCGGCAGTTACCGTCATAGCCCTGACCGTGGGCCGGGCAGGCTTCCGCGCTTGGGGACGGCGTCCTCTCTGGTGGCGCGTCGGCTGGATCTGGTACGCCGTCGCGATTCTCCTCCCCGTCCTCCTTGTCCTGGTCTCGGGTCTCATCACCATGGCACTCGGCGCCGCTGCCCCGGGCCCTGCACAGCTCGTCCTGCTGACGCTCCTGTTCCACAACAGCCAGGGCACCTTCACCATGGGTTCCTTTGGCTTCACTGGCGCCGCTGCCACCCGCGTGGAGCTGGTCTACTTCATGGTGGTCGTCCTCGCCGTCCTTGGCATTATTGCCCTGGACCGGCAGGCCTGGCGCAAGGCACCCCGCCGGGCACCGCCGTCGCAGCACTTTCCTTCAGGAGGCGTCCCCTATGAACGACGGCGGCAGGGCAGCCGCCGGGAGAGCGGCGCCCTGGCTTCCGGTAAGGGAGTTGCCGGCTACCCCATCCGCCTCAGGAGGAAATAGCGTCCTCACCACTGGCTAAAGCTGCCGGCCCCATCGCGCTGGTGTCGGGCATCGTCTTCGCCGCCTTGGACGTGGCACGCCTGCTTACGGCCGACCGGAGCCTCGACCGGATAGAGATGATGAGGCAGACGCCCTTCCAGGTAGCAAACGCCGGCGTGCTGTTCGTGGTGGCAGGCATCCTCGGCTACAACGCGGGCCTGCCGCCCTACGGGATCCCTATAGGTCCAGTGATGGCAACACTTGGTTGGTGGGTCATCCGCACTGGAGCCCCGGCAGCCATCAGGTTCGCCAGAAACTTAGCCCGGAAGCCCGGAAGCGGCTTTGGCCTGCGTCCCGCATACCAAAGCCGCTTTTCCAAGTGCCCCAGGAGGGAATCGAACCCCCGACCGGCGGATTAGAAGGCCGCTGCTCTATCCCCTGAGCTACTGAGGCAATGGCTCCGGACCTGAATTCCGGCGCCTCAAAAAGTTTACATTGCCTGAAGTGCGGGCGCCTTCACCGACGTGCAACGGCTTTTCCTCCACAGGCACATCCAGGTGCCGGTTGTGCACATAGGGAAAGCGCCGCCTCCCCAGCGGCCTGCGGGGGCGCGATGCTGGTCTTGCCTGCTAGGGCATCACTAGAAGACAGGACGTAAAAATGAGCGACACCATAACCATTCGGGGCTTCGTTGCCACCGAGATCAGGAGTTCCACCACAACGGGGGGAGTGGCCACCGCTTCCTTCCGCATCGGATCCAATTCCCGCCGACGTGACAAGGACGGCCAGTGGGTGGATGGCCATACGAACTGGTTCTCGGTCCAGGGCTACCGGCACCTGGCGGGAAGCATGGGCTGCAGCATCAGGAAAGGCCAGCCCGTCATCGTGGTTGGCAAGCTGAAAATCCGCAGCTGGGAAAAGGACGGCAGGGTCTACTACTCACACACCATCGATGCCGATGCCGTGGGGCATGACCTCACATGGGGCACCGCCAACTTCACCAGGTCCTCCACTAAACCACTTCTGTCGCTTGTGGAGCAGGAACCCGGCTTCGCCGAAGACCCCGGTGTCGGTGCCAATGGACCTTTCGACGAGCCCGAGGACAACGACGAAGACCTGCCGGGCGACGGCGATCCAGCCGCAGCCTACGTCGAAGACAGCAACGGCGACCTGGTCGCTTTGGACCTGGAAACGGGGGAGCTCGCCGAATCCGGCGTCTAGTATCCCCAATATCAACGTCCCCCTTGGTTTCCTGGGCGAGCAGGACAGCGGCACCCCCCCGGCCGCGCCCTGCCCGCCCAGGTTGTGAAGCCGCTGCCGGTCCGCATGGCAGAATGACACCATGCGGACCACCCCTGACCATTGGCGGAACCAATCGGCCGGGGCAGCATCGGCCGCTCCTTCAGCTTCCGGCCGGGCTGCACGCCGCCTGGTGGCAGCAACGGCCGGCGGAGCCTTGGCAGCGGCTTTGTCGGGATGCGTGGGCGGAGTGCCGTCGGTTGTCCAACCGGGGGCAACCGGGCCGGCAACTGCAGCCTCAACCGCAATCGGCGCGGGGACAAAGCCGGTGACAACGGAAACAGCTACGGCAGGACCGCTGGCGAATCCGTCCGCAGGGCAATCGACAGCTGGCCCGGAGGCTGCCGCCACTGAAGCGGTCAGGAAGACCGTAACAAACGCCCTGGGGCGACTGGCGGCAGGATCGCCGAAGCCCGCCACGGCGCAGGTGACAGAGGCCCTGACCGGAGCGGGCATCGCACCGTCTGCATTGCAGGTTTCCCAAAGCCGGACCCCCACCGGCCTGGAAGCCGACGCCATCGAAGCCTCCGTGCTCCAGGGCAGCGACTGCGTCATCGGCCAGGTCCGTGACGGTGCCGTAGCAGTGACGGTCCTTCCGGTACTGGCCAGCGGCAAGTGCTTTGTAGGCTCCTGACCCGGGTGCACCGAATGTGAGTTATGCCCGCCAACCCACTAGATTTGGAACCATGGCGGAATTTATCTACACAATGACCAAGGCCCGCAAGGCCGTTGGCGAAAAACTCATTCTTGACGACGTAAGCATGTCCTTCTTTCCCGGCGCCAAGATCGGTGTTGTGGGCCCGAACGGTGCCGGTAAGTCCACCATCCTGAAGATCATGGCCGGACTGGACACCCCCTCCAACGGCGAGGCCCGGCTCAGCCCCGGCTACACCGTGGGAATCCTCCTGCAGGAACCACCCCTGAATGAAGACAAAACCGTCCTGGGCAACGTCCAGGAAGGTGTAGGCGAGATCTACGGCAAGATCCAGCGCTTCAACGAAATTTCCGAGGAAATGGCCAGCCCCGACGCTGACTATGACACCCTCCTCGAGGAAATGGGACACCTGCAGGAAGCCATTGACGCTGCAGACGCCTGGGACCTGGATTCCCAGTTGGAGCAGGCCATGGACGCGCTCCGCTGCCCGCCGGCGGACGCCGACGTGACCAACCTCTCCGGTGGTGAGCGCCGCCGCGTGGCCCTGTGCAAGCTGCTCCTGCAGAAACCGGACCTGCTGCTGTTGGACGAGCCCACCAACCACTTGGACGCTGAGAGCGTGCTGTGGCTCGAACAGCACCTCTCCAGCTACGCCGGCGCAGTCCTGGCCGTCACCCACGACCGCTACTTCCTGGACCACGTCGCCGAGTGGATCGCCGAAGTGGACCGCGGCCACCTTTACCCCTACGAGGGCAACTACTCCACTTACCTGGAGAAGAAGCGGGCGCGCCTGGAAATCCAGGGCAAAAAGGACGCCAAACAGGCCAAGCGCCTCAGCGAGGAACTGGAATGGGTCCGCTCCAACGCCAAGGGCCGCCAGACCAAGTCCAAGGCCCGTCTTGCCCGCTATGAGGAGATGGCCGCAGAGGCAGACCGCACCCGCAAGCTTGACTTCGAGGAGATCCAGATCCCGCCGGGACCACGCCTGGGTGGCCTGGTGCTGGAGGCCAAGAACCTGCAGAAGGGCTTCGAAGACCGGACACTGATCGACGGACTGTCCTTCAGCCTGCCCCGCAACGGCATCGTGGGCGTCATCGGCCCCAACGGCGTTGGCAAGACCACGCTGTTCAAGACCATCGTTGGACTGGAGCCGCTCGACGGCGGCGACCTGAAGATCGGCGACTCCGTCAAGATTTCCTACGCGGACCAGAGCCGCGGCGGCATCGACCCCAACAAGACGCTGTGGGAGGTCGTCTCGGATGGCCTGGACTTCATCCAGGTGGGCCACGTGGAGATGCCGTCCCGGGCGTACGTTGCGGCCTTCGGGTTCAAGGGCCCGGACCAGCAGAAAAAGGCCGGTGTGCTCTCCGGTGGTGAGCGCAACCGCCTGAACCTGGCCTTGACCCTCAAACAGGGCGGCAACCTGCTGCTCCTCGATGAGCCCACCAACGACCTCGACGTCGAAACCCTCAGCAGCCTGGAGAACGCGCTGCTGGAATTCCCCGGCTGCGCTGTAGTGGTCTCGCACGACCGCTGGTTCCTGGACCGGGTGGCCACGCACATCCTGGCTTACGAAGGCGACGAGGAGAACCCGTCCAAGTGGTACTGGTTCGAGGGCAACTTCGAATCGTACGAGGAGAACAAGGTGGAGCGGCTGGGGCCGGATGCGGCCAAGCCGCACCGCGTTACGCACCGCCGCTTGACCCGCGACTAACATCGCGGCCGCGACGGACGCAACAGCGTAAGCCGCGACAGGCAACCAACAGGCCGGTACCCCATGGGTGCCGGCCTGTTGGTGTTCATGGCCGGAACACATCCCCCGGGATACAGCTCCTGGACGAGGTCACGGGGACGCGACCCCCGGAAGGCTAGTCCCGCCCGGCCTTGCGGATCTGGTGCTCCATCACCTTCGACTGGGAAGCACCCACCACCTTGCTCTTCAGGTCGGTGGGCACCCGCACCATGCCTTCCTGCGCCACGGAGGCCACGTGCTGCCCGGCCTGGTTGAAGATTTTGCCGGTCGCAAGGCCCCGGGCACCCTGGGCGCTCGGCGATTCCTGGACGTACAGCAGCCACTCGTCCACCCGGGCAGGGCGGTGCCACCACATGGCGTGGTCCAGGCTGGCAACATTCATCCCGGGAGTGATCCAGCTCAGCCCGTGGCGCCGCAAAATCGATTCCAGCAGGGTGTAGTCACTGGCGTACGCCAGGGCCGCGCGGTGCAGGTTGGGATTGTCCGGCATGGGCCCGAAGGTCTTCATCCACACGGCATTGCGTGGTTCCCGTTCACCCTTTGCCGATACGTACAGCGGTGGATCAACGTGCCGGATGTCAAAGGGCCGCTCGTAGGCCCAATGTCGCGCCACCGGATGGTCGAACTTTCCCAGCAGGTCCGCAGTGCTGGGCAGCGACTCGGGGTGGGGTATGCCACTGGGCATCACGGACTCGTGCTCCACGCCTTCGTCCTCGCCCTGGAAGGAGGCGATCATCGACAGGATGGGCACCCCTTCCTGGTAGGCATGGACGCGCCGGGCGGAAAAGGACCGGCCGTCGCGGAGGCGCTGCACACCGAAGGTGATGGGCTTGTTCGCGTCACCCGGGCGGAGGAAGTAGCCGTGCATGGAGTGGACAAAACGGGCCGGGTCCACCGTCCTGATGGAGGCAATCAATGACTGCGCCAGCACCTGGCCGCCGAACACGCGGTGGTGGGGCTGCTGCTGCGACGGACCCAGGAAGATGTCCTCGTCAGTCCGGGCTCCCTCCAGCTCACCAAGATCAAGAAGGGAGATGAGCGATGAGGTGGGGTCTTCGGTGGGGAGCGCCAGGATTTCCGCGTCGGCTTCAGTCATGGTTCGACTTTAGACGGCACCCCGGCACTGCTCAACAAAGGTGCAGCCGGTAGTGTTCTTGGTGTGTCTGATCTACTCACCTCGTCCTTCCGTTTCGCCGATCCGCAGGATCTCGCGGACCTGAAAACCTTCGCCACGCGCGCCAAGACAATTGACGACGGCGCCATCCGGCTTCAGGCGGCCGGTTCCGTTCTCGCTGCGTACGTCTGCGTGCTGCGGCCACGGGTGCTTGGTGAATCAACGCCCACAATCCTGGGGCTGCGCACCATGGCACTGGCGGAGCCGTCCGCGACGGACGTCACCGTTCCGCTGGCTGCCGTGCTGGACCGGCTCGCACGGGCGGGCGAGGACGACGTCGAGCTGCCGGTACCGCCGTCCACCGTCACCGAGTCCTGGACCGGCGTCGGCGCCCCCCGGAGCGGATGGGAACTGCTGGGTTCGCGAAGGGATGCAGCCCTGCGGGAGGCTGCAGATGCCGGCATCGCTGAAGTGGCCGGAATTGTGCCGGACAAGCCCGGCGCGCTGATCGTCAACAACGCCCGGGCTGCCGTGTGGGGCAGGGCACTCGATGACTCCGGCCTTCCGGCAGGCGCCGCCTTCGCAGCCCTGGCCCTGGGCTTCCTCGCGGACGGCGACCAGAAGCTCTACCGTGTTGGCCGCTGGTTCCGCTTAAGTGGTCCGCGCGGACACGTCCTCGCGCGGACGGGCAGCGGACTTCTCTAACGGCGGGCCGCTGTGGCGGCCACGCGCCACGGCAGAACCCGCTAACCGGCCGGGCTGTTCACCATCGAGAGGGCTGCGCGCTCCATGTAGTCCCAGAGGGTTCCCTCATACAGGGGTGGGAGTTCCAGTGCGTCCACAGCCGTCCGCATGTGGAAAAGCCAGCGGTCCTTGGCCTCCGGCGTCACCGTGAAGGGCATGTGGCGCATGCGCAGCCGGGGATGGCCGCGCTCTTCCCCGTAGGTGGCGGGTCCGCCCCAGTACTGCTCGAGGAACATCAGGAAGCGGCGCTTTGCGGGTTCCAGGTCCTCTTCCGGGTACATCGGCCGCAGCAGCGGATCCGTCGCCACGCCGTCGTAGAAGACGTCGATCAGCTTGACGAAGGTCTGGTGGCCGCCCACCGCGTCGTAAAAGTTGTCGGTGTAGCCGGGCTGGCTGAACGGATCGTTCTGCATCAGCTGGCGGGGCTTCTGCGGGTCGATGGGGATGGTCATTGCTAGTCTCCGGCCTTTTGGTCAGTCTTTTTGGTTTCGGCGCCGTGATCGCTGGCTTGGTCCGTGGTTCCGTCCGGTGACTCGTGCAGCGGCACGTAGTTGCCCTGCGAACGGTTGCCCACGCGGAGGATCTCGCCGTTGCGGAGGTACCAGATGGCGCCGTCGTCGGACCGTACGCGGGTGATGCGCAAGCCCATGGACTCCACCACGCCAACAACCTCGCTGGTTTCGATCACATCGCCGATTCCGTACTGGTCTTCAATGGTAATAAAAATCCCGGCCAGGAAGTCGCGGATCAGCTGCTGGGCACCGAAACCAATGGCCACACCCAAGATACCCACGCTGGTGAGGAGCGGCGCGATGTTGATGTCCAGGTTCTGCAGGACGTACATGCTGGTGATGACCACCACCAATACGCCGACGATGCTGTTCAGCAGCGAACCGATGGTCTCCGCGCGCTGAACCCGCCGTTCGTGGTCCAGGGCGCGCAGGGCCGGTGCCGCCCATTTGAAAGTGGGCCGCTTGAAAAAGTTGCTGCCGGCCGCCACGCGGCCGGTGATGCGGGAGATAACAAAGGTGGCAGCCAGCCAGATGGTAACGCCCACGCCGAGGCTGATCACGATGCCCGTGATGCTGATGCCGTCCGGCTCGGTGGCGGCGGAAGGAAGGATCGACAACATGCTGACCATAGGGGGGAAATACTCCTGGGGGTTCCCCGGCGGAGCCGGGATAGGGGGCCGGAGCGCCGGTTAAGCCCGGCGCGGATGGCTCTGTTCTCCTTTAACCCTAGCGCCGTAGCGTGGTCGCATGCGCATTCTTGTCCTTGGCGGAACCGCCTTCCTGTCCGCAGAAATCGTCCGTCAGGCTGTCGCCGGCGGGCATGAGGTCACCTGCCTTGCCCGGGGCTCCGCCGCTGAGCCGCCGGAGGGCGCCGTGTGGCTGAAAGCCGACCGCTCGCTGGGCCCGAAGGCCTACGGCGGGGTTGAGGGGGAGTGGGACGGGATCATCGACGTCGCCCGCGATCCGGTGCCCGCAACCGAGGCGTTGGACGCCCTCGGACACCGTACCGCCCACTGGACCTTCGTCTCCAGTTGCTCCGTTTATGCCGACGCATCGGTTCCCGGAGCCACCGAGGACGCCGCCCTCCTTCCGGCGCTTGCATGGGGTACTCCTTCCACGCCGGAAAACTACGGCGAATCCAAAGCCGCCATCGAGGAGGCAACCTTCAAAACCGCGGGTATGAAGGCCCACCTGTGCCGTGCCGGCCTGATCGGCGGGCCGGGGGACGGCTCGGACCGCTACGGGTACTGGCCGGCCCGCTTTGCCAGGGACAACAGCCCCGCCATTGTTCCCGCCATTGGCAGCCACGCCACCCAGGTCATCGACGTACGGGACCTGGCCGCGTGGATCCTGCTGGCGGCAGAGCAGGGAACCACCGGGGCCCTGAATGCGCTGGGGGACCAAGTGTCGTTCGGGGAGTACATCAGCGCGTCCCGGCAGGCTTCAGATCATCACGGCGAAGTGGTCCCCACGGCCGAGGACTGGCTTGCGGACCAAGGCGTCGGCTACTGGGCGGGGCCAGATTCGCTGCCGCTGTGGCTCCCGCCCGGGCATGAGGGGTTTATGGCCAGGAGCAACAAGGCCGCAGTGAAGGCCGGCCTGCGGATCCGGCCGTGGCAGGAAACGCTGGCCGACACGCTGGCTGACGAACGCCGCCGCGGCCTGGACCGGCCCCGCAAAGCCGGGTTGACCCCGGAGACGGAGGCGCGGCTGGTCGCCAGGCTGGGAGAGGGAACGAATTGACCAGCCGCGGCACCTGGGACAGCAGCAACAGCGCTAGGCAGCCATGGTCGTCGGAACGTGTTCCACCGGGAAGTTCACGCTGCGGGCTATGAAGCACACCTGGTTGGCTTCGTGGTGCAGCTGCGCGGCCAAAGCTACGTGCTGTTCGTCCGCTACCGTCACCTGGGGGCGCAGCGTCACACGTTCGAACTGGCCGCTGCCGTCCCGGTTGAGCACCAGCCGCCCGGTGGCCTCGTCGCGGTAGTCCACTACCACCACACCGTGCTTCACCGCCACGTGCAGGAAGGAAAGCATGTGGCACTGCGCAAGGGCAGCCAGAAGCAGCTGCTCCGGGTTGTAGCGCCCGCGGTCGCCATGGAAGGTAGGATCGGCCGAGCCTTTGAGGACCGGCAGCCCGGGAATGAGGATGTCGTGGTCCCGCGAGTAGCCGCGGTACGACGACGTCCCTCCTCCCAGGTTGCCGGTCCACTGAACCGTCAGCGCGTAGCGGTGCTCGCTGAGCGTCACAACCCGGTCCCTGCTTCGATGGGAGTGGCGTCAGCGGCGCGTGCGCGCAACGCCCGGGCAACGCCGTCGCGGTTTTCCAGCATCATCCGCCGCAGGGCGGCGCTTTGCGGCGGGAGCGCCGCCAGGAAACCGTCCGTGCGGTCAACGGTGGCCTGCGTGGTCAGCAACGCCGGGTAGAGCCCGACGACGATCTGCTGGGCAAGCGCGTGTGTTCGGGTTTCCACGATGGCCGGCACCGCCTGGAAGTACTTCTCCGCGTACGGTTCCAGCAGGGACCGGTCCAGGACGCGCATAAAACCCTTGACCGCCGACCCCTGGAGGGCGTTGGAGAGCTCGCCCTTCACCACCATCGATTCCCAGGCTGCCGCTTTGGCCTCGGGTGTGGGAATGGCCGCCTTTGCCTGGGCAGCGGCGTTCTGTCCGCTGGAGGTGTGGTCCCGGACAAGCTCGGCATCGATGCCGTCCTGCGCCAGCCGGCCGCCCACCACCAGCGAAGTCACCAGCTCCCAACGCAGGTCCTGGTCAACAGCCAGCCCGTCCAGCACCCGCGAACCGTTTAGAAGGCCCGCCACTGTGTCCAACTGGGCTCCACTCCTCGCCAACAAGGCGAAGGACTTCACGAACTGCAGCTGGGCGTCAGAGCCGCCCGGCACCTCGGAGGCCAGCTCCCACAGCCGGTCGGCTGCAGCCACGGCCGTCGTTTCCCGGTGCTCCTCGGCCACGTAGAAATCCAAGGTGGTGGCCAGCTGGCGGAGCTGGACCAGGATCACCGAGGAATCGGACTCGGCAGCCACGTTGGCAAGGATCAGTTCCACATACCGCCGGGCGGGCGTCTCCCCATCGCGGGCGGCGTCCCATGCGGAGTTCCACACCAGGGTCCGCGGCAGGCTCTGGCTGAAGTCCTTCAGGTGGGCCGTGGCGGTGGCCAGCGACTTCTCATCCAGCCGGACCTTGGCGTAGGCGAGGTCGTCGTCGTTCACCAGGACCAGGTCCGGCTGCGGCATCCCCGCCAGCGCCGGCACCTCGGTGCGGACGCCGTCGACGTCCAGTTCCTCGCGGTGCACCCGCTCAAGCTTCCCGGCGTCGTTCAGGTTGTAGAACCCCACCGCCAGCCGGTGCGGACGGATGGTGGGCCACTCCTCGACGGCGGACTGCAGGATGGCGAAGGAAGCCAGCCGGCCGTCGCTGCCCACTTCCAGTTCCGGCTTGAGGGTGTTGACCCCGGCGGTTTCCAGCCATTGCCGGCCCCAATCATCCAGGTCGCGGCCGCTGGCCTTCTCCAACTCCACCATGAGGTCGCTCAGTTCCGTGTTCTGCCAGGAGTGCTTGGCGAAGTACTCCCGGACCCCGGCCATGAACTGCTCCGGTCCCACCCACGCCACCAGCTGGCGGAGGACAGAGGCGCCCTTGGCGTAGGTGATGCCGTCGAAGTTCACCTCCACGTCCTGGAGATCGTTGATTTCCGCGAAAATCGGATGCGTGGTGGGCAGCTGGTCCTGGCGGTATGCCCAGGACTTTTCCACCGACGCGAAGGTGGTCCAGGCGCTGGCGAAGTCCGTTGCCTCCACGGCGGCGAGGTGGGACATGTACTCGGCGAAGGACTCGTTGAGCCACAGGTCGTTCCACCAGCGCATGGTCACAAGGTCCCCGAACCACATGTGCGCCAGCTCGTGGAGGACAGTGATGGCCCGGCGTTCAATTTGCGCGCCGGTGACCTTGCTGCGGAAAACGTAACCCTCAAGGATGGTCACGGCGCCGGCGTTCTCCATGGCGCCGGCGTTGAATTCCGGCACAAAGAGCTGGTCGTATTTCTCGAACGGGTAGGGGCAGCCGAACTGCGCCTCGAAGAACTCAAAACCCTGGCGTGTGAGCTCGAAGATGTTCTCCGCGTCCAGGTACTGCATCAGCGACTTCCGGGCGAAGACCCCGAGCGGAATGACCCGGCCGTCGGAACTCTTCACTTCGCTGCGCACGGACTGGTAGGGGCCGGCGATCAGGGCGGTGACGTAGGAGGACAGCCGCGGAGTGGGGGAGAAGGACCAAACGCGGCGGGCACCGCCGTCCTCTCCGGGCGTGGTTTCCACGGGCACCGGGGTGGGGGAGTTGGAGATGACATCCCAATGCGAGGGTGCAGTGACGGTGAACGTAAAGGCCGCCTTCAGGTCCGGCTGCTCGAACACCGCGAACATCCTGCGTGAATCGGGAACCTCGAACTGCGTATAGAGGTAGACCTCGTTGTCCACCGGGTCCACGAAGCGGTGCAGCCCTTCGCCGGTATTCATGTAGGGGGCGTCCGCCACGATGGTGAGCTCGTTGTCCTCCGCGAGCTCCGGCAGCTGAACCCTGACGCCGTCCGCCACGGTGTCCGGATCAAGGCTGCGGCCGTTGAGCGTGACGCTGTGAACGGCGGCAGTGACAGCATCAATAAAGGTGGAGGATCCGGGCTTCGCGCTGAACTTCACTGTGGTGGTGCTGCCGAAGACCATCCCGCCGCGGGTCAGGTCCAGGCTGACATTGTAGGACTCGACGGTGATCAGTTCTGCACGTTCGCGGGCTTCAGCGCGCGTCAGATTCATACCTGGCAAAGTGTGGCCTCCGGAATAATTGCGTTTGCCGGCTGGCGATGCCCAGCGGCGGCACTGATCATTCTTGCATTCCTTTACACCGGAACAAGTAGCGCAGCTCACAGTGGGTAGGGAGGGGGGTGCCAAGTCACTGGCCGGCGGCGGGAGTAGCGTTAAACCATGGGGAAGTTCATGGAGTCGGTTGACACGAAGGCCCTGCGTTTTGTGGCGGGGTTTCCGGTGGTGGTCGGGGCCGCTTTTGTGGTGTGCGCTTTTTTGCTTCGGCCCGACCTTCCTGAGCCGCTCGCCATCCGGTGGACGGACGACGGCGGCGCCGCCTTCGCGCCCTTTGCCGCCTACGTCACCGGGGGAGCCCTGATGATTGTGGCCGCCGGCTGGCTGGTCCTTTCCCAGGCCCTGCCGGTCAGCAGGCCGGTGCCCATGCGCCGGATCATGATGGGAGCCGGACTGTTTCTGTGCCTCTTCGTCGCCACCGCGCTCGCCGCCGGCCTCGTTGGGCAGTCCGGCCTGGCGGACGCCCGTGAGTCCAGGGTGGACCTCACCGTGCTTGCGCTCGGAAGCGGAGCCGCCGTGTCCCTCGGCGTGGTTATCGGCTTTGTGTACAAGGCGGACCAGCAATGGTCGCCCAACGACGACAGGGCCCTCCAGCTTGCCATCGCCAGGGAACTGGATCCCGACCTGGCACGGGACAGCATACGGTTCTGGGTCCATGCCCGCAGCTCGGTTTTCGTCATGATCGGCATAGCCTCGCTGTTTCCGTCCGCGCTGATCGCCATCGCCGTGCCCTGGCTTGGAGTGCTGCTGGTGGTCCTGGCCGTCATCGGCGCGGCATTCCTCTGTGCCAGGATCAAGGCGGACCGGCGCGGCCTGAAAGTCCTGCTGGCCGGCGTCGTCCCCGTGATGGATGTCCCGGCAGGCGCCATATCGGCAGCAAGAGCTGCGGAGGTCCGCGCTGCCGACTATGGCGGGTGGGGCTACCGGCACCACAGCGGAACTGCCGCCATGCTCGTCAGCAGCGGCCCCGCCGTCGTCGTGAAAAAGACCGACGGCCAGAGCCTGGCAGTGAGCAGCGGAAGCCAGGATTCCGCTGCACGGCTGGCCGAGGTCCTCACCAGGGTGGCTGCACGGGCACAAGGCGGCGGCCCAGCCGCGGCCGGCCCGCCTGAGTCCTAGTATTCTTATGAGTGTTGTTGCCCCCGGCCTGCACCCTCCGTGCCGGCCGCCAGCGCCCACACCGAACGGATTTTGCTTGTGACTTCTTCCCCTGCCTTCCCGCGGGTCCACATTGCCACCGACCACGCAGGCATGGAACTCAGTGCACACCTGGTCTCCCATCTGACGGCCAAGGGCTATGACGTGGTGGACCACGGTCCCAAGGTCTACGACGCCCTGGATGACTACCCGTCGTTCTGCATCAACGCCGCCCTCGCGGTGGTGGCTGACCAGCAGGCCGGCGTCCACGCCCTCGGCATCGTGCTGGGCGGCTCAGGGAACGGCGAGCAGATTGCGGCCAACAAGGTCAAGGGCGTTCGGGCGGCCCTGGCATGGAACCACTCCACCGCCACCCTTGCCCGCGAGCACAACGACGCCAACGTGGTGGCCGTCGGCGGCCGCCAGCACACCGTGGAGGAAGCAACGGAGCTGATCGAGGCCTTCCTGGCCGAACCCTTCAGCAACGATGAGCGGCACGTCCGCCGGATCGGCAAAATCGCCGCCTATGAAACTACCGGCGAGGTCATCGAGTAGTGCCTGAAGGGCATACACTTCGGCGCCTGGCCCGGCAGTTCGGGGACGTTTTCGGCGGCCAGCGGCTCACGGTATCCAGCCCCCAGGGCCGTTTCGCCGGGGGAGCGGCGCTGCTGGACGGGCACACCCTTGTTAATGCAGAGGCCCACGGAAAACATCTGTTCCTGCACTTCGACCACTCGCTGGTGCTGCACGTCCACCTGGGCCTCTATGGGGCCTGGACCTTCGGCGGAGACAGCACGTTTGCCGGCTCCTCCAGCATCGGTGCCCCGCGCCGCATGGGGGAGCAGGAAACCATCGGTGACGGCGACGGCGATGAGCCCGCCGGGTACGCCGGTCCGCCTGCCCCGGTGGGGGCTGTGCGCGTCCGGATCGTCGGCAGCAATGGCTGGGCTGACCTGCGCGGGGCAACCACCTGCGAAACCATCACCGGTGCAGAATCCGACGCCGTGCTGGCCCGGCTGGGTCCCGATCCACTGGTCAACCGCCGCGGGGACGCCGGCCGCTTTGCCGCGGGCCTTCGAACCCGCAAAACCCCGGTGGCCGCGTTGCTCATGGACCAGAAGGTCATCGCCGGCGTGGGAAACGTGTACCGGGCGGAAGTCCTTTTCCGGCGCCGGCTCGATCCGTGGCTCCCGGGCACCGAGATTTCGGAGACGGAGGCACGCAAAGTGTGGCGCGACGTCGTCTCCGTTATGAACGACGGCGTGGCGGACGGCCGGATTATCACTACGACGCCGAGGTACTGGTCGGGGAACGGCAGGACGGCCAGGGTTGCGGCGGAGAACGCCGCGCTCAAGAGCAGCACCTTCCCGGCCAGGGAAAACGCCCACTTTGTCTACAAACGAAACGGGCTGCCCTGCCGGGTCTGCGGCACGCAGGTGCTGATGGCCGAACTGGTGGCGCGCAAGCTCTACTGGTGCCCGTACTGCCAGCAGTCGTAGCAGCACGGCACAGTATGCGCGGGACGAAAGACGATGGAAACCAAAAAGGCCCCTCGATGAGGGGCCTTTTGTTGTTCCGCAGAGGGGACGACGGGAATCGAACCCGCGTAATCAGTTTGGAAGACTGAGGCTTTACCATTAAGCTACGTCCCCGAAAGAAGATCCTTCTGCAGTGCTGTCAGGCACCGGCAGGCTGGCAACTTCGGGCTGGCTGTTCGAGCCGGATACAACTAAACCTAATTCATGGCCTACGTGTCAAATGTGCAAAGACGGCGCGTATCACCGTAGACTTGCCTGTGCACTTACGGGGTGTAGCTCAGCTTGGCTAGAGCGCCTGCTTTGGGAGCAGGAAGTCGCAGGTTCAAATCCTGTCACCCCGACTCTGCGGCCCGGGCCACTTGGACCGGACAGGAACATTGCGTTTGCAGAAACCCATCCCACAATCCCAGGAGTACTTAGACCGTGAAGAGCGCTGTCGAGAACCTCACCCCCACGCGGGTCAAGCTCAATGTTGAGGTCCCCTTTGAGGAATTGAAGCCCAGCATCGACGAGGCCTACAAGACCGTTGCTTCGCAGATCCAGGTCCCTGGTTTCCGTAAGGGCAAGGTACCGGCCAAGCTCATCGACCAGCGCGTCGGCCGCGGCTACGTCCTTGAGACCGCCATCAACGAAGGCCTCAACGGCTGGTACCAGTCCGCTGTCCAGGAATCCGGCATCCGTCCCCTGAGCCGTCCCGAGGTGGAAATCACCGAGGTTCCGGACCCCACCTCCACCGATGGTGAGCTGAAGTTCCACGCCGAGGTTGACGTCCGCCCCGAAATCGAACTCCCTGACTACGCCGGCATCCAAGTTGAGGTTGCTGCAGCCCAGTCCTCCGATGAAGACGTCGACAAGGCCCTGGACGAACTGCGCGGCCGCTTCGGCACGCTGAAGTCCGTGGACCGTCCCGCTGCTGACGGCGACTTCCTCACCATCGACATCAACGCCACCATCGACGGCGAAGAGGTCGACTCCGCCGCAGGCCTGTCCTACCAGGTAGGCGCCGGCACCATGCTCGAGGGCCTCGACGAAGCTGTCACCGGCCTTAGCGCCGACGAAGACGCCATCTTCAACACCACCCTGGTGGGCGGCGACCACGCCGGTGAAGCATCCCAGGTCAAGGTAGTGGTCAAGGCCGTCAAGGAGCGCGAACTCCCCGAGGCCAACGACGACTTCGCCCAGCTGGCTTCCGAGTTCGACACCCTTGCCGAGCTCCGCGAAGACCTCGCCAAGCAGGCCGCCGACTCCAAAATCGTTGAACAGGGCGTCGAAGCCCGCGACAAGGTCCTGGACAAGCTCGTTGAGCTGGTAGAGGTTCCCGTTCCGGACTCAGTGGTCGAAGAGCAGCTTGAAGCCCACTTCAAGGAGGGCAGCGGCCACGGTGAAGGCGAGCACGACACCGAGGAGCACCGTGAAGAGGTCCGGGCCAACACCGCCCGCGCCTTCCAGAACGAAATCATCCTTGACGCCATCGCGGAGAAGGAAGAAGTCAACGTCAGCCAGAACGAGCTGATCGACTACATCGTCACCACCGCCAGCCAGTACGGCATGGACCCCAACCAGTTCGCCCAGATCATTGATCAGAGCGGCCAGGTCCCCATGATGGTTTCCGAGGTCCGCCGCCGCAAGGCACTGGCTGTTGTCCTTGGCCAGGCCACGGTGACCGACACCGAGGGCAAGACTGTTGACCTGACCGACTTCGTCAGCCCCGGCGGCGAAGAGGAAGCTCCCGCAGTGGACGCCGAAGAAGCAGTAACGGAAGCGCCCGAGGCTGCTGTTGAGGAAGACACGGCAGAGGCCAAGGCCTAGTACTTGCTGTAAACGCAGTTCCTTGCCGTAAGGCGATTTGAACGGCCCCCGGATCCATGGATCCGGGGGCCGTTTGCGTTGAGCCAGGGCACGCTTCCGCAAGGTGCGCGCCGATCGTGCGCCGTCAGCGAACAGCCCACGGTGCGCGAACAAAACGTCGGTGAAACCGGTTAGTGTCCAAGTAGAGATTTTCAGTGATGTCACCGTCACCAGTGAGAGGTAAGTACACATGTCACAGCACGCAGAGGCCCCCCGGATGGCTACTGTCGATCCTGCAGCCCAGGACAACTACATCTACAACCGCCTCCTCAAGGAGCGAATCATCTGGCTGGGCTCAGAGGTGCGTGACGAGAACGCAAACGCCATCTGCTCGCAGCTCCTGCTCCTTTCTGCTGAGAACCCGGAAAAGGACATCTACCTTTACATCAACTCTCCCGGTGGTTCCGTCACTGCAGGCATGGCCATCTACGACACCATGCAGTTCATCCCGAACGACGTCGTTACCGTTGCCACCGGGCTTGCCGCCTCCATGGGGCAGTTCCTGCTTTCCTCCGGCACGAAGGGCAAGCGGTACGCCACGCCGAACGCACGCGTCCTGATGCACCAGCCCTCCGGCGGCATCGGCGGCACGGCTTCAGACATCAAGATCCAGGCCGAACTTATCCTTCACATGAAGAAGGTCATGGCGGAACTGACGGCGGAGCAGACCGGCCAGACTGTGGACACCATCCTCAAGGACAACGACCGCGACAAGTGGTTCACCGCCACCGAAGCGCTTGATTACGGTTTCTTCGACAAGATCGCTGCGCACGCGGGCTCTGTTGCCGGCGGCGGCGGCACGTCGAACTCGAACGGCACCTCGGGCGAATCAGCCTCCGAGAACTAGACCGGCACAAGAACACTCAGATCAGGAGCAACAAAAAATGAACTACAACTTCGGGTGGTCCGCCGGTAATCTTCCGTCCAGCCGCTACGTCCTGCCCCAGTTCGAGGAGCGCACCCCTTACGGCTTCAAGCGCCAGGACCCGTACACCAAGCTCTTCGAGGACCGCATCATCTTCCTCGGTGTCCAGGTTGACGACGCTTCCGCTGACGACATCATGGCGCAGCTGCTGGTCCTGGAATCCACGGACCCGGACCGGGACATCACCCTCTACATCAACTCGCCCGGCGGTTCCTTCACGGCCATGACGGCCATTTACGACACCATGCAGTACATCCGCCCGGAGATCCAGACTGTCTGCCTGGGCCAGGCGGCCAGTGCTGCTGCCGTCCTGCTGGCGGCCGGTACCCCCGGCAAGCGCCTGGCGCTGCCCAACGCGCGTGTCCTGATCCACCAGCCGGCACTGTCCGGCGGCCAGGGCGGACAGGCGTCCGACCTGGAGATCCAGGCCGCCGAGGTCATGCGCATGCGTTCCTGGCTCGAGGACACGCTGGCGCACCACTCCGGCCGGACGTCCGAGCAGGTCAACAACGACATTGAGCGCGACAAGATCCTCACCGCTGAAGAAGCCCAGGTGTACGGCCTGATCGACCAGGTCCTGGACTCACGCAAGATCAAACCGCAGGCCATCACCAGGTAGCGGTAAAGTAAAGCGCCGGTGGCGCCAATCATTTGGCTCCACCGGCCTTTTCCTTCCACCCTCGGAAGCGAATGTGACCTAGAGTGGATGTTGTCACGACCGGTCCAAGCAGGCTGGTGGAGATTCCAGCAACGGTGCAAGGCTGCCTGGCAGCAAGATACTAAGGGGTTCACATATGGCTCGGATTGGCGAGAGCACGGATCTGCTGAAGTGCTCTTTCTGCGGAAAGAGCCAGAAGCAGGTGCGCAAGCTCATTGCCGGGCCCGGTGTCTACATCTGTGATGAATGCATTGAGCTTTGCAACGAAATCATCGAAGAGGAACTTGCAGAGGTTGCCGATCTTGGCAGCTTCGAGCTCCCCAAGCCGCGCGAAATCTTCGACTTCCTGCAGGAATACGTCATCGGCCAGGAGCCTGCGAAACGCTCCCTCGCCGTCGCCGTCTACAACCATTACAAGCGGATCCAGGCCGGCCACGCGCCGAAATCCGGATCCCTGGCCGAGGGCGGCCACCACGACGACGTCGAGATCGCCAAGTCCAACATCCTCCTCATCGGACCCACCGGCTGCGGAAAGACCTATCTGGCCCAGACGCTCGCGCGCCGCCTGAACGTGCCTTTCGCGGTAGCGGACGCCACCGCCCTGACCGAGGCAGGCTATGTGGGTGAGGACGTCGAGAACATCCTCCTGAAGCTCATCCAGGCCGCGGACTACGACGTCAAAAAGGCCGAGCAGGGCATCATCTACATCGACGAGATCGACAAAATCTCCCGCAAGAGCGAAAACCCCTCCATCACCCGCGATGTTTCCGGCGAGGGCGTCCAGCAGGCGCTTCTGAAAATCCTGGAGGGCACCGTTGCCTCCGTTCCTCCGCAGGGCGGCCGGAAGCACCCGCACCAGGAATTCATCCAGATCGACACCACCAACGTTCTGTTCATCGTGGCCGGAGCCTTTGCCGGGCTCGAGGAAATCATCGGCTCGAGGTCCGGCCGGAAGGGGATCGGCTTCGGCGCACCCCTGAACGACGCCAGCAAGAAGATCGACTCCTATGGTGAAGTGATGCCGGAGGACCTGCTGAAGTTCGGGCTTATTCCCGAATTCATCGGCCGGCTCCCCGTGATCACCACTGTGTCCAACCTGGACCGCGACGCCCTGATCCAGATTCTTTCCACGCCCAAGAACGCCCTGGTGAAGCAGTACCAGAAGATGTTCCAGATTGACGGCGTGGAGCTGGTGTTTGACGACACCGCCCTGGACGCAATCGCGGAGCAGGCACTGGAACGCGGCACCGGTGCCCGCGGTCTGCGCGCCATCATGGAGGAAGTGCTGCTCCCGGTGATGTTCGATCTCCCCAGCCGCGAAGACGTCGCCAGTGTGGTTATCACTGAGGACGTCGTCCTGAACGGCGCAGAGCCGACCATGATCCCGCACGTTACCAAGCGCCGGAAGTCGGCCTGATCCGGGACCTGCCCGGGCCCATCTGCTGACCCACGCGCCGTACCACCACGTCGTTGGCTGCCGTCTGCGCAGCCAGCCACCCGGAAGGATTTCCCATGACTGAAGCTGCTGCCAATACTGAAACTGCACGGAACAAGGCGGACTTCTGGTTCGATCCGCTGTGCCCCTTCGCTTGGATCACTTCGCGCTGGATCGGCGAAGTGGAGGGCGTCCGCGAAATTGAAACCGTGTGGCACGTGATGAGCCTCGCTGTCCTGAATGAGGGCCGTGACCTTGAGCCCGCCTACCGCAAGTCCATGGACAACGCGTGGGGCCCGGTCCGTGTGATCATCGCCGCGCAGCAGGAACACGGCCAGGAAGCAGTCAAGGCGCTGTATGACGCCATGGGCTCGCTGATCCATGAGCGCGGCGAGAAGGACCGTTCCGTGGTCATCACCAAGGCACTCGCGGAATGCGGTCTTCCTGCCGAGCTGGCAGCAGCCGGCACCACCGACGCCTTCGATGCCGCACTGCGCGCAAGCCACGAGGAAGGCATCTCGCTGGTGGGCCAGGACGTGGGAACGCCTGTGGTGGCCTTCAACGGAACCGCGTTCTTTGGGCCCGTCCTTACCCGCATCCCGCGCGGCGAAGACGCCGGCAAACTGTGGGACGCCACCACGGCGCTTGCCTCCTACCCGCACTTCTTCGAGCTCAAGCGCAGCCGCACCGAGCGGCCCGAATTCGACTAGGACCGATCCTGCCCGCCGGTAGGACACCACGCTGAAGAGCCCCGGCAGAACTACCTGTTTGTAGTTCTGCCGGGGCTCTTGCGCATCCCTGGGGGCAGGACAAGAATGGTCTTTACCCACTTCGAAAGAAGGGGGACGCAGAAACCAAAGATTCAGTGATATGCATTCAACGCAGCCATCGGCAAAGTTAGAAGCAGGCTACCAGTGACGAGGTAGGAAGACCTGAAAATCTGAGGATTCTGCCAGACCATCAAAGACGTCACCGGATGGCCGAAAAGTCGAAGCCCCACCAACGGCAAAACGCTGATGGGGCTTCCCCTTTGCCCTGAAACAAGGTCCTAAAACAGTGACTTGAAACAGGCAGGCCGGTCAGGCCTGCGCCGGCTCCTCGGTGGCAGCCAGGGCCACCTCACTGACGGTCAGGTCGCCGTCGCCCACCAGCAGGGTGATTTCCCGGGCGTTGGAGGCGGCCTTGAGGTCGGCGAGTCCCGCCTTCAGCTGCGTGGTAAGTGCTTCCGAAGCGGTGATGGTTGCCGAGAGAACCTCTGTGCGCTGCTTGACCTTTGCCTCGGACTTCGCCTTGCGCACACCGCTGAGCGCAACACCGACGGTGGCGAGCATCGTGGTATCACCGCCGGGGACGTCCAGCGGTGCGGGCCACTGGGCGCGGTGGACGGAACCATTGCGCCACCATCCCCAGACCTCTTCGGTGGCAAAGGGAAGGAACGGCGCGAACAGCCGGAGCAGGGTGTCCAGGGTGGTGGCCAGGGCTGCGAGCACGGAGGCCTGCTCGGCCTCGCCCGCGGCGCCGTAGGCCCGGTCCTTGATGAGTTCCACGTAGTCGTCCGTGAACTGCCAGAAGAAGCTTTCGGTGATCTGCAGCGCGCGGGCGTAATCGTAGTTCTCGAACGCCTTGGTGGACTGGGCCACCA
The DNA here is from genome assembly GCF_059383655.1 of Pseudarthrobacter sp. Hb11. Lineage (NCBI taxonomy): Bacteria > Bacillati > Actinomycetota > Actinomycetes > Micrococcales > Micrococcaceae > Pseudarthrobacter > Pseudarthrobacter sp. Hb11. Next base: position 48,547 of record NZ_JBWZCM010000001.1, read on the forward strand.
CCTCCGCGAGCTGGGCGAGGACGGCCCGGTCCAGCGGGTTGCTCAGCACCGAGAGGTCACCGGAGAGCACTGATGCCTCTGTTGCGCCGAGGTTCAGGACAAACTTCGAGGCGTTCAGCAGCTTGATGGCCAGGCGCCGCCCGATCTTCATCTGGGCAATCTCGTACGCGGTGTCGGCGCCGAGCTTGGCCGAAGCGGCCCAGTAGCGGACAGCATCCGAGCCGTATTCCTCCAGCACGTCGGTGGGGACCACCACGTTGCCCTTGGACTTGGACATCTTTTTGCGGTCCGGGTCGAGGATCCAGCCGGAGATGGCCGCGTGCTTCCACGGTGCGCTGTTCTCCAGTGCGTCCGCGCGGACCACCGAGGAGAAAAGCCAGGTCCGGATGATGTCGTGGCCCTGCGGCCGGACGTCGAACGGGAACACCTTGCCGAACAGGTCCTCGTCGCGCTTCCAGCCGCCCACGATTTTGGGCGTCAGGGAGGACGTGGCCCAGGTGTCCAGGATGTCCGCGTCGCCGGTGAAGCCGCCGGGAACATCACGCTGGGCCTCGTCGAAGCCCGGGGCGGCGTCCGCGGCGGGGTCCACCGGCAACTGGTCGTCGGAGGGCACGATGGGGGAGTCGTAGTCCGGGTTGCCGTCGGCATCCAGCGGGTACCAGACGGGGATGGGCACACCGAAGAAGCGCTGGCGGGACACCAGCCAGTCGCCGTTCAGGCCGGAGATCCAGTTCTCGTAGCGTGAGCGCATGAAGGCGGGGTGGAAGTCGATCTCCTGGCCGCGGGCGATGAGCCGCTCCCGGCGGTCCTCGTCCCGGCCGCCATTGCGGATGTACCACTGGCGTGAGGTCACAACTTCAAGGGGCTTGTCGCCCTTCTCGTAGAAGTTCACGGGGTGCATGATCTTCTTGGGCTCGCCCTCAAGCAGGTCCGCGGCGGTGAGGAGCTTCACCACCTCTTCCTTGGCGCTGAAGACGGTCTTACCCGCGATCGCGGCGAAAGCTTCCCGGCCGATGTCGGTAGTGATCCACTCCGGGGCTTCGCTGATGATCCGGCCGTCCCGGCCCACGATGGCACGGGTGGGAAGCTGCAGTTCGCGCCACCAGGTAACGTCGGTCAGGTCACCGAAGGTACACACCATGGCGATGCCGGAGCCCTTGTCGGCTTTGGCGAGCGGGTGCGCCTTGACCTCAACCTCGACGCCGAAGACGGGGGAGGTGACCTTCTTGCCGAACAGCGGCTGGTACCGTTCGTCGTCGGGGTTCGCCACCAGTGCGGCGCAGGCGGCCAGCAGTTCGGGACGGGTGGTCTCGATGTAGATCCGCTCCCCTTCCTCGGTGAAGAACGGGTAGCGGTAGTAGGCGCCGGGCACCTCGCGGTCCTCCAGTTCGGCCTGGGCCACCGCCGTCCGGAACGTGACGTCCCAGAGGGTGGGTGCCTCGGCCATATAGGCGTCGCCCGCGGCGAGGTTTGCCAGGAACGCGCGCTGCGAGACTGCCCGCGAGTTGTCGTCGATGGTGCGGTAGGTCAGCTCCCAGTCCACGGACAGGCCAAGCGTCTGGAAAAGGTTCTCGAAGACTTTCTCGTCCTCGACGGCAAGCTCCTCGCACAGCTCGATGAAGTTCCGGCGGGAGACCACGTCGAAGTCCCGCTGGTTCTTCGCCGGCTGCGCCGGCGGCTGGTAGTCGGCTTTGTACGGGATGGCGGGGTCGCAGCGGACGCCGTAGTAGTTCTGCACGCGGCGTTCGGTGGGCAGGCCGTTGTCGTCCCAGCCCATGGGGTAGAAGACGTTCTTGCCGGTCATGCGCTGGTAGCGCGCCAGCACATCGGTCTGCGTGTAGGAGAACATGTGTCCCACGTGCAGTGATCCGGAGGCGGTGGGAGGGGGAGTGTCGATCGAGTAGACCTGTTCCCGGGTGGTGTCCCTGTTGAACTTGTAGGTCCCCTCGGTAAGCCAGCGCTGCGTCAAGGCAGCTTCGAGGCCTTCGAGGGCCGGCTTGTCCGGAACGTTGATGGGGGCGGTATTGGGCGTGTCTGTACCCTGCGTGTCTTCAGCCATCTGCCAATTGTTTCATGGACGGGCCCGTCCGCTGGTCGGCAGCGTCGCCGGCGGCCACCCGGGCACCGGTGTCATGGGACGACATGCCTCCGGGTCTGCCCCGCGCGGCTGCCGCTAGGGTGGTGCCATGACTTCGGACGTGCAGAACAAGGCAGCTTTGGTGACCGGCGCGAGCAGCGGAATCGGGGAGGCGACGGTCCGTGCCCTTGCCGCCCAAGGGTGGACAGTGTTCGCCGTGGCCCGCCGCGAGGAGCGCCTTGCCGCCCTCGCAGCCGAGACCGGCGCCGTCGCGATTCCTGCTGACATTTCCGAGGACGACGACGTGTCCCGGCTGCTGGCCCGGGTGACCGAAGCCGGGGGCATAGATACCCTGGTCAACATCGCCGGCGGAGCCAGGGGAGCGGACGCCATCGGCGCCGCAAGCACGGAGGACTGGGAGTGGATGTACCGGGTCAACGTCCTGGGCACCATGAAGCTCACCCGCGCATTCCTGCCGATGCTCCGCGCCCACGGCGAAGGGACAGTGCTGAACCTGACCTCCACGGCCGGCCTGACCGCCTATGAGGGCGGAGGCGGCTACAACGCTGCCAAGTTCGCCCAGCATGCCATGACCGGGGCGTTGCGGCTCGAGGAAGTGGAAAACAATCTCCGGGTCATTGAGGTGGCGCCCGGTCTGGTTTATACCGAGGAGTTCGCGCTTAACCGGCTGGGTGACAGGCAGGCAGCGGAAAAGGTGTACCAGGGGGTGGAGAAGCCGCTCACGGCGGAAGATGTGGCGGAGGTGGTCCGGTATGCCGTGACTGCACCGCACCACGTCAACCTGGACCAGATTGTGATCCGGCCGGTGGCGCAGGCCGCGAACCACAAGCTGATCCGCAAGGGGTAGCGACTACGGCGGCACCAGGCGTGCCACCACTGCCTTCCGTTCCGCCCACCGCCGTGCAACTGCGTGCGCTTATTGGTGGCCCGGCCGTGGAAATAGTAGACTCGAAAAACGGCTACGACCCGGCTATCACCGGTGAGCTTCCGGAAGAACGCGCAAGCCGCCTGCCAGGCGGGGAGCGTCAGTAGAACCGGACGGGTAAGCCCGTCACAGCAGTAATGAGAGGCCGGAGCACACCTGTTCCCCCGGGAACTGGCAGCGCCGGTAAGTGAGGTGGTACCGCGGTGAGCGTGTGGTCCGGCGGACAACACGGCAACCGTCCTCGCATCCTGAACGGAACTGACAGGCGCAAGCCGGCAGTTCGCCAAGCTCAACCCAGGATGTCGAGAATGACGTATTACCCCAAGGCCTCAGCCTCCACCAGTGGCACGCCCCTTCGCGGTGCAGGTGTCTCCGCTTCCGTGAAGTTCCCGGAAATCGAAGAGCGCATCCTCAAATACTGGGACCAGGACGGCACCTTCCAAGCCAGCATCGACCAGCGCAGCGCGGACGCCCCCGGCGGTGAACCCGGCAGCAACGAGTTCGTCTTCTATGACGGCCCGCCCTTCGCCAACGGCCTGCCGCACTACGGCCACCTGCTGACCGGCTACGCCAAGGACCTGGTGGGCCGCTACCAAACCCAGCGCGGCAAGCGCGTGGAGCGCCGCTTCGGCTGGGACACCCACGGCCTGCCGGCCGAGCTGGAAGCCATGAAGCAGCTGGGTATGACGGACAAGACCCAGATCGAAGCCATGGGCATCGACAAGTTCAACGACGCCTGCCGCGCCTCCGTGATGAAATACGCCGACGAGTGGCGGAACTACGTGACGCGCCAGGCCCGGTGGGTGGACTTCGACAACGACTACAAGACCCTCAACGTCGAGTACATGGAGTCGGTCCTCTGGGCGTTCAAGCAGCTCCACGAAAAGGGCCTGACGTACAACGGCTACCGCGTGCTGCCGTACTGCTGGAAAGACGAGACGCCGCTGTCCAACCATGAACTGCGCATGGACGACGACGTCTACAAGAACCGCCAAGACCAGACCGTTACGGTGACCTTCCCCATCACCGCCGGCGAGTCCGGCCTGTCCCGGCAGCTCGCCGGCGTCCAGGCCCTCGCCTGGACCACCACGCCCTGGACGCTGCCCACCAACGCCGCGCTCGCCGTCGGGCCCTCCATCACCTACGCCGTGCTGCCGGCGGGGCCCAATGGCATCAAGGCCGCCTCCGCCGACGCGCCCGTGAACGGCAGCTTCCTGCTCGCCGCGGACCTGCTGGCCAGCTACGCCAAGGACCTGGGGTACAACGACTACGACTCGGCACAGGCCGCCGTCGTGTCAACCCACACCGGCGCGGAGCTGGAAGGCCTCGCGTACCAGCCGCTGTGGCATGACTTCGCGGACAACGAAAAATACGGCATGGAAAATGCCTGGCGGTTCCTCGTGGCCGATTACGTCACCACCACCGACGGAACCGGCATCGTCCACCAGGCGCCCGCCTACGGCGAGGATGACCAGAAAGTCTGCGAAGAGGCCGGGATTCCGGTAATCCTCTCCGTTGACGAGGGCGCGAAGTTCCTCCCGCTCTTCAAGCACGGCGACCTGCACGACATCGTTGGCCTGCAGGTCTTCGAAGCCAACAAGCCCATCACCCAGGTACTCCGTGCCCAGGGCCGCCTGGTCCGCCAGGCCAGTTACGAGCACAGCTACCCGCACTGCTGGCGCTGCCGCAACCCGCTGATCTACCGGGCTGTGTCCTCCTGGTACGTGGAGGTCACCAAGTTCAAGGACCGAATGTCCGAACTGAACCAGGAGATCAACTGGATCCCCGGCAACGTCAAGGACGGCCAGTTCGGCAAGTGGCTGGCCAATGCCCGCGACTGGTCCATCAGCCGCAACCGCTACTGGGGCAGCCCCATCCCCGTGTGGCAGTCCAGCGACCCCGAATACCCGCGCACGGACGTCTACGGCTCCCTCGCCGAGATCGAGGCGGACTTCGGCCGCCTGCCGCTGAACAAGGACGGCCAGGTTGACCTGCACCGCCCGTTCATCGACGAACTGACCAGGCCCAACCCGGATGATCCGCGCACCCCGCAAGAGGGCCAGTCGGTGATGCGCCGCGTGGAGGACGTGTTGGACGTCTGGTTCGACTCCGGTTCCATGCCGTACGGCCAGGTACATTACCCGTTCCAGAACGAAGCCTGGTTCGATACCCACAACCCCGCCGACTTCATCGTGGAGTACATCGGCCAGACCCGCGGCTGGTTCTACATGCTGCACATCCTCTCCACGGCGCTGTTCGACCGGCCCGCCTTCCGCAACGTCATCAGCCACGGCATCGTGCTGGGCTCGGACGGGCAGAAGATGTCCAAGAGCCTGCGCAACTACCCGGACGTCTCCGAGGTGCTGGACCGCGACGGCTCGGACGCCATGCGCTGGTTCCTGATGTCCAGCCCCATCCTCCGGGGCGGCAACCTGGTGGTCACCGAGCAGGGAATCCGCGACGGCGTCCGCCAGGTCATCCTGCCGCTGTGGAACGTCTACAGCTTCTTCACGCTGTACACGAACGCCGCTTCCGGCGGCGCAGGGTATGACGCTCAGCTCCGCTATGACGGCTACGCCGACACGCTGGACCAGTACCTGTTGGCCAACACCGGCGAGCTGGTCCGGAACATGACGGTGCAGCTGGACACGTACGACATCTCCGGCGCATGCGACGAACTGCGCAGTTACCTGGACATGCTCACCAACTGGTACGTCCGCCGGAGCCGCCAGCGGTTCTTCGACGAGGACCAGGACGCTTTCGACGCCCTGTTCACCGCGCTGGAGACTGTCTCCCGCGTGGCGGCGTCCCTGCTGCCGCTGGTCTCCGAGGAGATCTGGCGGGGCCTTACCGGCGGCCGCTCGGTGCACCTGGTCGACTGGCCGGATGCCGACCTGTTCCCGGCCAACCCGGGCCTGGTTGAGGCCATGGACAAGGTCCAGCAGATCTGCTCCACCGGTTCCTCGCTCCGCAAGGCAGCCAATCTCCGCGTCCGGCTGCCGCTGCAGGAACTGACCGTAGTGGCACCGGGCGCTGACGCGCTGGGTGGATTTGCCGGCGTCGTGGCCGACGAGCTCAACCTTCGCTCGGTCAGGCTGCTGGACGCAGCGACTGCTTCTCCGGAGGAGTTCGGGATCCAGCAGAAGCTGGTGGTCAACGCCCGTGCTGCCGGCCCGCGCCTTGGCAAGAACGTGCAGCTGGCCATCAAGGGGTCCAAGTCCGGTGATTGGTCAGTCCAAACGATCGATGGCGTCGACGGCGTCGTTGTTTCGGGAGGGCTCCAGCTGGAGCCCCAGGAGTACACGCTTGAGACAGTGGTGGCTGAGTCCGAGGGTGGCAGCGCCTCTGTCGCCGTGCTTCCGGGGGGCGGCTTCGTGGTCCTCAACACCGAGGTCACACCAGAGCTGGAGGCCGAAGGCCTGGCCCGCGACATGGTCCGCGCCATCCAGCAGGCGCGCAAGGACGCCAGTCTGAATGTCAGCGATCGGATTCGGACCGCCGTCACTGCCCCGCAGAACGTCGTCGACGCCCTGCTTGCCAACGCCGACCTGGTCAAGGGCGAAACTCTCACCGTGAACCTCACGGCGGAACCCGCGGACATCGCAGAGCCGGCTGTCGCCGTCGAAAAAGTAGAGGCGTAATCCATGACTGACGAATTTTCCGTAGAGAGCGTCTATGCCGAGCTGCTGGGCCGGGCGCCGGAAAACAAGATGGAGCCGCGGCTTGCCCCGCTGTTCCGGGCGATGGACGTGCTGGGGGAGCCGAACAAGGCGTTCCCGATCATCCACGTCACCGGGACCAACGGCAAGACCTCCACGGCCCGGATGATCGAATCGGTCCTGCGGGCCCACGGCCTGAGCACCGGACGGTACACCAGTCCGCACCTGACCAAAGTCACCGAACGGATCAGCATCGACGGGCATCCCGTCCCGGATGAGACCTTCGTCCGGATCTGGGACGAAATCCGGCCGTACCTGGAAATTGTGGACTCCGAGCTGGAGGCCGACGGGCAACCGCGGTTGACGTACTTCGAATGCCTCACCATTCTTGGTTTTGCGATTTTCGCCGACCAGCCGGTTAACGTGGCAGTCATCGAGGTGGGCCTGGGCGGCATCACGGACGCCACGAACGTGGGGGATGGGCAGGTCTCCGTGGTCACGCCCATTTCGCTCGACCACACCGACCTGCTGGGTGACACCACCGAAGACATTGCCTACGAAAAGGCCGGCATTATCAAGCCCGGCGGCTACCTCATCAGTGCCGCGCAGCCCCTGGACGCGGCCCAGGTCCTGCTGGAGAAGGCCAAGGACGTGGGCGTGCCCTTCAAATTCGAGGGAGTGGAATTCGGCGTCGAGTCCCGGACCGTGGCAGTTGGCGGCCAGATGGTCACCATCCAGGGCATCGCGGGCCGCTACCCGGACCTGTTGGTGCCGCTTCACGGTGCCCACCAGGCGCAGAACGCAGCCGTGGCGGTAGCTGCCCTGGAGGCATTCTTTGGCGGCGAAAAGGAACTCGGATTTGACGTGCTGCAGGAAGGCTTCGCTGAAGTCACGTCCCCCGGACGGCTTGAGGTGGTCCGCACGGCACCCACCATCGTCGTGGACGCCGCCCATAACCCCGACGGCGTCAAAGTCTCTGCGGCTGCCCTTCAGGAAGCCTTCACCTTCACCAAACTTGTCCCGGTGGTGGGAATCCTCAAGGAAAAGGACGCCGAGGAGATCCTCCGCCAGCTCAAGGAATCCCTGGGGGAGGTAGCGGAGGAATTCTGCTTCACGCAGTCCAATTCCCCGCGTGCCGTTCCCGCCGCCGAACTTGCCGAGCTCGCCATCGACCTCGGCTTCGGCGAGGACAACGTCCACATCGAGGAAAAGCTCGACGACGCCCTGGAGTGGGCGGTGGAGCGCGCCGAAGCGAACGATGATCTTTCCGGCGGCGTGCTGGTGACGGGTTCGATCACGCTGGTGGCCGAAGCCCGGATCCTGCTCGGGAAGACGGAGGCGTAGGCAGTGGCCAAGCTGACCAAAGCCCAGCGCGAATGGCGGCCGGGGATGCCCAAGAAGCGTCGCTCCACCAAGGTGATGTTCGCTTCCACTGTGTTGCTCCTGGAAGCCTTCGTGATGTTCTTCGCCACCCTCGCGGTGTTCGGGTTGCGCCGCGGTGAGTTTCCGCCGGCACTGATCCTCGGCGTCGGCATCGGCATGAGCGTAGTAATGATTGTCGCCTGCGCCTTCCTCACCAAACCCTGGGGCATCGGGCTCGGGTGGATCCTGCAGCTTGTCCTCATCCTCACCGGGATCTTCGAGCCCGCCATGTTCCTGGTGGGCGCCCTGTTTGCACTGGCCTGGTGGTACGGGATCCGCACCGGAATCCGCCTCGACCGGGAAGCCGGCGAGCGTGCCCGCGAGCAGGCTGCCTGGGAAGCCGCCCATCCGGACCAGGCCGCCGGCCCCGGCCAGCAGCCCCCGTCCCCGTAAATAAGTCCCCGTAGACTTGACCCGAAACCCCATACCAACGCATTGGAGCAGTTGTGACTACTGAGCGCACCCTCGTCCTGATCAAGCCCGACGGCGTCGCCCGCAACCTCACCGGCGCCATCCTGGCCCGGATCGAAGCCAAGGGCTATACCCTGGCCGAGCTGAAGAAGGTGGACGCGTCCCGGGAGCTGCTGGAACAGCATTACGAGGAGCACGTGGGCAAGCCCTTCTACGAGCCCCTGGTCGAGTTCATGCTCTCCGGCCCCGTGGTGGCAGCAATCTTCGAAGGCCACCGCGTCATCGAAGGCTTCCGCTCCCTGGCCGGCACCACCGACCCCACCACGGCAGCGCCCGGCACCATCCGCGGCGACTTCGGCCGTGATTGGGGCCTGAAGGTGCAGCAGAACCTGGTGCACGGCTCCGACTCCACGGACTCCGCCGAGCGCGAGATCAAGATCTGGTTCCAGGATTAAGCAGTCCGGGATGCCAGATCCCAGATGACAGATAAGGCCGATGTTCCCGAGGAACATCGGCCTTATCTGTGATCTCGCGGGGCGTGTGGAAGCTTAGAACCCCGAGGTTCCGGCGAAAACCTGGATGAAGGCGAAGAAGATGGTGGCGATGACGGCTACGTAGAGCAGCGCAGTGATGATCCAGCCGGACTCGCCCGCGATGCGGGCTGCGTTCGCCGGCACCGGAATGACCCCCGCCGTGATGTTCCGGATGGTCACCCAGACGAACAGGGGAATCATGGCGGCCCAGACGATCATGCAGAACGGGCACAGGACGTGGATGTCGTAGAGCGCCTGCGACCACAGCCACACCACAAAGATGAAACCCAGCGTGACGCCTGCCTGCAGCCCTGCCCAGAACCAGCGCGCAAAGGTTGCCCCTGCCAGCAGCGCCATGCCTACCGTGATGATGACGCCGAACGCCACGATGCCGATAAACATATTGGGGAAGCCAAACAGCGAGCTCTGCCACGTCTGCATCACCTGGCCGCAGGAGATCCACGGGTTCACATCGCACACCGTGGTGTGGTTGGGGTCCTGAAGCACCGCGAGCTTCTCCAGGACCAGTGTTCCCGAAGCGAGCCAGCCGATGACCCCCGTGACCACCAGCAGCCAGCCGAAGGGCCGGTTCCGGGTCACCGCAGGGACAGTTTCTGCTGTCCTGCCGGCCGGGTCGCTGTCTTGGTTCAGGCTCCGTTCCTGGGCCGGGGTGCCGCTGAGGGGGGAGATGCTGGGCATTGGTGTGGCGTCCTTTTCATCCGGTGCTCCTTGCCTGATTGTAACGCCGGAGGCTGGAAGCACCGTCCAGAAGAGGGGAAGAACCCATGGAATTCGCGCTGCCTCCGACGTGATTTAGCTCGGGTATGAGAGAATGAACATGGCTGGAAGCCGATCCACATTCGGACTCCGGTCCGGTGGCTTGTTCCCAAGACCGCCAATGACGAGCAGGGCAGGCATCGGTCTCACCGAGGCAGTCTCCCGCGACTCCATTGAGCGGCACCTGGTTGTGGCATGTAGAACAACGGGTTTCAGAACATCCCGCCGGCCCCCACGGGCTGCCGCACCCCACTGCCGGTGCGAACCTGGGGGTATCCACTTGACTTCTGTCAACGCCTGCGGGTTTTGACAATATGTGCCCCAATGGGTGCCGGATGTGGCGGTACGTCAGGGGCAGGAGTGTTGCCACATATGGATAATGAACAAGTTTTTGCCGTTAACGACGAAGCAGCGGCCACGGAGGCCGACGCTGCCCCCAAGAAGGCCACGAGGACCCGCCGTAAGGCCGCTCCCAAGGCGGAGGTCTTGATCCCCGATGCAGGCCTTCCCGAAGCCGGTACTGCAGAAGGCACCCCCGCCGCCGCCGAGGCTTCCGCCGCCAGCGCTGCCGCAACCGGTGTTGCTGAATCCGGTGCAGTGGAATCCGGCGCCCCGGAGGCCAAGGCTCCCGTCCGGCGGACCCGCGCCCGGAAGAAGGCAGAAACCGCTGTGCCCCTCCCGGCTTTCGCGGAAGATGCAGAGTCCGAAGCAGTGTCTGGCCCGGATGCCGCTGCCGGCGCTGATGCCAGTGCAGGTGCCGACACTCTCGATCTCCCGGCCGCAGAGCCCGCAGTCGAGGCAGCCGAGACGAAGCCGGTCCGCCGCCGTCGGGTTGCCACCCGGAAGACCTCGGCACCGGCCGCCGCAGCGGAGCCTGCAACGGAACCGACAGATCTCCAGGCAGCTCCTGTTGCGGCCGAAGCGGTTGAGGCAGCTGCCGTGCCCGCAGCAGCCACCCAGCCGGCATCAGCCACCCAGCCGGCATCAGCCGAGGCTGCTGCTGAAGAAGCTCCCGCAGCAGAAGCTCCGTCAGAAGAAGCCCCGTCAGCACCGGCTGCAGAGGCGGCTCCGAAGGCGGAAGCCCCGCAGGCAGCAGCTTCCGGGGAGCAGGCACCGGCCGCGCCTTCCAGCCCCTTCGGCTCCTTGTTCATGGAACCCGCTTCCCCCACCTCCGTGCTGTTCCAGGCGCCGGACCTGAGCACCGTGGTGCGTCCGGTTCCCGCCGCCGTGGAAGAGGCACCGGAGGACGACGCCGATGAGGTCGATTCGGAGGACGCCAACGGCCGCCGCAAGCGCAGGGGCCGCGGCCGCCGCGGACGCAGCCGCATTGGTGAGCGTGAGGCCGGCGCCGGCCTCGAGGGCAGCGAAGATGCTGACGGCGATGCTTCCGACGACGCCGACGAAGAGTCGGCCGGGCAGGTCGAAGACGGCGTAACGTCCCGCCGTCGCCGTCGCCGCCGCCGTGGCGACCAGGACCTCGAACTGACGGGCGGGGGAGACGACGATCCGCCCAACACGGTCACCCGCGTCCGCGCGCCGCGTGCCGTGAGCGAACCGGCCGTCAGCAACCGCGTCACCAGCGTCAAGGGATCCACCCGTCTGGAGGCGAAGAAGCAGCGCCGGCGCGAGTCCCGTGACACCGGCCGCCGCCGCACCGTCATCACCGAAGCCGAGTTCCTGGCCCGCCGCGAGTCTGTCGACCGGCAGATGATCGTGCGCCAGCGCGACGACAGAATCCAGATCGCCGTCCTCGAAGACGGCGTCCTGGCCGAGCATTTCGTGTCGAAGACCCAGCAGGACTCGCTGATCGGCAACGTGTACCTGGGCAAGGTCCAGAACGTGCTGCCCTCCATGGAAGCCGCCTTCGTGGACATCGGACGCGGCCGCAACGCCGTCCTGTACGCCGGTGAAGTGAACTGGGAAGCCGTCAACCTTGAGGGCAAGCAGCGCCGCATCGAAAACGCGCTCAAGTCCGGTGATACCGTCCTGGTCCAGGTGACCAAGGACCCCGTGGGACACAAGGGCGCCCGCCTGACCAGCCAGATCTCCCTGCCCGGCCGCTACCTGGTGTTCGTGCCCGGCGGCTCCATGACCGGCATCTCCCGCAAGCTGCCCGACGTCGAACGCAACCGCCTCAAGCGCATCCTCAAGGACCGCCTGCCCGAGCAGGCCGGCGTCATCGTCCGCACCGCCGCCGAAGGCGCTTCCGAGGAAGAGCTGACGCACGACATCAACCGGCTGCGCGCCCAGTGGGAAGGCATCGAGAGCCAGTCGAAGTCCACCAAGATCCTCGCCCCGGAACTGCTTTACGGCGAACCGGACCTCACCATCAAGGTGGTCCGTGACGTCTTCAACGAGGACTTCTCCAAGCTGATCGTCTCGGGTGAGGAAGCCTGGGACACCATCGAGGCGTACGTTACCTATGTGGCGCCGGACCTGGTGGGCCGCCTCGAGAAGTGGACCAAGGACCAGGACATCTTTGCTGCCTGGCGTATCGACGAGCAGATCCACAAGGCCCTGGAGCGGAAGGTATTCCTGCCATCCGGCGGTTCGCTGGTGATCGACCGCACCGAAGCCATGACCGTGGTGGACGTCAACACCGGCAAGTTCACCGGCAGCGGCGGCAACCTCGAAGAGACGGTGACCAAAAACAACCTTGAAGCTGCGGAAGAAGTGGTCCGCCAGCTCCGCCTCCGCGATATCGGCGGCATCATCGTCATCGACTTCATCGACATGGTCCTCGAATCCAACCGTGACCTCGTTCTCCGCCGCATGGTGGAGTGCCTGGGACGCGACCGCACCAAACACCAGGTTGCCGAAGTGACGTCCCTCGGCCTGGTGCAGATGACGCGCAAGAGGATGGGCACCGGGCTGCTGGAAGTATTCGGCGAGCAGTGCGAAACGTGCGCCGGCCGCGGCATTGTCACCCACGACGACCCCGTGGAGCACCGGCGGGCCAACATCGTGGCGGCTGAGCACCACGTCCAGCGGTCAGACAGCCGTCCCGAAGCCCGCAGCGAAAGCCACCGCAACGACGCCCCGCGCATCGACAGCAGCCAGCCCGGTGTACGTCCGGACCGCAAACGGCGGCGGGGCCGCGGCGGCCAGCAGCCGGACATTGCCCCGGCTGTTGCCGTGCACGTCCACACGGTCCAGCCCGACCCCACGGACGCTGAGCGGCACGCCAAGGCGGAGGCTACCCGGTTGGCCCTAGCCAACATCGCCGCCGCAGCACATGCAGCCCACCTGCACGACGACGAAGTGGCGGCAGCCAGGCAGGCGGCTGCGGAGCAGCCCGCCCCTGCAGTGGAAGCTGCAAGGCGCGATGACGATACGCGTCCGGCTGCCGTGCTCACCTTCGGCGGTGAGAAGGTGGTGTTGCCCTTCGTTGAGCACGCTGAAGAGCAGCAGCCGAAACCGGCTCTGACCCTGGACCGGCTCGCTGAAGCCTTCGCCCACCTGGGCCAGCCGGCGGCAGCGGAAGCGCAGCCCGAGCAGGCAAAACCGGAGGAGAAGCCGGCGGAGCGCGGGGAACCGGTCCAGCCCGCACAGGTGCCGGTTGCTTCAGCCGCTGCTGCAGCACCCGCCAAGGACTACACGGACCACACGCTGGAGCAGTCCCGGCAGCGCCGGCCGCGGCGCAACCGCAGTGCGAGCCGTGCCCAGGGAGCTGCCAACGAAACCACGGTGCAGCACCATGAAAGCGTGGCGGCAGCCAGCACAGGCCATACCCACGAGGCAAAGGCCCCGGCGGCGGCCGGTACCGCTGACTCCAGTGGAGGAAGCGCAGGCACAGAAAAACCGGCAGCAAAGCCGGCGGAGGCGCCGATCATCCTGGGCGTAGGGGTGCCTGCCTCCGAGCTCTAGGAGCCACCAGTACGGAATGCCCGGTCAGCCACTGCAGTGGCCGGCCGGGCATCCTGCGTTAACTCCAGTAGATGAAGTGCAGTCTGGGCCTAAAGCAGGGAACGAAGAACAGGTGGCGGTCGCAATGTGTCACCTTCGGACTGCGCCTGGCAAAAAAGCTAGGCTGGGGAAACGACACGGGGTGCCGCGCAGAGAGCCGGCTGAGATCCACACCCGTTGAACCTGTCCGGTTAGCACCGGCGAAGGGATGTCTCTTGTCTGCGACTCTTGTAATGCCCACTGCCTCCCCGGCAACCTTCACTGCGGCACCAACAACACCAGGCCGGGAAATACCCCGGGTCCTCTCCATCGCCGGCTCCGATCCTTCCGGCGGCGCCGGCATCCAGGCCGACCTGAAGAGCATCGCAGCGCTCGGAGGCTACGGGATGGCTGCCATTACTGCCCTCACCGCCCAGAACACGCACCGTGTCCGGTCCGTTCACGTGCCCCCTGCCGCGTTCCTGGCTGAGCAGCTGGATGCCATCAGTGACGACATCGGCATAGATGCCGTGAAAATCGGCATGCTGGGCAACGCCGAGGTGATCGAGGCGGTGGGGGCGTGGGTCCGGAAGGTGCGTCCCGCCGTCGTGGTCCTGGACCCAGTGATGGTTGCCACCAGTGGCGACCGGCTCCTGCAGGAGTCCGCGGAAGCGGCACTGCGCGCGCTCCTGCCACTTGCCCACCTCATTACCCCCAACCTGGCGGAGCTCGCCATGCTCGTTGGCGGGGACCTGCAGGACAGCTGGGCCGGGGCAGTGGAACAGGGCCGCGCCCTTGCCGCTGCCACCGGCGCAACAGTGCTGGTCAAGGGCGGCCACCTGGAGGGCAACGAGTGCCCCGATGCGCTGGTCAGCACCACGGGCCTGCTCTCCAATGAAGTGGTAGTGGTGCTGGGGGAGCGGCTGGAAACCCGCAACAGCCACGGCACCGGCTGTTCGCTCTCGTCCGCAATGGCAACCGCACAAGCGCGGCTGGGGAACTGGGAAGCGTCCCTCCGGGAGGTCAAGCCCTGGCTCGCCGGCGCTCTTGAGGCATCCGAAGCGCTGGAGGTGGGAACGGGCAGCGGGCCCGTGCACCACTTCCATCACCTCCGGCCGCAGCCTTCCGAAGGGAGCTTCGCGGCACAACTCCGGGGCGAGGCGCAGCAATACCTGGATGACATCCATGCCTTGGACTTCATCCGCAACCTGGCTTCAGGCAGGCTGGAGGAGCATAAGTTTGCGTATTACCTTGCACAGGACGCCATCTACCTCAACGGCTATTCGCGCGTACTGGCCAGGGCGAGTGCGCTTGCACCCACCGAGGCAGAACAGCTCTTCTGGGCGGCCTCAGCAGGGCAGTGCCTCGAGGTCGAGTCGGAGCTCCACCGCTCGTGGTTGGCCACGCGGAAGGTCCAGCCCCGACTGGGCCCGGTGACCAAGTCCTACGTGGACCACCTGACCGCGGCATCGGCGTCGGGCAGCTACGCGGTTCTGGCGGCGGCCGTCCTGCCCTGCTTCTGGCTCTACGCGGAGGTGGGGGCAACGCTGCACGCCCAGTTCGTTGCCGCCGGCGAAGCTCCGGCGCACCCCTATGCCAACTGGCTGCGCACCTACGCCGACGAAGACTTCGCAGCTGCCACCCGAAGGGCCGTAGCAATAGTGGATGAAGCGGGGCGCAAGGCCTCCGCCGCGGACCGGGCGGCCATGGTCACGGCCTTCAAGCAGTCCTGCCGGCTGGAGGTGGACTTCTTCGACGCGCCGCGCCTCCACTCCTGACCACTCGCGGGCGGGTTGGCCGGTACTATGGTGGGGCATGGTGCGGACGCCGGAGTTGAACTGTGGTACCTATCGCAGACAACCGGCCGGGACCAGCCTCATTTGCGGCCGGAGACAAAATTAGCGTATTCTGGATCTTCGGTGCTTACGCCAACACTTGGGTTATGACCCCACGGCGTTGAGGCACAGCGAGAAACCAGGCTTTCATGGCCGGTTCCGCACGCAAATTTAGTAATAAACGTCGAGAGAAGTGAGTTCCCAAGTGGTGTACGCGATTGTCCGCGCAGGCGGCCGCCAAGAGAAGGTTTCCGTTGGAGACTTCGTTACCCTGAACCGCGTCGCCGGTGGAGCTGGCAGCACCATTCAGCTGCCCGCGCTGCTCCTGGTTGATGGTGACAAGATCACCACCGCCGCTGCTGACCTGGCCAAGGTAACTGTTACGGCTGAGATCCTGAACGACCTCCGTGGTCCGAAGATTGTGATCCAGAAGTTCAAGAACAAGACCGGTTACAAGAAGCGCCAGGGTCACCGCCAGGAACTGACCAAGGTCAAGATCACTGGTATCCAGTAACCTTCGTTACTGTTCAGGTTTTTCAGCAGATCCCCAGAATTTAGAGGCAGGCATTTCAAATGGCACATAAAAAGGGCGCGAGCTCCACTCGCAACGGTCGTGATTCCAACGCTCAGTACCTCGGCGTAAAGCGCTTCGGCGGCCAGGTTGTTTCCGCAGGCGAGATCATCGTCCGCCAGCGCGGCACCCACTTCCACCCGGGCGCCGGCGTTGGCCGTGGCGGCGACGACACCCTGTTCGCACTGACCCCGGGAGCCGTTGAATTCGGAACCCGCCGCGGTCGTCGCGTCGTCAACATCGTTGCTGCTGCAGCTGCAGAGTAACAAATAGTTCTGAAGCGGTGGAGCGGGCCAGATGGTCCGCTCCACTGTTCTTTTAACCGCATTACAATCGTCTTGGCGCCCCACGGCGTCCAGGAAACAGCACTGAGGAGATCCACGTGGCCAGCTTTGTAGACCGGGTAGTACTGCACGTATCCGGCGGTACCGGCGGCCACGGATGCGTTTCCGTCCACCGCGAGAAGTTCAAGCCGCTTGGCGGTCCCGATGGCGGCAACGGCGGCAACGGCGGCGACGTGATCCTTCGCGTGGACCACCAGACCACCACCCTCCTTGACTACCACCACGCTCCCCACCGCCACGCCACCAACGGCGGCCCGGGCATGGGCGACTGGCGCGGAGGCAAGAACGGCGAAACGCTCATCCTCCCCGTTCCGGACGGCACAGTGGTCAAATCCAAGGACGGCACCGTCCTCGCGGACCTCGTCGGCGAAGGCGCCGAGTACGTGGCCGCAGCAGGCGGCATCGGCGGCCTCGGCAACGCCGCGCTGTCGTCGCAGAAACGCAAGGCTCCCGGGTTCGCACTGCTCGGCATCGAGGGCGAATCCAGCGACATCGTGCTGGAACTCAAGTCGATCGCCGACATCGCCCTGGTGGGCTTTCCGTCCGCCGGCAAGTCCAGCCTCATCGCGGCCATGTCCGCGGCCAGGCCCAAGATCGCCGACTACCCCTTCACCACCCTTGTTCCCAACCTTGGCGTGGTCCAGGCCGGTGACGTCCGCTTCACCATCGCCGACGTTCCCGGCCTCATCGAAGGCGCCAGCGAGGGCAGGGGCCTGGGCCACCACTTCCTGCGCCACGTGGAGCGCTGCGCCGCGCTGGTGCACGTCCTGGACTGCGGCACCCTCGAATCGGACCGCGACCCCCTCGCCGACCTCGCCATCATCGAGGCGGAGCTGGAAAAGTACGCCGTGGACATGAGCTATGCGGGGCAGGACGGCGAAGTTGTTCCGCTCAACCACCGCCCCCGCCTGGTCGCGTTGAACAAGGTGGACCTGCCCGACGGCAAGGACATGGCCGAGTTCGTGCGCCCGGAACTTGAATCCCGCGGCTACCAGGTGTTCGAGGTGTCCGCTACCAGCCACGAGGGCCTGCGTCAGCTCGGCTTCGCCATGGCGGGCATCGTCAAGGCCGCCCGCGATGCTGTGGCCGCCGCGCCGCCCAAGGTCCAGCCGGCCGTGCTGCGGCCCCGGGCGGTCAACGAATCCGGCTTCAAGATCCGCCGCGAGGAGAAAGGCCTCGAGCCGCTGTTCCGCGTCCTTGGCGAGAAGCCGGAGCGCTGGGTCAAGCAGACGGACTTTACCAACGAGGAAGCCATCGGCTACCTGGCTGACCGCCTCGCCAAGCTGGGCGTTGAGACGGAGCTGTTCAAGCAGGGCGCCAAGCCTGGCGACACCGTGGTCATCGGCGGGGAAGACGGCGTCGTCTTCGACTGGGAGCCCACCATGATGGCCGGCGCGGAACTCCTTGCCTCGCCGCGTGGCACGGACATCCGCTTCGCCGATATCGGTGACCGTCCCACCCGCGGCCAGAAGCGCGAAGAGCAGCAGGAACGCAAGGACGCCAGGGCGGCCGCCCGTGCGGAGCTGGAAGCAGAACGCAAGGCCGGCATCTGGACCGAGTCCGTCAGCAGTCGCAGGGTCGCCAAGCCCCTCAAGGAGAGTGGGCTGGACGCAGGCGATGAATTCTAGGCCTGCAGCTGCGGAACCGCTTACCCGGTCCGTGGACAGGAGCGTCCTCGCCAACGCCGGCCGCGTTGTGGTCAAAGTGGGTTCGTCGTCGCTGACCAGCATCAAGGGCGGCATTTCGGAAGAGTCACTGACGGCTCTGGCAGACGCGCTGGCCGCCAAGCGGAATACGGGAACCGAGATCATCCTCGTGTCCTCCGGCGCTATCGCCGCCGGCCTCGCCCCACTGGGCCTCGCTAAACGTCCGCGCGACCTGGCCACCCAGCAGGCTGCCGCGAGCGTTGGGCAGGGCCTGCTGATGGCCCGCTACACCCAGGCCTTTGGCGCGCACGGGGTAACCGTGAGCCAGGTCCTGCTCACCGCTGATGACCTGATGCGGCGGAGCCAGCACACCAATGCATTCCGCGCCCTGGACCGGCTGCTCAACCTTGGCGTGGTGCCGGTGGTGAATGAAAACGACACCGTAGCCACCCACGAAATCCGGTTCGGCGACAACGACCGCCTCGCCGCCCTGGTGGCCCACCTGGTGCGGGCGGACGCGCTGGTGCTGCTGTCCGACGTCGACTCCCTGTACGACGGACCGCCGTCGCTCGGTGCAAAGAGGATCCCACTCGTTGAAGGCCCCCAAGACCTGGAAGGCGTGTCCATCGGCAAGACCGGCAAAGCCGGCGTCGGAACCGGCGGGATGCTGACCAAGGTGGAGGCAGCAACCATGGCCGCCGGCTCGGGCATCCACGCCCTGGTCACGTCAACGCCCAACGCTGCTGCGGCGCTGAACGGTGAGGACGTGGGCACCTGGTTCACCGTCAACGGAGCCCGCAAACCCGTCCGCCTGCTGTGGCTGGCACACGTGGCGTCCGTGCAGGGCCGCCTGGTCCTGGACGACGGCGCCGTGAAGGCTGTGCGGCACCACCGCACCTCCCTGCTGCCTGCCGGGATCTCCGCTGTGCACGGTGACTTCGAAGCGGGCGACGCCGTCGAGATCGCCAGTGCCGACGGCACCGTGGTGGCCCGCGGACTGGTGAACTACTCTTCGGGCGAGCTGCCCCAGATGCTGGGCAGGTCCACCCGGGACCTTGGCGAGGCGCTGGGGAGCGGCTATGACCGTGAAGTTGTTCATGTGGATGACCTCGTGCTGGTTTGAGCTCCGGGCTCGCCTAAACTTGGAACATGACTGAGGCCCTGATCCACACCACCGCCGAAAACTCCGGAAATACCGCTGCGCCTGCCGGCGCGCCGACCGTTGAGTCCCCTGCGCCAGCGGTTTCGGCTGAGGTTCCGCTTTCGTCCGGGGACGTCGAAGCAGCAGTCCACGCCATCGCTGACCGTTCCCGCCACGCCGCGCGCCGGATGGCAATGGCGAACCGTGCCTGGAAGGACCGCGCACTCCGGGCCGTAGGTGCCGCCCTGCAGGAGAGCACCGCTGCCATCCTGTCCGCAAACGCAAAGGACGTGACAGCAGGAAAGGCCAACGGCACCTCCGCCGCCATGCTGGACCGGCTCACACTGACCGAAGCCCGGATCGCAGGGCTCGTTGCGGCACTGGAGAACCTCGCCGGCCTGCCCGATCCGGTGGGCAATGTGGTCCGCGGACAAACCCTCCCCAACGGTTTGCGCCTACGGCAGGTCAACGTACCCATGGGCGTTGTGGCTGCCATTTACGAGGCACGCCCGAATGTCACCGTGGACATCGCCGGGCTGGCCCTCAAGAGCGGCAACGCCGTAATCCTGCGTGGAGGAAGTGCTGCGGAGGCCACCAACAAGGTCTTGGTGCGCCTGTTGCGCGAGGCACTCGAATCCGTCGGCCTGCCCGCCGACGCCGTCCAGACAGTTGACCAGTACGGCCGCGCCGGGGCCAACGTCCTGATGCGCGCCCGCGGCAGGGTGGACGTACTGATTCCCCGCGGCGGCCGTGAGCTGATCCAGGCTGTCGTGACCAACTCCGCCGTTCCTGTCATTGAGACGGGGGAGGGGAACGTGCATATCTTCATTGACGAGTCCGCCAATGAGGACATGGCCGTGGAGATCCTCCTGAATGCCAAGACGCAGCGGCCCAGCGTCTGCAATACCGTTGAGACCCTGTTGGTCCACTCCGGCTCAACGGTGCTGCCCGCCGTTGCCGCGGCCCTGCGCAAGGCCGGTGTCCGGCTGCACGCCGACGAGCGCATCCGGGCCTCGCTTCCCGCCTCGATTGAATCGGAACCGGCCACGGACGAGGACTGGGGCAGCGAGTACATGGACCTTGACCTTGCTGTTGCCATGGTGGACAGCCTGGACGAGGCTGTAAAGCACATCCGCACCTGGTCAACGGGGCACACCGAGGCGATCCTCACCAACGACCTCTCCAACGCCGAGCGGTTCATTGCCGAAGTGGATTCCGCCGCCGTCATCGTCAACGCCTCCACCAGGTTCACCGACGGCGGGGAACTTGGCCTGGGCGCCGAGGTGGGAATCTCCACCCAGAAGCTGCACGCGCGGGGTCCAATGGGCCTGACTGAACTCACTACCACCAAGTGGATCGTGCAGGGCGAGGGCCAGGTCCGCGGGTAGCAACGCGGTAACATAGACCAGAAGTCAGAAACGGCGGAGCTTTCCGCTGCCACAATCGTTTGAACCCAAGGGGAGAAAATGCTGTTCCAGCAGATTGCCACGACCATCGCCGAAGGCGAAGAACACGAACTCGCCCCGCTGTGGGCTGAGCCGTGGGTCTTCGGAGTGGTCATCTTCGCCATCCTGCTGGTGATGATGTTCATCACGCTGTCCTACTCGAACCTTGGCAAGCGCCACGCTGCCACGGAGGAGCACGCGGATCCGCACCGCCAGCACCCCAACAAGCACGATCACGGGCAGGGCCACTAACATTTCCCGCGTTCTTCACCACAACGGAGCCAACGGCAGGCTGCGCCTGGGCGTCATGGGCGGGACGTTTGACCCCATCCACCATGGCCACCTGGTGGCAGCCAGCGAAGTGGCGGCCGAGTTCGACCTGGACGAAGTGGTTTTTGTCCCCACCGGCCAGCCCTGGCAGAAGTCCCACAAACAGGTCAGCGAACCCGAGCACCGCTACCTCATGACTGTCATCGCCACAGCCTCCAACCCGCGGTTCACGGTCAGCAGGGTGGACGTTGACCGTCCCGGGCCCACCTACACCATCGATACCTTACGTGACCTTCGGGCCCAGCGCCCGGACGCAGATCTTTTCTTTATCACCGGCGCCGACGCACTGGCGCAGATCCTGTCGTGGAAGGACATCGACGAGTTGTGGTCACTGGCCCACTTCGTAGGAGTGACCAGGCCGGGGCACGTACTGGATGGTATGGGCCGGAAGGACGTCAGCCTCCTTGAGGTGCCCGCCATGGCCATCTCGTCGACGGACTGCCGTTCACGGGTGGCCGCGAACAACCCTGTGTGGTACCTCGTGCCGGACGGGGTGGTCCAGTACATCGCCAAGTACGGCCTGTACCTGGACGCCCCGGCGGCTGCCAATGCTCCAACCTCCGAAGCAAGCGAACCAGCCAGCACTGAATGAGTTCTCTATGAGTCAGGAACAGCCCCCCATCCGCAGCCGCCGGGAACTCCGGAAGGCCAGGGATGCGCAACAGCCATCCGTGCCCACGGCCACGGATCAGCTTTCGCCTGCCACGAAAAAGCCCGCCGCAAACCGCCCTGCACCGGGCACTGCAGCGCCGGCTCCTGAACAGACACACACCCAGCGTTCCTCGCAGATCCGCGCACGGGACCGGGCGGCGCTGCGCACCATCAAGGAATTGGAAGAAAAAGAGGGCCAGCTGGCAGCCGGAGGTCCCCCCACACGGCGCCAACTTCGCCTGCAGCAGCTCAAGGAACAGGCGCTGACCGCGGCCAACCCGGTCGTTGCTCCTGCCGGGCCCGCTGACCCGGGTGCCGGGGGTCCCGTCCTGCCGGCCCCCGGGAAGAGCGCGGCGGGGGAGCAGGATCCCCAGGAGGCAAAGGGAGCGCCTTCCCCGAGTACTGTGCCTGCCCGTAACAACGTGCCTACCCCCGGCGCGGCTCCTTCCCCGGCGTCGGCCGTGCCTGATGGAATGACCGTCGAACAGGCCTTGGCGGCAAGGTCCCTGATCGCGGAACAGGCCAAAAACCAGATCGCGAAGATGCAGCACATCGCTTCCCTCGATCCGGAAGCCGTGGATCCGGAGATTCTGGCGGAGCAGATTGCCCTGGCGGAACGCGCGGCGGTGATGAACCGGCGGGCCATGGCCAAACAGAAGCTGGCCGAGCAGACCGGCGTCCCTGCACCAACCACCGAGCCTTCGTCCGCCGCAGGACCTGCAGCCCAGCAGCAGGGACCGAAGCCACCACCCGTTCCGGCGCAGCGGCCGGCACCCTCCACCGCCAGCAACCTGGCAATGGTCACGCCTCTGGAATTCGTCCAGGTGCCGGGCGTGGACCGGCCGGTTATGAAGCCGCCGGCAACGAGCCACGTTCCGGTCACCACCCGTCCCGGTACAAAGGTCCCGTCGTCCGGCACCAGGAAGCGGCGCCCGGTCGGCGGCCAGCCGGCCACGTCCGACGCCGGATCCGGCCGTTCACAAATGATCGCCCGGGCTGAGGCTGCGGCCAAGGCTGCCGTACGCCCCAAGCCTGCTGTCCTGGCACCGGCTGTGGTGGCGGAGAACCACGCCGAGGAGGCATTCGAGGATCTGCCCCGCGTCCCGGCCCGGCAGGCCCACGGACTGGATCCGCTGGACGCTGCGACGGCAGGGCTGGCCCGTGCCACGCGGAACCGCATCCTCCAGTTCTGTGTCCTGGCTTTCGGGATCCTGGCCCTTGTCGCCGGCATTTTCCTGATCATCAGCGGAATGTCCCGCTAACCGGCACTGCCGGCACCACAAAGCGTTTTTAACCCAACAAGGAGTCCCGTGACTGCGTCAGATTCATCCATCAACACAGCCCGCGCCGCCGCCAAGGCAGCTGCGGACAAGATTGCCCAGGACATTGTGGCGCTGGACGTGAGCGAACGCCTCGCCCTGGCAGACGTTTTCCTCATCGCCTCCGCCCCCAGCGAGCGGCAGGTCAACGCCATCGTCGACGGCATCGAAGAAGAACTGGCGAAGCAGGATTTGCGCCCGATCCGGCGCGAGGGCCGTTCCGGCGGCCGTTGGGTCCTGCTTGACTACTCGGACATCGTCATCCACGTCCAGCATGAAGAAGACCGCGTCTTCTACGCATTGGAGCGCCTGTGGAAGGACTGCCCCGTCGTGGACCTCCAGCTGGGCGACGACGCCTCGGCGAAGGCTGCTTCCTCCACCGAGACGGAGTAATTGCGCGGGAACAAGCCGAATATGCCCGATTTGGAATTTTCGGAATTGCTGTTCTAAGATATTTGAGTTGCTTCGGGGAAACCCGAAATAAAAGCTCATCGAGCGGCAATAATTAGGGGCTGTGGCGCAGCTGGTAGCGCACCTGCATGGCATGCAGGGGGTCAGGGGTTCGAGTCCCCTCAGCTCCACCGACTATCCGCCGGAATCATCAGATTCCGGCGGATTTTTGTTTTGTCCCTGTGCCTGGCGGACCGGATTTGATGATAGTGACCGCACGGCCGTGGCAGAAGGCGCCGATTGGCGCACAGCACGAAATTGCATTAAGCTGATCAGGTTGCTTCGGCGGGACATCCTCCCACCGCAGCAAGGTCCGGGGCTGTGGCGCAGCTGGTAGCGCACCTGCATGGCATGCAGGGGGTCAGGGGTTCGAGTCCCCTCAGCTCCACCGGTCATCCTCCCCGCAGGAGGAAGCAAAAAGGAACCATCCTTCGGGACGGTTCCTTTTTGCTTACCCAAGAGTTATGGGACAGGTCTATAGCCATTGCGTCCGGCGCAGCGGAGGCGGGTCACCGCCGGGCCGCTGGACAAGAACCTGGTAGACGCCTGTCAGCCCGTTCTCGAAGCCCAGAGCACTGGACGCCATATACAGCCGCCACACCCTTGCCCGTCCAGGGCTGGTCAGCTTTGCCGCCTGCTCCCAATGTTCCTCCAGCCGGCTGACCCATGCCCGCAGGGTGAGCGCGTAGTGTCGGCGCAAAGCCTCCACGTCCACGATTTCGAAGCCTGCGGATTCCAGGGCGGCGGACATCTCGCCCAGGCTGATCATCTCGCCGTCGGGAAACACGTACCGGGGAATGAACGAATCAGGGTCCGGCGCGGTGGGGCCGGCATTCCAGGAAATGGCGTGGTTCAGCAGTCGTCCGCCGGGGCGCAGCAGGTTGAACAACGCCGCTGTGTAGCGGGGCATCTCCGCGCGTCCCACGTGCTCCGACATTCCGATGGAGCTGATGGCATCAAAGGGCCCATCCTGAATATCGCGGTAGTCCTGCACCCGGATGTCAACACTTTCGGTAAGTCCTGCGTCGGCTGCGCGTTTGCGTGCCATGATGGCTTGCTCCTGCGACAACGTGACGCCAACTACCGTGACGCCGTACTTTCCGGCAGCGTGCAGGGCGAAGCTTCCCCAGCCACAGCCAACGTCCAGCACACGCATGCCGGGCTTGAGGCCCAGCTTGCGGCACACCAGGTCCAGCTTTGCCTCCTGCGCGGCCTCCAGGCCGCGGGCAAGCCGGTGGCCATCGGGAACCAGTCCGTCCTCCTCTTCGGGCCACACGGCGCATGAGTACACCAGCGACGGGCCCAGGACCATTTCGTAGAAGTCGTTGCCCACGTCGTAATGGTGCGAGATGGCGGCGGAATCCCGTCGCCGGGAGTGGAGTCTGCCCTTTCGGGCAATTTGCGCTTCTTCCAGTGGAGGAGCAGGGTTAGGGCCGATGGCTCCCAGCCTCACGGCAGTCCGGACCAGCGTCCAGAGCTCAGCTACGGTGAGCGGCTTGAAGGGCCCCGGTTCTGCAAACTTGCCGGCCGAGCTCAAGGCCGTGAAGGCGGCAAAGACATCCCCCGGCGCGTTAATGTCGCCGGAGACGTACGCCCGGCTCAGGCCCAGCTGACCTGGCGACCAAAGTATGCGCCGCAGGGCACGCCGGGAACCGAACTCCAGCAGCGGTGCTTCTTCCGGCCCGGCTTCTGAGCCGTCCCATGCCCGCAGACGGAGTGGGATGTCATCAGTGCCCAGCACGATGGCAATGGCCTTTGCGAGTCGTGCGGCGTTCCCTTTGCTGGTGGTCATGGCAGTCCTCCCTGTGTCCTTGGGCCAAGACTAAGGTAGGCAGCCCCTGCACGACTATCATGGGTGGGTGAATTCTGCCCGCGCCGACGTAGTGGTCATTGGCGCGGGCCAGGCCGGTCTGTCCGCTGCCTATCACCTTCAGCGCCGGGGGCTGGACTTCACCGTGCTCGACGCCGAGGAAGGTCCAGGCGGTGCGTGGCGGCACCGGTGGAAGAGTCTCCGGATGGCAACCGTCAACGGCATCAGCGACCTCCCCGGCATCGCCCAGCCCGCCGTGGACCCCAGGGAACCGAGCTCGGAGTTCCTGACACGCTATTTCCGTACGTATGAGGAGGAACTGGGCCTGTCCGTCCAGCGTCCCGTCAAGGTAGCGTCGGTCAGCCGCGAAGACACGGACCCTGCCGGCAGGCTGCTGGTCAGCACCTCCGTGGGTGACTGGAGCGCAGCGGCGGTAATCAATGCCACCGGCACCTGGACCCGGCCGTTCTGGCCCATCTATCCCGGGCAGGCGACGTTCCGGGGCCGCCAGCTCCATGTGGCCGACTACGTTTCTGCCGCGGAGTTCGCGGGGAAGCATGTCATCGTGGTTGGCGGCGGAATCTCCGCCGTCGGGCTCCTGGACGAAATTTCGCGGGTCACCTCCACCAGCTGGTTCACCCGGCGGGAGCCGGTGTGGCGGGATGCCGACTTCGACGCCAGGGCCGGCCACGACGCCGTGGCCCTGGTGGAGGAGCGGGTGCGCCAGGGCCTGCCTCCGCAAAGCGTGGTGTCCGTGACCGGGCTCATCTGGACACCTGCCCTCCGTGCTGCGGCAGCACGCGGTGCCCTCAACCGGCAGCCCATGTTCACGGCGATTGAGCCCGACGGCGTCCGGCTGGCAGACGGGCGCTTCCTGGCAGCAGACGTCATCCTTTGGGCCACCGGCTTCCGGGCGGAACTCGAGCACCTCGCGCCGCTGCACCTTCGGGGACCGGGAGGAGGGATCGCGATGGAGGGAACCCAGGTGGCAGCCGAGCCGCGGGTCCATCTGGTGGGCTATGGACCGTCGTCGTCAACCATCGGCGCCAACCGGGCAGGCCGCGCCGCAGTAGCGGCGATTCTGAAGCTGCCGGGAATCAGGCCCACCGCGAGGACGGTAAATTGGGGCTGACGGCGGGAGTCGGACAAACTTTGCAAACAGGACAGGGCGGCAGGGACCAAGTGGCACCACAGACTCTCGAGGACGTTCTTCCGGCACTTCGGCGGCGGCCGGACGTGGAAGCACCCAACCTGCAGGCCTGGGATGCCACCGACCGCCTGCTGCTCGATTCCGCAGCCGCCCACGTGTCTGCCGGAAGCAGACTGACGGTCATCGGTGACCGCTACGGCGCGCTGACCCTGGGTTCCCTTGCAGTCCTCAACCCCGGTACGGTGCGCGTGCACCAGGACCTCATCACCGGCGAGCAGGCGCTCCGCCTCAATGCCGCGGAGGCATTCGGAAGCAGAGCCGAAAGTGGCCTGCCGTTTGTCCAGCTTCCCCTCGGACCCGAACTCCTGGAGGATGCGGGGACCGTCCTGCTGCAGCTGCCCAAGACCCTCGCCGAGCTCGACGAGATTGCGGCGGCAGTGGCCCAATACGCCTCCCCGGACGTGGTGCTCCTGGCCGGCGGCCGGGTCAAGCACATGTCCCTCGGCATGAACGCGGTTCTGGGGCACCACTTCAAATCCGTCACGCCGCAGCTCGCCCGCCAGAAGTCCCGGGTGATCGTGGCCACCGGCCCACAGGGGAGCGGCGCCCCGGAACCATTTCCCGTCGTTGAGCACCTGGCCGAAATCGATCTGGACGTCGCAGCCCATGGTGCCGTCTTTGCCGGATCCAGGCTGGACATCGGCACCCGGTTCCTGCTGACATTCCTGCCGGCCATGCGGCCCGTGCAGCACGCCATCGACCTGGGCTGCGGCACCGGAATCCTTGCAGCGATGTACGCCCGGCAGTATCCAGGCTCAACAGTGACCGCCACGGACCAGTCAGCCGCCGCCGTCGCATCCGCCCGCGCAACTGCAAAAGCGAACGGCCTGTCTGAGCAGATCCGCACTCTGCAGGACGACGCCATGGGCACCCTGCCGGACGGGACCGCAGACCTGATCCTCCTTAATCCGCCCTTCCACGTGGGCGCCGGCGTCCATGCGGGAGCGGGCCTGAAGCTGATAGAAGCGGCCGGGCGGGTTCTGGCGCCCGGTGGCGACCTATGGACCGTCTACAACCGCCACCTTGCCTATCTGCCGGCGCTTGAGCGGCACGTCGGCCCCACCGTTGTGAAAGGCCAGAACCCCAAATTCACTGTGACCCTCAGCACCCGCCGCGGCCCGCGGTGACCCTGCCCGGCGGGCAGGCACGGCAACGGGGGACGGCCGGGCGGCGCTGCGCCGCGCCGTCGGCCGCTCCTATGGGTCTGCGCCCATGCGTAACGTACGATTCAGACATCAGTAACTATGTGCCGGAGACGAAGGGGACGCCGTGACTGAGATCCGCCAATCCTCACCACGACGCGGCACCAACCTGCCCCGGATGGGGGACTTCAACCTCACGGTGATCCTCGACGCCATCCGCAGGACGGCCGGTGGGCTCAGCAGGGTGGAGCTCGCCCAGATAGTCGGTCTTTCGCCGCAGACCATCTCCAACATCTCCCGCCGCCTCCTGGACCAGAACCTCATTGTTGAGGCAGGCAAGGAGGGCAGTGGCCCCGGTAAACCTCGCACCATTCTCCGCCTCAACCCCGGCGGCATGTTCGCCGTTGGCGTCCACCTCGATCCCGCGGTGACCACCTTCGTGGTCCTGGATCTGGTGGGCGCCGTGGTACAGCACTCACGGATCAAGACACCCGGCGGAAATGATCCCGCCGCCGTCATTGCCACTATCGCGGCCGAGATCTCCCAGCTCGTGGCCGATTCCGGGGTGGACACGGACAGGATCGCAGGCCTTGGCGTGGCGGCTCCCGGCCCCATCGACGTGGACAACGGCACCGTGGTTGACCCGCCGCTCCTTCCGGGCTGGGACAGGGTGGAACTGCGCAACGCGCTCTCAGAAGCCACCGGCTACTCGGTCCTGATGGACAAGGACGTCACCAGCGCGGCGGTGGCGGAAACCTGGGCCGGCGGCCCCAGCGGAGCCGGCAGCTTCATCTTTATGTACATGGGCACCGGCATCGGGTGCGGAATCGTGCTGAATGACGAGGTGGTCCGGGGCACTTCGGGCAACGCCGGCGAAATCGGGCATATCGTGGTGGATCCCGACGGGCCCCCCTGCGACTGCGGCCTCCGCGGCTGCGTGAAGTCTTCCTGCATCCCGCAGGTGCTCGTGGCCGAGGCCGAGGCCGCCGGGATCCTGGACGGCTCCCGGTCCGGCAACAGCGGGGCTGAAATCCAGCAGAGTTTCTCCGCGCTGTGCGACCTCGCCGACGAGGGGAATGAACAGGCGCTGGCCATCATCGACAAGTCTGCGCTGCTGGTGGCGCGGGCAGCGTCCGTGGTGACCAACACGCTGGACGTTGAGCGGGTGGTGTTCGGCGGACCGTTCTGGAGCCGCCTTGCCGAACGCTACCTCGAGAAGATCCCGGCGCTGCTCGACGCCAACAGCGACACCCGGCTGATCCACCGTATCGAGGTGGTGGGGACCGGCGTGGGCGAGGATGTGGGGGCTATCGGCGCAGCCTCCCTGGTTCTGGAACACACTCTCGCGCCCCGCGCCCAAAGGCTCCTGCTGGAGAGCTGAGACGGTGGCCTTGCCTGGCGCCGGGCACCGATCTAGCATTTGCGTATTGCCGCGGCTGGGGCCCGCTGACAACGGGGGACCGCAGCCATTGATGGAAATGGAGCACCATGCGTCGGCCGGCCCTGAAGACCATGTCCCTGATCGCTTCCGCACTGATCGTCCTGACGGCCTGCACGCCGGCTTCTCCCGAGGACGGATCGAAGACGCTGAAGGTGGTCTATCAGAAGACCGATTCCTTCACCGCCCTTGAGACGATGTTCCAGGCGGCCAAACAGGAGTTCGAGGCCGCAAACCCGGGGGTCGCGGTGGAGCTGCAGCCCATCCAGGGCAACGACGACGACTACGGCACCAAGCTGGCCCTCGCGCTGAGATCGCCCTCCACCGCGCCGGACGTCTTCTACGAGGACACCTTCAAAGTCCGCTCCGACGTCGACGCCGGCTACCTCCTCAAGCTGGACAGCCACCTCGAGGGCTGGGAGGACTGGTCCAAATTCGACGACGGCGCCAAGGCGGCAGGGCGGGCGGATGACGGCGGGACCTACGCAGTGCCGCTGGGCACCGACACCCGGGCCATCTGGTACAACCGGAAGGTCCTCGAAGCCGCCGGGATCAGCGTCCCCTGGGAGCCGCGCAGCTGGCAGGACATCCTGGACACCGCACGCAAGATCAAGGCGAACGATCCCTCGGTGGTCCCGTTCAACATGTACGCGGGCAAGGGAACTGGTGAAGGAACCGTCATGCAGGGCTTCTACGAACTGCTGTACGGAACCGGGTCCACGCTGTACGACGAGGAAACCAAAAAGTGGGTGGTGGGGTCCGCCGGCTTCAAGGACTCCCTGGCCTTTCTCAAGACGCTCTACGACGAGGGGCTCGCCGTGACGCCGGCCCAGGCACTGGATGCGAACGTCTGGAAGAAGGTGTTCGGCGAATGGTTCCCGAAGGGAAAGCTGGGCGCCACCGTGGAAGGCTCCTACGCGCCGTCGTTCTGGCAGGACGGCGGCAGCTACGAATGGCCCGGGTATGAGCAGGAGATGGGCGTTGCCCCGTTCCCGACGCAGGACGGCCGCGCCCCGGGAGCCGTGAGCATGTCCGGCGGCTGGACGCTGGCCATCGGTGCCGGAACAAAGGAGCCCGACCTCGCGTTCAGCTTCCTCAGCACAGCGATGAACCGGGAAAATTCCCTTGCCTTCACGCTCGACAGCTCGCAGATCGCCGTCCGCAGCGACGTCGCCGACGATTCCGGCTACCAGGCTGGAAACCCGTTCGTGAAGGACGTCTCCGAACTCGTATCCGTTACCCGCTATCGCCCGGCAACGTCCGACTATCCACGAATTTCGGCCGCGGTCCAGGAGGCAACGGAGGCCGTGATCACCGGCGCCCGGGCGCCCGAACAGGCAGCAGCGGACTACGACGCAGCGGTGACGGACATCGTAGGTGGCGACAACACCGTCCGGAAGTAAGCGGTGCCGGCCCAAACCGGGGGACGCGGGCTGCTGCGCTACCTGCCCGTCCTGCCTGCCGTCCTGCTCCTGCTGGTTTTCCTCGCCGGTCCTGTGTTGTGGGCTTTCCACGCGTCCTTCACCAACGCCGGCCTGACAGGCCGCAACGCGCGCAGCCCGCAATGGATCGGGCTGGAGAACTACCAGCGGCTGCTGGTGGATCAGGTGTTTCCCCTGTCGCTGGGGCTGACGGTGCTGTTTCTTCTTGGTTCTGCTGTGCTGGGGCAGAACCTGCTGGGGCTGGCACTTGCCGTCCTCATGCGCCGTGCGCGCCGGACTGTGTCTGCCGTGGTTGGCACAGCGGTGGTCGCAGCCTGGGTGCTTCCCGAGATCGTTGCTGCCTTTGCCGCCTATGCCTACTTCAGCCGCGACGGGACGCTTAACCAACTGCTGGGCGGCCTGGGGCTGGACCAGCCGGACTGGCTCTATTCCTGGCCCATGGCAGCGGTGGTGCTGGCCAACATCTGGCGCGGCACTGCCTTCTCCATGCTGGTATACCGTGCGGCGCTGAACGATGTTCCCACGGAAGTGTCCGAAGCCGCCCAGATGGACGGTGCCGGGGGCTGGCAGCGGCTTGCCTTCATCACGTTGCCCATGATCCGGGGGAGCATCGCCACCAACCTGATGCTGATTACGCTGCAGACCCTCGCTGTCTTCACCCTGATCTGGGTGATGACCGCCGGCGGCCCGGCCAACGCCAGCACCACGCTGCCCATCCTGGCTTACCAGGAGGCGTTCAAGTTTGGCGACATCGGCTACGGGACTGCCGTTGCTACCGTGCTGATCCTCATTGGAGGCGTCTTTGGTGCTGTCTACATCCGGCTGCTGCGGGAGGCGAAGCCATGACCGCGCCCGTAAAAGCGTCCAGGGCTGTGCCTTCCGTCGAAACCCGCGGCCGGAGCCGCGGGCGGTCCCGCACCAGTACTCCCGCAGATGTGTCCCTGCTGCTGCTCGGCGCCTGCTTCGTGCTGCCGCTTTTCTGGCTGGTCCTGGCCTCCTTGGACGCCGAGGCAAGCCACGAAACGAGGGTTCCGGCACAGGCAAGCCTTGAAAACTTTGCCGCCATCATGTCGCCCGGGCTGCTGTTCCAGCCACTGTGGAACAGCCTGATGCTCTCCGCCGGCACGGCCGCCGTCACCCTCGCTGCAGCAGTGCTGGCGGCTTACCCGCTGTCCCGCTACCGGTCCCGGTTCAACACCCCGTTTATGTACGCCGTCCTCTTCGGCACCTGCCTACCCGTGACGGCCATCATGGTGCCGGTGTACGGATTGTTCGTCCAGCTCAACCTGCTGGACTCGATGCCGGCCACCATCTTCTTTATGGCCACCACCACCCTGCCCATGGCCATCTGGATGACCAAGAACTTCATGGACGGCGTGCCGCTGTCCCTCGAGGAGGCTGCCTGGGTGGACGGGGCGTCGAGGATGACCGCGCTGCGCACCATCGTCCTGCCGCTCATGCGCCAGGGCATGGGCGTGGTGTTCATCTTTGTGTTCATCCAGGCCTGGGGCAACTTCTTTGTCCCGTTCGTGCTGCTCCTGTCCGAGGCCAACCAGCCCGCTGCCGTGTCCATCTTCAGCTTCTTCGGACAGCATGGGGCAGTTGCCTACGGCCAGCTGGCCGCGTTCTCCATCCTGTACTCACTGCCGGTCCTGGCCCTCTACGTCATCGTGGCCAGGGGCGCCGGAAGCTCGTTCGCCCTCTCGGGCGCAGTGAGGGGCTGAACTGTCGCAACCGTGCAAGCAACCCGTCCGGTCCCGTGACCTGTCAGTCGATGTCCTCGAAGATCACGCCGTAGGGGAGGCTGTCATCGAGGTGGGCTTGGTGGCCGGTGGAGCCGGGGTTGTAAACAACGCGGACGCCGTGCAGCTTGTCCGCAGCTGACTGCTGAAGGACAGGCTTAACAGTGTTGATGAACATCTCGCTTTTATCGGCGAGAAACTCCTTGTAACTGGCTGGAAGCTCGCTCATGTCAAAAAGGATAGACCCGGGGAGGCCCCTGTGGGGAGGGGTAGATCCGCGGAGCTTGGACGCCAAAAGCGTGGGCCAGGACCACTGCCGGGGCGAACAATGTTCTGCACAGCAACGAAACAAGTCGTAAGACTGCGTCTTAATTCGGCGGGGAACTTGAATGCTTCTCCGGCCGCTCCTAGAGTTCTATACAAGTTACCGCGGTAACGTGTCAGCGATCCTCCGTTGCGGAGGGTGTGGGTGCCCCCATGTGGGCCTGACATTTGCTCACGGACAACTTCATTCCAGGCGTAACAGTCGCGGCTGCGTCCTTGTGGAGTTCTTCCGTGTTCCCCAAACTCAAATTCATTGCCGGTGTCCTGTCACAACTGACAGGCAGCCCTCAATGGCCCAAAGCCAAGGACGCAAATGTCGCCACCCAGCCTTATTGACACACATCCGAACCTCTCCGACGCCGCCCCGGTGGCGCTCTCCTACGAGCTGTTCCCGCCACGGTCGCCGAAAGCCGCGGAAACGCTCTGGACTACCATCCGCGAACTGGAAAGCACCGAGCCGGACTACGTCTCGGTCACCTATGGTGCCAGCGGCTCCAACCGGGACACCGCCGTCGAACTCATCAACCGGCTCCTGCTGGAGACCACCCTCCGGCCGTTGGCCCACCTGACCTGCGTGGGCAACACCCCGCAGGAACTGGCAGGGATCATCGGCGAGCTGCTGGATACCGGCGTGCGGGGCATCCTCGCTCTGCGCGGTGACCTTCCCCAGGACGGCGGTGAACCTGCTGCAGGCTCGCTGCGCTACGCCCAGGACCTGATCGAACTCATCCGCCGCGTGGAGCAGCGCCGGTCGGCACTGCTGTGCGCCGGAAAGATCGCGGTGGGCGTTGCGGCGTATCCCACCCGGCATCCGGAATCACCCAGTGAGGAGCACGACGTCGAGGTGCTGCTCGCCAAGCAGCGTTCCGGCGCCGATTTCGCCATCACCCAGGTCTTCTTCCACACCGACCAGTACGCGGACCTGCTCACCAGGGCCCGCCGTGCAGGGGTTACCATCCCCATCATCCCCGGCGTCATGCCGTTCACCAGCCTCCGCCGCCTGAACCGACTGGGCGAACTGGCAGGCGTGGAACCGGCTCCGGAACTGATGGCGCGCCTCGCCGCGGCAGACACCGACCTCGAACGCCTCCACATCGGTGTCAGCGCCACCGTGGACCTGGCCAAAGCAGCACTGGAAGCCGGCGCCCCCGGCATCCACATCTACACCTTCAACGAGCACCAAAGCGCGCTGGAGGTGCTGGACAAGCTGGCCCTTCCGCGGCGCAGCCGCACCGGCATCCGCCAGGCAACGGCCGCCAGCCGCCAGCTCGCCAGCTGAACACCTCTTCCATCCTCACTGCCGTAGACGCTACGGCCCACATACCTAGGAATTGTCATGCCTGAAAACAGCACACCCGTTACTCCATTCCCCACAGCTTCGGTCCTCGGCTACCCCCGCATCGGCCGCCGCCGCGAGCTGAAGAAGGCCGTTGAGGCCTACTGGGCCGGCAAGATCGACGGCGCCGCTTTGGACGCCGCCGCCAAGGACATCCAGCTGACCACCGCCAGGCGCCTGCAAGAACTCGGCCTCACCGAAGCCGCGGCCGTTCCCGGCACCTTCTCCTACTACGACCAGGTCCTCGACACCACCGCGCACCTCGGCGCAGTCCCGGCCCGCTTCGGCAAGCTCCTCAACGCAGAGGGACAGCTCGACGTCGACGGCTACTTCACGCTTGCCCGCGGCAACAAGGAACAGCAGCCGCTGGAGATGACCAAGTGGTTCGACACCAACTACCACTACCTGGTGCCGGAGATCGGTCCCGAAACCGCGTTCACCCTCGCCTCCACGGCCAAGGTTGACGAGTTCGCCTTCGCCCTGGCCAACGGCATCGAGACCCGCCCGTACATCGTTGGCCCGGTCACCTACCTGCTGCTGTCCAAGGCTTCCGACGGCGCCCCGGCAGGCTTCGCTCCGCTGTCACGCCTCGAGGACATCCTGCCCGTCTACGTCCAGCTGCTCGAGAAGCTTGCGGCCGCCGGCGCCGGCTGGGTCCAGCTCGACGAGCCCGCCCTGGTGGTGGACCAGGACACCCCGTCCGCAGAAATCGAAGCAGCCGTTGCCCGCGCCTACGAGGTCCTCACCGCTGCAGCCAACCGCCCGCAGATCCTGGTTTCCACTCCGTACGGCTCGCTGGACGGCCAGCTCGGCACGCTCGCAGCCACCAACATCGACGCCCTGCACATTGACGTCTTCAAGGGCGCAGTTCCTTCCGCCGCGGCGCTCGCCGGCCTGGGCAACAAGACCTTGGTTGCCGGTGTGGTTGACGGCCACAACATCTGGCGCAACGACCTCGCCGCGTCCGCCGCAAAGCTGGAGGAACTTAAGGCCGCAGCCGGCAGGCTCGCCGTCTCCACCTCCACCTCCACCCAGCACGTCCCGCACGACGCCGCCGAGGAGACGCAGCTCTCCGACCAGCTCCGCAGCTGGCTGGCTTTCTCCGACCAGAAGGCGGCTGAGGTCAAGACCCTCGCGTCCTACCTGGCCGACCCCGCCTCGGCCAAAGCGGCCATCGACGAAGCAACCGCAGTGATCGCCTCCCGCGCCACCGCCGAAGGTGTCCGCCGTTCAGACGTCCGTGCCCGCACCGGGGCCCTGACTGCCGCTGACTTCAGCCGCTCCGAATACGCGGTCCGCGAAGCCGCCCAGGAAGAAGCACTGCACCTTCCGCCGCTGCCCACCACCACCATCGGTTCCTTCCCGCAGACCCCGGAGATCCGTTCGGCCCGCGCCCGCAACAACAAGGGCGATCTCACCAACGAGCAGTACGAAAAGCTCATGAAGGACGAAATCAAGCGCGTTGTGGACCTGCAGGAGGAGCTCGGCTACGACGTCCTGGTGCACGGCGAGCCCGAGCGCAACGACATGGTGCAGTACTTCGCCGAGAACCTCGAAGGTTTTGACGTCACAGTCCACGGCTGGGTCCAGTCCTACGGCTCACGCTGCACCCGTCCCTCCATACTGTGGGGCGACGTCACCCGCAGCGCCCCCATCACGGTGGAGTGGGCCAAGTACGCACAGTCCCTCACCAGCAAGCCCATGAAGGGCATGCTCACCGGTCCGGTCACCATCCTGGCCTGGTCCTTCGTCCGCGACGACCAGCCGCTGGGCGAGACCGCCAACCAGGTGGGACTGGCACTGCGCGACGAAATCGCCGACCTTGAAGCCTCCGGCATCAAGGTCATCCAGGTGGACGAGCCCGCACTGCGCGAACTCCTGCCGCTGCGCAAGGCCGACCACGCCGCCTACCTGAAGTGGTCCGTGGACTCATTCCGGCTGGCCACCGCCGGCGCGGCAGACGCCACCCAGATCCACACCCACCTCTGCTACTCGGAGTTCGGAGTGATCATCGACGCCATCGACGGCCTGGACGCAGACGTCACCTCCATCGAGGCCGCGCGGTCCCGCATGGAGGTTGTGCATGACCTTGAGGCCCACGGCTTCGGCCGCGGCGTTGGCCCAGGCGTTTACGACATCCACTCGCCGCGCGTCCCCGGCACAGGAGAAGTCACCGAGCTCCTGAGCACTGCCGTCAAGCACGTGCCCACCCGCCAGCTCTGGGTGAACCCGGACTGCGGCCTGAAGACCCGCGGCTACACCGAGACCGAGGAGTCCTTGCGGAACCTGGTGGAGGCCACCAAGACGGTCCGCGCCAGCCTGCTGGCAACCGCCGGGTAAGACAACAAAAAGCGGTGGTTGAGCCTGAGGCCCAACCACCGCTTTTGCTTTATCAGGACCAGACGATCTCGTCGTCCACCACGCCGTCCTCGTCGGCTGACGCCACCAGGACCTCGTCGGTGAAATGCTCGCCCAGGGTGAAGTCCATCACGAAGTAGCGCTCAGGCTGGCCAGGGTAGATCCCCACATGGCCAAGCTTCAGTGCCTTCAGGAACACCGCATTGGTGAGCTGGCTGCGCTCCGTTACGCCGAAAACCTTCTGCAGGTGCTCGTCCTTGAGGGCGTTGCAGTGGAAGTGGAGGTACTCCTGGGGGCTGGTTCCTTCCTGCTCCAGCTCCTCGGCGATCATGTCCCGCACCTCATCGACAAGCTCGGGCAGGAAACGCAAACGGTAGTCCACCTTGCGCAGGGCTGCCTCGTCGAAGTGGTCATGGGCGGTGACGTTCAGGTCGATTTCCAGCGGATGGCCGCGTAGTTCATGCTTGGCGGCGATCGAGTGATCCTTGCCGTGGTTGAGCTCGATCTCTCCAAAGTGCTGGCTCGCTACCTTGTTCATACTTTCAACATAGACCCGAACTGCGGTGCATTCCAGCGTTCGGGCCTAATTCACCGCGGTGCGCATGCCAGCGAGAGTTTCTGCCAGCAGGTCGACAAACAGCTGAACCCGGGCGGTTTTCCTGTCATTGATCAGCAGCGCGAATACGTTGCGGGCCAGCCGGATCTCGGGAACGTCGAGCACCACCACGCCCTCGGGCCGGTGCCGCAGTGCCAGTTCGGGAACCAGCGCAGCGCCGAGCCCTGCCGCGGCCATCTCGAGGCTTGCGTGGAAGTCGTCACTGTGGGCCACCACGCGGGGATGCAGGTTGCAGCCCGCGAAGAGGCGTTCGATGACCATGGCATCGCTGGTCCCGGGGTGGTGCATGATCCACGGCATTTCGGACAGATGGTCCGCTGCCACCTTCGCGTCGGACCGGAAACCCCACCCGGCCGGCAGGACTACCCGGAAGTTGTCGTCCCCGATCCACTGCCGGTTGATGGTGTTCGGCCACGCGAATCCTGTCTGACCCACCTGGAAAACCACGGCAAGGTCCAGGTCGCCGCCGGTACGCAGCCCCTGGATGGTTTGGCCGGGTTCCGCCACGGATACTTTCAGGTCAATGCCCAGGTTCTTCCATGCCGGGTTCTTCAGGATCCGGGGCAGGACATAGGTTGCCAGGCTGGGAAAAATGCCCAGCCGAAGTTCCTGGTTGGCCGTGTCCTGGGTTTTGGAGGCAGCGGCCATCAGTGCCTCCATGTCCGTGAGCACTTTGGCAGCGTGCCGGGTCATCACGACGGCGGCTTCCGTAGGTACCACGCTGCGCGCGGAACGTTGGAAGAGGACCACGCCGGTGTCCCGTTCCAGCGCAGACATCTGCTGCGAGACTGCCGAGGCCGTGTAGCCCAGCGTTGACGCGGCGGCCGCGAACGAGCCAAGCCGCGTGACCTCCAGAAGGGTCTTTAGGTGTACCGGATTTACCACCTGCCCACAGTACTCCGCCGCCCAGCGCTCAAGAAGCTGCCGGGCCGGGACCCATCCGCTGCTACTGCTGCCCCGAATTGCCCTCTGTATATCCACCCTTGGCAAATGTTCAGCAGAGGAGCATAAATTGTCACCTGACCCAGCAGTAAACAGAGGCGAAAGACGGCGGGTTGCCGTCGTCGGCAGCGGCGTGGCCGGTCTAACGGCAGCCTACGTCCTCAACCGGCAGGATAACGTCACCCTGTTTGAGGCAGACGCCCGGCTGGGCGGGCATGCCCACACGCACGACATTCCGCAACCGGGCGGGACGGCCATCGGCGTCGATACCGGCTTCATCGTCCACAACGAGCGGACCTACCCCACCCTGCTGCGGCTGTTTACCGAGCTGGGGGTGGAGACCCAGGACTCGGAAATGAGCATGTCCGTCCGGTGCGATGGCTGCGGGCTGGAGTACGCAGGGGCGCGCGATGGCGGCCGCGGAATTATTGCCCGCCCGTCCAGCCTGCTGCGGGGCCGCTACCTGCTGATGCTGCTCGAGGTCACCCGCTTCTACCGCAAGGCACGGGCCCTCCTGCGCAGTGCACCCGTTTCAGCGGTCAGCCCGGACGCCGCCCCGCCTGAGCTGACGCTCGGCGAGTTCCTGGAACGGGAAAACTTCAGCCCGTACTTCATCTCGCATTTCATGACCCCGGTAGTCAGTGCCGTCTGGTCCTGCGACCCCACCACTGCGCTGGCCTACCCCGCACGCTACCTCTTCACCTTCCTGGATCATCACGGGATGCTGGGCGTGAAGGGCTCACCGCAGTGGCGGACCGTCACCGGCGGCTCCGCCCGCTACGTGGAGAAACTTGCAGCCACCCTGTCGGATGTCCGGGTCAGCACCCCTGTCACTGCCATCCGACGCCTGCCGGATGGTGTGGAGCTCGCGACTGAGCACGGGCTGGAAGACTTTGACGCCGTCGTCATTGCCACCCACCCGGCCCAGGCACTCGGGTTCCTGGCAGATGCCACGCCCGCTGAGAAGCAGGCACTGGGTGGAATGCCTTACTCGGTAAACCACACCGTGTTCCACCAGGATACGGCGGTCCTTCCTACGGCCGGCAATGCGAAGGCGTCGTGGAACTACCGCCTGCCGTCGTGCGACGCCCGGCCGGACAAGGTGCTGGTCAGTTACGACCTCAGCCGGCTGCAGCGGCTGGACCCCGTTGGGGGCAGGCCTTACCTGGTGAGCCTGGGGGAGTCTGAGCTGATTGCTGACGACGCCGTGCTGGAGCGCATGGTGTACGAGCACCCGCAGTACACCCCTGAATCCCTGCAGGCGCAGCAGGCGATCGCAGGACTCAGCGACAGCCGCATCGCCTACGCCGGAGCGTACCTGGGCTGGGGCTTCCATGAGGACGGCGCACTGTCCGGCGTCCGGGCGGCGGAATCTTTAGGCCGTTCCTGGAGTCATGCCGTAGCTGGTGATCCGCTCGAGTCCCCGAATGGCGGGAAGCGGGAACTCCTTTCCGCAACGGACTTTTCATGAGCGCGGCCATCTACCGCACGTCAATTTCCCACGTGCGGCGCACACCGTTGAAGAACGCATTCACGTACCGCAGCTACAGCTGGTTCGTGGACGTCGACAGGCTCCCGCGGCTTCCGTTCC
Source organism: Pseudarthrobacter sp. Hb11 (assembly GCF_059383655.1). Taxonomy (NCBI): domain Bacteria; kingdom Bacillati; phylum Actinomycetota; class Actinomycetes; order Micrococcales; family Micrococcaceae; genus Pseudarthrobacter; species Pseudarthrobacter sp. Hb11. Next base: position 87,940 of record NZ_JBWZCM010000001.1, read on the forward strand.
TGCTGCGGCCGCTGGCCGTGTTCCGCGCGGGCGACCACCTCGGCGATCCGGACGCCACCATCCGCAGCAACGTGGAACGGTACCTGCAAGCCGAGGGGATAGAGCCCGACGGCGGCCCCATACGCATGCTGACCAGCGCCAGGGTCTTCGGTTACGTCTTCAACCCGCTGACCCTCTTCTGGTGCTACCGGTCCACCGGCGAGCTTGAGTGCGTGGTGGCCGAAGTGCACAACACCTACGGGGAGCGCCACTGCTACCTTCTCCGGACGGATCCGGCCGGGCGGGCTGCAGTCCCGAAAGCGTTCTATGTTTCACCCTTCAACGAGGTGGACGGGCAGTACCGCATGAAGCTGCCCGCGCCGGGGGAGCGCCTCGGGGTTTCCATCGTGCTGGCCCGCGAAGGCCACCGGCCGTTCGTGGCCGCCATGGACGGCACGCGCCGGCCGGCCACGCTAGCAAACATCCTGGCCGCGGCCCTGGCGGTACCGGCCGCACCGCTCCTGGTATCCGCACTCATCCGGGTACAGGGCATCAAACTTTGGGCCCGCCGGCTGCCCGTCGTCGCCAGGCCACACCACCCCTCACAGGAGGCAGTTCAATGACAATGATTGACGACAACCAAGCAGCTGCAATGACTGTCAGGAACAAGGCCAGAGACAAAGCTGCAGGCGAGCTGCAGGAAGCCGCCGCTCACTATGCCGCAGCCTGGACGGCAACTGGCGTGCCGGCGTCGCCCGTCATCATCGATCCGGAGGTATGGCCGGAAGTTGCCCAGCCGCCGTCGGGCCCTAAAGCGGCAGTGGCGGGCAAGGCCGCGGGACTGCTGTTCAAGGGGGCAGTAAAGCGGCTGCCCCTGCGTGTTGAGTACCCGGACGGTACGGTCCTGGGCGCCGGCGGCCTGGATGCCCCCGTGATGGTGATGGTCCGGCCGGAGGCGTTTGAAGTGCGGATCGGCGACAACGGACTGATCGGGCTGGGCGAGTCGTTTATGGCCGGGGACTGGGAGGCCAGCGATCTTGCCGGCGTCCTGGAAGTCTTTGCCGCCTCGGTAGGTACGTTGATTCCCGCGCCGCTGCAGGCCTTGCGCGCCTTGTACCTGCCGCGCACGCCGCGGCAGGAACTGAACGCTGAGCAGAACACCCGCAGCAACATCTCGCGGCACTACGACCTGTCCAACGATCTGTTTTCCACCTTCCTTGACTCCAGCATGAGCTACTCGTCCGCATTGTTTCCGCTCAAAGCCGGACCGCTTTCTGCTGTTGGCTGGGAAGCCCTCGCCGAAGCGCAGCAGGCGAAGATCGACCGGTTACTGGATAAGGCCGGCGTCGGTGCCGGGACCCGGCTCCTGGAGATCGGCACCGGCTGGGGTGAGCTGGCACTCCGGGCTGCGGCACGCGGCGCCACTGTCTACAGCGTTACCCTCTCCAGTGAGCAGCAGGCGCTCGCACAGCAGCGGATCGCAGCTGCCGGTTATACGGACCAGGTGACCGTGGCTCTGCAGGACTACCGTGCTGTGGAGGGGGAGTACGACGCCGTTGTATCCGTCGAGATGATCGAGGCTGTGGGGTACGAGTACTGGCCCATTTACTTCCAGACCATTGACCGCGTGTTGGCGCCCGGCGGGAAGGTGGCCATCCAGGCGATCACCATGCCGCACGGGCGAATGCTCGCCACCCGGAACGCCTACACGTGGGTCCACAAGTACATCTTCCCGGGCGGTTTCCTGCCGTCCGTCCGTGCCATCGAGGGCGTGACGCAGCAGCACACGTCACTGCGGGTCCGGGAACGGATGGGCATGGGCGACCACTACGCCGCCACCCTGCGGCTGTGGGAGGAACGGTTCCTGGAGCAGTCCCGCGAGGTGGAGGAACTCGGCTTCGACGCGGTGTTCCAGCGCATGTGGCTGTTCTACCTGTGTTATTCCCGGGCAGGGTTCCAGTCCGGCTACCTGGATGTGCAGCAGATTGTGCTGGATCGCCGGGAGGTCCAGCTCTAGCAACCAGGTCCCCGCTCTGGACAGCCTGCTAGTGCAGAGCCAACAATGAGGCGACGGGTGAGGCGGAACTCTGTGCTCCTGCCGGGCTCCTGCAGCCCGTGCTGAGCCGATCGTTTTGAGGCAGGACATGAAGGCCGTGATTGTCGGTGCGGGCATTGCGGGACTCGTCGCGGCCCGCCAGCTCGCCTTGGCCGGCTGGGATGCCGAAGTCCTCGAGCAGGCGGTTGGTCCGCGGCCCGATGGCTACATGTTGGACTTCTTCGGTCCAGGAGTGGAGGCGGCCGAGCGGATCGGCCTCTATCCGCGGCTCGCGGCGGCGGCCTACCGCGTCGAGGCAGCGGAGTATGTCGATGCCGCGGGACGCCCCACGTCGAGGCTCGACTACGGACACTTCGCCCGGCTGGCCGGCGGCAAGGTCCTGACCCTGCTGCGCCCCGATATGGAGCGTGCGGCGCTCGCGGCCCTCGACGACGTGCCCTCCGGCCGGGTGCGGCTCCACTATGGGGCGCCGTATACCCGGACATGGACCGATGGTGCCGGCGTGCAGGTCGCTGTGGGCGGCACCCCGGAAATGGCGCTAGCTGCTGACATCCTCATCGGCGCTGACGGCATCCATTCTGCCGTGCGCGGCCAGGTGTTCGGCCCCGGGGAGGAGTACCTGCGCCCGCTGGGCATGCGTGCCGCCGCCTTCATCGTCACCGAACCGCTACTGAATGCCCTTTTTGGGAACAGATTTGTCCTCACCGACAGCATCAACCGGGTGGCCGGGTTGTACGGCCTTCGCGCGCAGGAGGTGGCGGGATTCCTGGTCTACCGGGACGCAACAAGCACAGCAGGGGACCTGGGGCTGGACAGTCCGCGGGATCGGCTGCGCCGAGAGTTCGTTGGACTGGGTCCCGCGGTGGACCGGCTCCTCGAACTGTGTCCGGAGCATCCGTACGATGACGTCGTGGCGCAGGTTGTAATGCCGCGCTGGCACAACGGACGGGCCGTTCTTGTGGGGGACGCCAGCGGTGCCGTGTCGCTCCTCGCGGGCCAGGGCGGCTCGCTCGCAATTGCCGGCGCCGCGCGGCTGGGCGACGTTCTCGGACCTGTGACCTCACCGGCCGGTATCGCTTCAGCCCTGGCCGAATTCGAGCGGAGTTGGAGACCAGTGGTGGAGGCGGCGCAGGCCGCCGGGAGGCGCACCGCCTCATCGTTCCTTCCCGCAAACCAGGCCCAGCTCCTCCTGCGCCGGTGGACCGTACGGGCAGCCCGGCTGCCTGGCATTGACCGGCTGGTGGCCCGCCAGATCGTGGGGAGGACCACAAAGTAAGCAGGGGGAGCACAAGGGCCGACACGCCGTCTTTTCGACGACACGCTGGGCGTTAAATGTGGCTAAGTACTCCACAGGGTGTGGATTCCGTCCGCAAAAACGGCGGGATTCCGGACATTTTGAAGGCCCCTCCCTGTGGATTAAAGGTGCATTAAATGACATACTTGTAATACATCATCTTGGGGTTCCAAAGAGGCGTCTGCACTAGATGTAGTATCTACATACAGCTTGGGCGGGAACCCGGACGAGCAAGTTTTTCAGCAAAGGGGACAGGACCATGACCGTAACGGTTTACACAAAGCCTGCTTGTGTTCAGTGCAACGCCACCTACCGGGCGCTCGACAAAAAGGGCATCACGTACCAGAGCGTTGACATCTCCCAGGACGCCGAGGCACTCGAGCGCCTGAAGGCACTGGGCTACATGCAGGCACCCGTTGTGGTCACGGACCAGGACCACTGGTCAGGCTTCCGCCCGGACAAGATCGAGGAACTGGCGCTTTCCGCTGTTTCCTCCGTGGCCTAGGGGTCACTGCATTTCCTGCCGGCAATAATCAACCAGCTGAGGTGACTCCCACGGCAGCACCAGCAGCCCAGGAATTCCACACAGCACAGGAATCCCAGGCACCGCAGAAACTTCACGCGGCTCAGCGCGTGGACGGTTCCTCGCCGGCGCCGGCGGTTGTTACCGGCAGCCGGCTCATCTACTTTTCCTCGGCGTCCGAGAACACCAGCCGCTTTGTCTCCAAGCTCGGCCGTGAGGTGGCCCGGATTCCGCTGCTCGCCAAGGACGCACCCCTCCTCGCCACCCGGCCGTTCGTGCTGGTGGTGCCCACTTATGGCGGCACCGGGGGAGAGGGTTCTGTCCCCAAGCAGGTCATCCGGTTCCTGAACATTCCGCAGAACAGGCAGCTCCTGCGCGGAGTGATCGGTGCCGGCAACACAAACTTCGGGGACAACTACTGCATGGCGGGGGACATCATCGCCGCCAAGTGCGGAGTACCGCACCTCTACCGCTTCGAATTAATGGGCACGCCAGAAGACGTGACCCGCGTAAACAATGGATTGGACACGTTTTGGACACGACTGTCGCAGACACAGAAGTAACCAGGGCCCAGAAGCCTGAGATGCCCGCTGCTTACAAGGGCCTGGGTTATCACGAGCTGAACGCCATGCTTAACCTGTACGGCCCCAGCGGCGAGATCCAGTTCGAGGCGGACCGCGAGGCCGCGCACCAGTACTTCCTGCAGCACGTGAACAACAACACCGTGTTCTTCCACGACCTGGAAGAGAAGCTCGAATACCTGGTCAAGAACGACTACTACGAGCGCGAGACGCTGGACCAGTACACGATGAACTTCATCCGTGACCTGTACAACCGCGCCTACAAAAAGAAGTTCCGCTTCGAGACCTTCCTCGGTGCCTTCAAGTTCTACACGTCCTACACGCTGAAGACGTTTGACGGCAAGCGGTTCTTGGAGCGCTACGAGGACCGTGTCTGCATGGTGGCCCTGCACCTGGCCCGCGGCAACGAGCAGCTTGCCCTGCAGATGGTTGACGAAATCATCGAGGGCCGCTTCCAGCCGGCCACCCCCACGTTCCTGAACGCCGGCAAGAAGCAGCGCGGCGAGCTGGTCTCCTGCTTCCTGCTCCGCATCGAAGACAACATGGAGTCGATCGGCCGTTCCATCAACTCGGCGCTGCAGCTGTCCAAGCGCGGCGGCGGTGTGGCGTTCGCGCTGACCAACATCCGCGAGGTGGGCGCGCCCATCAAGCAGATCGAGAACCAGTCCTCGGGCGTCATTCCCGTGATGAAGCTCCTCGAGGACAGCTTCTCCTACGCCAACCAGCTAGGTGCCCGCCAGGGTGCCGGTGCCGTGTACCTGCACGCGCACCACCCGGACATCTACCGCTTCCTGGACACCAAGCGTGAGAACGCCGACGAGAAGATCCGCATCAAGACCCTCTCCCTCGGCGTTGTCATCCCGGACATCACGTTCGAGCTGGCCAAGCGGGACGAGGACATGTACCTGTTCTCCCCGTACGACGTGGAACGCGTCTACGGCATGCCGTTCTCCGACGTCTCGGTCACCGAGAAGTACTACGAGATGGTGGACGACTCCCGGATCAAGAAGACCAAGATCAAGGCCCGCGAGTTCTTCCAGACCCTGGCCGAGATCCAGTTTGAGTCCGGCTACCCGTACATCATGTTCGAGGACACCGTGAACCGGGAGAACCCGATTGACGGCAAGATCATCATGTCCAACCTGTGCTCGGAGATCCTCCAGGTTTCCCAGCCCACCACGTACAACGATGACCTGTCCTACGCGGACACCGGCAAGGACATTTCCTGCAACCTGGGCTCGCTGAACATTGCCAAGGCCATGGACTCGCCGGACTTCGGCCTGACCATCGAGACGGCCATCCGCTCGCTTTCGGCTGTGTCTGACATGTCCAACATCACCTCGGTGCCGTCCATCGCCAAGGGCAATGACCAGAGCCATGCCATCGGCCTGGGTCAGATGAACCTGCACGGCTACCTTGCCCGCGAGCGGGTCCACTACGGTTCCGAAGAGGGCCTGGACTTCACCAACATCTACTTCTACTCCGTGGTGTACCACGCGGTCCGTGCCTCCAACCTGCTGGCCATCGAGACAGGCCAGACCTTCGGCGGCTTCGAGAAGTCCAAGTACGCCTCCGGCGAGTTCTTCGACAAGTACACGGAGCAGGAATGGGTGCCGCAGACTGAGAAGGTGCGCGAGCTGTTCAAGAACGTCCACATTCCCACGCAGGCTGACTGGCTGGCACTGAAAGCTTCCGTTATGGAGCACGGCATCTACAACCAGAACCTGCAGGCCGTTCCGCCCACAGGCTCGATCTCCTACATCAACAACTCCACCTCCTCGATCCACCCGGTGGCGTCCAAAATTGAGATCCGCAAGGAAGGCAAGCTGGGCCGCGTGTACTACCCGGCGCCGTACCTGACGAACGACAACCTGGAGTACTACCAGGACGCGTATGAGATCGGTTACGAGAAGGTCATCGACACCTACGCTGCCGCCACCCAGCACGTGGACCAGGGCCTGTCCCTGACGCTGTTCTTCAAGGACACCGCCACCACGCGCGACATTAACAAGGCCCAGATCTACGCCTGGAAGAAGGGCATCAAGACCATCTACTACATCCGTCTCCGCCAGCTCGCACTGGAAGGGACTGAGGTGGACGGCTGCGTCAGTTGCATGCTTTAATCTTCAACTAAATTCTGCAGGTACGACGGCGGGCGCCCGCCCGCCGTCGTACGCTTTAACTTAGAGAAACAACCCAACGCTTAGGGGATGACATGACCGAGAAGGTCAAGCTGCTTAGCCACGTCGAGGCCATCAACTGGAACCGCATTCAGGACGACAAGGATGTGGACGTCTGGAACCGCCTGGTCAACAACTTCTGGCTGCCGGAGAAGGTGCCGCTGTCCAATGACGTCCAGTCCTGGAACACGCTGACGCCGGCTGAGCAGCAGCTCACCATGCGCGTTTTCACCGGCCTAACCCTGCTGGACACCATCCAGGGCACTGTCGGCGCAGTCTCGCTGATTCCGGATGCGCTCACCCCGCACGAGGAAGCCGTCTACACGAACATCGCGTTCATGGAGTCGGTGCACGCCAAGAGCTACTCATCGATCTTCTCCACGCTGGCCTCCACCAAGGAGATCGACGAAGCGTTCCGCTGGTCCACGGAGAACGAGAACCTTCAGAAGAAGGCTCAGATTGTCATGGACTACTACCAGGGCGATGACCCCCTGAAGCGGAAGGTGGCCTCGACGCTGCTGGAGAGCTTCCTGTTCTACTCGGGCTTCTACCTGCCCATGTACTGGTCCTCAAGGGCCAAGCTGACGAACACGGCTGACCTGATCCGCCTGATCATCCGCGATGAAGCCGTGCACGGCTACTACATCGGCTACAAGTTCCAGCGGGCCCTCGAAACGGTTTCTGCAGAGCGCCGGCAGGAGATCAAGGACTACACCTTCGAACTGCTCTTCGAGCTGTACGAAAACGAAGTCCAGTACACGCACGACCTCTACGACGGCGTCGGCCTGGCCGAGGACGTCAAGAAGTTCCTGCACTACAACGCCAACAAGGCCCTGATGAACCTGGGCTACGAGGCCATGTTCCCGGCGTCCGTCACCGACGTGAACCCGGCCATCCTCTCCGCCCTGTCCCCGAACGCAGACGAGAACCACGACTTCTTTTCAGGCTCCGGTTCCTCCTACGTGATCGGCAAGGCCGTCAATACTGAGGATGAGGACTGGGACTTCTAGTTCTCCCCCCACTCACCAAGTGTGTCCTCAGGTTGACGGAGACATGTTTTGAGGTATCACGGTACTTGGACATTTTTCAACTTAGATGGCCACGTCTCGCGGTAGTTGGCCAACTGCTCACACAGCTGGCCAACAGGGAGACCGACCTCCTTTTGAAGCCGGAGACAAGCTGCGGGGGACGTCCGTAACCGCGTTCCGGAACGGAATTCTTCCGCGCCCGGAGGGGTTCAAGCAGTATGGCCCTTCCCCGGATTTCCATTCTCGACCGTGCCAACGCCCGGGACGGGTTTCCTGCTTCGGACGCCCTGAACCGGGTGCTGGAACGGGCTCAGCGGGCCGAGGACTGGGGTTACCACCGCTTCTGGGTCGCAGAGCACCATGCCGTGCCAGGCATCGCCGGTTCCGTTCCGGCCGTGCTGATGGCCGCTGTTGCTGCCCGGACGCACTCCATCCGGGTCGGTTCAGGAGGCATCATGCTTCCCAACCACCAACCACTCGTGGTGGCAGAACAGGCGGCCACGCTGGAGGCTCTGCATCCCGGGCGGATCGACTTGGGCGTTGGCCGGTCTGTCGGTTTCACCCCGGCAGTCCGGAATGCGCTTCGCGCAGGGAAACAGGACGCGGAGCGGTTTGAAGACCAGCTGGCCCAACTGCTTGCTTACCTGTCCGGCGCCGCGCCCATCACTGCCCGGCCGCGGAATGATTCGGCTACACCGGTATTCGTGCTGGCCACCGGTTCGGGAATCGACATTGCAGCCCGCGCCGGCCTGGCTGTTGTGCTGGGCGGGCCTGCCGTGTTCCGGACGGATCAGAACGGCACACTCCCGGCGTTGGAAAGGTATCGCTCACAGTTCCGTCCATCACGTTGGTTCGAGCGGTCGTTTATCCTGGTTTCCGCCAACGTAGCGGTGGCCGCCACCCGCCAGGCGGCGAGGGAACTGCTTCTGCCCGAAGCCGTCGCGCTGGCCCGCTCCAGGACCACCGGCGAATTCGCTGCCTTGGCGCCCGTGGGTCCGACCGAGTGGACCGGCCTGAGTCTCCGGGAAAAGGAAGCGGTCGAAAGCAGCCTGTCCACATCGCTTTACGGCACGGCCTCAGAGGTGCGGACTCAAGTCCAGCGCCTTCTGGCGACCTCTGGCGCTAACGAGTTACTGGTCACAGGCGGAGCCTTCGACGTCGCGGCACAGGCGGAATCCGATCGGATCCTGGCCGGGATCTTCCCCCAAGACGAGCGCCGCAACTTGAACGACCGCCGTGGATTCGCGGCATCCCATTGACGCCCACCTCCGTGCTGGTCCGCATCGCAAACGAACACAATGGCAGCCCCGCGCAGATCGCCCTCGCCTGGGTGCTCAGGCAGCCGCTCGTCCTGGCGATTCCAAAAGCCTCAAACCCGCACCATGTTCAGGACGCGACGCCTTCGGGAACTCTATTCCCGGCGCACGCGGCCCGGCCATCCACACCAGGTCAGGAGAACCACCGGCGTGGAACAAGGCTGCGAAGCCTGTAGCCCTGGTGTCCTCAAAACAACGGCCAAGGCACCGCGGGCATCTCACCGCTTGGAGCCGGAAACCGCCCTGTCAACCGCAAGCGGGCGCAGCGCGCGGCGAGTGCGGCGATTTCTGCTGCATTGAGCAAGTCCGCCAGGTTTCGGCCCAGCTCACCGTGCAGTTCTTCGCTGACACGGTCGATGCCCTCCAGTTCCTGGACAGTCAGAGCGTCTCCCAGCCACCCCCACAGCACCGTGCGCAGCTTGTGGTGGCGGTGAAAGGTGAGCCCGTGGTCCACGCCGTGCCGCTGTCCGTCCGTCATGGCAAGGATGTGATCGCCCTTGCGGTCGGCGTTGTTGACCACGACGTCGAACACCGCCATGCGTCTGAGCTCTGGCGTGTCCTCGTGTATGAGGGCGACCGTTTGTCCGTTCTCGTCCTGACCCTCGAGGACGTGTTTCCACCCGATCTCCGGTAAATCTCCGGCCGCAACGAGATCCACTGCGTTCTGGTCGGGGTCAGTGTCCTGCCACAGCTGCACCATTCCTTTGCCTAAAGGACCATCGCGAAGCCAGGTGCGTGGCACCACGTTCCAGCCGAGGACCTCAGAAACCAAGTAGGCGGCGACCTCCCGGTGGGCAAGGAAGCCGTCGGGAAAGTCCCACAGGGGATTCTCCCCGGCTATCGGTTTATAAACGACCGTAGTGTCGCCGATGCTGCCCAAAAAGGTGGCGTTCGACGCCGTCGTGATCCGCCCGGTGAGCGTCAGCTCGGCAGTCAGCAGGTCGGGTGCCGGCATCAGACCTCGGGCAGGGTGCAGACGTGCCCGTCGGCGTCTACGGGGTAACCGCAGAGCGGGCATGCGGGACGCCCGGCACCCACCACCTCCCGGGTCCGCATGGCGAATGCGCGGGCGGTGCCAACCGGCATCCGCACCAGCAACTTTTCAGGCGCCTCAGCGCCGTCCTCATCAAGCAATTCGTCGTTGTCATCAGCATCATCATCGGTAATTGGGTAGGCCTCTATGACAACCTGCGCCGTCGACGGGTCCCAACCCAAGGTCATGGCACCGGTACGGAACTGCTCCGTGACGCCCTCGAGCTGGTCGTTGTCGACGAGTTCGACGGGAGTACCCGTGGGAACGCTGAAGGGGTTGCCCTCGAGGGTGCTGAGCTGATCGAGGATTTCGTCAATTTTCTCGGCGAGCTGGGCCGACTGCTGCTTCTCAAGGGCGATGCTCACAATTTGCTTACCTGTGCGTACCTGCAGGTAGAACGTGCGCGCCCCCGGAACGCCGACGGTGCCGATGACGACGCGGTCAGGCCAGGCAAACTCGTGAACTCGTGTGGGCATGTCAGTATTTTAGGCACATAAGGTCTACTGCGCCGTTTGCCCTGCGCCGCCACCCACTGGCGCATCGCCAGAGTTGAGGCCGTTCGACAGCCACGAGAGATCACCCGCATCGGTGTTCGTCGCGTAGACGCTCGGGCGAACAGCACCATAGTGCACAATCGACACGGAGCCAGGCCCCACGTTAATCCGCTGGAACAGGTCGAGGTGCATACCGAGCGCGTCGGCGAGGATTGATTTGATGATGTCACCGTGACTCACCGCCACCCACACGGCTCCTGGCCCGTACTCGGCGTCGAAAGCTGCATCGTGGCGCCGGATTGCTGCTACCGACCGAGCCTGCATCGCCGCCATGGATTCACCACCGGGAAAAACGACGGCGGACGGCTGCGACTGCACAGCCGCCCACAGGTCTTCCGTCGCGAGATCACTGAGCAGGCGGCCTTGCCACTGTCCGTAATCGCACTCGGTGAGATCGGGATCGGTCGGCGCAGAAGGATTACCAGCCTGGCGATCGAGGATGAGCTGGGCGGTCTCCTGACAACGCTCGAGGGGGCTCGATACCACCCCAACCAAGGGCACCACCGCGAGTCGGTCTCCGGTCAAAGCCGCCTGCTCGCGCCCGATCTGGTCCAAACTGACGCCGGCTCCCCGACCCGCCAGCAGGCCAGCGGCATTTGCTGTGGTGCGGCCGTGCCGCACGAGGATAACTGTCGCCATCCCTCCAGCCTAACCACCCGCCCGATGAACAGGGCCGTGACCAGCTGTGGCTACCAGCTGGCGTGGCGCAGCAAGTCATGCCGGTCAGGCCCGCTGCCAACTCACCGGGAGGGACTTCACCCCATAGACGATGGTGCTATCCATTCTTTCCAGGTGCGCCCCCTGTTCCAGGGAAAGCCCGGGCAGGCGGGACAGCAGGGCCTCCAGCACGATTCTGGCTTCGAGCCGGGCCAGCGGTGCACCGAGGCAGAAGTGAATGCCGTGGCCGAACGCCAGATGCCGGTTCTGGCCTCGATCAACATCGAACTCGGCAGGCCGCTCGAACTGCCGCTCGTCGCGGTTGGCCGAACCGATCCAAGCCACTATCGGTGCGCCGGAAGGAACCACTTGGTCTCCCAAGGTGGTCTCCGCGACCGTCAACCGGTACATGGACTGAACCGGCGATCGAAAGCGCAGCACTTCTTCGATGGTCTGGGGAATCAGGGCTGGCTCCCGGACCAAGCGGTTCATCGTGCCGGGATACTCAGCAAGGCATAATACGGCGTTACCGATCAGATTGGTGGTGGTCTCGTTGCCTGCGACGAGCAGCAAAGCGCAAAAACCGAGCAGTTCGGGCGCCGTCAGTTTTTGGCCGTCAATTTCCGCTGCCAGCAGGGTGCTGATCAGGTCCTGGCCCGAGTGGCCCCTGCGTTCGTCGATCAGGGCAAGGAAGTACTCCGCCATCTCCATGTTCGCTGCGGTGTGATTCTCACTGGCCGAACCGGTCCGCGTTTGGCTGACGATGACATCGGACCACCGTTTGAAGCGCTCACGGTCCTGTGCGGGGATTCCCATGAGTTCGGAGATCACTATGACAGGCAACGGGTACGCCAATTCCTTAATCAGGTCTGCGCTGTTGCGGTCCGCGATCCCCTCCAGTAGCTCGTCCGTGAGCCCGGCGATGCGGGGAGCCAGCGCGTCCACGGCTTTGGGCGTGAACGCCTGGGTGACCAAGGAGCGTAGCTGCCGGTGCCTTGGAGGATCGGTGGCGATCAGGCTTGAGGAAAACAGTTGGCCGCCTGCCGATGCATCGTCACCGCCCATGTGCGATGAGAACGTTGCATGTTCGGACAGTGCCCGCTGAACGTCGTCGTACCGGAAGACGTGCCAACTGCCGGATTGTTCGTCGAAATAGACAGGGGCAGTTTCCCGCATTCGTTCGTAGTGGGGAAAGGGGTCGAGCTGATGATCAGCGGAAGAGTTGAATTCCATGGCTGGCCTCTCGGTTACCGGTGCAGGTGTTCCCGCCAGTCTGCCGGCACTTTGTCGGCCGGTGACGGTGACGGCTGCTCCAGTGGCCTGGACTGGGGATCGGGAAGCCGCGGGCCGCGGAAGAACTTTTTTGTGGTCTGCTCGTAAAACCAGTCCTCCCCAGGTTCAAAGGACCTCATCACGGGGTGGCCCGCGGTGCGCGAGTGGGCACTGGCATGCTGTGAGGGTGATGAATCGCAGCATCCTATGTGGCCGCATTGGGCGCAGCGGCGAAGATGCAGCCACCACCCTGGGCCATCACCGCTGAGGCACTCCAGACAGCCTGTTCCACTGGGTGTGGCGGCGAGGCTGATTCCCGGAATAAGGCGGTCCTCCATGGAGTCCTCCATTGCCATCGCTCGGGTTTTGCTCAAGTCATTCCGCTTGCCCACCGTCGGGAGCTATTCTGGCAGACTCCCGGTGCCGTTGGAATGACCCGCTCTGATCGGTCAGCGGCGCACCTGATAGCGCAGGTGAAGCACCCGGTTGCCCTGAATCACAACGTCGGGATCCTCCAACAGGTGCTGCGCCTGGACCGACCCGAAGTAGCGCTTGCCGGACCCGAACACGACGGGTACGACGTCCATGCGTACCTCGTTGACCAGGCCCGCGGCAAGCACCTGGCCACCGACGTCGCCGGCGGCAACCTCGACGATGCGGTCACCCGCGAGCTCCTGCGCCTTGGTCACGGCCGCCTCGACGCCGTCGACGAAGTGGAACGGCGCCTCGGGGTCCCAGCCTTCGGGCTTCGGCCGGTGCGTCACGACGACCACATGGTCGACCCCGCCCGGAGGCTTCCCGTCCCAGCCGTCCGTCATGTCGAAGACGTGGCGGCCGGCGATTGTCGCCCCGATCTGGTCCCAGTACGGCCGGGTGTAGTCGTAGGACGTCTGCGACACCTTCAACTGGCCGCTTTCGTCCAACGGAACATCACCGCTCGTCAACCAATCGAACAGGGGCCCGGGCTGGTCGTTCTCGTCCGCGATGTAGCCATCCACCGACACCGAGCCATACATGACCACCTTGCCCATGGTGCTCTCCTTCGCTTTGGGGTGCCCCCAGATTAGCGGTTCTTTGCGGTTCGTGATCTGTCCCCAGGCAACGAACACACCTTGTCCGCGATGTCCCAGCGCGAGTATCGTGAGCGCCACCGAACCATTGAACCGGAAAGACGGCGGCCATGGATCACTCGGTTCCGGTCATGCTGATTGCCACCAGGGACACGACCTCTCGGCGCATTCTTGAAGATGAGTTACGTCGGCGCTACGGTGCCGACTACGAGGTGGTGGCCTGCGCCGACCACGCCCACGGGCGGGCTGTGCTTGAGGGGCTCCGGCGCTGGAACCGCCCGGTAGCCCTCATACTCGGGTGCTACGGACCGGCTGACCGTGGTGGGCTCGATTTCCTGCGGCGTGCCTATGGCTTTCACCCGGCCGCCAAACGCGGTGTTGTGGTGACATGGGGCGATTTTGCCAGCGCCCCCACTGTCTTCCGGGCGATCGCGCAGGGGTACGCCGAATTGCTGATCATACGCCCGGAACGGGTGCGCGACGAAGAATTCCACGGGGCAATTACTGACGCCCTCGACGACTGGCACCTGGCCCAGGGGGTTGGGTTCGAGGCGGTCCGGCTGATCGGGGAGGTAGGCGACGAAAGGACTCATACGCTGAGGGACTCCTTGAGCCGGAACCACATCCCGGTAGGCTTCCACGCTGTCGGGTCCGAGACGGCGGAACGGACCCTGGAGAGCTTGAACCTGCGCGACCCCGTGCTGCCGGTCATGGTGCTGGAGTTCACCGCTCCACCAATTGTCCTCGAGAACCCCAGCGACCTGGAGATCGCCGAAGCGATGGGGGTGACGCGACCGCCACCGGTGGACAAGATCTTCGATGTGGTGGTCGTGGGAGCCGGTCCTTCCGGTCTCGCCGCCGCCGTGTATGCCTCCTCCGAGGGCCTCTCCACCATGGTGGTGGAGGGAGAGGCTGTGGGAGGCCAAGCCGGCACCAGCTCGTTAATCCGCAACTACCCTGGCTTCTCCCGCGGTGTGAGCGGCGCCCACCTGGCCTACCGCTCATTTCACCAAGCCTGGACTTTGGGCACCGACTTCCTGTTCCTGCGGAAGGTGGAGGGGCTCCGCGTGGACGCTGCTTTGTACGTTGTGTCGATTTCCGATGGCAGTGTGGTGCGCTGCCGCACAGTCGTAGTGGCCACCGGCGTGGACTACCGTCGCCTGGGCATACCTCAGCTGGAGAACCTGGTCGGCAGGGGCGTCTTCTACGGGGCCACAGTCTCCGAGGCGCCGTCGATGGCCGGAAAGCACGTCTGCGTTGTGGGTGGCGGCAACTCGGCAGGACAGGCGGTTCTACACCTGGCGAAGTACGCGAAGAAGGTGACTCTGCTGGTGCGCGGCCCCTCTCTGTCGGCCAGTATGTCGGAGTACCTCATTTCCCAACTTGAAGCCACCCGGAACGTTGCGATCCGTTATAGCACCATGATCGTGGGGGCCCGCGACCAGGACGGATTCCTTGCCGCCGTCAAGGTCGCCGCATCCGGAACCTCCGACACAACCCCGAATGAGGAGATCGAAGCGGGCGGCTTGTTCGTGCTGATCGGTTCGGTGCCGCGGACCTCCTGGCTGCCCGACAGCATGGAGTGTGACCCAGCCGGGTTTCTGCGCACCGGCGCCGGCCGGCATGTCAGTAACACCGCGTCCGCTGGGCACGGCAGGTCACCATTGGCGCTGGAAACCAGCATGCCCGGCGTTTTCGCGATCGGCGATGTGCGGTCCGGATCGATCAAAAGAGTGGCTACCGCGGTTGGGGACGGCGCCACCGTCGTCTCGATGCTTCATACCTACCTGGCCGAGAACCCCTTGCCTGCCTCGCCCACTGCCCCTGGTAAGGCAGCCGCATCCGAGGAACTGCCCGGTGATGTCCGCTTCAACTGAGGTCACACCGTTGATTCCGCCGATGCGGTGGCTGCTCTACGTCGCTGCATTCCTCGTGTTTCTTGCCGGGCTCGTGCTGTTCGTGTTTCCGCTCCAGACTGATGAATTCTTTGCGTGGACCGTCAACCCGCCCATGACCGCGGTCTTCCTCGGGGCGGCATACTGGTCGAGTGCCGGCCTGGAGGTGGCAGGCGCCCGTTCGGCGGGTTGGGAATCAGCGAGGCTGGCAGTCTGGCCGGTGTTCGTCTTCACGACATTGACCTTCGGAGTCACCCTGCTTCATCTCGACCGCTTCCACCTGTCGCCGGACACTGCCCCCACCGCTCAAATAGCCACCTGGGCGTGGCTGGCAATCTATGCCATCGTGCCCATGGCGATGCTCGTCATCAGCTGGATGCAGATCCGGTTGCGGCCTCCTGCCCCAAAGTCCGTAACGGCGGGACGGCCAGTTCTACCCCCTGCACTCCGGCTGCTCCTGGCGGGAATCGCCGGGGTACTGCTGTTATATGGCGTGGCGCTCCTGGCGGTACCCATTGATGCGTCAACGTGGTGGCCATGGCCACTGACCGAGCTCACGGGGAGGGCGATCGGAGCGTGGCTGGTCGGTCTGGGCTGGGCGGCCGCGCAGGGCCAGTTGAGCGGCGACCTCCGCTCCGTCCGCCCCGTGGCCCTCACCTCCGTTGCGTTCGTCATTCTTCAGGGGCTTGCCCTGCTGCGGTATGGAGACGCGCTGACGTGGCCGAGCGCACCGGCGATCGGCTTCGTAACCGTACTACTTGCCATTGGAGTCGCGGGCGGATGGGCCCTCGAACTATCCGGTTCGCCGACAGCCCGGGCCGGAAAATCCGTGAGCGACCTTCCCGCATAGGCCTCGTCCTCAGGACTGGTCGGGCGGCGGCCAGCGCTTTGCCTAGAAACTCGTCACCAGTTCACCGAGCACCTCTTCGAGCCTGTTCGGGTCGGTCGCGTCGTAGTAGTGCGCCCCGCTGGCCCTGGCGATTTCCAGCAAAGTGGGGACATCGGCGTCGGGCCCGTAAGCGAGTGTGAAAACGAGCACCGGCTTCGAGTGGTTCTGATGGCTCAACTGTTCGGAGAGACCCCTTAGGTCTCCCGGATGCGTCGTATCATTTTTACCGTCACTCAACAGCACGATGGTGTTGATGAAGCTGTCTTTGTATTCCTTGGCTTGATAGCCCGCGAAGCGGCTCACCGCTTCGAAAAGAGGCGTAGCGTCCACGGCCTTGAGCTCGTTCACCTTGGCCATGAGGTCTTCTTTATTGGTCTTGAACGGGGCCACCGGGCTTATGATGCCGGGCGTCAAGGGGCCGTCGCCCACCTGGGAGAAAGCGGCCAGCCCAATTTCGTCCTCACCCACGAAATGGTTTAGTGCCTTGAGAAAGGCATCCTTAGCCCGTTGCAGCTTGGTCACTCCAGGTTCCTGCACCATCGACTCTGAGACATCCAGCAGGAACAAGGCCCTGGCCCGCTTTCGGACCTCAGGGAAGCTGTCCTGCACGGTAGAAAGCACCTCGGCCCTGGGCAGCGGCAGCGGCTGGAGCGTCTCAGCGTACCGTCCGGTCCCCGCCACCCCGGTATCCAGCTTGCCCTGGATGGTTCGGTACCCGGAGGCCTTGACAACGTCTTGGCCCTGTTCCGTCACCGCGAACGCGAGGAAATCCTGGGCCGCCAAACGCTGCTGGCTCTCCAGCCAATCTCCGTCAAGGACTACTGCCGGGTTGTCCGCCACGTACACGCCGTCCGAGGGGTAGATGGCACTGAGGGGCTCCTTGGGCGCGGGACCGGAGCGCTTCGCTTTTCCGTCCTCACTGACTACTCCTCGGTTGTAATCCCAGACAGATTTTTCATCCACGATCACGGCGGAAAGGAATTCCGAGACCTTCCCGGCGTCGTCAGCCTCCCTCGCGTGCCACAGGAAATGCTCGGGGGTAGCCATGTAGTGGCTGGTGCCCAGTTCCACGGCGCGCACTTTCTCCACCAGTGACGGTACGGCCAGGTTCATGTCGCTCAAACCGCCCACGCTGCCCCCGGCGGCACCGTAGGAAGCAGCAAGGGCCATCAGGCCCGACGTCGAGACCAGCGGACTGGCCTTTCCGAACTTGAATTTCCCCCAGTCGCCATGGCCGAGCCGCTGCCAGACGTCCTGCTCCTCGGTCATTTTGAAGACCTCAGACCACGACGGCGGTTTGCTGTCCCAGCCGAGGGCGCTAGTCATCGTCTCCGGCATAGCCACGACGATCGCACTCCTGGCGAGGCTGATTCCCTCCTGTGGGACAATCGCGCCCGCACCTTTCTCTGCGATTCCTAACCACGCGGAGGAGTCCGGCAGCCAGATCGAGGGCTTGTCGGCGGTTGGAATGCCCGGGAACTGCGCGGCAACCTTGCCGGCAGCGACTCCCGATTTTTCCTCGGTCACCGCCGGGGTCACGCATTTGCCGGCCACGCTGCGAGGTTTCACCGCGTACTCGGACGCCAAAGCCCGGACCATCTCGGCGTTCTCCAGCGAAGTAAGGATGTTCAAGGAGATGCAGGGAGAGGCTCCGGCGACGGCGGCGGGACTGTCCTGCGCCAAGGGTCCACCCGCTGGAGGTGTGCTGCCATTTCCCGCTGAAGTCTCACCTTCCCCCGAGGCGGCGGGGAAGATCAGTGCTCGCAGCACGAATGCGCTGCCCACAATGAGAAGTGCCACCATGGCCACCGCAGCAATCCAGATCCAGCGTGGATAGCTCGGGTCAGATGCTGCGTGTCGGCGGCCCATGCTCGTTTCCTTTGAATCCGCCGGGTTTCCCCGGTGTGAATGCAATCTCTGGAACTGGCCCGCGGCAACCACACCGCGGGTGCGCCTAGCCCCCCGCCCGGATGCCCCCCGCAACTGGATAAGCACTTTGAGGATAACCCCGACGGGTGCAAAGTGAGTGCTGAGGTTCGCATTTGATTGAAACTTGCGGGGCTGTTGCTCCAACAAATTCCTTCGGGTGGCCCAAGGGTGGATGCCAGGTACCGACGAAGTAATGCACACTAATCCTCGTGAAGTGAGGCGATCTCGTGGCCGCATTCTTGGTCTGCAGCACCCGATTTACGGTCGTGTGGCGATGCGGACCGGCGCGGGGATCTCCTCGTAGCGCGCCGCGAGTTCCCGACTCTTCGTCCGGCGCCCACTGAGCGCGCCAGTTCGGGCGCCTCGCCATTATTCCAACGACACCGTGCTTGGCCGCAGTGTAGGCGCCGTTGCCCAGGGCGGCGACCGTGCCGTGGATGGAAGCCATGTTCCGTCGTCGGATATTTCCCCTACGACACGCTGCGCTGCCTCGAGGTTGATGTCACTCACGACGACGATTGCGCCTTTGGCAGCCAACTCCTTGCTGACGCCGCAAACGGGGCGGGGGCAGCCTACAGCGGCATCGGGGGCCCCTGCGGCAAAACACTGACTGGACGCTAAATGCCTTCTTGCAGGGAGTATGAGGACCCGGAGGCAGTCCGTTCCAGCAGTCCGAAGTCCACCAAATAGCGGCGCAGCAGCACGACGTCGTCGGTATAGCTAAGCAGCCGTTCATTGACCTGCTTCTCCGTGAGACTTTCGCCGGGCTCGAACGCTTCGCTGATAATCCAGGCCAGGAGCTCCCGCCGTTGGGCCATGTTGGCCGGATACCTCTCGATCCTGCCCAGCCGCATGAAGCGGGCCGGCCCGGTCTGCGCCTGCCGCCGGGGCTGCTGAGCCAGAAGGTCCCGGAAGATCGACTCAGGCGCAACCAGTTCGTCGTCGGCATTACGCTCAACAAGCCCGGACCCAAGCAGGGCGGCGAGCGCGCGGTTTCGCCGCTGATCCTGCATACCGGCTAGCACGTCGGGAAGCTTTGCCCCCAGCACAATTTGTGCGTAGGCCGATCGGGCATCGCTGTTGGCGAGAGTGGCCATCACTCGCCGCCAATGCGGTCCGCCGTACCTGGTCACTCCGGTCACCGTTGTCCTCACTCTGCGCCGTCGCCCAACTGTGCTAATCGATGTGCTGAAAAGCGTAGTCCTGATGCGGGTGACTGCGTAACCGGGGGGACTGCCCTCCACCCCTCCGGCAGGGTCTGGATCAAGATGGGCAAGGGGTCTACATTGGTTCTTGGCTTATGCAGAAGGCCCATTTACCACAGATCCAGGAGGGGACCATGAGCCCCACACCAAAACAACCCCTAACCGACGACAGCATCCAAGTCCGCCAAGTTAACCATTACCAGTTCAGCTGGGTGGCCGGGGACGCCGGAAAGCCTGGCACCTGGACCCTTCAGTTGGTCCTTGACCAAGGGGCCTGGGAAGAAGTGCTCACGCTCGATGCGGAGGATGCCGAGGTTCTTCAGGGCCTCTTGAAACGTTCGGCAACGGTCTACTACGACGTTCGTCGGCGGACCCTGATGTTCGGGACCACACCGGCAGGGCAGTAATTAGCGCTGCCAGTCTTTCAGGCTTGCGCGCCCTTCGAGGATCCGCCGCGCATCCTCCTGGGCTTCGAGGGCCACGTCGCTCACCACCTCGCCCCTCATATGGCCGGCGGCGGAAATGATGGTTCGGAGTTCTGAGACTGTGCGCGGCGCGCCAGCGCCCACACCGCGATGGACCATCACATGGCAGTTGGGGCACAGCGGTACGAGGTCAGCAACAGGGTCCAGTTGGTACCCGCTCCCAAGCATTGCCGGCGGCACAACGTGGTGCACCTCGATGAACCCTGTGCCGATGTCGCCGTAGGCGGCCTCGAAGGAGAAGCCGCAGGCAGCGCAGGTGGTTCCGTGGAATGCCAGGCACACCCCGCGGGCGTCCGGATTTTGCTCGTAGCGGCTCACGTCAATGGTGCTCACAGCGTCCGGCGGGTAAGTTCCTGGTACCAGTTGTACAGGCTCCATCGCCGCCGGCCCGTGGTCCCGCCACAACCGGCGGAGGTCAGGGTCCGCTGCACGCGGAACGGCCAGGGTTGAGCGGGAGATGGCGTGGCGCCACACAACTGCAGGGACCGCCGCGCTGAGGACGTCAGGACGTATCTGCTCGCCAAGGGGGAGGAGTGCGTCAAAAGCGACGCTGACGTACCAGTCAGTGGCGTCAGGATCTTCGGGGTGTACGGCCTCAAACGCCTCGGACATCACCATTCCATGGCCGATCAGGCCGGTGCCGGCGTCGCTGCTGCCCTGCAGCAGGAGCCAGGCCTCGGTTCCCATCCGGAGGTTCCGGTTGTCGCCGACGCTCCAGCGGGCCAGGAACCTGCCGGTCCCGGCCACGTGCTCGACGACGGCGCGGTAGTCCCAGCGGTTCCGCCGGTTGGGGTTCCACCCAAGAATTACTGCCGCCACCACTCACCTGTTCCAGCACGCGTCGAGTAGCGGCCCCATAGCCTTGACCAGCGCGACCTAGATGGGTTCCTTGGCGAGCGCCTTGATCCTGTCCTCATCCGTCGTTCAATTCTCGCCTATGTTGGCACCCGAGTCCACGAACACGAACTCCTGGTTCAGGGCAGTCTTGTCAGCCGCGGTGAGTGGCTTGAGCGTGCGCCAGTTCCCACGCCCGCAACATCAGATCCGCAGCCCAGGGTTCAGTGCGGCCGCCGCGAGACGAGCACCGGACCATGGGAGTGGTGAAGAACGGCGTGGGCGATTGAACCGATAGTTTCCCTGACAAGGCCCTGGCCCTTGGTGCCAACAACTAATATCCCGGCACCCTGGGCTGCATTGAGGATGGCATGGGGGATAGAAGCGTCCGTAAGCAGTAGTTGCTCGATGTCGACGGCGGGGGCAAGGTTGCGTGCAGCCTCGACGGCGGCGCGCAGGACCTCCTCGGCGGCGGCTTCCGCCTCCTTATCGGCGCGGAAACGCTGGTACCCGGCGGGCGTGGGCCGTACATGGACGACGGTGAGGCTCGCCTCGGATGCCGACGCCAAAGTGCAGGCATCCTCCAGCGCGGCCGGTGAACCTGCTTCATCGACAGCCACCACAACCGGCCCGCCAGGGTGAAGGTCAGAACGGATGACGGCAACGGGGCAGGACGCGGTTGCCGCCAGTTCCAGGCTGACGGAACCCACGAGCAGGCCCAGAAAGCCGCCCAGCCCGCGGCTGCCTACAACAACCATTTCCTGGCGGGCCGAGATCCCTGCGAGTTGCTGGGCTGGAAGGCCGTGCAGCAAGGTGCACTCAACCTCCAGCCCCGGCGCGGCAGCGGTGGCGTGGACAAGGCCATCTTCGAGGACGGACTCGGCTGACCGTTCCAGTCCGCTGTTTGAAACGCCGGGAACGGGACCGAGGTGTCTGGTCAGCAGTGGCCACATGGAACAATGCACCACATGCAGCACCAGACCTCGAAGGCGTGCCTGCTGTGCTGCCCAGCGGACAGCTTCTGCAGCTTCACTTGAACCGTCATAGCCTGCAACGATGGCCTTTGCCTGCATGGTTCTTCGCGCTCCTGATCATGGGGGCATCCGGTTTGCTGGGCTTGCCATCAGTATCTACCTGTGCGCTTTTCGGCGGCAGTAGGATGCCTTGACTTCGTCTTCAGACTTGTCCCAAGACATCCCTTCGTGCTCCGGCGGAGGTGAATGAAAGGGCCGAAGACCTCCTGCGCGACTTTGTGGCCCGCGCCGATGAACTGCTGCACACCCAGGAACAGATAAATGGACTGCTGGGCGCTGTGGTTGCGCTCGCCGAGGATCTCAGTGCTGTTCCGGCTGGCCCCGGAGTTCTTCGCTGCCAGTCGTCGCTGGGAGTGCAGGCCTGAAGCCGGGGCAGGAGTTCCGGGTTTCCGCGGCGGTCACTGCGGTTCTGGAACCGCCGAGTCCCTTGTTGCCCCGGATCCCAGGCAAGTGTTCGAAGACGGGGTGGCGGAAAAGCTGGGTTCTGTGCTCGTGTGGGCTATGGGTCGCAGCAGTAACAACAACGGCCTCTTGCTTCTCGCCCGGCCGCAGGGTTCGCCTGCCTACAGTCAGTCAGAGGTGGATGCCAGCTCGCTCTTTGGAAGCAGGGCGGGATTGGCCCTTGATCTTGCGCGCGTCCACGAATTGCATGAACTGAGCCTCCTTTTCTCGGACCGGGAACGGATTGCCCGTGATCTGCATGATCTGGTCATCCAGCGGTTGTTGGCACGCTGCTTCTTCCTCGCCTGCGGGCAGGAGAGTACCCTTAAATCACCGTTTAGAAGTATGCGGCCGCCATCGCAGGCTGGGTGTGGATTACCCCAGCGTTCACGGAGGATTGCATCGTGGTCGCTCGAAGCCCTTCTGGCACTCCCGCCGTCAAAGGTGCTCTCTTCCGCGCAGTGACTCTGCCAAGTCCCGCCGCGGCCATGAGTCTGCCGGCAATCCCGCCGGCAGATCCGCCCGACATTTGAAAGGAGTTTCAGTGGATCCTGGAACGGCATTGGCGCTGATCGTGGGATACATAGCAGCCGCAATTGGTGTTTTCCTTTTATACTCGCCGGTCCTGTTTCTTGTGGTGGGCCTACTGTTGGCCACCGGCCTGTTGCAGTTAATTGCCTGGCCATTCCTTGTCCTGATACGCAAACTGCGCCGGAAGGCCGAACCGCCGCAGGACGGATCGTGGCTCCTGCATTGACGGGAACGACCCAAGGCGCGGCCCCAAAGCGGATTCACACAGGGCACCGTTCGTCAGTATGCTTACTATTACCCGTAAGCCGCTGACGAGAAAGGCATCACCATGACGGAACAGAACCTGCCTGACGACGATCTTGAAATTGTCGAGGAGAATGACGTGCTCCTGGACGAAACCCCCGGCGCGGCTTCATCCCTTGAGCTGGATCCTGTCACCAGCGGTGAGCCAGACAGCTACCCTGGTGCTGCGGAGAACAATCCGGACCGCTGGCAGGAGGATCCGTTGCTTCAGGGAGAGGTTTCCGGCGAGGAGGAGGATTTCCTTAGCGACCAGACACTGCGTGATGACATGAAAGCGGACCGTGACGGTGCCGGTGACGAATTGCCCGCGAGCACCCCGACTCTCGGCGAAGCGGTTGCCGACGTCGACTTCGGCGAAGACCCCACAGGCCGGGAAGCCGATGCCAGCGACGACCAGGAGAACTTCGGCGGCTCGCCGCTCAGCGAGTTCGACCCCGACGACCTGGAGCGCTGAAGCCCGTAACCGGGCATCAAAAGATGATTGCCCCGCCCTAGCCGGAAATCGAAACTGCGCTAAAATAATAAGCAGGCTGATGAATATCGGTTGGCAGGATCAAGACTTAGGGAGTTTCACATGAACTTGGGAAGCATGATCAGGAATGCCGCTGGACGATTCGCAGGCAGGTCCGGCACTGGCGGAACAGCCCGCGGCACCGGACTTAACGCCACAGGGCGGACCGCCAACACCACAGGTGCCGTAGGCGGCCGGCCCGGTACGAGCGGCATGGCCAGCAAAATTATGGGCATGCTCAAGCGGCGCTAAGCCATCACAACAAACCAAAAAGCAGGTCCCGGATAATTCCGGAACCTGCTTTTTGGTCCCCCAAAACTATGCGTGAACTCGTCATCCTCGGCACCGCCTCGCAGGTTCCCACCCGGACCCGCAACCACAACGGCTACCTGCTTCGCTGGGACGGCCAGGGGCTCCTCTTTGACCCCGGCGAGGGAACGCAGCGCCAGATGATCCACGCAGGCGTTTCTGCAACACAGATCACGCATATTTGCCTCACCCACGTGCACGGGGACCACTGCTTCGGCCTGCCCGGCGTGCTGTCGCGCATGGCGCTGGACGGTGTGGCCCACCCCGTCCACCTGCACTACCCGGCGTCCGGCGCCGAGGTGGTCCGCGCCCTGGTGTCCATCAGCTCGCCCGGAATAGACCTGCGGCTTCATCCGCACGGCGGGAGCGGGAATGTGGCAGAAGGCCTGGAGGTCCGGCCGCTGAAGCACCGCATCGAGACTTACGGCTACCGGCTGGTCGAACCGGATGGCCGCACCCTGCTGCCCGACCGCCTTGCCTCAGCGGGGATCACGGGGGCCGACGTCGGACGCCTCCAGCGCGAGGCCACCCTGGCCGGCGTCCACATCAACGACGTCAGCGTTCCCCGGCCGGGCCAGCGCTTCGCCTTCGTGATGGACACCGCTCCCTGTGCGGGCGCGGAGGACCTGGCGGACGGCGTCGACCTCCTTGTCGCGGAGTCCACCTTCAGCGACGACGACGCCGCGCTCGCCACCCAGTACCGCCACCTCACAGCCGGGCAGGCTGGAGCGTTGGCCGCCGGCGGTGATGTGGACACGCTCGTGCTGACGCATTTTTCGGCCAGGTACGACGACGTGACCCCGTTGGCTGCGCAGGCCGGCGCACGTGCAGCGGGGGCAAAGGTCATAGCGGCCCAGGACCTGCAGCGCATGGCCTTTCCGAAACGACGGCGGTGGCATCAAAACCCCGTGCTGACCAGCGGGGAGGGGCATGGGGGCTGAATATTGCCAAACCCAACCATGAGGTAGAGAGTGAATTATCCGGTAGGCAGCCCGGGCCAACCCGCCCAACGTGTTGTGGAGGTCGACAATGAGCAAAACTTCCGAAGAAGTCTTCGACGCTACTCCTAAAGGAACGGAAGCCGAACTTAAACGGGTCCTTGGCCCTAAGCTCCTCCTGCTCTTCATCGTGGGCGACATCCTTGGCGCCGGTGTTTACGCGGTCACGGGGACCATGGCCGGAACAGTCGGCGGCATCGTGTGGCTGCCGTTCCTGCTGGCCTTCGTGGTGGCTACGCTCACCGCCTTCTCCTACCTGGAACTGGTCACACAGTATCCCCAGGCCGCCGGCGCCGCCCTTTATACGCACAAGGCGTTCGGGATCCACTTCGTCACCTTCCTGGTGGCCTTCGCGGTGGTCTGCTCAGGCATCACCAGCGCCTCCACCTCCGCCAACGTCCTGGCCCAAAACCTCTTCGGGGGGTTCGAAATCAATGGATGGATGGGGCTTCCCGGGCAGGGCGTCATCACCGCAGTCGCCATGGCATTTATGGTGCTCCTGGCCGTCATCAACCTGCGCGGCGTGGGGGAGAGCGTCAAGTTCAACGTTGTCCTCACCCTGGTGGAAATGATTGCGCTGTGCATTGTGATCGGCGTCGGCTTCTTTGTGATGTCACAGGGCACGGGAAACCCCGGCGAAATCTTCGTTTTCAACGACTCCCAGGACAAGGGACTGTTCCTCGCGGTAACTGCCGCCACCTCCATCGCGTTCTTCGCCATGGTGGGCTTCGAGGACTCAGTGAACATGGTGGAGGAAACCAGGAACCCGGAGAAGATCTTCCCGCGCACCATGCTGACCGGCCTGGGAATTGCCGTGCTCCTGTACATGCTGGTGGCCGTCTCCGTGGTCAGCGTGCTGTCGCCCACGGAGCTCGAAAACATTCGGGAAGCCGAGGGCGCGGCTCTTCTGGAAGTGGTGCACAAAGGCTCACCCGATTTCCCGATTGACAGAATCTTCCCGTTCCTGGCCGTCTTCGCCGTAGCCAACACGGCGCTGATCAACATGCTGATGGCCAGCCGCCTCATTTACGGGATGGCGCGCCAACATGTCCTGCCGCGCGCCCTCGGGAAAGTGCTGCCCGTGCGCCGCACACCGTGGGCCGGCATCGTTTTCTCCACCGTCCTGGCACTGGGACTCATCCTGTACGTAACCAGCGATCCGGAAAGCAACATCGTGGCCAACCTTTCTGGAACCACTGCCTTCCTGCTGCTGTGTGTCTTCACGGTAGTGAACATCGCGTGTGTGGTGCTGCGGCGCAAGCGGGACCCTAACCGCAAGGTGTTCTTCACCTCACCGGGGCAGTTGCCGGTGGTGGCCGCCCTGCTGTGTGCCTTCCTTGCCGGCCCGTGGGTGGGCCGTAACGTTATTCAGTACCAAATTGCCGGCGGGCTGATGGCCATCGGCGTAGTGCTCTGGTTTGTCACGTGGCTGATCAACCGGAGAACGAACCACGAGGAGAGTCTCAAGAAATGACAGCTGCTGCTGAATCAACAGTCACCTTTGATGGGCGTTTTGCCAGGGAGCTGTCCGAGCTGGCTGTTCCCTGGCAGGCAGAGGAAGCGCCTGAGCCGAAACTGCTCGTTCTTAACGAAGGGCTGGCAGGGGAGCTGGGGCTCGATCCGGAATACCTTCGGTCACCGGAGGGTGTCCGGCTCCTGCTCGGGAACCACGTTCCGGAGGGATCGACGCCGGTGGCCCAGGCCTACGCGGGCCACCAGTTCGGCGGCTACTCGCCCCTGCTCGGGGACGGCCGCGCGCTCCTTCTCGGCGAGGTGACGGGCGTGGATGGACGGCTACGGGACATCCACCTGAAAGGTTCCGGCCGCACGCCCTTCGCGCGCGCCGGGGACGGGCGCGCCGTCGTCGGACCCATGCTGCGTGAGTACCTTGTGAGTGAGGCGATGCACGCCCTCGGCATCCCCTCAACGCGTTCCCTTGCGGTGGTGGCCACCGGCCGCCCGGTGCGCAGGGACACCATGCTGCCGGGAGCGGTACTGACAAGGGTGGCCAGCAGCCACCTGCGCGTGGGCAGCTTCCAGTACGCAAGGGCCACGGAAAAGATGGACCTCCTGCGCCGCCTGGCGGACCACGCGATCAGCCGGCACCACCCGGAAGCCGCCCGCGCCGGGAACCCCTACCTGGCGCTCTTCGAAAGCGTGGTGGCCGCACAGGCAAAACTGGTAGCGGACTGGATGCTGGTGGGATTCGTCCACGGTGTGATGAACACGGACAACATGACCATCTCCGGGGAAACCATCGATTACGGGCCTTGCGCCTTCATGGACGCGTTCAACCCTGCCGCGGTCTACAGCTCCATTGACGTGGGCGGACGCTACGCGTACGCCAACCAGCCGGTCATCGCGGAGTGGAACCTGGCCCGCCTGGCTGAGGCCATGCTGCCGCTCTTCAACGAGGACCAGGAACAGGCCGTGGCCCCTGCGGTAGAAGCACTCGGCAAGTTCCGCCGCCAATACAGCGAGGCCTGGTTTGCCGGGATGAAAACCAAACTCGGATTGGCAGAAGCCCCTGCCGGGAGCGCGGAGGCTGAAGAAGCCTCGGAACTGGTGGATGGGCTGGTGGCCCTGTTGAAGGACGGACCGGTCGACTACACGTCGTTCTTCCGGAACCTCTCCCAGGCGGCAAGGGGAAATGACCGCCCAGCCCGCGGGATGGTCCTTGACCTGGCTGCCTTCGACACATGGGCCGCGCGGTGGCGTGCCCTGCAACCGGACGCGGACCTGATGGACCGGGTCAATCCCGCCTACATTCCACGCAACCATCTGGTAGAGGAAGCGCTCGCCGCAGCAACGGACGGAGACCTTGATCCCTTCACCCGGCTCCTCGAAGTGGTCCGCGCCCCGTTCACTGAGCGACCAGGGCTGGAACGCTACACCGAGGGAGCGCCGGAGGACTTCGGCAGCTACCAGACCTTCTGCGGGACCTGAGCGCCCCCGGCAGCTGAGCACCGGCTCAGGAAGGCCGGAAACAAAACAGGGGCGGCAGCCGGGAAGAATCCCGCCTGCCGCCCCTCCTCGGGTGGTGTTACTACGCTACGCGGACGAAGGAAGCGCCGCTGAGCCAGCTGATGGAGTGGACCTCGGTCTTGAAGCCGTCTACGCCACCGCTGACAACCTGGCCGTTGCCGGCGAAGACGCCAACGTGACCGGCGGTGATCACCAGGTCACCGGGAGCCGGGGTGCCCACAGTGGTGCCGTACTGGTAGAACTGGCCCGGGGCCAGGTCGCCAACGCTCTTGCCCACGGAACGGAGAGCCTTCTCCACCATGGCGGTGCAGTCCTGCTGGACGCCCACCTGGCCGTAGGCGTTCGCGAGGATGGCTGCGCCGGTACCGGTGCCGGCGGCCGCGGGAGCTGCCGGGGCGGGTGCTGCCGGAGCAGGAGCGGTGGAGGCGTAGGACAGGTTCATTCCGGTGTTGGCCGGGGCGGCGGCAGTCACGGCCGGAGCCGGAGCCGGAGCCGCAGCTGCCGGAGCCGCCGGAGCGGCTGCAACGGAACCGGCGCCGGGGACCTTGATCTCGTCACCGGGGTAGATGATCGCGGAGATCGACAGCCCATTGGCGGACAGGACATCATTCAGGGCTACTCCGTGGGCGGCCGAGATGGCGCCCAGGGTATCGCCGGCAACAACGGTGTGCACGTTGCCTGCAGCTGCTGCGGGGGCAGCCACTGCAGCAGCCGGTGCTGCGTAAGCCTGGGTGTTAGTGGTCTCGGTGGTGTCCGGACCGGTTACGCCTGCGTGGGCCGGGGCGCCCACACCGAAGGCAATGCCGGATGCTGCTGCAACGGCGAGCGCCGGGCGGCCAAGGGACTTGGCTGAGACAGCCAGACCCTCAAGCGCGATTGAGCGGGCCGGAGTCGCGCGGTGACGGGCGGTAGTGGAATTTTTTGACACGGTTGATCGCCTCTCCCATGCCTGCGGGGTGAGCTGTCGGGTTCGGGTTGGAGATACCCGGCCGGGAGCAATTCCGTAATGAACGGTGTCGCTCTCGACTTAACCCCAAGGCCTCGCGTGAGGCCGGTGGAAACGTGGTTCCCCCGTCCCTGCCAGCTGGAAAGCGTTGGTTCCCGGGTCAGTGGCAGGGCTCGGCATACTGAGGGGAATGTCCCGTTTGGGAGGGACACCTGAAGACCCTAACCCGACTTCGGGTGCATTGTCACGTTTGGGTAACATGCGAGGTGCTTCTATCACATTCCGCAAATGACTGGAATTGGGTTTACCACGCGGCTGACCTCGCGAGATACTATCCTGTTACGGAAGCCGTGTTGCTTTGGTCACAAACTCGTAAATGGACTGGATAACGGGGCCGGAAGCTTGCCCCGGAAGCGCCGCGCGGAGGAGGATATGGCCACCCCCTAGGAGGCGCCGTGATTCAGCTTGGAAAGTACGAAAAGTACTTGATTGAGGAATTTTTTGACGACTACCGCGCCGGTACTCTGAGCCAGCGGACTTTCACCCGGCGGGTTGCCTTCATTACGGGCAGCATGGCGGCAGCCGCGGCGGCGATGCTGCTGGTAGGTTGCACTCCCAGCGAGGTACCGCGGAGCACCGACCCCATGCCCACACCGGAACTTTCCACATCGTCGGCCACCGGAACGGCCGGCGCAGGAGCCGCAGGTGCCGTCCCTGGGGCCAAGAGCCCGCTTTCCCTCCCGGAGGGCGCATCAGGGATGACGACGGCGACCATCCATTTTCCGTCCGGGGGAACCTCTATCAGCGCCTACCAGGCCAAGCCGGAGCGGGCAGGGCGCAGCCCTGCAGTGCTAATCTGCCATGAGAACCGAGGGCTGACAGCCCATATAGAAGACGTGGCGCGGCGCTTTGCGGGAGAGGGCTACGTTGCCCTGGCTCTTGATTTGCTGAGCCGGGAAGGCGGGACTGCGAACCTGGACCGTGACGCTGTTCCCGGTGCCCTCACCCAGGCAGGCGCCCAGCGTCACATTGCCGACTTCAAGGCAGCGGTGGAGTATCTCCGGGGCCAGGACTTTGTGGACGGCCAGCGCATCGCCATGACCGGCTACTGCTTCGGCGGCGGAATCACCTGGCAGGCAGCCACGGAGCTGGACGGGCTGAAGGCCACGGCCGCGTTTTATGGCCCCGCCCCCGACCTGGGCAAGGTGCCGGGCATAAAAGCGGCAGTTTTTGGAGTCTACGCTGAACGTGATGAACGCATCACCGCCGCCGTGCCTGCGCTCAAGGATGCGCTTGCGGCAACCAACGTTGTCCACCAGATCACCGTCTACCCCGGCGTGGAGCACGCCTTCCACAACGACACCGGCGACCGCTACAACGAAGCCCAGGCCACGGCCGCGTGGAACGACACCCTCGCCTGGTTTGGCCAGCACCTTTAGGCCCCGGCGTTCCTGCCAAACCCTGAGTCGGCGCGGAACTCGATCGCATAACCGATGAAGGCACGCCAGCCTTCAATGCGCGGCTGAAGCGGGTACCCGAACCACTCGCGCTAGGCTTTTGCCATGTCCGACTTTGAACGGTTCCGGATCCTGCTCGAGGAGGAGCGGGAGCGGAAGATTGCCCTCCTTCCGGCGCTCCGCGCGGACATCGCCTCCGCAAACTCGGCGCGCCAGGACTCGAACGTGGATGACGAACACGATCCGGAAGGCCCCACCATCGCCTTCGAGCTGTCCCAGGCCTCCGCCCTGCTGAAGCAGAGCAGTGCCGGGCTGGATCAGGTGGACGCAGCCTTGGCCAGAATCGCTGAGGGAACCTACGGGACCTGCGCCGTCTGCGGGGACGCCATCGCCGAAGGCAGGCTGGAGGCACGGCCGTGGACCCCGTTCTGCATCCGACACGCCTCGGCAGGCCGCCCATGAGCAGCGGCATGGATTGTGTGGCGGCTGCCGCTGTATTCGTTGACCGCACGCTGCAGAACGAGGGCGCCTGGTACCGGGCGGACGACGTCGAGGACCGGCTGGGCGGTCTACTGGCCTCCTACGGTTCCTCCGTCGGCGCTGTCCGGGGAATCATCCGCGACGCGCTGCGGAAGTACAAGGACCTCGACCACGATGGCGTGGTGCAGCTGGCATCAGCCCTGTGGGGGCTGCCCCGGCCCGGCGCCAGGGCAGTGTACGAACGCAGGCTCGCCGCCGTTGTCCTGCTGCAGTCCAAAGTGTCACTCCTGCGCCATTCGGACTTGACCCGCATCGAGGGTTTCCTGCGGACTGCCGGCACCCCGGAACTGACAGACCCCCTGCTGGCCGACGTCGTGGCGCCGTTCCTGGCACGGCTAAGCGGGCGCGACCGGCAACGCGCAGATGTTGTCCTTGCCCGTTGGCGGACCGACCCGGATGCCCGGCTGCTCAGCGCCGCTGGCTTCCTCGAGCCGCAATCCAGCCCCGAAGCCCCACCACAAGGAGACACCCATGAACGAACCCTATGACCTGGAACGATTTGTGGCCGCGCAGGACAGCGGCGGAGCGTATGACCAGGCGCTGGCAGAACTGCAGATGGGCAGTAAGTCCGGCCATTGGATGTGGTTTATTTTTCCCCAGATCGCCGGCCTGGGCCACAGCGACATGTCACGCCGGTATGCCATCAAATCCCTGGCTGAAGCCCGGGACTACCTGGACCATGCGGTGCTGGGTCCGCGGTTGTTCGACTGCGCCCTGGCCATCACCAACCATACCGGGCGCTCCGCGGAGGACATCCTCGGCGGCATCGATGCGCGGAAGCTGCACTCGTCCATGACGCTGTTCCTGCGCGCGGCCCCCGGGGAAACTGTTTTCAAAACCGTCCTTGCCCAGTTCTTCGATGGGCAGCCCGACGCCGCCACCGATGACCTGCTGGCGGACCAGGACGCCAGGTAAGGGCTGAGGATTAACGGCCGACGACGGTGCCTTGCGCATCCCGCATGAGGCACCGCCGTCGGCCTGTCAGTAAGACCTTGGCTACGGCGTGGGGTTGCCGCCATTGACGTTCAGCGTTTCCCCGACGACGTAGCTTGACTCCGGTGATGCCAGGAAGACATACGCCGGGGCGAGCTCCGCCGGCTGGCCCGCACGGCCCAGGGGAGTGGACTGGCCGAACTCCGGCAGTTCGTCCTTGGGCTGGCCGCTGCTGACCTGCAGCGGCGTCCAGATGGGTCCCGGTGCCACGGCGTTGACACGGATGCCCTTGGGTGCGAGCTGCTGGGCCAGTCCCTTGGTGAAGTTGTTGATGCTGGCCTTGGTGGTGGCGTAGTCCACCAGCGTGGGGGACGGGTTGTACGCCTGGATGGAGGTGGTGTTGATGATGGTGGACCCCGCCGGCATGTGCGGGAGGGCAGCCTTCGTCAGCCAGAACATCGCGTAGACGTTTGTTTTCAGAGTGTGGTCGAATTGCTCGTCGGTGATGTCGGCCAGCTCCTCCTGGGCCACCTGCTTGCCTGCATTGTTGACCAGGATGTCCACTCCACCGAGAACAGCCACGGCGGTGTCAACCACCTCGCGGCACACAATCGGGTCCTTCAGGTCGCCGGGAACCTTGACGGCCTTGCGGCCGGCGGCCTCGATGAGTCCCGCGATGCGGGCCGCGTCCTCCTCCTCCTCGGGCAGGTAGGACAGGACGACGTCGGCCCCCTCACGGGCGAAGGCGATGGCCGTGGCCGCGCCGATCCCGGAGTCCGCGCCCGTCACGATGGCCTTCCTGCCCTCCAGCCGGCCGGTTCCGCGGTAGGTGTCCTCGCCGAGATCCGCCTTGGGCTCCAGCTCCGCGTCCAGGCCGGGCTCGGGCTGGTCCTGCTTGGGCGGCGAGATTTTCCCGTAGGCGGTGACCGGATTGCGGAAGGTGTACTGGTCTGTCATGGTGGTCCTCCTGGTGCGTAGGGGTGGAACACGAAAAAACTAAGCATGCTTAGCGTTCCAGCCTAGGCAATTCGCCCGGTCCCTGCCAACCCGGGTTTGTGTTGCGGGTCCAGTCCGGTTTAGTCCCGCTGGACCGTGACGACCCTGACGTCCCTGACCGCGCCGGAATCCACCACCGCCGTCATGTAGGTGCAGGCAGGCTGACGGCGCCGGTCTGTGGGTGAGCCGGGATTCAGCAGCCGCAGACCTCCCGGAGCGGTGGTGTCCCAAGGTATGTGGCTGTGCCCGAAGACCAGTACGTCCGCGCCCGGATAAAGCGCCTCGGCCCGGGCTTCCCTGCCCTTCGCCTGGCCGGTTTCGTGCACCACGGCGAAGCGGACGTCCTCAAGCGTCACGGTTGCCGTTGCAGGCAGCCGGGCGCGCAGGTCGGGGCCGTCGTTGTTGCCGTAGACACCTATCAGGCGGCGGCTGCGGCGCTCAAGCTGGTCCAGCAGGTCCGCCGTCACCCAGTCGCCGGCATGGAACACCACATCGGCGCTTTCGACGGCGGCCCACACCTGCGCGGGGAGTTCCTTGGCGCGCTTGGGCACATGGGTATCGGCGAGCAGGAGAAGATTCAGCGGCATGGGGAAATCTTGCCATGCGGGCCCGGTGCCGGTTGCCCTTTCCCCTGGGTCTGTTCCCGCATGGCGGACAGTCGTAATCTTGGGGCTGGAGGTGATAGCCATGGAGGCAGCACAAGGAGACCGCATCATTGTTCACGGCAGGACGGTCGGTTCCACTGACCGGCACGGTGTGATTCTCGAGGTCCGGGGCCAGGCCGGAACGCCGCCCTACCTGGTCCGCTTCGACGATGGCCACGAAACCATCATGTATCCCGGCGGTGATTTCGCGGTCGAACGCGGCAACGGGCACTAGCGCCGCGGGGTGATGCGCCGCTCCACCTGTCAGACTGGAGCGATGGATCACTCACCGGCTTCAACACAGTCCTCCACGCCGCCTGTCCGCACGGGTCCCCGCGATCCCGGTGATGCCTGGGTGGAAGGGGAACGCGGCCGGTACTGGGGCAGGTTCGGCGCGGCCGGGGTGCTTGCCTATGACCCCGCCAAGGGTGTGCTCCTGCAGCACCGCGCCATCTGGAGCCACAATGGCGGAACCTGGGGACTGCCCGGCGGGGCGCTCCACGAAGGCGAGGACGCCGTCGTGGGCGCTTTGCGTGAGGCGTATGAGGAGGCTGCCGTTCCGGCGGAGAGTGTTGACGTGCTCTTCACGTCGGTGCTGGACCTGGGTTACTGGTCCTACACCACCGTCGTGGTCCGGGTGACGGAGCCGTTTGACCCGGTGATCAGCGATCCGGAGAGCATCGAACTGCTGTGGATTCCGCTGGCCGACGTGGAACGTCAGGAACTGCATCCAGGCTTCGCGGCGGCGTGGCCGGCCTTGCGGGAGCGGCTGGCCTCCGGAGCGTAGTCCGGACGCGGGTCAGTAGTCCGGACCGTATTCGGCGGTGACCAGGATGGGCAGGTGGTCGGAATTGCCGCGCGGGAGGGTCTCCACGCTGGTGATGTCCAGCCCCAGTGACGTGGCGAAGTCGAAATGGCCCTTGAAGACCTTGTAGCGGGTGTACGTGCGCCGGTTGCTCAGCGACAGTGCGTACCCCGAATTCTTCATGTGGACGTGCAGGTTCTTGGTGAAGAACGGGTAGTTGAAGTCGCCCACCATCAGCGTCATCAAGCCCTTGCCCATGCTCAGGAGTTCCGCATGGGCCGCATGGATCTGCTTCCGCCGCAGGGAGTTGGAGGCCGTCAGGGGCGCGGCGTGGAAGGAGCCGATCACCAGTTCGTGCTGCGTCTCGTTGTCCATCACCCTGGTACCGATAAGCCGCTCATGCGCCGGCGCCAGCACCCTGTCATGCATCGACTTTTTCAGTGCGAAGGACTGCGTATCCAAGGCCGTGAACCTGCTGGTGCGGTAATAGATGGCCAGCCCGAGCCGGTTCGCCTTGGTGGCGTCCGCGAGGTGAAGCGGGCCCAGGGTCTCCGGGAGGTCGCTGGAGTCCACCTCCTGGAGGCAAAGCGCATCAATATCGTGATTCCGTGCCAAAGCGAGGAGTTCGCCGCTCGCTTTGTGCTCGCGAAGGTTGTAACTGATGACGCGCAATGGAACACCTCTTCCGAGGGTTGCTGACAGGACCAGTTCCTGAGTCTACCCAGATGACAGCCGCCAGGCTCCAACATTTCGCCGCGTCGGAAAGCAGCCCCGGCCGGCGGCCCCGGGGCAAAACGATAGAGTTATTGCCAATTCACTGAAATCTCCTGGAAGGCCCGCCGTTGACCGCTGATCTGCCTGAACTGGCCGAGGGAAACTTCTATTACCAATCCCTGGGCGCCGGTCGTTTCCGTTCCACCATCCACGCCCAGGGCGCCTGGAACGTCCATGAGCAACACATGGCGCCGGCATCCGGGCTGATGGCCGACAGCCTTGAGCGCCACCAGCCGCGCAGCGGCATGCGGATGGCCCGCCTCAGCTACGAGATCCTGGGACTGATTCCCGGCGGTGAATTCCATATCGAAACCACCACGCTGCGGCCGGGGCGGACCATCGAACTGCTGCAGGCCGAGCTGGTGGCCGGCGGCCGGACGGCCATCCGGGCAACGGCCTGGCGGATGATCACCAGCGATACCTCCGAGGTGGCCGCGGTTGAAGACATAACCATTCCCGGACCTGATGAATGCAAGCCCTACGACGGCCCGTCAGTGTGGCCCGGCGGCTACATCCGTTCCCTGGAGATGCGTGTAGCCGAAGGGCACCGCCCCGGGGCCGGGAAGGTGTGGCTGCGCACTGACCACCCCCTGACGGACCGCGCTGACAGCGGCGACCTCGCCCGGCTGATGGGGTTGGTGGACACCGCCAATGGCATCGCCGCACGGGTCCCTCCGGGCAAGGACAGCTATGCATTCCCGAATTTGGACCTGCAGATCCACATGTATCGCCGCCCGGAGGGGGAGTGGCTGGGGCTGGACAACGCCGTCTCCTTCGGCCGGGACGGCATCGGCCTTACCTCAACGGTGCTGCACGACCTCCAGGGACCCTTCGGCCGGGCAGAGCAGATCCTGACCGTGCGCAGGACCTGAAATTCCGGCCGAGGCGGCTCAGCTCCGGCCCTGGAA
Source organism: Pseudarthrobacter sp. Hb11 (assembly GCF_059383655.1). Lineage (NCBI taxonomy): Bacteria > Bacillati > Actinomycetota > Actinomycetes > Micrococcales > Micrococcaceae > Pseudarthrobacter > Pseudarthrobacter sp. Hb11. The sequence continues at coordinate 123,835 of NZ_JBWZCM010000001.1, forward strand.
GACCAGCCAGCCCGCGAAGGTGGACAACCCTGTGAGCGCCGCGCCCCACAGCATGTCCACCACAATCAGCTGCAGCGGCCACACCTTCAGGGTGGCCGCGTTGGTGAGGTCATAGGTGGCATAGGCAAAGGCGCCCAGCGCCGCACCGTAGCCCAGCGCGGTAAGCCAGCTGCCGCCGTCGAGCGCGGGACGGAGGGCAAAGAAGACAATCCCGGCAATGTATATGACGTAGAAGGCGACGGCGTACCCTAGGTTTGGCTTGTCCGCCAGCAAATCGCCGATGTGGCTCCGGTAAAACGGGTTCATCAGCTTAAGCCACACGCCGTCAATAACTGCGAACGCGGCGGCGACAACAAGGAATTGCAAGATGACCATAGGGGAGCTTAGCAACATGCACCACGCCGGACCGGGATCCCACACGCTCACGGTGGTGCGGCAGGAAGAGTCGCTCGGCGCGGCCCGCGACCTGGAATTTGGCCTTGAGCTCCTGGCCAAGGCGAGGGCGGGGGACATCGGCCCCACGTTGCGGCTGTACCGTCCTGCCCCCACCGTCGCCTTCGGCCAGCGGGACACGCGGCTGCCCGGCTTCGACGCGGCGGCCCAGGCCTGTCGCGACAACGGCTTTGAGCCGCTGGTCCGGCGGGCGGGAGGGCGCGCGGCTGCTTACCACCAGGGAACACTCGTGGTGGACCACATCGAACCGGACTCTGACGCCATTGCCGGATCCAAAAGCAGGTTCGGGTACTTCGGGGAGCTGTTTGCCGAAACGCTGCGCAGCGTAGGGGTGCAGGCGGGCGTGGGAGAAATACCCGGTGAGTATTGCCCCGGGGAATACAGCGTGCACGGTTCGGCTCCCGCCGGCGGCCCGCAGGTGAAGCTGGTGGGCACAGCCCAGCGGGTGGTGTCCGGCGGCTGGCTGTTCAGCTCAGTCATTGTGGCGGAGGACTCCGCCCCCATCCGGAGGGTCCTCACAGAAAGTTACGCGGCCTTGGGACTGGAGTGGGACCCGGCCACTGCGGGAGCCGTCAACGATCTTGTGCCCGGGGTGGATGTTGCCGCAGTGGAGGACGCGCTGCTGGCCACCTATACGGGCCATGCCACCCTTAACACCGCTGCCTTCAGCAGCCTGGGGGCTTGACCCGCACAGGGGGCCACTGCCCGGCTGTCAGAACGGGACCAGCACCGAAGTGCTGGTCCCGTTCTGTGTATTGCACGTCTCCCACGGCGGACGCGTGGGTTTCCGAACCTCTGGTTCGGTTTGCCGGCTAGGCCGCGAGGCGGGTCTTGACCTCGGCAGCGGACGGGTTGGTGGCCGCGGTGCCGTCCGGGAAGAGGACGGTGGGAACCGTACGGTTGCCGCCGTTGAGCTGCTCCACGAGTTCGGCGGTGCCTTCCACTTCCTCGATGTTGATCTCGGTGTAGCCGATGCCCTGCGAGTCCAGCTGCTTCTTAAGCCGGTTGCAGTAGCCGCACCAGGTGGTGGAGAACATGGTGATGGTGCCGGATTCGGGAGTGAAGTCCATAAGTTTCTCCTATGAGTCGGTCAGTGTTTCCTTACCGTCAACGGTAGCGCGAAGCCGCGTATTCCCAGCTACAGCGCGGCCCTGGCGTCCTTGGATGACAGCTCCTGCCGCCGATGGCATGCTGGAGCAATGTGTGGACGCTATGTAATGGCACGTGCCGTGGGGGACCTCTTGGCGGAGTTCGACGCCGAGCTCGAGGAGGAGGTGAGCATCCCGCCGTCGTGGAACGTTGCGCCGACTGACGATGTGCCTATTGTCCTGGAGCGTTTGATTGACGAGGGCCCGGAGCCCAGGCAGGTGCGCCAGCTTCATGTGGCGCGCTGGGGCTTGGTCCCGTCCTGGGCCAAGGACCCGGGCATCGGTTCGCGGATGATCAACGCCCGGAGCGAGTCCGTACTGGAAAAGCCGGCATTCCGGAAGGCTGTCCAGTCTCGCCGCTGCGCGGTGCCCGCGGACGGCTACTACGAATGGAAGCAGGGGACCGGGAAGGCGAAACAGCCCTACTACGTGCATCCGGGAGGGTGCCGCGGCCTGGTTTTTGCCGGGCTCTATGAGTGGTGGAACGATCCGTCCTGGCCCGCAGGGGAGCCCGGCGGCTGGATGCTTTCCACGTCCATCCTGACCACTGACACTCCGCCGCCGGGCAGCGAATCAACCGTCTTCGGCAAGCTGACCGCGCTGCATGACCGGGTGCCGCTGCCGATGGACAAGGCCACCATGCAGGTGTGGCTCGACCCGCACGCCGGCGACGCTGCGGCGCTGGTTGACCTGGTCCGGTCCGGGGTCAAGGACGTGGCGTCGGACTGGCACGTTGAATCAGTGGGCAAAGAGGTGGGCAACGTCCGCAACAACGGCCCCGAGCTGATCCGCCCGGTGGAAGCCCTCTTCTAAGCCGCGGCCAAAGCAGCCCCGGCCCGGCTGGCCGAGGGGCTAAACGCTGACGGATCCGGCGTCGTCCACTGCCCACGTGGGGTTGTAGGCCACTTCCCAGCGGAAGCCGTCAGGGTCTGCGAAGTACCCGCTGTAGCCGCCCCAGGGCTGGGTGATGGGCTCGGCGATAATGGTTGCTCCCGCTGCGGCAGCCTCTTCCAAGACCCGGTCAACATCCCCGGTACTGGGAAGGTTGTGGCTGAGGGTGATGCATGGGACCGGGCCGGGCTCGCTGACGCCGGCATCGGCCTGCATCTGGCGGACGTCCCACAGCGACAGGACCAGGCCGTGGTTCACCTGGATGAACACCACATCCCCAGGAAATTCGCGGTGGACTGGCCAGCCAAGGCCCTCAACATAGAAGGAGCGGGACGCCGGAACGCTGCGGACGCCTAGTGAAATGAAGTCGACTCTGGGCTGCATGGTTCGATACTGTCAGAGGATGGCAACAATTCAAGGGAACGATAGAGACGCACTGGCCGACAAGGAACAGCTCGCTGCCGTCCGGGTTGCCGTTGACGAGGTGGATGACCAGATTGTCACCCTCATTGCCCGCCGTGAACGGCTGATCAGGATCGCCGGAACCCTCAAGGGTGACGACGCCGAGGTCCGTGCCCCCGGCCGTGTGGAGCGGATTATCGAGCACGTCCGCTCGGCTGCTGTGAAGAAGGACATCGACCCGGACATCGTTGAGTCCACCTACCGGGCCATGATCTCAGGGTTCATCGAACTCGAACTCCGGGTCCACAAAGAAAACAGCTGAGCTTCTTCAGCCCAGCTGTTACAGGTTTTCCTCCACCGGAACGCCGGACTGGAAATCCCGGCCGTCCGCTTCGCTGAAGCCGGTCATCACGTGCCCTTTGCCGAGCCCGTTAATGGCTGCCAGCGGGAAATGGCCGGTGATGGTGTTGCCCGAGTGGGTGACCCCGGAAAGATCGTAGTTCTCCTCCGCGCTCTGTTCATGGTTGAACGAGAAGAAGGCGATCGCCTCCCCGTTCATGAACTCAATGCCCAGGCGCCGCTGTGATGAGTAGTCCGGGCTGGCAGCCACAAGCCCTACCACGTAGGCACCGGAACCGGGGATGTTGCCGTCTATGTCGAAAGTGGCCACGAGGGTGGAGTCCTGGGCTTTGATGCTGACCTGCTTGAGGAGTGCGTCATGGGTGCTCATGGCACAATCCTGCTCCCTGCCGATCGGTCCGTCCACCCCCGCCTAGGATTTGTGCCGCCGCTGGCTTAGACTTGAAGTATTCGAACACATATTCGAATGTGTCCTTATTTCTTGCTCTGTCAGGGAGGTGCCCATGGGGATGTTCAGCGAATCCGTGGACGTTGCCTGCAATCCGGAAGGCCAGCCGGTGAGCCTCCAATGGGCAGGGCGGCCCTATTCGGTCTGCGCCGAGCCAGTCCGATGGTACGAGCGCCGGCAGTGGTGGGCCGAGGAAAGCCGAGCGCCGCTGGGAACCGGTCCCGGACTGGTGGACCACGAGATCTGGCGGGTCCAGGTGCTTCCATCGGCTGCTTGTTCCGGCGCGTTCAATGACCAGGAAGAACCACTCACCCTTGACTTGACCCGCCATGTCCGGAGCGGCCGCTGGCGGCTCCTGCGGATCCATGACGCCCTGCGCCCGCGGACAGCATGAGCTTCACGCACCTCCACGTCTCCACCGCCTTCAGTGCCCACTATGGCGTTTCCTGGCCTGAGGAACTGGCCCAGGCCGCCGCTGCCGACGGCGCTACCGCGCTCGCCTGCACCGACCGTGACGGCCTGTACGGAACCGTCAAGCACCTGAAGGCGTGCATGGATGCGGGTATTGATCCCATAGTTGGGGTGGACCTGGCGGTTTATGACGACGACGGCGATCACCGCACCCAGCTGGCGGGCCGTGTGGTGGTGCTCGCCCGCGGCAACAACAACGGGGCCGGGTACCGTGCTCTGTGCCGGTTGGTGTCCGATGCCCATGCCCGCACCTCGGGGAAATCCGGGGGAACCGTGCCTGTGGCAGTCACCAGGGCGGAGCTTGCTTCCCGCACCCTTGATCCCCGGACCCTCAAACCCGTGCTGATGGTCCTGATCGGGCCGGATTCCGATGTTGGTCGTGCCATGGGCGGCCGCCGGTACCTGCGCCCGCGGACACTCTTCAAGCAATGGCTCGACGCCATGCCCGCCGGAACAGTGGTCACCGAGATCGTTTCGCAGCTCAGCGCCCCGGGGGCCCCGCTGAGCACCTCGCATGCCGTCCGGATGCTCAAGCTCGCGGAAGAACACAACATACCGGCAATCCTCAGCAACGCGGTGAGGTACTGCGCGGAGGACGGAGCCGCCACCGCCGACGTCCTGGATTCAGCCCGGACCCTCAAATCGCTGCCGGAGCTGGCCCAGGAGCCAATGCTCCAACCCAATGGCCAGGGCTGGCTCAAATCCGCCGCCCACATGCTGCAACTGGGCAAGGAAATCATCTCCGCCGCCGGATACGGTACAGCAGACCTTAAACAACTGATGGCACAAACGGAGGCGCTCGCCGATCTCTGCAGGATGGACCCCGTCACCGATATGGGCTGGAAACAGCCTGTGGTGCCGGAAGCTTCAGTCATCGGGATCAACCAGGATCCGCATCTTGAACTGGTGCAGCGCTGCCAGGCGGGAATCGGGAGGCGGTTCCCGGGTATTTCGGGAACCCGGGAAGAGGAAATGCGGTACCGGCTCGAGCACGAACTGGGCATTATCCAGAACCTGGGTTTTTCGTCCTACTTCCTTACAGTTGCCGAAGTTTCACGCATGATCCAGGACATGGGGGTGAGGGCGGCGGCCCGCGGATCTGGTGCATCAAGCCTCGTCAACTACCTGATCGACGTCAGCCAGGTAAATCCACTGCAGCATGACCTGATCTTCGAGCGCTTCCTTTCCCGGGACCGGGCCACCCTGCCTGATATCGACATCGACGTCGAAAGCGCCGAAAGGCATAACGTCTACCGCCGGATCTTCGAGCGCTTCGGCGCCGAGCGGGTCACGCTGATGAGTATGCAGAACGGCTACCGGGCAAGAGGCGCAGTCCGGGATGCCGGCTTGGCTTTGGGCATGGATGACGGCGACGTGGGGGACATCGCGAAACAGCTGTGGCGGTTTTCGGCCCGGAAATTCCGGGAGGCATTGCAGGAAAAGCCTGAACTGAGGGAATTTGCGGGCCGGGTGGAACAGCGCGATACCCACGGCAACCAGCAGTTGGACCTGCTGGTGGACCTGACGGAACGCCTTGACCGGTTGCCGCGGCATATCTCGATGCATCCCTGTGGTGTGATCCTGGGGGACGCAACCTTGCTGGACCGCACCCCGGTCCAGCCCAGCGGCCTGGGGCTGCCCATGAGCCAGTTCGATAAACACGATATGGATCCCATGGGCATGCTGAAGCTCGACGTCCTGGGTGTCAGGATGCAAAGCGCCATGGCGTTTGCGGTCCGAGAGGTCATCAGGATCCACTCGTCCAAAGAGGAAGTGGTGGCTGCAGGGAAACATGATGCAGGCCAGGACGGGTCCGGCCCGGATTACATCGCAGAAAACGGGCACATCGACCTCAACGCCATACCCCTGGATGATGAGGCCACCTTTGAACTAATCCGGAGCACACACACCCTGGGCTGCTTCCAGATTGAGTCACCCGGGCAGCGCGAACTGATCGGCAAGATGGCGCCGCGGGAGTTCAACGACCTCATCATCGACATTTCGCTTTTCCGGCCCGGGCCCATGAAATCGGACATGGTCCGGCCATTCCTGGAGCACCGGCATGGTTTTGCACCCGAGGTGTACCCCCACCCGGACCTGAAGCCCGTCCTGGCGGAAACCCACGGGGTGACCGTTTTCCATGAACAGATCCTGAAAACGTTCAACGTGATGACCGGCTGCGGCCTGGCCAAAGCCGATGAATTCCGTCGTGCCTTGGGCAACGAGGTCCTGGAACTGAATGTTGAGGAGTTCTTCCGCAGGGAAGCCCGGAAGAAAGGGTATTCCCCGGAAGTAGTGGACAACGTCTGGGGGACCCTGAAGGCCTTTGGCAGCTTCGGCTTCTGCAAAGCCCACGGAGCCGCTTTCGCCGTGCCCACCTACCAGTCCGCCTGGCTGAAGACGCATCACCCCGAAGCCTTCCTGGCCGGCCTCTGGGAACACGATCCCGGCATGTACCCCAAAAGACTGCTGGTGGCGGAAGCCAGAAGGCTGGGCATCCCCATCCTTCCCCTTGATATCAACCGCAGTAAGGGGGAGTACCGGGTGGAACGGGTCAGGCAGGGGCCCGATGCGGGAAAGCTGGGAATCAGGCTCAGCCTGAACGGTATTTACGGGCTGTCCGCCACTGAACTGAAAAGAATCGTGGCGGGCCAGCCGTATGACTCACTCGCAGACCTCCGCGCGCGCTCGCGGTTAAGCAAGCCAAGCATCAAACGTTTGGCCCAGCTGGGTGCTTTTGATTCCCTGCACCGTGAGGCCGGTGGGGTGGCCAACCGGGCAGACCTGGTCCAGCACCTGCAGCAGCTCCAAAGTGCGGGCAGCGGGCGGAAAGGGGTGGAGGTCCTTGAAGGGCAGCTGTCCCTGCCCCTGGGCGATGTGGAACTGCGCAACGTCAAGCCGGGGCTCCCGGAACCCAGTCTCATCGAAAACGTGCGGGCAGAGCTGGACCTGATGGCTGTGGACCTCAGCAGCCACCTCATGGACAGCCACCGGCCCATGCTGGACAGGCTGGGAGTCACCACCGCGGACAAGCTCCTGGGCCTGCGCAACGGGACGGAAGTCCTGGTGGCCGGAGTGCGGGTAGCCACCCAGACGCCCCCCATGCGTGGGGGCAGGAGGGTGGTGTTCATCAGCATTGACGACGGCACCGGTTGCATTGATTCAGTCTTCTTCCACGAGGCCCAGGAGAATGCCGGCCAGCTCCTGTTCGGAACCCGGCTGCTGCTGATCCGCGGCACTACCCGGAGGACGGGCCCGCGGGGAATCAGCCTCAGCGCAAGCATGGCCTGGGACCTCAGCCGCACCGAAACCCTGCCCTTCCCGGATTCGGAGACCAGTGCCCCTGACGGCCCGCATCCACTGGATGGAATCAGCAGGAGCCTGGCCATCACGGGATTCAACGGCTGAGCCTGCCGTGCGCCGCGTTGGTCGGCCCTTTGCTGAACCGATAGCATTGACGGTGGCTGGCTGTGGTCCCCGTACGCCACAAGCTATGAAGCCTTAACTTTGAATAGGAGACACCCGTGTCAGATGCCCAGCAGATCACCCTCCTCGTCGATGGCGAAGAGACCAAGGTGACTACCGGGACAACCGGTGCGGAACTCTTCTTTGAGCGCCGTGATGTTGTTGTTGCCCGCGTCAATGGCGAACTGAAGGACCTGGACCAGGAACTTCCGGAAGGCGCCAACGTCGAAGGCGTCACCATCGATTCCCCCGACGGACTGAACGTACTCCGCCACTCCACCGCCCACGTGATGGCCCAGGCCGTCCAGCAACTGCGCCCCGAAGCCAAGCTGGGCATTGGTCCTTACATCACCGACGGTTTCTACTTCGACTTTGACGTGGCCGAGCCCTTCACCCCCGAGGACCTCAAAACCCTCGAAAAGATGATGCTCAAAATCGTCAACCAGAACCAGAAGTTCGTCCGGCGTGTGGTCTCCGAGGACGAGGCGCGCGAAGCGATGAAGAACGAGCCCTACAAGCTCGAACTCCTTGGCAGGAAAAACGAGGCTGCCGAAGCCGGTGAGGGCGTTAACGTTGAAGTGGGCGCCGGTGACATCACCATTTACGACAATGTTGAGCGCAAGGAAGGGACCACCGTCTGGTGCGATCTCTGCCGCGGCCCGCACCTGCCCAACACCAAGCTGATTTCGAACGCCTTCGCCCTCACCCGCTCGTCCTCCGCCTACTGGCTGGGTAACCAGAAAAACCAGCAGCTGCAGCGGATCTACGGTACGGCCTGGCCCACCAAGGACGCACTCAAGGCCTACCAGGAACGTCTCGCTGAAGCGGAGCGGCGTGACCACCGCAAGCTCGGCGTCGAACTGGACCTGTTCTCCTTCCCCGACGAGCTTGGCTCCGGCCTGCCGGTGTTCCACCCCAAGGGCGGCATCATCCGCAAGGAGATGGAGGACTATTCGCGGCAGCGCCACGTCGAGGCGGGCTACGAGTTTGTCTACACGCCGCACATCACCAAGGGCCACCTGTACGAGGTCTCCGGACACCTGGACTGGTACAAGGAAGGCATGTTCCCGCCCATGCAGGTGGATGCGGAACTCAACGAGGACGGCACCGTGCGCAAGCCGGCCCAGGATTACTACCTGAAGCCCATGAACTGCCCCATGCACAACCTCATCTTCCGGTCCCGCGGCCGTTCCTACCGCGAGCTGCCCCTGCGCCTGTTTGAATTCGGCTCGGTCTACCGGTACGAGAAGTCCGGCGTGGTGCACGGCCTCACCCGTGTCCGCGGCATGACACAGGATGACGCCCACATCTACTGCACCCGCGAGCAGATGAAGGATGAACTCACCAAGACGTTGAACTTCGTCCTCGGCCTCCTCAAGGACTACGGGCTGAACGACTTCTATCTTGAGCTCTCCACCAAGGATCCCGAAAAGTACGTGGGAGACGACGCTGCCTGGGACGAAGCCACCAGGACCCTCGCCGAAGTGGCGCAGGAATCAGGGCTGGAGCTTGTTCCGGATCCGGGCGGAGCCGCGTTCTACGGCCCCAAGATTTCCGTGCAGGCAAAGGACGCCCTGGGCCGCACCTGGCAGATGTCCACCATCCAGCTGGACTTCAACCTGCCTGAGCGGTTCGAACTGGAATTCCAGGCCGCCGACGGCACCCGCCAGCGTCCCGTGATGATCCACCGTGCGCTGTTCGGCTCGATCGAACGGTTCATGGGCGTGCTCACCGAGCACTACGCCGGCGCTTTCCCCGCCTGGCTCGCCCCCGTCCAGGTGGTGGGCATCCCCGTGGCAGAGACGTTCAACGAGTACATGTTCGACGTCGTCGACCAGCTTAAGGCAGCAGGCATCCGGGCTGAGGTGGACACCTCCTCGGACAGGTTCCCCAAAAAGATCCGCACCGCCAGCAAGGACAAGATCCCGTTTGTGCTGATCGCAGGCGGCGATGACGCCGAGGCAGGCGCCGTATCGTTCCGGTTCCGCGACGGAAGCCAGGACAACGGCGTGCCCGTGGCAGAGGCAGTCAAGCGGATCACGGAAGCCGTCAGTAACCGGACCAGCTAGCGGAACGGAACAGCACCGTGCAGGAGAACACAGGCGCAGGATATCCAGGGGATGCCGGCGTTACCGACGACTTTGACCTCGCCGGTGTCCCGGACGCCTTTCAGCGCCTGTGGACTCCGCACCGCATGGCCTACATCAAGGGCGGCCAGCACCAGTTCAAGAACGAAAACGACTGCCCATTCTGCATCGGACCAGGCCGGACCGACGAGGATGCGCTGATCGTCTACCGGGGGAAGACCTGCTATGTGGTGCTGAACCTGTTTCCGTACAATCCGGGGCATCTTTTGGTCTGCCCGTACCGTCATATTCCCGACTACACCGACCTGACCGTCGAGGAGACGGCGGAGTTTGCCGAGCTGACCCAGACGGCCATGCGGGTCCTGCGGAAAGTATCAAACCCGGGCGGATTCAACCTCGGCATGAACCAGGGTGTGGTGGGCGGCGCCGGCATCGCCGCGCACCTGCACCAGCACATCGTTCCGCGCTGGGGCGGTGACGGGAACTTCTTCCCCATCATCGCCCAGACCAAGGCAATCACGCAGACCCTTGACGAGGTCCGCCAACAGGTCGCCGACGCCTGGCCCGGGGAGACGGATGCTGAATAGGCACGCCCGCGGGTTCTTCACCGCACTGTTCACCCCGCTCGCCCGCTGGCTCCTTCGGATCGGCGTCTCACCGGATGCGGTGACCATCATCGGTACCGCCGGTGTGGTGGTGGGCGCCCTCGTTTTCTACCCCCTGGGACAGCTCTGGTGGGGAACGCTGTTCATCACCGCGTTTGTCTTCTCCGATGTCCTGGACGGCATCATGGCCAGGATGCAGGCGGTGGGCAGCCGCTGGGGCAACTTCCTCGACTCCACCCTGGACCGGATCGCAGACGGCGCACTCTTCGCCGGTCTGGCCGTCTGGTTCTTCACCGGCGGCGCGAATGTTCCCATCGCCATGGCAGCCACCGTCTGCCTGGTCCTTGGCATGGTGGTCTCCTACGCCAGGGCCAAGGCGGAGTCACTGGGATTCACGGCCAACATCGGCATCGCAGAACGTGCAGAACGCCTCGTGTCCGTGCTGGTGGTCACCGGCTTTACCGGCCTTGGGCTGCCGCAGGTGGTATTGCTGGTGACGCTTGTGCTGCTCGCCCTTGCCAGCTTCATCACCGTGGTCCAGCGCGTGGTGTCGGTACGGCGCCAGGCACTTGCGGAACCTTTCCCGGCTGATTAAGACGAATTAAGCCGCCCGGGTGTGGTGAGACTAGTATTAGGACTGCCCGGTCAATGGATCCGGCAACCCGGTGTGTGTACAGATGGCATCTCCGTGCCGCCCTGCACGCCCGGCGAAGGTCATCTATCTACCCATAGGGGTTTTTGTGTCTACACCTGATGTAAGCAGCGAGGCCGGTTCGTCCGCGAACAGCGTCACGGGCAGCAACCGCGTGAAGCGGGGCATGGCTGAGATGCTCAAGGGCGGCGTCATCATGGACGTCGTAAACGTCGAACAGGCCCGCATCGCCGAAGACGCCGGTGCCGTTGCTGTGATGGCGCTGGAACGCGTTCCGGCAGATATCCGCGCCCAGGGCGGCGTGTCCCGCATGTCCGATCCGGACATGATCGACAAGATCATCGACGCCGTGTCCGTGCCGGTCATGGCCAAGGCCCGGATCGGCCACTTCGTTGAGGCCCAGGTCCTGCAGTCCCTCGGCGTGGACTACATTGACGAGTCCGAGGTCCTGACCCCGGCCGACTACATCAACCACATCGACAAGTGGAACTTCAAGGTTCCCTTCGTCTGTGGCGCCACCAACCTCGGTGAGGCCCTGCGCCGCATTAATGAGGGCGCGGCGATGATCCGGTCCAAGGGCGAGGCCGGCACCGGCGACGTCTCCAACGCCACCGGCCACATGCGTCAGATCCGCTCCGAGATTGCCAAGCTTGCGGCCCTGCCCGAGGACGAGCTCTACGTCGCGGCCAAGGAACTGCAGGCGCCGTACGAACTGGTCAAGGAAGTTGCCGCTGCCGGCAAGCTCCCGGTGGTGCTGTTCACCGCCGGCGGCATCGCCACCCCGGCCGACGCCGCCATGATGATGCAGCTCGGCGCTGACGGCGTGTTCGTCGGCTCCGGCATCTTCAAGTCCGGCAACCCCGCCCAGCGCGCGGCCGCCGTCGTGAAGGCCACCACCTTCTTTGATGACCCCGACGTCATCGCCAAAGCCTCCCGCGGCCTCGGCGAAGCCATGGTAGGCATCAACGTCGACGAGATCCCGCAGCCGCACCGCCTCGCCGAGCGCGGCTGGTAATTCGCGCTCCTGCTTGTGACGGCGGCGGGTCACCTTTTCCGGTGACTCGCCGCCGTCGTCGTGGGGAGCGGGGTTAGTCGAGGCCGCGGCGCTTTAGCAGGGGCTCCAGCCTGGCTTCACGGCCTCGGAGGGTCTTGAAGGAATCCAGGGGGTCGCGGCTGTTTCCCCGGGACAGCAGCTCCCGGCGGAAGCGTTCACCGTTGGTCCGGTTGAGGCCTCCGTTCTCTGTGAACCAGTCCACTGTTTCGGCATCCAGCACCTCGCTCCAGATGTACGAGTAGTAGCCTGCCGCGTAACCGGCACCGGCGAAGACGTGCTGGAAGTATCCTGTGCGGTAGCGCGGCGGAATCAGGGCATGGGCAATGCCGGCTGCCGCCAGGGCCTTGTCCTCGAAGGCAACGGCGTCCTGCGGTACCTCGGTGCTCCCCAGGACATGCCAGGCCAGGTCCAGCAGCGCCGCCCCCAAATACTCCGTGGTGGCAAACCCCTCGCCCCAGAGCCGTGATTCATTAAGTTTGTCGACGATGTCCTGCGGAAGCGGCTCCCCGGTGGCGTGGTGCTTTGCGTAGTTGGCCAGCACCTCCGGCCACATAATCCACATCTCATTGACCTGGGACGGGTACTCTACGAAGTCCCGGGGGACCGACGTGCCGGAAAACCGCGGGTAGGTCACGTTGGAAAACAGTCCATGCAGGGCATGTCCGAACTCGTGGAACGTAGTCCGCAGCTCATCCAGGGTCAGGAGCGCAGGTTCGCCTGCCGGCGGCTTGGAGATGTTGAGGTTGTTGATGACTACAGGCTTGGTCCCCAGCAGCGACGACTGTTCCATCAGGGAATTCATCCAGGCGCCGCCCCGCTTGGACTCACGGGTGTAGTAGTCGCCGAGGAACAGGCCAAGGGCGGTGCCGTCCTCGTTCCGGACCTCCCAGACACGCACATCCGGGTGGTAGCCGGAAAGGTCCTCCCGCTCGTGGAAGGTGATGCCGTAAAGCGTGGTGGCAGCGAAGAAGACCCCGTCCGTGAGGACCCGGTCCAGCTCGAAATAGGGCCGAAGGGCCTGCTCGTCCACGTCGTACTTTTCGCGGCGGACCTTGGCCGAGTAGTACGCCCAGTCCCAGGCCTCCAAGGGGTGTCCGGCTGCCTCAGCTAGAGCCGCGGCCTCGTGGTCCGCGTTGCGGACCGCCGCGGGCGCCATCCGGTTCAGCATCGACTGGACCGACTCAAAATCGGGTGCGGTCTGGAGGTCCACCACGAGTTCGGCGTAGTTGGCGAAGCCCAGCAAAGCAGCTTTTTCGGCGCGCAGGCCCGCCATGGACCGGGCGAGTTCGAGCACGTCGAGGTTCCCGCCGCTGCTGCCGCGGTCCACGGACGCCTCAAACAGCCGACGCCGGATGTCGCGGTTCTCCAGCGCGGCAAGGGCAGGCTGGTTGGTCGGCTGGATCAGGGTCAGGAGGAACTTCCCTTCGTGTCCTGCTGCCCGGGCCGCTTCAGCGGCACCCGCCACGTCGTCGGCCGGCAATCCCGCCAGGTCGGCGGAGTCCTCGAGCAGGAGGGCCGCGGACTTCATGGCCTCCTTGACGCGCTGGCCGAATTCGGTTCCCAGCCGGGAGAGTTCGGCGTTGAGCACCCGGAGCCGCTCCTGCCCTGGGCCATCCAGTTGGATGCCGGACTGCCGGAATTCCTTCAAATATTCGTCCACCAGGCGGGCCTGCTCCGGGTCAAGACCGGCCACATCGATGGCGGCGAAGCGTTCGTAGAGTGGCTTGTTCAGGAACACTTCGTCCTGATGGGCTGAGAACCGCGGTGAGAGCTGGGTTTCAAGATCCCGGATGTCCTCGGAAGCGTCGGCAGAGACAAGCGTAAAGAAGGCGGCGGCAGTCCGCTGCAGCAGCAGGCCGGAGCGCTCCATCACCACAGCAGTGTTGTCGAAGGTAGCGGGATCGGGATTCTCGGTGATCGCCCGGATTTCCGCCAGATGCTCAGCGAATCCTGCCTCTGCCGCTTCGGCGAAGTGGGAAGGCTCAATTTCCGTGAACGGTGGCAGAGCGAACGGAAGCGTGCTGGGAGTGAGCAGGGGGTTTGTCATAACGCAAATCTTCCATACGGGTCACGCCATCACAACGACCCTCAAATGCTCGTGGCGGCCTGGCACTTTACCTACAATGAGCGAGGGGGAAGGCCCCTTCTCTGCGTACCCGTCGTTCAACGTTCCGCCGTCGGCTTGCTGCACGTTGTGCGGGTCAGCGCGGGCGGCGGGCCGCGTGTTCCCTGGCGAGTTCCGCGAACCGGTCGTTCGGCTGCCCGGGGTCAAAAGACCCGAATTTTCGCTCGGCGGCGGTGCGGATCAGGAAGTCGGCAATGGCCGGGTTCTTCGGCAGCAGCGAACCGTGCAGGTAGCTCGCCACGATGTTGCGGTAGCGGGCGCCTTCGTGGCCATCGCTGCTGTTGTTTCCGGTGCCTTTGGCCACGGTACCGAGGGGGCGGACGCCGTTGCCGAGGGAGGTCTGGCCACTGTGGTTCTCGTAACCCAGCACCTCGCCAAACTCCGGCGTGGCCACCTTGACGTTGCCGATCAGGCGCTCATCAGTGCCGTGGGTTTCAACGTCAAGGACGCCGATGCCGGGGATGACCGCCCCGGTGCGTGTTTTGAAGAACCTTCCGAAAAGCTGGTACAGCCCGCAGATGACCAGCATCGGGGCGCCGTCCTCGGCCAGGTCCTTCAGCACTCCCGCGCGTGCCTGCAGGTCGTCCTGGATCACCAGCTGGCCGCTGTCCTGGCCGCCACCGCCCACAATGATGTCGACGTCCTCCGGGAAGGGGTCGCCGACGTTGTATTCGAGCAGCTCCGGCGTGTAGCCGTGCCACCTGATGCGCTGTTGGAGGACCAGGGCGTTGCCCCAGTCGCCGTAGATGTTCATGTCGCGCGGGTAGAGCTGCACCACCCGGATGGTGCCCTTGCTCTCCTGCGCCGGGTCGTTGCCTGCGTGGCTCAAGAGACAACCTCCACGGTGGTGATTTTGGACAGCTCGCGGCGGATGGCCAGCATTGCGGTGTAGGTGCAGAAGATGCGCTTCGGCTTGCCTCGGGCCTCCCTGATGAAGGCGGCAAGGGCCGGCGCAATCTCGGTCTCGACCCCGCCGATCCGTACTTCGTCATACTGCAGGCGCAGGGCCATGTCGTAGGCGCGGGAGCCGGTCACCTGGTCCACTCCGCCCTCGCGCAGTGAGTCGAATTCAACATCCCAGAGCCAGGACATGTCGCGGCCGTCGGCGTAGTTGTCGTTGATGGCGATCATGGTGGCGTAACCGCCGGCGGGGAAGGATTTCAGGCCGAGCCGGAACCCGCTGGGGTTCTTGACCAGGACGAGGTCCAGGGGCTGGCCGTCCACCGTCAGGCTTTCGCCGCGTCCGAACGCGGGCGCAACCTGGGCGAGTGCCGTCAGCAGGGTGTCGTGGTCGGCGGTGGCAGCGCCGCCGCCGCAAATGCTCCGCGCGAGGGTCAGCGCCGCGGCAGCATTGAAGATGTTGTACACGCCGCGCAGCTTCATCCCGGTGGAGACCGTCACGCCGTCGTACTCAAATTCAGCGGTGTCCGCACCTACTTTGCGGAGTACGACGTCGGCCGCGGGCTTCTCCGGCAGGCCTGCCGGAGCGGGGCTTCCGGGAGCGGCGCGCATGTCGTCGTCGTTCGGGAAAGTGCCCAGCAGTGAATCGTCCAGGCCAAAGTACTTGACGTCCTGCCCGGTGAGGGTGGCGGCAATCCTGGCTACACGGGGGTCCTCGCGGTTCAGCACCACAGCCCCGGTGGTCTTGGCGGCGATGTGCTGGAGCAGCTGTGCCGTCTTGTCGATCTCGCCGAACCGGTCCAGCTGGTCGCGGAGGACGTTCAGCAGCAGGCAGTACCGGGGCGGGACGCTGTTGACGAAGTGCACGGCGTGGGCCTCGTCCAGTTCCAGGACAGCGATGTCGGCGTCGAGCCGGCCGCGCCAGTCCACCTCACCCAGCAGCGCGGCGGCCACACCGCGGGTGAAGTTGCTGCCCGTGCGGTTGGTGAAGACCTTGAGTCCCTGGCTCTCCAGCAGCTCCACCACCATTTTGGTGGTGGTGGTTTTGCCGTTGGTGCCGCTGACCACGGCGACGCCGTGGGGGAGCGTGGTGAGCGTCCGGCGCATGAAGCCGGGATCGATTTTTTCGACCACGAGCCCGGGCAGGGCAGAACCGCCGCCCCGTAGCCGGGACACCCGGCGAACCAGCTTGCCGAGCGGAACACTGAAGTAGAGCATTGTTCGAATATATCCCAGCAAGGGCATGGAACGGCCGTCGGGGTGTGGTTACCGGCCCGGTAAGGAAGGCTTGGCCACGTATGCTGGGTGGATGACAAATTCCCCTTCAGCGCCTTTGGCGCGCCTTGGCTCCGGCCTCCGGATCGGCGTGCTGGCGCTCCAAGGTGACTTCCGCGAGCACCTCCGCGCCGTCGAGGCAACCGGCGCCGAGGGTGTAGCCATCCGCCGCCCGAAGGAACTGGACGGCCTGGACGGGCTGATCATTCCCGGCGGGGAATCCACGGCAATTGACAAGCTCGCCCGCGCCTTCGAGCTGGCTGAGCCCCTCCGGGAACGCATTGCCGAAGGCCTGCCTGTGTACGGTTCCTGCGCCGGCATGATTCTGCTTGCATCGGACATTGCCGACCCGGCCACTGACCTTTCCGGAGCACCGCAACAGACCTTCGGGGGCCTGGACATCACCGTGCGGCGCAACGCCTTCGGCCGGCAGCGCGAGTCTTTCGAAACCGACCTGGACTTTAAGGGACTGGATTTCAGCGCCACCGATTCCGGCGTTCCTCCTGTCCACGCCGTCTTCATCCGGGGCCCCTGGGTGGAACGCGTAGGCCCCGATGTGGAGATCCTGGCCCAGGTGGAACCGGCGGATCCGGAGCACGCGTCCCACGCAGTCCCGTTGCCGGGGACGGCTAGAATTGTTGCAGTGCGTTCCGGCCACCTGTTGGCCACCTCCTTCCACCCGGAAGTGACTGGGGAAAAACGCGTACACGAACTTTTTATCCGCATGATCAGAGGAGAAGCGTAAAGCATGTCAGGCCACTCCAAATGGGCAACGACCAAGCACAAGAAGGCCATCCTCGACAGCCGCCGTGCAAAGTCGTTCGCCAAGCTGATCAAGAACATCGAAGTCGCTGCCCGCATGGGCGGACCGGACCTCTCCGGCAACCCCGGCCTTGAGCTCGCCGTCACCAAGGCCAAGAAGACCTCCGTCCCGGCTGACAACATCGACCGCGCCATCAAGCGCGGCGCCGGGCTCACCGGCGAAGTGGTTGACTACACCGAGATCATGTACGAATGCCGGGGCCCGCAGGGTTCGGCGCTGCTGATCGAGTGCCTGACGGACAACAAAAACCGCGCGGCGTCGGAAGTCCGGTTGGCCATTTCCCGCAACGGCGGCACCATCGCCGATCCCGGCTCGGTCAGCTACCTTTTCAGCCGCAAGGGCGTGGTGTCCCTGCCGAAGAAGGACCTCACGGAGGACGACATCCTGATGGCTGTCCTCGATGCCGGTGCAGAGGAAGTCAAGGACAACGGCGATTCGTTCGAAATCCACTCGGAGCCTACCGACCTGCAGGCCGTCCGCGATGCCCTCAAGGATGCAGGGATCGAGTACGACACGGACGAGGCCGAGTTCGTTCCGTCCATGGAAGTGCCCCTGGACCTGGAGGCGGCCAGGAAGTTCATGAAGCTCGTGGATGCCCTGGAGGACCTCGACGACGTCCAGAACGTCTACAGCAACGCCGACCTCAGCGACGAAGTCCAGGCCGCCCTGGAATCCGAGTGACGCCCGGCCTTGCCCGCTGAATCCGGCTTGCCTGCTCGGGCCTGGGTGCGCGCAGAATCCTGCGCGCCTGCTGTCATCGGGTGCCCGTGACGCTGCGCGTACTGGGGGTTGACCCAGGGCTCACCCGCTGCGGCATCGGGGTTGTGGACGTGGAACGAAACAGGCGCGCCACCATGGTGGCCGTCGGCGTGGTGGGAACCTCGCCGGAGGAAACGCTGGACCAGCGCCTCCTGGTGATCGCCCTGGCCATCGACGAGTGGCTGGACCGCTACGAACCCCAGGTCCTCGCCGTCGAACGCGTCTTTTCCCAGCTCAACGTGAGCACGGTGATGGGCGTTGCCCAGGCGTCCGGCGTGGTGATTGCCGCCGCTGCGCGCCGCGGCATCCCTGTGGCGCTGCACACTCCGTCGGAAGTCAAAGCTGCCGTCACCGGCAGCGGCAACTCCAACAAGGACGCGGTGACCAAGCTGGTCACCAAAATCCTCCGGCTGGACGCGCCGCCCCGCCCGGCCGACGCCGCCGACGCCTTGGCGCTGGCCATCACTCACGCCTGGCGAGCAGGCAGCGGTGCGGCCGTTGCCACCACCGGGCCGGGGAGTTCTTCGCTGACGCCGGCTCAAAGAGCGTGGGCCGAAGCCGAAGCGAAGGTGCGGCGCGCACGTTGATTGTCCTGGCTGCTTGCTAGGGTATTCGTAAATATGTTCGGATAGCCGGTCCAGCCCTCTTCCCAAATGGCAGCCCGGCAGTACACCAGGAGCCAGGCCCTTGATCAGTTTCCTCCGCGGAACCGTAGCTCACGTTGGGCTGTCCACGGCCGTCATTGACCTCAACGGCGCGGGAATGAGTGTCAACGCCACGCCGCAGACCCTCAGCGGGCTCCGCACGGGGGAGGAGGGCCAGCTTTATACGTCCCTGATCGTCCGGGAGGATTCGCTTACCCTCTTCGGCTTCGCGTCCGACGACGAGCGTGAGGTTTTCGATGTCCTGCTCAGTGTGAGCGGGGTGGGCCCACGGCTGGCTTTGGCGGTTCTCGCAGTGCACGATCCCGAGGCCATCCGGGTGGCGGCACACACAGAGGACAGCAAAACGTTCACCAAAGTGCCGGGAATCGGCCCGAAGGTGGCCGGCCGGATCGTCTTGGAGCTCGCCGGAAAGCTGGTTCCGCATGGCTCCGCCGGTGCAGCCAATGCACCCACCGCTGCGGAAGCTGCCTGGAAGCCGCAGGTAGTCGCCGCCATGACCAGCCTCGGCTGGTCCGAAAAGGACGCTTCAGCGAGTATCGACAAGGCACTTGCCGATGATCCGGAGGTCTCTTTCCGCGGCAACGTACCGGAGATCCTGCGGACCACCCTTCGCTGGCTGGGCCAGGACGGGGCACGTGCCGGCAACCGCGTAGGCAGCCGTGGCTGAACCGTCCGTGGTGGCGGCGGGGGAGGAGCCGGAGGAGCGGGCCATCGAGGCCGCGCTCCGGCCCAAGAACCTGCACGACTTCGTAGGACAGCACCGGGTCCGCAAGCAGCTGTCACTGGTGCTGCAGGCCTCCCGGATGCGGGGCCGGAGCGCGGACCACGTGCTGTTTTCCGGTCCGCCGGGCCTGGGCAAGACCACGCTGGCCATGATTGTTGCGTCCGAAATGAACGCCCCGCTGCGGATCAGCAGCGGCCCCGCCATTCAGCATGCGGGAGACCTCGCGGCCATCCTTTCCTCCCTGTCGGAGGGCGAAGTCCTGTTCCTTGACGAGATCCACCGCATGTCCCGGCCGGCCGAAGAAATGCTCTACATGGCCATGGAGGACTTCCGCGTGGACATCGTGGTGGGCAAGGGGGCCGGCGCTACAGCGATTCCGCTCGAACTTCCGCCGTTTACCCTTGTGGGGGCGACCACCCGGGCCGGCCTGCTGCCCGGGCCGCTGCGCGACCGCTTCGGCTTCACCGGGCATCTGGAGTTCTATTCCGTTGCCGAGCTCGAGCTTGTCCTGCGGCGCTCCGCGGGACTGCTGGACCTCAAGGTCAACTCCGCAGGCTTCAGCGAAATCGCGGGACGTTCACGCGGCACACCCCGTATCGCCAACAGGCTGTTACGACGGGTACGGGACTGGGCGCTGGTCCACGGCATCGATCAGATCGACGCGCGGGCGGCATCCGCTGCCCTGGACATGTACGAAGTGGACAAAAAAGGACTGGACCGGCTGGACCGCTCGGTGCTGGAGGCACTGATTACGAAGTTTGGCGGCGGCCCTGTCGGGCTCTCCACCCTCGCCATCGCCGTCGGGGAAGAAACCGAGACCGTGGAAACCGTTGCCGAACCCTTCCTGGTCCGGGAGGGGCTACTGGGCCGGACGCCCCGGGGCCGGATCGCCATGGCTCCTGCCTGGACCCACCTCGGCTACGCCATCCCTTCCGGCGTTTTCGGGCAGGAGCCGCTGGACCTCTTCGAAACCGCCGGCGGGGACGCCGAGGGCACGGCAGGCTGGGCCCCGGATAGCCAATAACAGGCTCCCTTCAGTTTTTCCCTTTAGACTGGTATGACGCTCGGCACGTTCGGGTCTTTGTTCCCGCAGGCAGCACTACCGGCAGCCCGTGGACGGATGGCGCAAGTTCGTGCCAGGCCACACGTTCAAAGCGGACGGCGCTGTCAATCAGCTCTACGCAAGTACAGAATGGAACTTCCCCGTGTTCGGACATATCACTGCCCAGACCACCACTACGCAGCCCGGCGGCGGCATTGACATCATGTCGATACTGCTGTTCGCCATGCTCGGCGTCTTCATCTTTATGATGT
Source organism: Pseudarthrobacter sp. Hb11 (assembly GCF_059383655.1). NCBI lineage: Bacteria > Bacillati > Actinomycetota > Actinomycetes > Micrococcales > Micrococcaceae > Pseudarthrobacter > Pseudarthrobacter sp. Hb11. The sequence goes on from NZ_JBWZCM010000001.1 coordinate 144,456, forward strand.
TCCGCCGCAACAAGAAGACCCAGCAGCAGCAGGCGACGCTCCAGTCCCAGTTCGCCCCGGGCGTTGAGGTGATGACAAGCTTTGGCCTGTTCGGCCGCATCGTCGACATCGACGATGAAGAGAACAAGGTCACGCTGGAACTTTCCCCGGGCAACCTGGCCACCGTGCACCGCCAAGCCGTCACCAAGATCGTGGAGCCCGCAGCAACGCCGGAAGCTGTTTCCCCCGCCGTGCCGGATGACGCTTCATCCCTCACCGCCCAGGAGACCGGAAGCACCGGTTCAACGGCTGAAACGCCGGACGAAACCCTCAAGCGCCTCAATGATGAGGGCAAGAAGGACAACTAGTCCGGCTGGTTCTTTTACAACACCTCTACGGCTGCGGAACGCCGCCGGTGCCAGCGACAAGCACGCACCGGCGGTTCCTCCGTGAATAAGAGAAAGATCAACAATGGCACGAACTGGTTCTAAGAAACCAGGCCTCAGGGTCCTGGTCTGGCTCGGCGTAATCCTCGCCGTGCTGACTGCCGTCCTTGCGGGCGGCACCATGGCCGGCCAAGCGAGCTGGGCGCCCAAACTGGCGCTCGACCTCGAAGGCGGCACCCAGATGATCCTGGCGCCGAAGGTGGAGGGCGGTTCGGATATCAATGAAGAACAGCTCAACCAGGCTGTGGCGATCATCCGCCAGCGCGTGGACGGCTCCGGTGTCGCTGAAGCAGAAATCAGCACGCAGTCGGGGCGCAACGTGGTGGTCAGCCTTCCCGGTACCCCCTCGACACAGACGCGCGACCTGATCCAGGCCTCCGCCGACATGAACTTCCGCCCCGTCCTCCTCAACGGAGCGGGCGCACCGGTCCCGCAGGAGTCGCGGGCCCCTGAGGACCAGCTGCCCAAGCCGGCGGCGGAACCCACCAACGGCAGCGACACCAACTGGATCACCCCGGAGATCTACCGGCAGTTTGAAGCCCTGGACTGTGACAACCCGGCCCAGGATGAGCAGGAACGTTCGGATCCGGCCAAGCCGTTGGTCACCTGTGAGCCCGCTTCCGAAACGAACCCTGCCGTCAAGTACATCCTCGGCCCCGTGGAGGTCAAGGGCAGCAACATCGTCACGTCCTCCTTCCAGCTTCAGCAGGGCGCGCAGGGTGCCGTCACGAACGAGTGGGCCGTCAACATCCAGTTCGACGACGAAGGCACAGCCAAATTCAAGGAGGTCACCGAACGGCTGAACCAGTTCTACGTGGCTGCCGGCGGTGACACGGGCAACGACCCGAAAGCCCAGTTCGCCATTGTGCTGGATGACCAGGTCATCTCTGCTCCCCGCTCGCTCGCCGTCATTACGGACGGCCGCCCCCAGATCACCGGCGGCTTCACGGAGCAGAGCGCGAAGGCCCTGTCGGACCAGCTTCGGTTCGGCGCACTGCCCATCAGCTTCGAAATCCAGAGCGAGCAGCAGATCTCCGCCACCCTCGGTGGGGAACAGCTGCGCATGGGCCTCCTTGCGGGCGTGATCGGGCTGCTGCTGGTGGTGGTGTACTCGCTCTTCCAGTACCGCGCCCTCGGATTCGTGACCATTGCCTCGCTGGTGGTGGCCGGCATCCTGACCTACCTCGCCATCGCCATCCTGGGCTGGACCGAAAACTACCGGTTGTCCCTGGCGGGCGTGGCCGGCATCATCGTCGCCATCGGCCAGACGGCAGACTCGTTCATCGTCTACTTCGAGCGCATCCGTGATGAGCTCCGTGAGGGACGCGGCCTGGTGTCCGCCGTCGAAAACGGCTGGAAGCGGGCCAAGCGGACCGTCCTTGCCTCCAAGGCCGTCAACCTTCTTGCGGCCCTGGTCCTGTACTTTGTGGCTGTGGGCAACGTCCGTGGCTTCGCCTTCACGCTGGGGCTCACCGCCATCGCCGACCTCATTGTGGTGTTTATGTTCACGCACCCCACGCTGCAGCTGCTGGCGCGTACGAAGTTCTTTGGTGAGGGCCACCGACTGTCCGGCCTTGACCCCAAGCGCCTGGGCGCTGTACCGCTCTACCGGGGTGCAGGCCGTATCCGTACCCCCGAAGACAAGCCCGCAGCAGTGGTCCCCGCCAAGAACGCAGGTGCCCTAGCCGAGGCAGAACGCCGGATGACCATTGCCGAACGCCGGATGGCGCAGAAGCAGGAGCAGCTCGCAGGCTCCTCGAAGTCTGCAGCGAAGGAGAACAAGTAATGCCAAGCTTCGCTAATTTCGGCAACGAGCTCTATACGGGCAAGCGCTCCTATAACTTTGTGGGCGCCAAGAAGATTTGGTTCCTCATTGCGGCGGTAGCCGTTGCCCTGTCCATCCTGATTCCGGTGGCCAAGGGCGGGTTCAACCTCGGCATCGAGTTCCGTGGCGGCTCCGAATTCACGGTCTCGAACGTAAAGACCACTGACGCTGCGGTGGGCGAAAAAGCCGTTACCGATGTGGTGGAGGGCAGCGTGCCGCGCGTTGCCAACGTGGCGGGAACCACTATGCGGATCCAGACCGACAAGCTCACCGATGACGAGACCCTCCGGATCAAGGAGGGCTTGACCTCTGCCTATGGCGTTACGGACAACGAGGTGACGTCAACCTTTGTGGGGCCGACGTGGGGTGCTGACGTGACCAAGCAGGCACTGATCGGCCTGGTGATCTTTGTGCTCCTGGCCGCGGTGCTGATGGCGTTGTACTTCCGCACCTGGAAGATGTCGCTTTCGGCTATTGCCGGCATGGCCGTCACGATGTTTGTCACCGCCGGGGTGTATGCCCTCAGTGACTTCGAGGTTACCCCGTCCGCCATCATCGGGTTCCTGACTGTCCTGAGCTACTCGCTCTATGACACAGTGGTGGTATTCGACAAGATCCGCGAGAACACGGCCGACCTGGACGCATCAACCCGGCGCACCTTTGCTGAGGAAGTCAACCTCGCCGTGAACCAGACCCTGGTCCGCTCGATCAACACGATGATGGTTGCAATCCTCCCCGTCGGTGCCATCCTGTTCATCGGCGCAGGCCTGCTGGGCGCGGGAACGCTGCGCGACCTCTCGCTTGCGTTGTTCGTTGGCATCCTCATTGGAACTGCGGCCACGATCTTCATCGCCGCCCCCATGTATGCCTGGCTGCGCCAGAACGAGCCCGACCTGGTGAGGCAGGCCAAGCGCGTGGAGCACCGCCGGGCCGAGTCCTCTTCAAGGTCCGGATCAACAGCGGTGGAGCCAGCCCAAGCCTAAGCCGTCTCCGGGGCCGGGCAGTGTCAGGACCTTGACGCTGCCCGGCCCGTCGTGTTTTAAGAGGCCGGTTTAATAAGTCCGTGGCCTGAGGAATAGACTGAAGTAATTAAACGGTGGTGAGGGGTGCTTCATTGGAAGAACGTTCGGCGTCGGTGCCAACGGCACAAGGAGATAAAAGTCCCGCCGGTCCGCAGACCGGAGTGGCCGCTTCCGCGCGCTCAGGTTCTTTGGTCCCCGTGGACAACTCCGGTTCCCGCCCCACGTTCCCAGGCCGGCGGGAACGCACCCGCTCCAGGCTCGCCCGCCTGACGGGACGTGGCACAGCAAATTACTCGCCCATCCTCGAGCCTCTTCTGAGGACCGTCAGGGCCAACAATCCCAAAGAGGATTTCGACCTGATCCAACGCGCTTTCGACGTGGCGGAACAAAGCCACCGGGGGCAAAAGCGCAAGAGCGGTGATCCCTACATCACCCATCCGGTGGCAGTGGCCACCATCCTCGCCGAACTGGGACTGAGCGGAACTACCCTGGCGGCGGCCCTCCTGCACGACACCGTGGAGGACACCCCCTACACACTTGCCGATCTGAAGCGTGACTTCGGCCCCGAAGTGGCCATGCTTGTTGACGGCGTGACCAAACTGGACAAGGTCAGCTTCGGGGAAGCAGCCCAGTCCGAGACTGTACGCAAGATGGTCGTGGCCATGGCCAAGGACATCCGCGTGCTGATGATCAAACTGGCGGACCGGCTCCACAACGCCCGCACATGGCGCTTTGTCTCCGCCGAATCTTCGGCCCGCAAGGCCCGGGAAACCCTGGAAATCTTCGCCCCGCTGGCCCACCGCCTGGGCATGAACACCATTAAGTGGGAACTCGAGGACCTCTCCTTCGCTGCCCTTTATCCGAAGGTGTACGAAGAGATTGTCCGCATGGTGGGGGACAGGACGCCTGAGCGGGAGAAGAGCTTGAGCGTCATCCGGGACCAGATCACGGAGGATCTCCGCACCGCCAAGATCAAGGCAACCATTACCGGCCGCCCTAAGCACTACTACTCGATTTACCAGAAGATGGTTGTCCGCGACAAGGACTTCGACGACATCAACGACCTCATGGGTGTCCGGGTCCTGGTGGACTCCGTCCGGGACTGTTACGCGGCCCTCGGCTCCATGCATTCGCGTTGGAACCCGCTGCCCGGCCGGTTCAAGGACTACATCGCGATGCCCAAGTTCAACATGTACCAGTCGCTGCACACCACGGTGATCGGTCCCGGCGGCAAGCCGGTGGAGATCCAGATCCGGACCCACGAGATGCACCGCCGCGCCGAGTACGGCGTCGCCGCGCACTGGAAGTACAAGGACCAGCCCAACCGCACGGCTGTTGGCCCCGGCAGCCCCCGTGACGGCGACATGGGCTGGCTGCGGTCCCTGGTGGACTGGCAGCAGGAAACCTCTGATCCCGGCGAGTTCCTTGATTCGCTGCGGTTCGAGATCAACGCCCGTGAGGTGTTCGTTTTCACCCCCAAGGGTGAGGTCATGGCCCTGCCGGCCGGGTCCACCCCCGTGGACTTCGCCTACGCCGTGCACACCGAGGTGGGACACCGGACCATCGGCGCCCGGGTGAACGGGAAACTGGTTCCGCTCAACAGCGAACTGAACCACGGTGACTGGGTGGAGATTTTCACCTCCAAGGCCGAAGGTGCCGGACCCAGCCAGGACTGGCAGCACTTCGTCAAGAGCGCCAGGGCCCGCAACAAGATCCGTCAGTGGTTCAGCAAGGAACGCCGTGAAGAGGCGATCGACCGCGGCAAGGAACTGCTGACCCGGGCCATGCGGAAGCAGAATCTTCCGCTGCAACGCCTGATGACACATGAGGCCCTCGCCGCGGTGGCCCAGGAATTCAAGTACGTTGACATTTCCGGCCTCTACGCCGGTGTGGGCGACGGGCATACCTCCGCACAGTCGGTCATGGAGAAGCTCGTCGAAAGCCTTGGCGGCAATGAGAGCACCGATGATGACATCACCGAAGTCAGCGTCCCCACCCAGGTCACCAAGGCGCGGTTCTCCGATTCCGGCGTTGTGGTCCGCGGCGTCGGCGACGTCTGGGTAAAGCTCGCCCGTTGCTGCACTCCCGTGCCGCCAGACCCCATCCTCGGTTTTGTCACCAGGGGATCGGGCGTGTCAGTGCACCGCACAGACTGCACCAACATCTCGGACCTGAAGGACCAGCCGGACAGGATCGTCGACGTGGACTGGGCACCGACGCAGTCCAGCGTGTTCCTGGTGGAGATCCAGGTGGAGGCGCTGGACCGCAAATCGCTGCTCTCCGACGTCACGCGTGTTCTGTCCGAAAACCACGTCAACATCCTGGCTGCCAGCGTCCATACTTCCACGGACAGGGTGGCCATCTCAAAGTTCGCCTTTGAGATGGGGGACCCCAAGTACCTGCACCACGTCCTCAGTGCGGTCCGCCGCATTGACGGGGTTTTCGACGTCTACCGCACCACCGGGAACAAGCGCCGGACCTAGCCGGGCCAACTTCTCCAATGCGGCTTTTTTGTGGGGAACCCGCGGGCTCGCCTCTATTGCAAGAACCAGCAGGCGCAGGCGCACGTCGTTCTGCGGCCGGGCGAGCAGTCCCTCCAGGGTGGGGATGGCGCGTTCGGCCTCCACGTGGAGGGCGACGTCGAGTGCAGTCCGGAGGGGACTGGACACCATCAGGCCGCCGAGGCTGACGACGTCGAAGGGGCCAAGCTTCACCTCATGCAGGGTGCAGCCCCTGGTGTTCCGTAAGCTCGATACCCGCCGTTTGGAGTCCACCAGGAGGGCAAGCCGGTCCGGCTCACCGGCGCAGCCGTAGATCCACGCCGCGGTCATCCGGCCCGCTACTACCCGCTGGCGCACAGCCGCCGGCACGGCTCCCGCTGCTGCGCGTGCTCGCAGCTGCGGAGAAGCCTTGGCTCCCGGGACTGTGTAGCCGTGTTGGTGGAAACGTTCCAGCAGGCCGTCCGAGGCTAGGGTTTGTAACTCCGGAGAGGCGAAGGGCATGCCGGGGGCGTACAACTCAGGAAAACGGGGTGCTGCTTCTCCACCCTGGACATGGTCCTTGCCGTGGGTGGCGGAGGGAGGAGGTGAGGGAATCGCCATTCATCCATCCTGCCGCCGCAGCCCTTAACAGGCACAGGCCCGGTTCCGGGTATGTGGATAACCGGAGCCGGGCCTGCCAAGAGCGGCCGCCTGATGAGTCAGGCAGCAGGCTTAGGACAGTTCGCTGGCCGAGCGCTGGATCTGGTCGAGCCAGGCCTGGCGTGCTTCCAAGGCCTCCTGTGCAGCTTTGATCTTGCGCTGGTCGCCGGTTTTTTCGGCCTTGGCCAGATCATCCTGCAGTCCTGCAATAGCGGACTCCAGCTGGGAGAGGGCGCTGTTGGTGCGTGCCTTCCGCTCGGGGTTGGACCGCTGCCACTGCTCTTCTTCAGCGTGCCGCACCGCATCCTCTACCTTCCGCAGTCCAGCCTCGATGCGGCCCATGTCCGCGCGGGGGACCTTGCCAGCCTCTTCCCAGCGGTCACGAACGGACTGCAGGGCCTTCTTGGCAGCTGTCAGGTCCTTCACCGGCAGGATTGCGTTGGCCTCCGTCAGGAGGGCTTCCTTGACCGTGAGGTTTGCCGCGTACTCCTGGTCGATCTCGTCGTTGGCGGCCTGGCGGTTTGTGAAGAAGACGTCCTGGGCGGCGCGGAACCTTGCCCACAGGGCGTCGTCGTCCTTGCGGCTGGCCCGCGGTGAGGCCTTCCACTGGTCCATCAGGCGGCGGTACTCGCCGGCGGCGAAACCCCAGTCAGTGGAGGTTGACAGTGCCTCGGCTTCGGCGATCAGCTTCTCCTTGGCGGACTTGGCAGCGGAGTTGTTGCTGTCCAGCTGCGAGAAGTAGGCACGGCGGTGGCGGTCGAAGACGGTGCGGGCTGCGCGGAACCGCTTCCACAGGGCGTCCTCATTGCTGCGGCCCAGCCGGACTCCGCTCTTCTGGGCAGCCTTCCAGCTCTCGAAGAGTTCGTTCATCCTGGAGCTGGAGGTCTTCCACTGCGTCTGGGCCGGATCCTGGCCGGAAATCTGCTCGGCTTCGGCCACAATCGCCTCGCGGGCGGCGAGCTCAGAGGCGCGGACGGCGTCATGCTCAGCCTTCTCCGCCTTTTCCAGTTCAGCGATCTGGGTGGAGAGCTTGTCAAGGCGCGCCTCGGCCGACCGGAGGTCGCCCACCATGTTGCGCTCGGCCAGCTGCTCGCGAAGGTGCGTGACGGTCTTCTGCATGTCGGTGCTCGGAGCCTTGGAGCTCACGCGCTGCTCGAGCAGCACAATCTGGGCCACGACGTCGTCGTACTTCCGGGCGAAGTAAGCCAGGGCTTCGTCATCGCTGACGTCCGGGTACTGGCCCACGGGGTGCTCGCCGCCGTCGATGGTCAGGAAAACGTGTCCGTCGCCCTCAACGCGTCCCCATTTTGAGGCTTCCTCCAAGGACGTGGAGGGGACTGCGGCGGCTGGTGCTGCCACAGGTGCGGCGGCGGGCTTGGGGCGGGAGGCGAAGGCGGCCGGGGAGGGCGCGGGGCGGCGGGCCGGAGCCGGGGCACTGCTTTCGGGTGCGTTTTCCACGGGGGCTTCCGCAGCCGGCGCGTTGCTTTCCTGAGCGTTTTCCACGGGGCTTTCCGCTGGCGGAGCGCTGCTTTCGGGTGCGTCCTCCGCAGGAGCTTCCGCTGCCGGGGTGGTGGCTGCTTCAGATGCTGCCTCGTCGGCGGCGGGTGCCGCCGTCCCGGTCAGGTCTGTTGCTGTTTCGTCGGATTTCTGACTGTCTGTCACCGCTAAAAGTCTTTCGCTTGAAGGAAAATACTCAGGTCCTGCGCCGCAGCTCCGTGGCCGGGCCTCCTACTTCAGAGAAAACGAGTCTATCGTGACTGGTTCAACAGGTGCGCCGTCCGTGTCGCTGCTGCCCGGCGTAATTCCGGCAGCAGCTATATCCGAAACCACATCGAGGCCGGATGTCACCCTTCCCACCACCGTGTAGCCGCCGGCAGAGTCGGCCGGGATGACTGTGTCCTTGTAGACGATGAAGAATTGTTTGCCGTTTCCAAAGGCGTTGTTTCCCGTGCGGGCGACGGCCACAGTTCCGGCCGGATAAATATTGTCAGCGGGGGTGTTCTCCAGGGGTCCCCACGTGTAGGCAGGATCGCTTTGGCCCTCAGGGCCGGAGGCGCCGCACTGCAGCACCCCGAAGGTCTCACCCGTGGTGAGTCGGTGGCACGTTTTCCCGTTGTAGTAGCCCTCGTCGCTGAGGGACTTGAAAACAGCGGCGGCCTGCGGGGCTTTCGCACCGTTCAGCTCCACAGCGAGGGCAGAACCGTTGATGACCAGGTCACCGGTGAAGGTTTTGCCCGCAGCCGTTTCGGCAGCCGGAATATTCGGGCCGTTGGTCGCCTGCGCCGTGGGACTTGCAGATGCGGAGGCGGACGGGCTGGTCAGCCCCGCCTCGGCGGCGGCGAACTCCTCCTCGGTCGGGTTCCCGGCAAAAGCAGTGAACTGGAGTACGACGGCGAGCACCACGGCGGCGGTTCCGGCGCCGGCGGCAATGATGTTGTCCCGCCTGCGCCGCTTCTCCTGGTCCCGCCGCAGTTCGCGCTTGGCTTCCATCTGCTGGATGCGACGCTTTGCTTCGCGGGCGCTGCGTGAACTGGCCGCCAAGGGTCCTCCTTATGTGTCGGGCTGCTGCACGGCGGGGCGCGAGGCCCCGGGCGCAGTTGTCTGACGGCCTAGCCCTGCCGGTCCGCCGCATTAGAGATGCTGGCGGATGACGCATAAACTGACTGCCGCACATAGTTTATGCATGACTGGCTGGACTGCCGCCGTTCCTGGCCCGTTTCGGGATGCCGGGCAAGTCCCAGGCACTTCACCAATGAGGAGAAAATCCACCATGGCACGCACCGCCTCCCTGTCCGGATTCCCCGAGTGGCTTCCCGAGGAGCGGCTGGTGGAGCTGCATGTGCTGGACACGCTGCGCCGGGTGTTCGAGCTGCACGGTTTCGGTTCCATCGAGACCCGTGCCGTGGAAACAGTGGGGCAGTTGCTGCGCAAGGGTGAAATCGACAAGGAAGTGTACGGTCTCAGCCGCCTCCAGGAGGACGAGAGCGAGAACCCTGTCAAGGGTGGGAAGGCCGATCCGCACGCACTTGCCCTGCACTTTGACCTCACCGTCCCGTTCGCCCGGTACGTGGTGGAAAACGCTGGCTACCTCGCCTTCCCGTTCCGGCGTTACCAGATCCAGAAGGTATGGCGCGGTGAGCGTCCGCAGGAGGGCCGTGCCCGTGAGTTCACGCAGGCGGACATTGACGTGGTGGGGGACGGCGACCTGCCTTTCCGGTATGACGTCGAGATTGCGCTGGTGGTTGCCGAGGCCCTGAGCGCCCTTCCCATCCCGGACTTCCGCCTGCGGATCAACAACCGCAAGCTCGCGGAGGGCTTCTACCGCGGCATTGGGCTGGAGGACACGGCCGGCGTGCTGCGGAGCATCGACAAACTCGAAAAGATCGGCCCGGACAAGGTGGCTGACCTGCTGAAGGCCGAGCTGGGGGCCACCGACGAACAAGCCCGGAAAGCCCTGCAGTTGGCTGCGATCCGCACCGAGGACACGTCCTTTGTGGCACAGGTTCAGGCGCTGGGCGTCAGCAATGAGCTGCTGGATGAAGGCCTGAATGAGCTGGAACAGGTCATCGAGGCGGCCGTCCAGCGTGCCCCCGGCAAGGTGGTGGCTGACCTCAGCATCGCCCGCGGTCTGGACTACTACACCGGCACCGTGGTGGAAACCGTTTTGGTGGGCCACGAGCAGCTCGGCTCCATCTGCTCTGGCGGCCGCTACGATGCACTGGCTTCAAAGGGCAACCGGAAGTTCCCGGGGGTGGGCCTTTCAATCGGCGTCACGCGGCTGGTCTCCCGCATCCTCAGCCAGGATCTGGCCAAGGCTTCACGCTCCGTTCCCACCGCCGTGCTGGTTGCCCTCACCTCCGACGACAGCTGGAGTGCGGCGCAGGACGTAGCCGCCCAGCTCCGGAGCAGGGGAATTGCCACGGAAGTAGCGGCAAAGGCCGAAAAGTTCGGCAAGCAGATCAAGTTCGCTGACCGGCGAGGCATTCCTTTCGTCTGGTTCACGGACGACGACGGCACCCACCAGGTTAAGGACATCCGCACCGGCGAACAGGTGGTGGCGTTCCCGGAAACCTGGACCCCGGCGCCCGAGGATCTCGCCGTCCAGGTGGCCGCAACCAACCAAGTGGCCGCAGCAGCCGTTTAGCCCGTCCGCGCCGCCGTACGACGCTAGCGGCGGAGGCGCAGCACCAGCCAGCGTCCCGCCACGCCAATGGCCAGGACCGCCGTCATGGTCAGCACGGAGGCCGGGGGAAGCGTGAAGGCCAGCAGCAGGCAGGCAACGAAGCCGACCGCGTTCAGCCACTTGGGTGCATACCCCGGGTGCGGCTTCAGCGTGTAGGCAGAGGCGTTCGCTACGGCGTAATAAACAAGAACGCCGAAACTTGAAAAGCCCACCACAGTCATGACGTCGGCGGTCAGCAGAAGCAGGATAACGACGGCGGCCACGGCGACTTCCGCAACGTACGGAACAGTGTGCTTTCCGCCCACCCGGGCCAGCGGCCGGGGAAGGTCCCGCTCACGCGCCATGGCCAAGGTGGTGCGGCCCACCCCGGTAATGAGAGCAAGGAGCGCGCCCAGGCACGCGGCTGCAGCACCCGCCTGCACTGCCGGCGCGCCGGCCGCCAGTTGTGACTGCAGCACGGCTTCCAGCAACGGGGTCTGCGTGGCCGCCAGTTGTCCGCCGGGAAGGTGGTTGAGCAGCAGCAGCGCCAGCGCCAGGTAGATGGCGAAGGCGGCCGCCAGCGCGGCAAGGATGGCCCGCGGGATGGAGCGGGAAGGGTTCTTGACTTCCTCTCCCAGCGTGGCAATGCGGGCGTAGCCGGCGAAGGCGAAAAAGAGCAGGCCGGCAGCCGGCAGCACGCCGACCGGCCCGCCCGGGGAGCCTGGCGCCAGTGTAGCCGCAGCCGGATGCGGTCCAACAATCGCCGCGACAGCGACGAATACCAGCGTGGCCAGCACCACGCACAGCAGGATCCTGGTCAGCAGGGCCGTCCGGGTGATGCCCAGCAGGTTGACCACCGTTAATGCCACCACCGCCGAGATGGCCACCGGTACCGCGTAACCGCCGGCCGCATAGGTGCCGAACGTGAGCGCCATCGCCGCGCATGAGGCGGTTTTCCCGGTGACAAAACCCCAGCCCGCCAGGAACCCTGGCCACTCGCCGAGCTGTTTGCGGCCATACACGTAGGTTCCGCCGCTCGTGGGATGCTTCGCGGCCAGTGCAGCGGACGCCACGGCGTTGCAGTACGCCACAGCCCCGGCAACCACCACCGAAAGTACCAGGAGATTCCCGGCCAGCGCGGCGGCGGGCGCGAAGACGACGAACACACCGGCGCCCAGCATGGAGCCGAGTCCGATGGTGGTGGCATCGAAGGTGCCTAGCCTTCGTTGCAGTTGCTGATGCGCGCTCATGCGGTGACAGTCCCTTTGCAGCGGGTAAACTCGAACGGAATCGTTCCCTGAACGATCCTATTTAACTTTGCTGTTATCTTCCCGCTGTTACCCCCGCAGAAAGGCGTGCTGTGCTGCGCACACATGACCTCGGATCCCTTCGTTCCGAGCACATTGGACAAACCGTAACCCTGGCTGGCTGGGTGGGCCGCCGTCGTGATCACGGTGGCGTGGCCTTCGTTGACCTGCGCGATGCTTCCGGCGTCGCACAGGTTGTGGTCCGCGAGGAAGAAGTTTTCCATGGCCTGCGCAACGAGTATGTCCTACAGATCACCGGCACCGTCTCCAAACGGCCGGAGGGCAATGAGAACCCTGCCCTGGCCACGGGCGAGATCGAGGTCATGGCGGACAAGGTGGTCATCCTCAACACTTCTGAGCCCCTGCCGTTCCAGATCGACGAGCACGTTGAAGTGGGCGAGGAAGCACGCTTGAAGCACCGCTACCTGGACCTCCGCCGGCCCGGCCCCGCACGCAACCTCCGGCTGCGGTCAGAAGCAAACCGGGTGGCCCGTGAACTGCTGCACCAGGATGGCTTCGTAGAGGTTGAAACCCCCACGCTCACCCGTTCGACGCCGGAAGGCGCCCGCGACTTCGTGGTCCCTGCCCGCCTTGCCCCGGGTTCGTGGTACGCCCTGCCGCAGTCCCCGCAGCTTTTCAAGCAGCTCCTGCAGGTGGGCGGCTTCGAAAAGTACTACCAGATTGCGCGCTGCTACCGCGACGAGGACTTCCGTGCCGACCGTCAGCCGGAATTCACCCAGCTGGACATCGAAGCCAGCTTCGTGGACCAGGACGACATCATTTCGCTCGGCGAAAGCATCGTTAAGGCACTGTGGAAGCTGATCGACGTCGAGATCCCGACTCCCATTCAGCGCATCACCTACGCGGACGCCATGGCCCGGTACGGTTCGGACAAGCCCGACCTCCGCTTCGGCGTGCAGCTGACCGAACTTACCGAGTTCTTCAAGGACACGAACTTCGGCGTCTTCAAGGCTCCGTACGTCGGCGCCGTCGTGATGCCCGGCGGTGCCTCCCAGCCGCGCCGCACCCTGGACGGCTGGCAGGAATTCGCCAAGCAGCGCGGCCACAAGGGGCTGGCATACGTCCTGTTTAAGGAAGACGGCGAGCTCGCCGGTCCTGTCGCCAAGAACCTGACCGACCAGGAGCGCGAAGGCCTGGCCGACGCCGTAGGTGCCAAGCCCGGTGACTGCATCTTCTTCGCTGCAGGCGAGAAGTCCGCGGCCCGTGCCCTCCTCGGCGCTGCCCGTGTCGAAATCGGCCACCGCACCGGCCTGATCGACCCCAACGCCTGGGCCTTCTGCTGGGTGGTGGACGCGCCCATGTTCGAACCGGCAGCCGCAGCGGTGGCGTCCGGGGATGTGGCCGTTGGCGCCGGCAAGTGGACGGCCGTCCACCACGCTTTCACCTCGCCCAAGCCCGAGTTCCTGGACACGTTCGACCAGGACCCGGAGTCGGCTCTGTCCTACGCGTACGACATTGTCTGCAACGGCAACGAAATCGGCGGCGGATCCATCCGTATCCACGAGCGCGATGTCCAGGAACGGGTTTTCGAACTGATGGGCCTGGACCGGGAGGATGCCCAGACGAAGTTCGGCTTCCTGCTGGAAGGCTTCAAGTACGGCGCCCCTCCGCACGGCGGCATCGCTTTCGGCTGGGACCGCGTGGTGGCACTGCTGGCAGGTGTTGAGTCCATCCGCGACGTCATCGCTTTCCCAAAGACCGGCAACGGCTATGACCCCTTGACGGCGGCCCCGGCCCCGATCACGCCGCAGCAGCGCAAGGAAGCAGGCGTGGACTTCAAGCCGGGTGCCAAGCCCGCCGAAGGCAAGTAAGTATTACCCGTGTGACCTGAAGGCCTTCCCGGCAGGGAGGGCCTTCAGGTTTATCCGAAGACAGGAGACCCCATGGTGCACAGCCCTCCGGGTCGGCCGGCCCGCGCCTATGAAGCGCTGATGGACGCGGCCTGGCCCGCCGTCGAGCGTCACGATACGGGGGAGTGGGTCCTTCGTGCTGCCGATGGGGTCACCCAGCGGGCCAACTCGGTGTGGCCGCGGGACACCGCGGCGGAACCGCCGGATGCGCTGCGCGGGGCGGTTCAGTGGTACCGGCAGCGGCGGTTGCCCCTGATCTTCCAGATGACGGACACGCCTGCCAACTCCGGCCTGAGCGCCTTCCTGGACGAACAAGGGTTCACCCGCCAGTCGGAAACGCTGATCATGGCCCTGCCGGCCGGGACGGAGCCGGTGCCCGCAGCGGCTGCTGGGAAGGTCGACATCCTGGACCAGCCGGACGAGGAATGGCTGGACCTTTGGTGGAGCGTGGACGGCCGGGGCGGCCACGCAGAACAGGAAACTGTGCGGAGCATCCTGAGGGGATGCCCTGCCCTTTATGCGCTCGTGAGGGACGACGACGGCGGGCCGGCCGCCGTCGGCCGGCTCGCCCAGGTGGACGGTACGGGCGGGATCTACTGCATGGCCACGTCCCCGTCCCACCGCCGGCGGGGGTTCGCTTCGCTGGTGCTGCAGGCGCTCCTGTCCGAGGGAACCACCCGCGGCCTGGACCGCTTCTGGTTGCTGGTCACCGCAGCGAATCACGCCGCCCAGCAGTTGTACGGCCAAGCCGGGTTCAAGGAATCGGGCCGGTACCTCTACCGCCAGCAGCGGCCCCGCCGGGCGCTGACGGGCTGCTGACCACCTTGCTCCATGGCGCCGTTTCGACGGTTCCCTGCCCGCTCGACGTTCCGCCGCATCGAATTGGCAGGGAACCGTCGAATTGGGCTGACTGAAGCAGGGATGGTCGAGCTAGGACGCCGGGGGATCGCTGACCTGGATCCGGACCGCACACGCATCCGCCGCCGCCTTCTTCAGCACCGCGGTCCTGGGGTCCGGAACGTCAAGGTAGGCCAGCCGCGGGAACTTCGAATAGTCCCGCAGGGCCGGGTGTTCAAGGACAAGGCCCGCCAACGCCCTGTCGCCGCCGGGAACCATGTATTCGAAGGACCCGCTGCTGAACACCCGAAGCGTTTGCTCCGCAACAGCTTCCACCAGTGCGTCCGCCTGGTTGGACCGGCGCCGGGCAAACCGCTGCTGGGACTGTCCGCCCGCTGCCGTCCGGGATTGCACGTAGGTGGAGCCCACTTTCGACGCCAGCACCAGACCTTCGCTGGCCACCGCCACGCCATAACCTCCGCGCCGGACCAGCAAAAGGCCAAGCCGGCGCGGCTGCGACGCGAGGGACGCGAGTCTTTCCAAGGCGTCCGCGCCGCGGCCCGGACGGCCGTCGCTGGGCCACGGAGCCTGCAGGAGCGCTGCGGCGCCGTCATCCGCCAGAAGGCGCAGGCCGTCGTCGTCATCCCTCACCTGATACCCGCCGTGCCCCGCCCCGAACCTCTCGGCCCAGCCGCGCAGGCGGCTGCCCGGGACGAAGGCGGTGCGGACGAAGGAGGGCCGCTGCCCGCCGGCGGGGCTATGTGCGGACATGCGGGAATCCTTCGCTGAACGGCGGCAGCTTCCGCGCGGAAGCCCTGGATGAACTGGAAGTAGCCTATCTATGTGGAAGATCTCTTTGGGCATGGACCGGGCAATGATGACGACGACGACGGTCCCGTTGCCGTGGACAGCGCTCCCTCCAGCGCCGGTGCCAAGCAGCGGAGCCCGCTGGCCGTGCGGATGCGGCCACGTATCCTGGACGAGGTGATCGGCCAGCAGCACCTGCTGGGCCAGGGCTCGCCGCTGCGGCAGCTGGCGGCAGGCGCGGACGCAGCCGGACCCGCAGGCCCCACTTCATTGATCCTCTGGGGCCCTCCCGGCACGGGAAAGACCACCCTGGCCCACGTGATCGCCAGGGGTCCGGGCCGTAAGTTCGTGGAACTTTCGGCCATTACCGCCGGGGTCAAGGATGTGCGGCGGGTGATGGACGACGCACTGACCGCCCGGGACCTCTACAAAACCACTACCGTCCTGTTCCTCGATGAGATCCACCGCTTCAACAAAGCCCAGCAGGACGCGCTGCTGCCCGGCGTCGAAAACAGGTGGGTGGTCCTGGTGGCGGCAACAACCGAGAACCCCTCGTTCTCCGTGGTGTCACCGCTTCTGTCCCGCTCCCTGCTGCTGACCCTCAAGCCCTTGACCGATGCTGACATCGAAGGGCTCCTTCAGCGTGCCGTTGTGGACAACCGTGGGCTTGGCGGCAAAGTTAAGCTCGACGACGAAGCCCTGGCGCATCTCGTTCGGCTTTCCGGCGGCGACGCGCGGCGGGCCCTGACGGCGCTGGAGGCCGCGGCGGGAGTGGCGTTCGGGGATGTGGACGACGCCGGTGAAGGGGTGGTTCAGGTGGCGCTCAAGCACACCGAGCGTGCCCTGGACGTGGCCGCGGTCCGTTACGACCGGGCTGGTGACCAGCATTATGACGTGGCCAGCGCCTTCATCAAGTCCGTCCGCGGGTCCGATGTGGACGCCGCCCTTCACTATTTGGCGCGGATGCTCGAAGCAGGGGAGGACCCACGCTTCGTCGCCCGCCGGATCGTGATCTCAGCGGCTGAGGATGTGGGCATGGCTGATCCCACCGCCCTGCAGACCGCCGTGGCGGCAGCCCAGGCAGTACAGCTGATCGGGATGCCCGAGGGGCGGATCGTCTTGGCGGAAGCCGTGGTGCACCTGGCAACGGCGCCCAAGTCCAACGCCGCATATATGGGTCTCAACAAGGCCGTCGCCGACGTTCGTGCCGGCCTGGGGAACGGCATCCCCGCCCACCTGAGGGACGCGCACTACCCTGGTTCCAAGCAGCTGGGGCATGGCCTCGGCTACAAGTACGCCCACGACGCTCCGCACTCAGTGGCCGCGCAGCAGTACCCGCCGGATGACCTCGTGGGGAAGGACTATTACCAGCCAACGGGCAACGGCGCAGAGCGGGACATCGCGGTGCGGTTGGAGCGGCTGAGGAAGATCGTCAGGGGCAAGTAGGCACCGTGCTAGGATTGATGTTTGTCTGGCAAGGTCCGGGCGCCCAATCACTGGAACTTATCCGCTTGGTTGTGCCCTGAACCCAGTAGCAAAAGGCAGCGGTTGGCCCATGCTCTCCATGATGGAGGCCAGTAACACTGACACACCGCAGATATTGGAAGGACACAAGTGGCTAACAACACTCGTGCTCGCCGTCAGGCCCGCCTCTCGCGGTCCCTCGGCATCGCTCTGACCCCCAAGGCCGCCAAGTACATGGAGCGCCGCCCGTACGGCCCCGGTGAGCATGGCCGTGCCCGCAAGAAGCAGGACTCTGACTACGCCGTACGTCTGCGCGAAAAGCAGCGCCTGCGCGCCCAGTACGGCATCCGCGAAGCACAGATGACCCGTGCCTTCGAAGAAGCACGCCGCACCAAGGGCCTGACCGGTGAAAACCTCATCGAACTGCTCGAAATGCGTCTTGACGCCCTGGTCCTGCGTGCCGGCTTTGCCCGCACCATCGCCCAGGCCCGCCAGCTGGTTGTGCACCGCCACATCATGGTTGATGGCATCCGCGTTGACCGCCCGTCGTTCCGCGTCGGCGAGGGCCAGCTGGTCCACGTCCACAGCCGCAGCGAAACCATGGTTCCGCTCCAGGTTGCAGCAGCCGGCGCCCACCGCGACGTCCTGCCGGCCGTTCCGGCCTACCTGGACGTCAAGCTGGAAGCCCTGCAGGCACGCCTGGTCCGCCGCCCCAAGCGCTCCGAGGTCCCCGTGACCTGCGAAGAGCAGCTGGTCGTCGAATTCTACGCACGCTAAATTTCAGCAGCGTATCCAAAGAAGCCCGTGGCAAGCGCCGCGGGCTTCTTTGTATGTAAGGTACTTGGGGGACATCCGCGGAATGCGCTTTACGACGCATCCGCCGGGTGGAACGAACCACGGAATTTCTAGGAGATGAACGTCTATGTCTGGTGGCGATATTGCCGGCCTGATCGCTGCCGGAGTGTTTGCGCTCCTGGTGCTGTTGCTTGCGGTGCCCATTTTGAAGCTGGGCAAGGTCCTGGACGAGGTCCGCACGTCCATCCGGTCCCTCAGTGACGGCGCCACACCGCTGATGGACGAGGTCACGGCCACCGTGTCCACCACCAACCAGCAGCTGAAGAAGGTGGACGGCATTTCCTCGAACGTCTCCGACGCGTCAGCCAACCTGTCCGCACTTTCCTCGCTGGTTGCCGCCACGGTTGGCTCGCCGCTCATTAAAGTGGCAGCGTTCAGCTACGGCGTCCGCACCGCGCTGGCCAATCGAAAAAAACCCGCCGCCGGCCGCCGCAGCCGCTGAACTCCGGAGAACTTAGAATGAAACGACTTGTCTGGATGGGAATCGGCGTGGCGATCGGAGTCATCGCGTTCCGCAAAGTCACTGAGGCGCAGGCCAGCATGCAGTCCACACTTGGTCCGCAGGGCCTGAACCGGGCCGCGGGCCGGCTCGCCGACGGGGTCTACGACTTCGCCGACGCCATCCGCGACGGCATGCGTGAACGGGAAACGGATCTTCGAGCCGCCCTTGGGGTGGAATCCGGAGAACTGGTCCGCCGCTGACCCGGCAACCGGCCGGGCCCAGCCAGGCCGGCCTTATTGAACAACCGGCAGCAACCGTGCCCACGGAACTGCCAAGCGAACGAACTTCCACGCACGTGCGTGGACCAAGAAGGGTAAGTAAACAGCTCATGAAGTCGCAGGAGATCACTAAGCGCTGGGTTGACTTTTTTGTCAGCAAGGGCCACACCGCGGTTCCCTCCGCATCGCTGGTCTCCAGCGACCCCTCGCTGCTGTTTACGGTCGCCGGCATGGTTCCGTTCATTCCCTACCTCACGGCACGCGAAGAACCGCCCTACTCCCGCGCCACCAGCGTGCAGAAATGCATCCGTACCGGCGACATCGAGGAAGTGGGCAAGACCGCCCGGCACGGCACCTTCTTCCAGATGTGCGGCAACTTCTCCTTCGGCGACTACTTCAAGGAAGACGCCATCAAGTTCGCCTGGGAACTGCTGACCAAAAACGTGGACGACGGCGGCTACGGCCTTTCGCCTGAACTGCTGTGGGTGACGGTTTACGAAGAGGACGACGAAGCCAAGGATCTCTGGCTGAAGAACACCGGTGTTCCGGCCGAGCGCATCCAGAAAATGGGGAAATCGGACAACTACTGGCACACCGGCCAGCCCGGACCCGCCGGTCCCTGCTCCGAGATCTACTACGATCGCGGCCCCGCCTACGGCATTGAGGGCGGCCCGCTGGCGGACGAGAACCGGTACATCGAGATTTGGAACCTCGTGTTTATGCAGTACCAGATCGAGAACGTCCGTTCAAAGGAAGACTTTGATGTTGTGGGCGAACTGCCCAAGCGCAACATCGATACCGGCCTTGGCATGGAGCGCCTGGCCATGATCCTGCAGGGCGTCGAGAACATGTACGAGACCGACCAGGTCCGTCCGGTGATCGACAAGGCCGCGGAGCTCTCGGGCAAGGAATACACGTCAGCGGAAACGCCTGACGATCCGCACCACACGGACGACGTCCGTATGCGCGTGGTGGGCGACCACATCCGCTCGGCGCTGATGCTGATTTCCGATGGCGTGACACCCTCCAACGAGGGCCGCGGCTACGTCCTGCGCCGGCTCATCCGGCGTGCCGTACGATCCATGCGCCTCCTGGGCGTGGAACAGGCCTGCCTGCCGGAACTGCTGCCCGCCTCACGGGATGCCATGAAGGGCGTCTACCCGGTGGTGGACACCGACTTTGCCCGCATCAGCCGCATCGCCTACGCAGAGGAGAAGGCGTTCCTGCGCACCATCGCCTCCGGCACCGCCCGGCTTGAGGACGCCGTCAAGGAGTCCAAGGCCGCCAACAAACCACTCTCCGGCGCCGACGCATTCGCCCTGCACGACACCTACGGGTTCCCCATCGACCTCACGCTGGAAATGGCGGAGGAGGCCGGGCTCCAGGTGGATGAGGCAGCATTCCGCAGCCTGATGCAGGAGCAGCGCACGCGTGCCCAGGCCGATGCGAAAGGCAAAAAGGGCGGCCACGCAGATCTCAGCGCCTTCCAGGAGTTCCTCGCCCAGGGCGAGACGGTCTTCACCGGTTATACCGAGCTCGACGGCGAGTCCCGCGTCCGCGGCATCCTCACGGGAGGACGGCCGGTACAGCAGGCGTCCACGGGCGACGAGATCGAGCTCGTGCTCTCGGAGACCCCGTTCTACGCAGAGGCAGGCGGACAGGCCGCGGACACCGGCCTGATCACCGGCGACGGGTTCGTCGTCGAGGTCCTCGATGTCCAGCGTCCGCTGAAGGGCCTGAGCGTCCACAAGGCGATTGTCCGTGAAGGCGAAATCGGCTCGGACTCGCTGGTTCGTGCCGCCGTCGACCGCGAACGCCGCCACGCCGCCGAACAGGCCCACACCGGCACGCACATTGTGCACGCCGCGCTGCACCAGATCCTCGGGCCGGAAGCTACCCAGCGCGGGTCCTACAACAAGGCCGGCTACCTGCGCTTCGACTTCGCCTGGGGCGAGGGCCTGAGCACTGCCACCCGCTCGGAAATCGAAGAGGTCTCCAACCTCGCCATCCGGAACAACTACTCCGTGGAGACCAAGGTGATGGGACTGGCCGAGGCCAAGGCCCTGGGAGCCATGGCCCTCTTCGGCGAGAACTACGGCAGCGAAGTGCGCGTCGTGGAGATCGACGGCGCGTGGTCCCGTGAGCTGTGCGGTGGAACGCACGTGGCCAACACCTCGCTGATCGGCAGCCTCTCGCTCCTGGGCGAACAGTCGGTCGGTTCAGGAAACCGCCGCGTCGAGGCGTTTGTAGGCATGGAGGCATTCCGCCACCTCGCTGCCGAGCGTGCCCTGGTGACCGAACTGACCGACCTGCTCAAGGTCCCGTCCGGCCAGCTGGCCGACAGGATCGCCGCCACCCTTGCGAAGCTCAAGGCTACGGAGAAGGAGCTCGACAGGCTCCGCAAGGAACAGCTGGCTGCTTCCGCCGCCCAGCTCGTCAACAGCGCCAGGGATGCCTCCGGGGTCAGCGTTATTGCCCACGACGCCGGGCAGGTCAGCGGCGCGGACGACCTCCGCGGCCTGGCGCTGGACCTGCGGAACCGTTTGGGCTCCACCGCCGCTACGGTGGCTGTTGCCGGTGTCGCGAACGACCGTCCCATGATCCTGGTGGCCACGAATGAAGCCGCACGGGAATCCGGCGTCAAGGCAGGTGCCCTGGTACGGCTGGCCGCCGGGATCCTCGGCGGCGGCGGTGGCGGCAAGGACGACGTTGCCCAGGGCGGCGGAACGGACGCCGGCAAGGTGGCCCCCGCCCTGGCAGCCGTCGTGGACGCCATTTCAGGCCGATAACCCTCCTATGACCAATCCTTCTGTAGCCGGCGCCAGCCCCCAGGGCATCAAACTGGGGGTCGACGTCGGCACCGTCCGGGTAGGCGTGGCCATCTGCGACCGCGACTCGATCCTGGCCACGCCCTACAAGACGCTGGACCGGAATGCCAAGAAGAACTCCGACGTCCGGGTCATTGCCAACCTGGTCGAGGAACTTGGCGCGGTACAGGTCATCGTGGGCTTGCCCCGTACCATGAAGGGTGAAGAGCACGCGTCCGCGAAAATGGCCACCGAGTACGCAGAACTGCTGGCTGCAGAGCTGTCGGCACGGGCTTTGGCCGTGCCGGTGAACCTGGTGGACGAGCGCCTCAGCAGTGTTACCGCCCACCGCAACCTGCACGAAGCTGGCATGAGCAGCCGGAATCACCGTAAAGTAGTTGATCAGGTCGCGGCGGCAGGTATCCTCCAGCACGCCCTTGACATGCAAAAAGCCAGGGGAGCGGATGTCGGCCGACGCGTGACCGCGCCCTCCCCTTCCGTTGACCCGGGGGTCAGCAAAGTGGATGAGAGTGTCCACGTCACCCCGGTCACGGAGCAATCTTCAAATGATGGAAGGCAACAGTGAGTCCTGCCAATATTGATGACGCTTCCGGCCCCTTGGACGCCGGGGCAGCGAGGCCGCTGACCCGCAAGGAACTCCGGGCGCGCCAAAAGACCTCTGACACCGGACTCCAGGGCGTCGTGCCTGAGCAGGCTTACGAAACGGGGCACGACGTTCCGCCGCCGCCCTCCGGGCCGCCGGCCGTCGCCGGGCCTCTTCCAGAGGTCCCCGGGGAGCAGGCTGTTCCGGCCGCTCCACAGGCGCCGCCGTCCATCCAGCACCTTCATCATGAGGAGCCGCAGCTCCCGGGGCAGCGACTGGAAAACGATGAACATCACGACGACGGGCAGCACGTTGGCGTGCACCACGGGGACGAGCAGCGTCCCGGGGTTCAGCATGACGGCGTCCATCACAACGACGCCCACGTTTCCTACCCCGAGCCTGCCCTCGCCGGGCACCGCCATGCAGCGGATGGGCATTACGACGACGATGCCCACTATGCCGAGGGGCACCACTACGAGGAGGGCGTGCATCACGACGACGCCCTCCACCACGAGGGACACTATGACCAGGGGCATTACAACGATGCGCACCACGACGCCGGGGGCAACGAGTTCCTGCCCGCCGCGGCGGCGCCTGTAGTGGCCAAGCCGTCCAGAAAGGTCCGCCGGCGCCGCAGGTTGTTGGCGCTGTTCCTCACACTTGCCGTTTTCGTCACGGCTGTCGCTGTCGGGGCCCAGTTCCTGAAGCCGCTGCTAGGCAACGACAAGCCCAGCGACTTTCCGGGGCCCGGCTCAGGCGAAGTCACGGTGACTGTCGAGAACGGGGAAGGCACCCGTTCCGTTGCCAGCAAGCTGGAGGGAGAGCGTGTCGTCGCGAATTCCGACACCTTCCTCCAGGCATTCACCGCCTCCGGCGGGGTACTGGCCCCGGGCGACTACACCTTCAAGACCGAGATGAAGAACGCCGACGCTGTCAACGTCCTGCTCGGCAAGGACCAGGCCAAGGTGATCTACTTTGCCCTCAGCGCGGGCCTGCGGATTGATGAGTCCCTGCAGGCGATCTCCGAAGGCTCCGGCATCTCCATCCAGGATCTGCAGGCCCTTAGCAACCAGCCGGCCCAGTTCGGCCTCCCCAAAACTGCCAAGAACCTTGAAGGGTACCTGGCCCCGGGGGAGCACCGTTACCCACTTGGCACGTCGGCGAAGGACATCCTCCAGTCGCTGGTCAAGACCACCGTGGACGAGCTTGAGTCCCAGGGCATCACAGATCCGGCCAAGCAGTACAAGGCAGTCATCGTGGCCAGCATCGTGCAGGCCGAGGGTGGCCAGGCTGAGTACGGTGACGTGGCCGGTGCAATCTACAACCGGCTCAAGCCCAATGACCAGACCAACGGCTTCCTGCAGGTGGACTCTGCCGTCACCTACGGCCTGGGCACCAAGAGCTACAACTTCACGGACGAACAGCGCCAGGACAAGTCCAACCCGTACAACACCTACGCGAATCCGGGCCTGCCCCCTGGCCCCATCGGTTCTCCGGGAAAGGCAGCCATCGACGCTGCTGCCAAGCCCAAGTCCAACGACTTCCTGTACTGGGTAACCATCAACCTGGACACCAAGGAAACGAAGTTCTCCCGGACGCTGGCTGAACACAACACCTACGTTGACCAGTACAACGCCTGGTGCACGGCGAACGTTGGCCGCTGCGCATGAGCCTGCGGGCAGCCGTCCTGGGCCACCCCATCAGCCACTCAAAGTCTCCGGCACTGCATCACGCGGCGTACAGCCGGCTGGGCATCGGCATCAGCTATACGGCCATCGATGTCACTGAACAGATGCTGCCCTCGTTGATGCGGCAGCTTCGGGACCAGCCAAGCTGGCGCGGCCTGTCCGTCACCATGCCCTTGAAGTCGGCCATGGTCAGTGAGGTGGACGAAGTGCGCGGTGTTGCGCGGACCCTGGGCGTGGTGAATACCGTAGTTTTCGAGAAGCACGGGAGCGGTTCCCGGGCCATCGGGTTCAATACGGACGTCACAGGAATCGTTAACGCCGTTCGCCATGCAGGCGGGGGAACGCCCGTTGAGCCCGTTATCTTAGGCGGGGGCGGGACGGCGGCCGCTGCCGTTGCAGCCTTGACGGAACTGGGAGCCGGCTCGGCGCTGCTCTTCGTCCGTGATCCCTCCCGCACCCCCGAGGTCCGCGCCGCCGCAGAAAGCCTTGGCCTCTCCCTGGAGATCCGCCCCCTCACGGAGGCGGCGAAACCAACGGCCGCTGCCGACGTCGTTATTTCCACCCTGCCGCCACGCGCGGCAGACGGGCTGGCGGCAGAAATTGCGGCACTGAAGACTTCCACGTCCGGCGTTCTGCTGGATGTGGCCTACGATCCCTGGCCCAGCCTCATTGCGTCAGTGTGGGAGGCCGGCGGCGGCGCCGTGGTGCCCGGCCTCGAAATGCTGCTGTACCAGGCCGTGGAACAGGTGCGCCTGTTCAGCCACCTCGAAGAAGAAGTTAACGCATCTGTCATAGATGTGATGTGTGACGCAGTCGGCCTTCCCCGACGGGCGTTGTGACCGCCATACGTGGCAGGATGGAAAATATGTTGCGTTGGTTGACTGCCGGTGAATCCCATGGCCCGGCCCTGATGGGAATTATTGAAGGCGTCCCCGCCGGTGTGGAGATCACCAGCGGGCACATCGCTGATTCACTGGCCCGCCGCCGCCTGGGCTATGGCCGCGGCGCACGCATGAAGTTCGAACAGGACGTTGTGACCATCCTCGGCGGCGTCCGGCACGGCCTCACGCAGGGCGGTCCCGTGGCCATCCAGGTGGGCAATACGGAATGGCCCAAGTGGGAGCAGATCATGTCGGCCGATCCGGTTGCTGCCGAACTGCTCGCCGACCAGGCCCGCAATGCACCGCTGACCCGCCCCCGCCCCGGGCACGCCGACTTCACCGGGATGCAGAAGTACGGCTTCGACGAGGCCCGGCCCGTCCTGGAACGCGCCAGCGCCCGTGAAACTGCCACCCGCGTGGCCATGGGCACCGTCGCCGCGCAGTTCCTGAAGCACCTCGGCATCGAACTTGTCAGCCACACCGTCTCCATCGCAACGGT
This sequence comes from Pseudarthrobacter sp. Hb11, assembly GCF_059383655.1. Lineage (NCBI taxonomy): Bacteria > Bacillati > Actinomycetota > Actinomycetes > Micrococcales > Micrococcaceae > Pseudarthrobacter > Pseudarthrobacter sp. Hb11. The sequence continues at coordinate 169,370 of NZ_JBWZCM010000001.1, forward strand.
CACGGTACCCGAGGGGCGCCCGCTGCCGGTTCCCACGGACGTGCTGGCCCTGGACTCGGATCCGCTGCGCTGCTTTGACCGGGAAACCTCCAACGCAATGGTGGCCGAGGTGGATGCCGCGCACAAGGAGGGCGAAACCCTGGGTGGGGTGGTTGAAGTCCTCGCCTACGGACTCCCGCCGGGTCTGGGCAGCTACGTGCACTGGGACCGCCGGCTAGATTCCCGGCTCGCCGCAGCACTGATGGGCATCCAGGCCATCAAGGGCGTGGAGGTCGGCGACGGCTTCCTGACGGCCGCACGCCGCGGTTCGGCCGCCCACGACGAAATCGTCAGGGATTCCGACGGGCGCATCGTCCGCACCAGCAACCGGGCCGGCGGCATCGAAGGCGGCATGAGCATCGGCGACGTCCTGCGCGTCCGCGCGGCCATGAAGCCCATCGCCACGGTGCCCCGTGCGCTGAAAACCATTGACGTCAGCACCGGGGAAGCCGCGAAGGCGCACCACCAGCGCTCGGATGTCTGTGCTGTCCCGGCGGCCGGCGTGGTGGCTGAAGCCATGGTGGCGCTGGTCCTGGCCGAGGCGGTCACCGAAAAGTTCGGCGGCGATTCCGTGGCGGAGACCGCACGCAACATCAAGGGTTACCTGGACAGCATTCCGGCGTCCCTGGACTCGATCGGCCAGTAAGTGCCCCACAGCAACAAAACCGCGTCCCTGGGCCGTCCGGTGGTTCTCATCGGGCCCATGGCCGTGGGTAAATCCGCCATCGGCCAGCAGCTTGCCCATCAGCTCGGTGCCCCGTTCGTGGACACCGACGCAGTCATCGTGGCAGCCCATGGATCCATTTCCAAGATCTTCGCCGGACGCGGCGAGCACGCCTTCCGCGAGATAGAGGCGCGGACGGTGGCGGACGTCGTCGAGGCAGCGGAAGGCACGGCCACAGTCATCTCCCTGGGCGGCGGTGCTGTGCTTGATTCCGGAACCCAGCAGCTGATCAACAGGTGCACCGTGGTGTATTTGGAATGCGACGCCAGCACAGTTGCGGGCCGCATCGCCCGGAATTCGGGGCGGCCGCTGCTGGCGGGAGACGCGATGGGCCGCTGGACGGCCATGTTCGCCACCCGCAAACCCGTCTACGAACGGCTGGCAGACATAACCCTGGACGTGCGGCATGGCTCGGTTTCCGAGCTCGGACGCCGTCTTGAAGCAGCACTGCGGGACTACGCAGCTGCCCAACAGGAAGTTGAAAAGTGAGCGCGGAATCAACAGTCATCAAAGTCACCGGCGAATCCGCCGCTAACAACTACGACGTCGTGGTGGGCCAGGGGCTGCTGGGTGACCTCTCCAGCCTGCTCGGTGAGCGCGTCCGGCGGGTCCTGGTCATCCACCCGCGTGCCCTCCGGCTCACGGGCGACACCGTCCGTGACGAGCTCGCGTCAGCAGGTTTCACCGCCCTGACAGCAGAAATCCCGGACGCCGAAGAAGGCAAGCACATCCAGGTAGCCGCTTTCTGCTGGCAGGTGCTCGGGCAGAACGACTTCACCCGCTCCGACGCGATCGTCGCCGTCGGAGGAGGCGCCGTCACGGACCTGGCCGGCTTCGTCGCCGCCACCTGGCTGCGCGGCATCAAGGTCATCCACATGCCCACCAGCCTGCTCGGGATGGTGGACGCATCCGTGGGTGGAAAAACCGGCATCAACACCGCCGAAGGAAAAAACCTGGTGGGTGCCTTCCACCCTCCTGCCGCCGTGCTGGCAGACCTGGACACGCTGAACACCCTGCCGAAAAACGAGATCATCTCCGGAATGGCAGAAGTCATCAAGTGCGGTTTCATCGCCGACCCCGCCATCCTGGACCTCATCGAGAAGAACCCGGAAGGGGTGGTCGATCCGCAGTCGGCCGTCCTTCGGGAGCTCATTGAGCGGGCCATCGCCGTCAAGGCAAAAGTTGTCTCCGAGGACCTCAAGGAATCCGGGCTCCGGGAGATTCTGAACTACGGACACACTCTGGGCCACGCCATCGAACTGGTGGAACGCTACTCCTGGCGCCACGGCGCCGCCGTCTCCGTCGGCATGATGTTCGCCGCCGAACTCGCCCGCAGCGTCGGCAGGCTCAGCGACGCCGACGCCGACCGGCACCGAACCATCCTGGACGGACTGGGACTCCCCGTTACCTACCGCCGGGACAGGTGGCAAGGCCTGCTTGACGGAATGCGCCGGGACAAAAAATCCCGCGGCGACCTGCTGCGCTTCGTTATCCTGGACGGCGTGGCGAAGCCCGGCATCCTGGACGTCCCGGACACCTCGCTGCTGTTCGCCGCCTACCAGGAGATTGCTTCCTGATGCACGGCGACATGGAAGGCACAGCAGACTGGCCGGACGCCGGCTTCCCGGGCATTCGCATCAACCCCGAAACCCTGCTGCCGCAGATCGTGAATGAGGACACCTGCCGCCACGCGCTGGCGGTGTCAACGGACCCCGCCGACCACATCTTTGTCCTGCTGGTGGAAGGGCACTCTGCTGAGGCGGCGGAACTGCTGGCCGAAGCGCGTTTCAAGGATCCCGAATCCTTCAGGCTGCGGGCGTTCGAGGCCGAAGTGCTTCGGGTTTCGAACCGGCCGGACCGTGCCGTGGAACTGTTCCGGCAACTCCTCGCCGAGGTGCAGGGGACGCCCCGCGAGGCGCTGGTCCTGCAGTTCCTGGGCAAGACCCAATACACAGCGGGCCAGACATCCGCGGCAGTCGAATCCTTCGCCCGCGCCCTGGACCTGCGGGTGGCCGAGTCGGCCGACGCCGCCCTCATCTACTCATCTACAGTGGCGCTGCAGCGTGCCCGGGACGTCCTGGACCTGGCCTGCTGACGGTGTCCGCCTGGCCGTCCCGAAAGGGGCCGCGGATTAACCCGGTAGAATGGTTCTTGAATTTTTTTCGAAGACCCGATTTTTGACAAATACGCGCTGGCAGGCCGATTGGCAGGCCTGCCCGGCATACAACGTCTGACAACGCGACCAGGCAAAGAAACCAGAGGAAACCAGTGGCAACCACTAACGACATCAAGAACGGAACGGTCCTGAAGCTCGAGGGCCAGCTCTGGAACATCATCGAATTCCAGCACGTCAAGCCGGGCAAGGGCGGCGCTTTCGTGCGTACCAAGATGCGCAACGTGATGTCCGGAAAGGTTGTGGACAAGACGTTCAACGCCGGGCTCAAGATCGAGACCGCCACCGTTGACCGCCGCGATTACCAGTACCTTTACCAGGACGGCGCGGACTTCGTGTTCATGGACACCTCCGACTACGACCAGATCACGGTTTCCGGCGCTACCGTCGGCGACGCCACCAATTTCATGCTCGAAAACCAGATGGTCAACATCGCCATCCACGAGGGCAACCCGCTCTACATCGAACTGCCGCCGAGCGTCGTGCTCGAAATCACCTACACCGAGCCTGGCCTGCAGGGCGACCGCTCCTCCGCCGGCACCAAGCCCGCCACCCTGGAGACCGGCTACGAGATCCAGGTTCCGCTGTTCATCGAGAACAACACCAAGGTCAAGGTTGACACCCGCGACGGCAGCTACCTCGGCCGGGTCACCGAGTAGTGAGCGCACGCGGTAAAGCCCGTAACAGGGCCCTGGATGTTCTTTTCGAGGCCGAGCAGCGTTCGGTTTCAGCCTTAAACGTGCTCCGGGCACGCCGTGAGAAGACCGACCAGGTGGTCAATCCTTACACCCTGGAAATCGTTGAGGGTGTGCTGTCCCAGCAGGCAGCCATCGATGAATTCCTCGAAACGTACTCGCAGGGCTGGACCCTTGAGCGGATGCCGTCCGTGGACCGCATCATCCTGCGGATTGGTACCTGGGAGCTCCTCTACAACGATGACGTCCCGGACGGCGTGGCAGTGAGCGAAGCAGTGGCACTGGCCAAGACGCTTTCCACCGACGAGTCGCCGCAGTTCATCAACGGCCTCCTGGGCCGCTTGCAGCAGCTGAAGCCTTCCCTGCTGGCTTAGTTGCAAAACGCAAAGGGCTGGCCTCCACCACAGTGGAGGCCAGCCCTTCGCAATTAACTCAGCGGGCGACGGCGGCGCGCAGGGCAAGGACCCGCTGCAGCTGCTGGCGCTCTTCGGCCTGGTGCACTTGGACGTCGCGACCACTGAGGATGCGTTGGCGGGTATTCGCCAGCTGGGTGGCCTCCTTCAGGAATTCCTTCATCTGCCGCTTTTTGCCGTAGCTGCCCGCCCAGTTCAGGGCCGTACGCCGGCCGCCCAGCGTGGCCAGCAGCTCCACTTCGGCAGGGGTGAACCACCCCGCGGCGGAATATTCGAGCAGGCGCTGGCGGGTCAGCCGTTTCTCCGCAACACGCAGGAGGATGATGCCTGCGACGGCGAGGAAGAAGATGGGAACCTGCACCAGGATGTAATCCACCAGGAAGCCCTGGCCCATGCTGTTCCAGCGGTTGTGCAGGAACATGGCAGGCAGCAGCCCCACGACGAAAGCAGCTACCGAAGCGCCTGAATGCCAGCGCCGGGCGGCGAAGCCCATAATGAGCCCGGTGGTGCCGGTGAAGATCGCGTGGGCGAAGGGGGACATTACACCGCGGAGGAAGAACACCTGGGCGAAGTCGCTGGCCGGGTCTGCCGATTCCGCGATGGCCCTGCCGAAATACAGGATGTTCTCGGTGAAGGCGAAGCCACCGGCGATGGTGAACGCAAAGACCACGCCGTCCACCGGCCCGTCGAAGTGCTTCCTGGCCAGCAGGAGCAGGAGCAGCAGCCCCAGTGATTTGGCGAACTCCTCAACAATCGGGGCCTGCACAGTGGCCATGTAGGTCTGCAGGTCGGCTCCGTCCGACAATTGGAACCCCAGCACAAAGAACGGCTGGATGAGCAGTGTGACGGCGATGGACACCGCAGCGCCCCAGGTGAAGGCGAAGTACAGGAGCCGCTTTGGCTCGGGTTCCCACTTGTCGATGACGTACACGGCCAGGAGCACCACCGACAGGGGAATGAGCGAGGCCAGGAATCCCACCATGAACCCCGCCGGTCCCGTGTTCGAGAGCAGGAATGGCACCACCAGGAACAAGCTGAGGAAGGCCAGGGCACTGCCGCCGATGGTCAGTCCCAGCAACCCGCCGCTGCGGGCCCTGCCGGCCCGGACCACCGTTCCCTGGACCTGTGGCGGCACCACGGTATCCACGGGGCGGCCCTGATGCCCCGGCGCGGACCGGTAGTTCTCCGGCAGCACGTGCCCCATCCAGCTTGGGTTGGCATCGCGGGGGAGCGGTGCGCCGGCTCCGCGATACGGATCTTCGGGTTGCCCGGACGCCGGGTAGCGGGGATGCATCGACATACCCGAAAGCCTAGGTGGCTCCCGCCAACCGTCCAAGGATCCCGGCCACGAGCCCCGGGAGTGTGACCATCAACGCGTCCTCCCGGCACGGGTCCCGCCGGGCCCGTGTGGTAATTTTGGAACGCACATGATCCTTTTTTAATTCCGTCCTGTGAGGCGGGGAAAGGGGAGACGAGCGTTGACTTCTGTCACCAGCGCACCGGTTCCAGCCAGGGTTGTCCTCAGCCAGGCGGACATAGACCGGGCCCTCACTCGTATCGCCCATGAGATCCTCGAGGCCAACAAAGGTTCCCAGGACCTAGTCCTGCTCGGCATTCCCCGCCGCGGTTACCCGCTGGCCGCGAGACTTGCCGAAAAAATTGCCGCTGCTGATCCCGGCGTGGATGCCGCCGCGATCGTTGGCCAGCTGGACGTCACAATGTTCCGCGACGACCTCTCGCACCAGGGCACGCGTCCGCCGTACCCCACCAAGCTCCCGCGAACAGGCATCGATAACAAGGTGGTTGTCCTCATAGATGATGTCCTGTACTCAGGCCGCACCATCCGTGCCGCGCTTGACGCCCTCGTCGACCTGGGCCGGCCCCGCATCGTCCGGCTTGCCGTGCTGATCGACCGCGGCCACCGCGAGCTTCCTATCCGCGCTGACCACGTAGGCAAGAACCTGCCCACGTCATCCGCGGAGAAGGTCCGGGTCCGGCTCGAGGAAACCGACACGGCCCCGGGCGGTACTCCGGTCAACGAAGTAGTCATCGAGGGCCGCTCGTGAAGCACCTGCTCTCCACTGAAGACCTCAGCCTCACCAACGCCATCCGCATCCTCGACACCGCCGAGGAGATGGCAGCCGTGGGCGACCGCGAGGTCAAGAAGCTGCCCGCCCTCCGCGGCCGCACCGTGGTCAATCTCTTTTTCGAGGACTCCACCCGCACCCGCATCTCCTTCGAAGCCGCTGCAAAGCGGCTCTCGGCGGACGTTATCAACTTCGCCGCCAAGGGCTCCTCGGTCTCCAAGGGGGAGTCCCTCAAGGACACTGCCCAGACGCTGTCCGCGATGGGTGCCGACGCCGTCGTGATCCGGCACTGGGCTTCCGGCGCTCCGCACCGGCTGGCCGCGACCGACTGGATCGACGCCGCCGTCATCAATGCCGGCGACGGCACCCACGAGCACCCCACCCAGGCGCTGCTGGATGCATTCACCATGCGCCGGCACTGGGCACGCCTGGCCGGCACCGGTTCCGAAGGTGCCGACCTGAAGGGCATGCGCGTGGCCATCGCCGGTGACGTCCTGCATTCCCGCGTGGCCCGCTCCAACGTTTGGCTCCTGCGCACCCTCGGGGCCGACGTCACCCTCGTGGCGCCGCCCACCCTGCTGCCCATCGGCGTCGAAAAGTGGCCCTGCAAGGTGAGCTACAACATGGACGAAACCATCGAGCAGGGCGTTGACGCTGTGATGATGCTCCGCGTCCAGGGTGAACGCATGAACGCCTCCTTCTTCCCCAGCACCCGGGAATACTCCCGCCGTTGGGGCTTCGACGACAACCGGCTGCGGGCGCTGGACGCACTGGGCATGAAGGACACCATCATCATGCACCCCGGCCCCATGAACCGGGGCCTCGAAATCTCGGCGGCCGCTGCCGATTCCCCCCGCTCCACCGTCCTGGCCCAGGTGCGCAACGGCGTTTCCGTGCGCATGGCCGCCCTTTACCTGCTGCTCTCCGGGGACACCCGCGAACCAGCGGCCGCCCCCGCCCTGGCTAATACCGGCACCCATTCCACCAAGGAGAGCAACTGATGGCAGGCAACACCGGTACCTATCTGATCCGCGGGGCCTCGATCCTGGGCGGCGAGCCGGCCGACCTGCTGATCCGCGACGGCGTGATCGCCGAAACCGGCACCGACCTTTCGCCTGAAGGGCAGGGCAGTGATGCCACCGTCATCGACGGAGCCGGCCTGGTGGCACTGCCGGGCATGGTGGACGTGCATACGCACCTCCGCGAGCCGGGCCGCGAGGACGCCGAAACCGTCGAAACAGGCACCCGCGCTGCGGCCCTGGGCGGCTACACCGCCGTGCATGCCATGGCCAACAGCACTCCGGTGGCCGATACCGCGGGCGTCGTGGAACAGGTGTACGCCCTGGGCCAGAAGGCCGGGTGGGTGGACGTGCGTCCCGTGGGCGCCGTGACCGTGGGGCTGGCCGGCGAGCAGCTCGCCGAGCTCGGTGCCATGGCCGATTCCCGCGCGAGGGTCCGGATGTTCTCCGACGACGGCATCTGCGTCCACGATCCCGTCCTCATGCGCAGGGCATTGGAATACGTCAAGGCGTTCGACGGCGTGGTGGCCCAGCACGCGCAGGAGCCGCGGCTGACGGCGGGCGCGCAGATGAACGAGGGCGAAGTGTCCGCGGTGCTGGGCCTCGCAGGGTGGCCGGCAGTGGCAGAGGAAAGCATCATCGCCCGCGATGTGCTGCTGGCCCAGCACGTCGGCTCACGCCTGCACGTCTGCCATGTTTCCACCGCCGGTTCGGTGGAAATCATCCGCTGGGCCAAGGAGCGCGGCATCAACGTCACGGCCGAGGTCACCCCGCACCACCTGCTGCTCACCGACGACCTGGTCCGCAGCTATGACCCCGTGTTCAAGGTCAACCCGCCGCTGCGGACCGACGCCGACGTCCAGGCCCTCCGCGCAGGCCTCGCGGACGGCACCATCGACGTCGTGGGCACAGACCACGCGCCACACCCCAGCGAGCACAAGGAATGCGAGTGGGCGCAGGCCGCCATGGGCATGACCGGGCTGGAAACGGCCTTGTCAGTCGTGCAGCACACGATGATTGAAACCGGTCTGTTTACGTGGGCCGATTTTGCCAGGGTGACCTCAGTCGCCGCAGCAACGATCGGCCGCCTCGAGGACCAGGGCCGGCCGCTTGAAGCAGGGCAGCCAGCCAACGTCATCCTCGTGGACCCGGCCGCGCGCTGGACGGTTGAGCCTTCGAAGATGGCCACAATGGGCCGGAACTCCCCGTTCAAGGGCATGGAGCTGCCCGGCAAGGTTGTTGCCACGTTCTTCAAGGGACACCCCACCGTCCTCGACGGCGCCCTGAACACCCCGTACCCGCACGCCGCTTCCGTGGGCGCCGCCTGATGGACACCCAGCTGCTTTCGCTGGTCATCACGCTGGCCCTCATCGCGGCAGCTTTCGGCCTCATCTGGATGGGCTGGCGGAACCGCCTGAAGCGCCAGGCCGACGTCGAACAGTTGCCTGCGGTGCCCGAGGCGCCGGGGGAGCCGCACGCCAGCGCCGGGGGGCAGTACGTCGCCTCTACCACCGGCGGTGACTGGCTGGACCGCATCGCGGTGCACGGGCTCGGCATCCGGACGAATGCCACGCTGGGGGTCTACCCGCACGGTGTCATTTTTGACCGTTCCGGAGCGCTGGCGCTGTACATCCCCGCCGCGTCCCTCACCGGGGTACGGCTGGACAGCGGCATGGCCGGAAAGTTCGTTGAAAAGGACGGCCTCCTGGTCCTTTCATGGGTCCACGGCAGCCACGAGCTGGACACCGGCTTCCGGACCCGCCGCGCGGAGGACAGGAACGTTGTTTTCGCAGCACTTCAGGAATTGATTTCTTCGGCCCCCGCGGCTGATGCCAATAGTGGAAAGTAAAACAGTGACAACAAATACAGCAGTAACAGCCCCAGTTTCCGCTCCTGTATCAGCTCCCGCTGCGCTGGTGCTCGAAGACGGCCGCATCTTCCGCGGACGCAGCTACGGCGCCACTGGAACGGCCCTGGGCGAAGCAGTCTTCGCCACCGGCATGACCGGCTACCAGGAAACCATCACGGACCCGTCCTACGCCCGCCAGCTGGTGGTCCAGACGGCACCGCACATCGGGAACACCGGCGTGAACAATGAGGACGCCGAGTCCCGCCGCATCTGGGTGGCCGGTTACATCGTCCGCGACGCCGCCCGCCGCCCCTCCAACTGGCGCTCTGAGCGTTCGCTGGACGAGGAACTGGTGGAGCAGGGCATCGTGGGCATCCAGGGTGTGGACACCCGCGCCATCACCCGCCACCTGCGCGAGCACAAGACCATGCGCGCCGGCATCTTCTCGGGCGAGGCCGCCCAGGCCACGGACAAGGAACTTATCGACGCCGTGCTGGACAGCGCCCCGATGGAGGGCGCCCGGCTGGCCGAGGAAGTCAGCGTTGACGAGGCCTACGTTGTTGAACCGAAGGACCACGGCTGGGACGGGGACGCCCGCTTCAGCATCGCCGCCGTCGACCTCGGCATTAAGGCGATGACTCCGGTCCGGTTCGCCGAGCGCGGCGTCCGCGTCCACGTGCTCCCCGCCACCGCCACCCTGGAAGACGTCAAGGCCGTCAACCCGGACGGCTTTTTTATGTCCAACGGCCCCGGCGACCCCGCCACCGCTGACGCCCAGGTCAACCTGCTCCGTTCCGTCCTGGACGAAAAGCTGCCCTACTTCGGCATCTGCTTCGGCAACCAGATCCTGGGCCGCGCTTTGGGCTTTGGCACCTACAAGCTGCGCTACGGCCACCGCGGCATCAACCAGCCCGTGATGGACCGCCGCACCGGCAAGGTGGAAATCACCTCCCAGAACCACGGCTTCGCGGTGGATGCCCCGCTCGACGGCGCCACCCGGGCCCCCGAGGAACGCTACGGGCGCGTCGAGGTCAGCCACGTCAGCCTGAACGACGACGTCGTGGAAGGCCTCGCTTGCCTGGACATTCCCGCTTTCTCCGTCCAGTACCACCCTGAGGCAGCAGCGGGCCCGCACGACGCCGCCTACCTGTTCGACCGCTTCATCGACCTGATGGAAGGTACGCGGGACGGCAGGACCGCGAATCTGTCCAAGGACCCGGTCGACTCCGCGCATCCCGCGCAAGCGGACAACAACAGCGCGGACCACAAAAACGACAACAAGACTGAGGACAAGAAGTAATGCCGAAACGTACAGATCTCAAGAGCGTCCTCGTCATTGGTTCCGGCCCGATCGTCATCGGCCAGGCCGCCGAATTCGACTACTCCGGTACGCAGGCGCTGCGCGTCCTCAAGGAGGAGGGCCTGCGGGTCATCCTGGTGAACTCGAACCCGGCCACCATCATGACCGACCCCGAGTTCGCCGACGCCACCTACATCGAGCCCATCACCCCCGAGGTGGTGGAGAAGATCATCGCGAAGGAACGCCCGGACGCGGTCCTGCCCACCCTGGGCGGCCAGACCGCACTGAACACGGCCATCGCCCTGGACAAGAACGGTGTACTCGAGAAGTACAACGTGGAGCTTATCGGCGCCAACATCGCCGCCATCGAACTCGGCGAGGACCGCGAAAAGTTCAAGGGCGTGGTGGAGCGCTGCGGCGCCGAGTCCGCGCGCAGCCACATCATCCACACCATGGATGAGGCCCTCAAGGCCGCTGTTGACCTGGGCTATCCGATGGTGGTCCGCCCCTCCTTCACCATGGGTGGCCTGGGCTCCGGCCTCGCCTACAACGAGGACGACCTCCGCCGCATCGTGGGCCAGGGCCTGCAGTACAGCCCCACCAGCGAGGTGCTGCTCGAAGAGAGCATCCTCGGCTGGAAGGAATACGAGCTCGAGATGATGCGGGACAAGAACGACAACGTCGTGGTGGTCTGTTCCATCGAGAACTTCGACCCGGTAGGCGTCCACACGGGCGATTCCATCACGGTGGCTCCGGCCCTCACCCTTACGGACCGTGAATACCAGCGGCTGCGCGACATCTCCATCGCCGTCATCCGTGAAGTGGGCGTGGACACCGGCGGCTGCAACATCCAGTTCGCCATCGATCCTGCCACCGGCCGTGTGGTGGTCATCGAGATGAACCCGCGCGTGTCCCGCTCCTCGGCGCTGGCGTCCAAGGCCACCGGCTTCGCCATCGCCAAGATCGCCACCAAGCTTTCCCTTGGCTACACGCTGGACGAGATCCCCAACGACATCACGCAGAAGACCCCGGCGTCCTTTGAACCGACGCTCGACTATGTTGTGGTGAAGGTCCCGCGCTTCGCGTTCGAGAAGTTCCCGGCGGCGGACAACACCCTGACCACCACCATGAAGTCGGTGGGCGAGGCCATGGCCATGGGCCGCAACTTCACCGAGGCGCTGCAGAAGGCGCTGCGGTCGCTGGAGCAGAAGGGCTCCCAGCTGGACTTCAGTTCCGTTCCTGAATGGGAAGTGGCTGAGCTGATCGAGAAGGCCAAGCGCCCGACGACGGACCGGCTGCACCAGGTCCAGCGCGCCCTCCTGGGTGGCGCCAGCGTGGAGGACCTCTTCGAGGCCACCAAGATCGACCCCTGGTTCCTTGACCAGCTCCAGCTGCTCAACGAGATCTCCCGCGAGATCCGCCAGGCCGGAGCGCTCACGGCAGACATGCTCCAGCGCGCCAAGCGCCACGGCTTCTCCGACGAGCAGATCGGCGCTCTGACGCACAACTCGGAGGCCGTGGTCCGCGGCGTCCGGCAGGCGCTGGGCATCCGCCCTGTCTACAAGACCGTGGACACCTGCGCCGCGGAATTCGCCGCCTACACGCCGTACCACTACTCCGCCTACGACGAGGAGGACGAGGTGGCGCTGCACTCCAAGCCGTCCATCATCATCCTCGGCTCCGGCCCCAACCGCATCGGCCAAGGCATCGAGTTCGACTACTCCTGCGTCCACGCCTCCATGGCACTGCGCAAGGCCGGCTACGAGACGGTGATGGTCAACTGCAACCCTGAGACCGTCTCCACGGACTACGACATCTCCACCCGCCTGTACTTCGAGCCGCTGACGCTCGAGGACGTGCTGGAAGTCATTGCGGCGGAGGAACGCACCGGCGGCGTGATGGGCGTTTTCGTCCAGCTCGGCGGCCAGACCCCCCTCAAGCTGGCGCAGCAGCTGGCGGACGCTGGCGTGCCCATCCTCGGCACCTCCCCGGAAGCCATCGACCTCGCCGAGCACCGCGGCGCGTTCTCCCGGGTCCTCGACAAGGCCGGCCTGATTTCCCCGAAGAACGGCACCGCCGTGTCCTTCGAGGACGCCAAGAAGATCGCCGACGAAATCGGCTACCCCGTCCTGGTCCGCCCGTCCTACGTGCTGGGCGGCCGCGGCATGGAAATCGTCTACGACGAGCCCAACCTGTCCCGCTACATCGCCAACGCCACCGAAATTACCCCGGACCACCCGGTGCTGATCGACCGCTTCCTGGAGGACGCCGTCGAAATCGACGTCGACGCGCTCTTCGACGGCACGGACATGTACCTCGGCGGCATCATGGAGCACATCGAGGAAGCCGGCATCCACTCGGGCGACTCCGCGTGCGTCCTGCCCCCCATCACCCTGGGCGCGAACGTCCTCGAGCGGGTCCGCACGGCAACCCGGGCCATCGCCGAAGGCGTGGGCGTCCGGGGTCTGATCAACATCCAGTTCGCCCTGGCCTCCGACGTGCTGTACGTCCTCGAAGCCAATCCCCGTGCTTCCCGGACGGTGCCATTTGTATCCAAGGCCACCGGCGTGCAGATGGCGAAGGCGGCTGCCCTGATCGGCACCGGCGTGACCATCGGCCAACTCCGCAGCGCCTACAAGATGCTTCCCGAGGCGGGCGACGGCTCCACCCTGCCCCTGGATGCCCCGGTGTCCGTCAAGGAGGCAGTCCTGCCGTTCAGCCGCTTCCGCACCCTTGAAGGCAAGGTTGTTGACTCCCTGCTCGGACCGGAAATGCGCTCCACCGGTGAAGTCATGGGCATCGACAAGCACTTCGACACCGCGTTCGCCAAGAGCCAGGCGGCGGCCAACAACGCCCTGCCCACCGAAGGAAAGATTTTCGTTTCCGTGGCCAACCGCGACAAGCGCTCGGTGATCATGGGCGTCAAGCGGCTCTCGGATCTCGGCTTCGAGATCGTCTCCACCGGCGGTACTGCCGATGTCCTGCGCCGCAACGGCATCCAGGCCACGCCGGTCCGCAAGGTGGCAGAAGGCAGCAGCGCCGAAGGTGAAGGCACCATCGCCGACCTCGTGATCGCAGGCGAGATCGATATGGTCTTCAACACGCCCTCCGGCGGCGAAGCCCGCAGCGACGGCTACGAACTCCGTGCCGCTGCCACGTCGATCGGCATCCCCTGCATCACCACGGTGGCCGAATTCAACGCCGCTGTCCAGGCGATCGAGGCCATGCGAACCTACGAATGGTCCGTCACCAGCCTGCAGGAGCACGCCGCTGCCCTGGCCGAGTCCCAGAAGGCGGCCCTGCAGCATGCCTGACCAGGTATCAGGCGCCGGCCGGGAGTCCTTTGGCTCCCGGCTTGGCGCCGCCATGGCCGCCCGTGGCCCCTTGTGCGTGGGCATTGACCCGCACCCGTCCCTGCTGGCCAGCTGGGGATTGAATGACGACGTCGACGGCCTGCGCGCGTTTTCCCTGACAGTCCTCGACGCGGTGGCTTCCCTCGCTGCCGCCGTCAAGCCGCAGGTGGCGCTTTACGAGCGCCACGGCTCTGCCGGAATGGCTGTCCTGGAGGAAGTCCTTGCCATCGCCCGTGACGAAGGTGTGCTCACCATTGCCGACGCAAAGCGCGGGGACATCGGATCCACCATGGCAGCCTACGCCGATGCCTGGCTCCGAGACGGCTCGCCACTGGCGGCTGACTCGGTGACGCTCAGCCCTTATCTTGGCTTTGAATCGCTGCGCCCCGCCTTGGACCTCGCGGCCGAAACCGGGCGCGGCGTCTTTGTCCTCGCCCTGACGTCCAACCCGGAGGGTGCCTCGGTCCAGCACGTTGGGGGAGCGGACTCGGTAGCGCGACGGATCGCCCTCGCGGCCGGCGGCGAAAACCGGCGCTACCCGGGCGGGCTCGGTTCAGTTGGCCTCGTGGTCGGTGCAACCGTTGGCTCTGCCCTCGCGGACCTCGATGTGGACCTCGCCGCCATGCGCGGGCCGATCCTGGCGCCGGGACTGGGAGCGCAGGGCGCCACGCCGGCCCATCTGCGCGCCACCTTCGGCAGCGCCTACCCGCAGGTGCTGGGAACTTCCAGCAGGGAGATCCTTTCCGCCGGCCCGCAGCCGCAGGCATTGCGGGAGGCCGCCCAGCGCACGCTTGACGGGTTGCGGGTCGAATAGCTGCCGTTTCCCTCCGATGCATTGATTCGGGCAGCACCAAAGGGTAGTTTCAGGACATGTCCAACGGCGGCCGCCCTGGACGTAACCACCCAGATCCGGGGGTGTCCCACCATGGTGCTGCGACCCTTATCCGCATCGGAACGAACTGATGCCTTGAACAAGGCGGCGGCAGCCAGGGCAACACGGGCGGCGGCGAAGGAAAGCCTCAAGAACGGTGCGCGGACCGCAGCCGACATCATCAATGCCGCCGTGGAGGACGAAGCCATGGCGCGGATGAAAGTTTCTGAGCTGTTGGAGGCGCTTCCGGGCGTTGGCAAGGTCCGGGCCGCCGCCATCATGAAGCAGCTGGGTATTGCGGCGTCCCGCAGGCTCCGCGGCCTGGGCGTCCACCAGCGCCGGGCGCTGGTAGATTTTATAGACGAAAACTAGCGCGGATACCTCCGGCGCTTTCCCCGAACTCCGGCACCAAAGGAATACGTGAGTAAAAAACCTGGACTGACAGTCCTCGCTGGTCCGACGGCTGTTGGCAAAGGCACCGTGTCCACCTTCATCCGGGACAACTACCCCGAGGTCTGGCTGTCCGTCTCAGCCACCACCCGCGCACCCCGGCCGGGCGAAGTTGACGGCGTCCACTACTTCTTTAAGGCCAAGGAGGACTTCGAGCGGCTCGTCGCCGAGGGCGAGTTCCTGGAGTGGGCAGTAGTGCACGGCCAGAACACCTACGGAACGCTGAAGAGCACCGTGAACCAGGCCATCGCCGAAGGCCGGTCTGTGCTGCTGGAGATCGACCTGCAGGGCGCGCGCCAGGTCAAGGCAGCCGTTCCGGACGCCCAGTTTGTCTTCCTCGCGCCGCCGAGCTGGGACGAAATGGTCCGCCGGCTGGTGGGCCGCGGCACGGAAACACCCGAGGAACAGCAGCGCCGGCTGGAAACCGCTAAACTGGAGCTTGCTGCTGAACCGGAGTTCGACCATACCGTCATCAATGACGACGTTCGCCGGGCAGCGGACGAGCTAGTTTCACTCATGGGGCTGACCCCGCATCCGCACGGAGCGCCGGAACGGTCAGCCCGCTAATATTTGGAGAATTCGTGTCCACGAACCTTGAAGGCATCATCAACCCGCCGATCGACTCGCTGCTCGAAGCAGCAGATTCCAAGTACGGCCTGGTGATCTTTGGTGCCAAGCGTGCTCGTCAGATCAACGCTTACTACGCCCAGCTGCACGAGGGCCTGTTCGAATACGTCGGCCCGCTGGTAGACACCAAGCTGAACGAGAAGTCGCTCTCGATCGCACTGCGCGAGATCAACGAAGGCAAGCTGGTTTCCACGCCGATCGAAGCTGCAGAGTAAGACCTGCCGCCTGACGTGCAGTTGACGGAGGTCACGTGCGCATAGTCCTCGGAGTCGGGGGAGGGATAGCCGCCTACAAGGTGGCATCGCTCCTCCGGCTTTTTACTGAAGCCGGCCATCACGTCACAGTGATCCCCACCGAGGCGGCCACCC
Organism: Pseudarthrobacter sp. Hb11; assembly: GCF_059383655.1. Taxonomy (NCBI): domain Bacteria; kingdom Bacillati; phylum Actinomycetota; class Actinomycetes; order Micrococcales; family Micrococcaceae; genus Pseudarthrobacter; species Pseudarthrobacter sp. Hb11. The sequence continues at coordinate 185,338 of NZ_JBWZCM010000001.1, forward strand.
GCTTCGTCGGCACCGCCACGTGGGAGGCGCTGTCCGGAAATCCGGTCAGCAACAGCGTTTTCGACGACGTCCACCAGGTCAATCACGTCCGCCTGGGCCACGAAGCCGACCTGGTGGTCATCGCCCCGGCCACCGCTGACCTTCTGGCCAAGGCAGCCACGGGGCAGGCCGGCGACCTCCTCACCAACACCCTTCTGATGGCGCACGGCCCTGTGCTGTTCGCCCCGGCAATGCACACCGAGATGTGGCAGCACGCTGCCACCCAGGCCAATGTGGAAACACTGCGGAGCCGCGGCGTTGCCGTCCTGGAGCCGGCAACCGGCAGGCTGACGGGCTCTGATTCCGGCCCGGGCAGGCTGCCCGAGCCTGAGGTGATTTTCGAGGCCGCCATGGCCCTGGTCCAGGGCCAGTCGGACTACCAGCTGCCTCTGGCCGGACGGACCGTCACCATCAGCGCAGGCGGAACCCGTGAGCCCCTGGACCCGGTACGGTTCCTTGGCAACCGGTCCTCCGGCAAACAGGGAGTGGCGCTTGCCGTCGCCGCCCGGAACGCCGGCGCCACCGTCCGCCTGCTTGCGGCGCATATGGAAGTTCCGGCGCCGGCGGGCGTGGAAGTGGTCCCCGTGGAGACTGCCCTGCAACTGCGGGAGGCAGCGCTGGCAGCGGCGGCCGATTCCGACGTCGTGATTATGTCTGCCGCAGTGGCCGACTTCCGCCCCGCAGAGGTCTCGGACACCAAAATCAAAAAGCGCGATGACAGCGCCGACCCCGTCATCACGCTGGTCCGCAACCCGGATATCCTGCATGAATTGGTGGAACTGCGGAAGAGCGCCGGCCACGGAAAAGGGCAGCAGCTGATCGTTGGCTTCGCAGCCGAAACAGGCGACAGCGACGGCGACGTACTGGCCTACGCCGAAGCAAAGCTGGAGCGCAAGGGCTGCGACCTGCTGGTGGTTAACCATGTGGGCGCGGACAAGGTCTTCGGGCAGGACACCAATTCCGTTGTCATCCTTTCCCGGTCCGGTGCCGAACCACAGGAGGCGGCCGGAACCAAAACGGAAGTTTCGGCGGCCATCATCAGCCGGATCGGCTTTGAACTGAATCACGTTTCGCCCCGCGCCTGAAGTGTTCCAAGCCACGTTCGCTTAGCACAGGGACATCTGCTGACGTCTCCTGCGGGGAGGACGGATCCCAACCAGTAAGGTAGTTGAGTGACTTTACCGCTGCATCTTCCCCAGTCCCACGCGGCCACGCCCTCCGCGCTCCGGCTCTTCACCTCCGAGTCGGTCACCGAAGGCCACCCGGATAAGATCTGCGACCAGATCAGTGACGCCATCCTTGACGCCCTGCTGGACAAGGACCCGGAATCGCGCGTCGCTGTGGAGACCATGGCCACCACCGGCCTGGTTCACGTGGCCGGTGAGGTCACCACTGACGCCTACGTCGAAATCCCGCAAATCGTGCGCGAGACAATCCTGGGCATCGGCTACGATTCCTCGGCCAACGGATTCGATGGCGCCCGCTGCGGCGTCTCCGTGTCCATCGGTCAGCAGTCCAACGACATCGCCGGCGGAGTCTTCAACTCCCTTGAGGCCCGCGAAGGACGCCAGGAGGACGACTATGACCTCCAGGGCGCCGGGGACCAGGGCCTGATGTTCGGCTACGCGAGTGACGAAACACCCTCCTACATGCCGACGCCGATCTGGCTGGCGCACCGCCTCTCGGAGCGGCTCACCGAGGTCCGCAAGTCGGGAGAGCTTGCTTACCTCCGCCCGGACGGCAAGACCCAGGTAACCGTCGGCTATGACAAGGACCTGCCGGTCTCCGTCGAAACCGTGGTCATCTCCAGCCAGCATGCCGAAGGCGCAAGCCTCGAACAGCTCCGCGCAGACCTCGCCGCCATCGTCATTGAGCCGGTTCTGGCAGGTGCCAACCTGGACATCTCCCGCGCTGCGAACATCCTGAACCCGGCTGGTGAATTTGTAATCGGCGGTCCTGTTGGCGACGCCGGCCTGACCGGGCGGAAGATCATCGTTGACACTTACGGCGGCATGGCCCGCCACGGCGGCGGCGCCTTCTCCGGCAAGGACCCGTCCAAGGTGGACCGCTCTGCGGCTTACGCCATGCGGTGGGTTGCTAAAAACGTTGTTGCCGCCGGCCTGGCCAAGCGCGCCGAGATTCAGATCGCCTACGCCATCGGCCAGGCACGCCCCGTGGGTACCTACGTGGAGACGTTCGGCACCGAAACGGTTGACCCGGCCCGCATCAGCGCCGCCATCGCCGAAATCTTCGACCTCCGCCCCCGCGCCATCATCGACGCCCTGGACCTGAAACGGCCCATCTACGCCAAGACAGCCGCCCACGGCCACTTCGGCCGTGATGATCCGGACTTCACCTGGGAGCGCCTGGACCGTGTTGACGACCTGAAGGCGTTCTTCAACGCCTAAAGGGCCGGCGTCCGGCCCCTGCAAAAATGCCGGGACCTGCAGAAATGCCCGTACTGGGTGGAATGTCGGTGCCGGGTGTTTTACTTGCCAGGACCCGCCCGGTGATGCTGAACGGAGGTAGCCGAAGTGGTTGCTGACAATTCCGCACAACCTGCACTGGATCTGCCGGGCGCCGTGCAGCCGTCCCTGTTGCAGGGTTTCCCGTCCCGCCACCAGCCCATAGGCCGGCAGTTCGCGGACCACCTGCCGGTGGCCAGGGTGCTCGTGGAATCCTCCCTGCCCCACCTGGACCGGCCATTCGACTACGGTGTTCCTGCCGCCCTCGATGAGGATGCGCAGCCCGGCGTCAGGGTCAAAGTGAAGTTCAAGGGCCAGGACCTCAGCGGGTTCATCATGGAACGGGCGGCGGAGTCCGAGGCCGGACACACCCTGTTGCCGCTGGCGAAAGTTGTTTCCGCGGTTCCCGTCATGGCCCCGGAGATCCGCGACCTTGTCACCGCCGTCGCCGCCCGTTACGCGGGGACCGTCAGCGACGTCCTCCGTGTTGCCGTTCCGCCGCGGGTTGCGCGGCTGGAAAAGACGTATCCGCCTTCCGCGGAGCCCGAAGCGGAAAGCCCGGCTGAACCCGCCGGCGGCGCAGCGGACCCTTCCGCGGACAGTGCGTGGACAAGCTACCGGAACGGTCCCGCCTTCCTGCGGCACCTGAAGGACGGCGGCTCGCCACGGGCGGTGTTGAACCCACTGCAGGGCTACGGCTCCGCCGGCTGGCCGCAGTTGTTGGCCCAGGCCATTGCCGCCGCCTACGGCTCCGGCCGGGGAGCCGTAGTGGTGGTGCCGGACAACCGGGACCTCGACCGGCTTGAAAATGCGGTGGTGGCTCTGTTGCCGGACCAGGCCGTAGCCCGCCTGACGGCCGAGGACGGACCCACACCCCGGTACCAGAACTTCCTGCGGGTCCTGGCCGGAACCGCCCGCATCGCCATCGGGACCCGGTCCGCTGCCTACGCTCCGGTCAAGGACTTGGGGCTCGTGGTGTGCTGGGACGACGGCGACGACCTCCACATCGAGCAGCGTGCGCCCTACGCCCACGCCCGCGAAGTCCTGCTCCTGCGCGCCGAACAGGCAGGGGCTGCCTGCCTTCTGGCCGGGCATGCCCGCAGCACGGAGGTCCAACGGCTTGTCGAGACAGGTTGGGCCCGGCCTGTCGAAGCCGACCGCACGGTGGTCCGCCGCACCGTCCCGCGCGTGGTTAATACGGCGGACAGCTTTGAGCAGGAGCGGGATCCGCTGGCCAGGATTGCACGCCTTCCGGGCGCTGCGTGGCGGGCGGCCAAGGAAGGCCTCGAGCGGGGGCCGGTCCTGGTGCAGGTGGCCCGGGCAGGCTACGCGCCGTCGCTGGTGTGTGACAGCTGCCGGGAGCCGGCACGGTGCGGTGCCTGCCAAGGTCCGTTGGCTGTGGCCGGGGCCAGCGGAACCTCCGCCCTGCCCCAATGCCGGTGGTGCTCCACCCCCGCACCGGACTGGCACTGCACGCACTGCAACGGCCGCAAGCTCCGCAGGGGCGCAACAGGCGTGATCCGCACCGCCGAGGAGCTGGGCCGGGCCTTCCCGGGTAAAACCGTCATCACGTCCTCGGGCGACCAGGTCAAGGCACACGTCACCAGCGGCAAGGCCCTGGTGGTGGCTACCGTGGGAGCCGAGCCGATAGCAGAAGGGGGATATGCCGCCGCCTTGCTGCTGGACGGGGATTCCCTGCTCCGCCGGGAGACGCTGCGGGCGGGGGAAGATACTGTGCGCCGCTGGTTCAACGCCGCGTCCCTGGTGCGGCCTGGCGCTGACGGAGGCCTCGTGGTGGTGACCGCAACGGACACTGGCGCAGTGGGCGCGCTGCTGAGATGGGATCCGGCAGGCTACGCCCTGCGTGAGCTTTCCCTCCGGGAGGAGCTGCAGCTTCCTCCGGCGGTGCGCATTGCCTCAGTCACAGGCCCACGCGACGCCGTCCAGCATTTCTCAGGTGCAGTGTCGGCGCAACTGGAACAAACCGGCTTCCTCCTCCGCACTGCCGGCCCTGCGCCTCTTATTCTCACCGGCCCGCCCTCCACCCGCCGCCCTGCGGAGGATGTCCGGACGCTCCTGTTCTTTCCTTATGGCCAGGCCGCGGCGGTGACCCGCGTCCTGCGCGCAACCCGCTCCGCGACGGCCGCAAAGCGGAGCGCGGAACCGGTGCAGGTGCGTCTGGACGGGGTGGACGTACTGTAGCGGAGCCTGCGCGCTGCTTCGCTCCGCGTCACTGCGCTTGTTCGCCGCGGCGCTGGTTAAATTTGCCTCCGCGTTGCGCCACGATGTCGTGGGCCACGTCCACCAGCTGTCGGGCAGACTCATCCCAGTTGAACTCCCCGGCACGTTCGACGGAACGCCGTGAGGTTTCCTCCCACCGCTCCCGGTCCTGCAGCTTTTTTACGGCTTCCGCGAACTGCCGGGGCGAGGCAGGGTCAACGTAGCTGGCTGCATCGCCGCCCACTTCCCGGAAAATGGGGATGTCGCTGGCGATGACCGGTGTGCCCAGGGCCATGGCCTCGACGAGTGGCAGGCCGTACCCTTCAGCCCGCGAAAGGCTCACCAGTGCGGTGGTGGTTTTCAGGAACGAGGCGTACTCCTCGTCCGTGACGCCGTTATGGAAGACCACGCGGGCTCCGGGGGGAACTAGCTTCTCCAGTTCGGCGCGCCGCTGCGGGGTTACCCGACTAAGCAGGTGAAGCGTGAAGCCGGGCAAGTCCGCCATGCCGGCCACCATGGTTTCCACGTTTTTGTACGGCATAAACGAGCCCATGTACACGAGGGAAAGTTCGGCACCCGCTTCAGGGACGCGGGGCTCCTGAGCCGGCGGCGGCGCATTGCTGATGATCCGGACGGGTTTGCCCGTGAGCCGGTACTTGGCCATCAGGGCCTCGGTGGTCCGGCTGATGGTAACGACGACGTCGGCCCGGTTGAGGAGCAGGCGCTGCGGCCAGTACGCCTTGTGGTAGAGCCGCCAGAGCAGCCGCACAGGCGCGGGCAGGAAACCCGGGGGTGCGGGGTGCTCGTAATAAATGAGGTCGTGCAGGGTCAGGACCAGCCCGTACTTGCGGCCCCAGGTGCCCATCGTCTGCATCGGGCAGACCACCACATCCGCGCCCAGCGGATTGATCCTGCGGGCAACGAACAGTTCCGCGGGGGAGAGGGGGCTGTTAATCAGCGTGTGCGGCACGTCCGGCAGCAGGGCGAGCTGGCGGATGTCGGAGATCAGCATGGAAACATCAGCGATCTTCGAAGTGGCCGCGATCAGGCTGGCGCCGTAGCGGCTGATGCCGTCGTGGTGGTCGGTCCGGGTAAAACGGGCGTCGATGACAATCTTCACGCGGGGTGGTCCTTCAGGAAGCTGCGGATGTAGCTGGCGGCGGGCTCCGGCGTCTCGTAGTGGATCAGATGGCCAACGCCCGGAATGACCTGGAGTTCGCCGTCGGGCAGCAGGGCGGCGAGCCGGTGCTGGTCCGGCAGCATGGCGATTTCGTCCTTCTCACCGGCGATGAGCAGCACCGGCAGGGTCAGGCTGCCGGCCACCTCGGCCACGTGGCTGCTGACGGAGGCGGTGAACGATTCGAGGAGGCTGTCCCGGCTGGCAAACGCACTGAAGTAGGCGTGGTGCTGGCCGTGGATGAAGCGCCGGAGGTCCCGGTCGCCCGTCTTGGCCATGGTTTCGCTCATCACCCGGACAATCGCCGGGCTGCGCAGCAGGGCAAGCCCAAGCGGGCGGGGCAGGCCGGCGGCAAGCCGGTAGTACAGCACGGCCAGCCTTGTCATCACTCCTTTGGGACCTTCCAGCGCAGGCGCGGCGATGGGGTTGATGAGGATCAGGGGATTTACGGCGCGGGGATGGGCGGCCACGAAGTGGGCGGCAATGATGGATCCGAACGAGTGCCCCAGCAGAACGGTGTCCGGCCCCAGGCCGAGGGCCGCCATGAAGTTGGTGATGAACGCGCCGTAACCCGGCACTGTGTGTTCACCGGACCCAAAAGCGTCTGAGCTGCCGAAGCCAGGCAGGTCCGGCATGATGATCCTCATCTCCGGAAGCTGATCGGCCACCCGAAGGAGTCCGTGGTGGTCGCCGCGGAACCCGTGGATCACCAGGATGGTCCGGGTGTCAGGGGTCACCTGCACAGGCTCATAGGTCCAAAAGGCCACCTTCCCCCCTGGAAGCTGCACGGAAGAGTCGCGCGTGCGGCCCGCCAGGTCCGGGCTGAAGAAGGTGGGCGCGGGGGACTGCCCCGGGGATGTGGTTTTCATGCAGGTCCTAATTGACGTTGTCCGGGTGGGAACCGGTGCGCTGTCCGCGGTCCAGTCCGGCGAGCGCATCCATGTCCCTGGCCGAGAGCTGGAAGCCGAAGACGTCCAGGTTTTCCCGGATGCGCGCCTCGGAGCTTGCCTTGGGGATGGCAATGTTTCCCAGTTGTATGTGCCAGCGGAGAATGATCTGCGCCGCTGTCCTGCCGTGTTCGGCGGCGCATGCCTGGACCACGGGGTCGGCCAGCACGTGTCCGCGGCCCAGGGGGCTCCACGCTTCGGTCCTGATCCCGAGGTCATCGTGGATCTTCCGCAGCTCCTGCTGCTGGAGCCAGGGGTGCAGCTCGATCTGGTTGACCGCAGGTGTTACTTCTGCCGTCTGCAGGAGCCGCTCAAGGTGTGCAGGCTGGAAGTTGCTGACACCGATGGCCCGCACCTTTCCCTCCCGGTAGAGCGTCTCCATGGCCCGGTAGGTTTCGGGAAACAGTCCGCGCCGGGGGCAGGGCCAATGGATGAGGTACATATCCACGTAGTCGAGGCCCAGGTTGACCATTGAGCTGTCGAACGCACGCAGGGTGGCGTCGTAGCCATGGTGGTCGTTCCATACCTTGGTGGTAACAAAGATGTCCTCCCGGGCCGGTGCCGGGAAAAGTTCACCGGAACCGCCGCTGCCCGCCCGCGTACCGGGCTGGGAACTGATGCCGCGCGCCACCCCCGACTCGTTGCCGTACATGGCAGCGGTATCGAAGTGGCGGTACCCGGAACCGAGAGCCATGGCAACGAGTCCGGCCGCCTCGGATGACGGCACCTTGTACAGGCCGTAGCCCAGTTGGTCGATCAGCACGCCGTTGTTCAGGCTCAGCCGCGGGGAGATCCTCATAGCCATGACTCTACCTACTTGCCACAGCCAGCCCCTCCAGGCCCACTAAGCGCCGCGCGGTAGCCTCGTCGAGGATCAGGTCCGTAGCGAGGCGCGCGGCCAGTGCGCCTTTGAGCCCGTTGATCTTTGAGACTCCGGAAACCACGCAGATCCTGCGGCGGACCTGCCGAACTTCGGCGAGGGCCGGGCCGGTGGACCGTTCATTGAGGACGATCCCGTCTGAGGAACCGTCAGCACGGAAGAATACGGTTGCGACGTCGCCCACGACGTCGGACGTCGCCAGGGTGCTGAGGTCGCCCTCGTCCAGATATCCGCCGGCATAGACGTGGCTCGGGTAATCGGCGTCCACTGATCCGACGCCGAAAATTGCGATGCTCATCTTAGCCTGGAGTTCAAGGATGCGCTGCACGCTGCGTTCATTCCACATGGCAGTTTTGGTGGCCGCGTGGTCGAAAAAGGCGGGTACCGGGAACTGTTCCACGCGCGCACCGTAGGCACTGCCGAAGCGGCGCATGATATCGCTTGCGTAGGTAATGCCTGTTGTGTGTATATTGCCGGCACCGTTCAACTGCACCACCACGCTGTCGTGGGTAATCTTCCTCGTCAGGTGCCGGCTGACGGCGCTGAGGGTGGAACCCCAGGCGACACCGATTATCGCATTGGAATCCACCAGCGGACCGATGGTGCGGGCCGCCTGCATCGCCACCCGGTCCAGGGTTTCAGCCTCATTAAGTGTTTCCACCACGGGCACAACGTGGGCGTCAACCCCGTACCGGCGGCGAATCAGGCCCTCCAGCTCCGGTCCGGTGTCCAGAGGGTTGCGGATCTGCACCTGGACCAGTCCAGAGTCCCGGGCCGAGGACAAGAGGCGTGAAACTGTGGAGCGGGACGTGCGCAGCTCACGGGCGATGGCGTCCATGGTGAGGTCCTGCAGGTAATACATTTGTGCAGCTCGAAGGGCGTCGGCATGCCGGGAAGGGTCCACGGGAACTCCGTTCTGCACGTTTGTGCATATCGCTTGACTCCATTTTCCATTACTCCAAAGAATAGTTGAGAACGGTGGATCACTTAGCTGTGTCCGCGCCACACAAAGCCCAAGGGAGTTGTTTTGGGACCCAAGGATTTACCTGCCCGCCCGGGAGCACCAAAACCGGGAACCGAGCGCGCATCAGTGCACAACCTGCGGCTCCGTCCGCATGCCAAGGTGCTGGTGGTGGGTGGCGGGATCAACGGGGTGGGAACTTTCCGCGACCTGGCCCTGCAGGGAGTGGACGTTGCACTCGTGGAACGCGGTGACTACTGCCAGGGGGCCAGCGGCGCGTCCTCGCACATGATTCACGGCGGCATCCGCTACCTCGAGAACGGCGAGTTCCGGCTGGTCCGGGAGTCAGTGGTGGAGCGCAACCGGCTGCTGCGAATCGCACCGCACTACGTCAAGCCCCTTCAGACCACCATCCCCATCTTCAATACCTTCTCGGGAGTGCTTGCGGCCCCGCTGCGTTTCCTCACCCACAAGCAGCAGGGGAAGCCCAAGGAGCGCGGCGCCTTCCTCATCAAGCTGGGACTCAGCCTGTATGACTCGTTTTCCCGCGACGGCGGCACGGTGCCACGGCACCAGTTCAGGGGCCGCCAACGCGCCCTCGCAGAACTTCCCGGCCTTCGTCCGGACGTCAAGTATGCGGCCACCTACTTCGATGCTTCCGTGCACAACCCCGAGCGGCTTACGCTCGATGTCCTGCAGGACGGCGAAAAAGCCGGCCGCGCATCCGGTACCAATGCCCAGGGCAGCACCGCCCGTGCCAGCAACTACCTGTCATTGATATCCATGACCGGCGAGCCCAACCGCGGCACCGGAAGAGGCAGCACGGTCCGGCTGCGCGATGAGCTGACCGGTGAGGAGTTCGATTTCACCGCGGACGTCATCGTCAACACCACGGGCGCCTGGGTGGACCTCACCAACGAAGCCATGGGAACAACCTCCGCGTTCATGGGCGGTACCAAGGGTTCGCACATCGTGTTGGACACCCCGGAGCTCCTTGCCGCCTGCCGGGGACGTGAAATCTTCTTCGAGCACACGGACGGCCGGATCGTCCTCATCTATCCCATGGGGGACCGCGTCCTCGTCGGCACCACGGACGTGGACGCCGACATGGCCCAGGACCCCGTCTGCACGGACGAGGAAATCGAGTACTTCTTAGAACTTATCGGCCACGTCTTCCCGAACATTGCTGTCAAGCGCGAACAGATTGTCTACACCTTCTCCGGCGTGCGGCCGCTGCCCCGCCATGACGCAACCCAGCCCGGATTCGTTTCGCGGGATTACCGGATAGAGCGCCAGGGCCCCGGGAGCAGCGCCGGGCCGGGCGCCGTCGTCATGAGCCTGGTTGGAGGCAAATGGACCACCTTCCGTGCACTGGCTGAACACCTCACCAACGACGTCCTCGCCGAACTCGGCATGCAGCGGAAAGTCTCGACGGCGCAGCTCGCCATCGGCGGCGGCGCCGGCTTCCCCGCGGACGAGTCAGGCGTACAGAAGTGGATCAAGGAGCACATGACGGATGGCCGTGACGCGGACCGGACCGCCGGGTTGCTGACACGGTACGGAACACGGGCGGAATCGGTCATGGCACACCTCGATGGCGGGCCGGACCGCCTGCTGCACTCCACCCGCGAACTGAGTGTCCGTGAACTGGAGTTCATGGCGTCCCATGAGCAGGTTGGGCACCTCGTGGATGTCCTCATCCGCCGCACTTCCCTGGCCTTCCGCGGTCTTGTGACGGGGGAGCTGCTTAACGAGATGGCGGATGTACTCGCCGTTCCCTTGGGGTGGGATTCCGCAGCACGGGCAGCTGAGATCCGGCACGCGCAGGATGTGCTGCAGCGGTTCCACCGCGTAGAAACGCACAGCCTGGTCGCATAGGACAGGCTGGCTGCCGGGGCGCTGGACCGCCCCGGCCCACGGTCCTTCAACCCGCGAAGGACTGACAACAGAAAATAGAGGAGTCAAAGATGTCTCTTGGAATTGTTTTCCTTTCCGAAGTCTTCGGAACGGCGATGCTGACCCTGCTGGGTTGCGGTGTCGTCGCCAACGTCGCCCTGCGGGGAACCAAAGGCAACAGCGGCGGGTTCCTGATGGTCACCTGGGGATGGGGTGTTGCAGTTTTCGCGGGTGTCTATGTGGCCGCGAGGTCCGGCGCGCACCTTAACCCGGCGGTGACGCTTGGCCTGCTCGCAAACGGAGCCGAGGAATACGCCCCTGACGTTCCCGTGGATTTCGCGTCAACGCTGACCTACATCGGCGGGGAACTGCTGGGCGCGTTCCTCGGCGCCGTCGTTTGCTGGCTCGCCTACAAGCAGCACTTCGACGTCGAAGAGGAGCAGGCCAGCAAGCTCGCTGTCTTCTCCACCGGCCCGGCCATCCGCTCCAGTTCCTGGAACCTGGTGACCGAGATCATCGGCACCTTCGTACTCGTGTTCGTTATCCTCACCTTCGGCGGGACGCCCTCCGGCCTGGGACCGCTGGCCGTTGCACTGCTGGTTGTCGGCATCGGTGTATCCCTCGGTGGCCCCACGGGCTACGCCATCAATCCCGCCCGTGACCTCGGTCCGCGCATCGCCCACGCACTGCTGCCCATCAGGGGCAAGGGTTCCAGCGACTGGGGCTATTCCTGGATCCCGGTAGTCGGTCCGCTGGTGGGCGGTGCCCTCGGCGGCCTCGTTGCCCGGCTGGTTCCGATCATTGCAACAGCAGCAGCCTGACCTCCCACCTAAGCCACTGCCAAAAACAGCACCGACACAGACAAGGACGTCACCATGAGCCAGTACGTAATCGCCATCGATCAGGGAACCACCAGCACCCGCGCCATCATTTTTGACCACAGCGGCAGCATCGTCTCCTCGGGCCAGATGGAACATGAACAGATTTTCCCCAAGGCGGGGTGGGTGGAACACGATCCCGCCGAAATCTGGAACAACACCCGCGAGGTCATCGCCTCCGCCCTTTCCAAGGCCAGCCTGACTCGGCACGATGTTGCCGCCGTCGGCATCACTAACCAGCGCGAAACCGCCGTGGTGTGGGACAAGACCACCGGCGAAGCCATCTACAACGCCATCGTGTGGCAGGACACCCGCACCCAGGACATCGTGGACGAGTTGGCGAGGGACGGGGGAGCGGACCGGTTCAAGCAGAAGGTCGGCCTTCCGCTGGCCACCTATTTCTCCGGCACCAAGATCAAGTGGATCCTGGATAATGTGGAGGGCGCCCGGCAGAAGGCTGAAGCGGGCGACCTGGTCTTTGGCAACACTGACGCGTGGGTCCTGTGGAACCTCACCGGCGGGGTGGACGGCGGGGTCCACGTCACCGATGTGACCAACGCGTCGCGCACGCTGTTCATGGATCTGGACACGCTGCAGTGGGATGAGGAAATCCTCGGCATCTTCGGCGTTCCGCGGAGCATGATGCCGGAGATCAAGTCCTCTTCCGAGGTTTACGGCACGGTCCACACCTCGCAGCTTCTGCGCGAGGTTCCCGTGGCGGGCATCCTCGGCGACCAGCAGGCAGCCACTTTCGGCCAGGCCGCGTTCCAGACCGGCGAAGCCAAAAACACCTACGGAACCGGCTGCTTCCTGATCTTCAACACCGGTGAGGAAATCATCCACTCGAAGAACGGGCTGCTGACCACGGTGGGCTACAAGCTCGGCGACGCGGCACCCCACTATGCACTGGAAGGCTCCATTGCTGTCACCGGCTCGCTGATCCAGTGGCTGCGGGACAACCTGGGCATGATCAGCAGCGCCCCGGAAGTGGAAACCCTCGCTGCGTCCGTCAAGGACAACGGCGGCGTGTACATCGTCCCGGCGTTCTCCGGGCTCTTTGCACCGTATTGGCGTTCCGACGCCCGGGGCGCAATTGTGGGTCTCACCCGGTTCGTCAACAAGAGCCACATTGCCCGGGCAGCGCTGGAAGCCACGGCGTTCCAGACCCGCGAGGTGCTCGACGCCGTCAACGCCGACTCAGGCGTTCCGCTCTCGGAGTTGAAGGTCGACGGCGGCATGGTCGCCAACGATGCGCTGATGCAGTTCCAGGCGGACATCCTCGGCGTTCCCGTGATCCGGCCGAAGGTGGTGGAGACCACCGCCCTGGGCGCGGCCTATGCCGCCGGCCTCGCCGTCGGCTTCTGGAAGGACCTTGGCGAACTGTCCTCCAACTGGTCCGAGGACAAGCGCTGGGGACCACAGCTGGACCAGTCCGAACAGGACCGACAGATGCGGCTGTGGAAGAAGGCCGTTACGAAGTCCATGGATTGGGTGGACGAGGACGTGCGGTAGCGTCTTCCGCCACTTAAGGTGCGTGGCTGGGGCGCGAGGAAGGCGGCCCCTGCCCCGCCCGTCCCCTGCTGCTCCCAACACTCGCAAGCTCGCGTCGGGGCCCTCGCAGCAGTGGGCCCCTCACGAGTGCCCACCACACCATGGCGGAGAGTCACCGGCCCCTTTTTCCGGCAGGTCAGCTTGGTCCTCGTGGGGGACGCCCGCTCACTCCTCGTGGGTTTCGATGGTGCCTGCGCTGCCGTCTACTGTTACCAGTTGGCCTGTTTTGAGGACTTGGGTGGCGGTGCCTGTTCCTACTACTGCCGGGATGCCGTACTCGCGGGCTACCAGGGAGGCGTGGGCTGCCAGGTTGCCTCCGTCCGTGACCACCGCTGCCGCCTGGGCAAAGAGGGGAGTCCAGGCTGGTGCTGTTGCCCTGGCCACCAGGACCTCGCCCGGTTGGAACTGTGCAAAGTCCCCGGGGCCTTCGATGATGCGGACCCGGCCCCTGGCCCGGCCGGGGCTTGCGGGATGGCCCACCAGTGCACCACGGGGAAGGTTGGTGGTGCTGCGGGCCGCGTTGGCCATCCGGTCAAAGGTGTTGCCGAGCATCGGAAGCCTGCCCAGCACCAGCGGGGCGGCAAGCTTCCGTTGACGAAGCCAGACCCGGCGGCGGCTGGCCACGTTGTCCTGCTGCGGCGGCGCTTCCAGCCGCAGATCCTGCCGCGTCAGGAAGTAGACGTCGTCCGGGCTGTTGATGATGCCGGCCTGTTCCAGCTGCGTCCCAATTTCGGCGGCGCAACGGCGCAGCAGCGGCCAGCCCAGGGTAAAGTCCCGCACCTGTTCCTCCCGGAGCAGGGCATAGTGCTGGGCAACCGCAAGTAAATGGTCGAACCGGCGCAGCCGGCGGGAGTCCTCGAGGATCGATCGGCAAGCCTCCTCCGCTGCCCGTCGTCGGTTGGCCGCGGCAGCAGCGGCGGCGGCACTCCGGGCGTCACTAGCGGACGGGACTGCAGGGCCTGGCTCTTCGCCCGCCGTCGGGTGGTACCAGTCGAGGCTGTAGACGGCGTGGTCGTCTCTGGCCTGCAATTCCGGGGCAAGGCCGCCGAGCAGCACCTGGTAGCCGCCGCCGTCGTAAAGTCCCTGCTCCTGCCGGGTGGCTAAGGCGGGAGCAAGGTGCCTGCGCCAGAACCTGGCCAGGACCAGCTCCATTTTCCAGGCCGCCCCGCCTGTGGCGGCGAAGAACCAGAGATACTCTCCGGCCGCGCGTGCCACTTGTTCAATGAGGTCCATCCGCCCGGCCAGGGTTGGCGGCAGCGGGACATCCTTGTAACTGTCCACCAGCCTGCGGTAGGCAGGGAGGTGTTGGCTGCGCCATTCCAGCTCAAGGTCCCGCAGGACTTCGCGGTCTGCACCGGCGGGGTCGATCATGGGGCGGACCACGGAGTTGAAGAAGTAGGGCAGCGAGGGCGGCACGCCGCCAAAAATGAGGTGGGGGAGGGCCCGGGGTGTTGGCGGGGCCATGTAGTACCAGCCATTCACTGTGGCATTGCCCATGGGAACCCGAAGACCCGTCGAGTGGAAAACGGCATCGTTGTAGGCGGCATCCATGCAGGGAATGATCCAGTCCATAAAGAGCGGTGTGACAGGTTCCGGCAGCCATTCACCGAGCCGGAAGTTCCGGAGCCAGGCGCCCTTTCCCGGGGCCCGCCACACCGCCGGTTCCGGAACGGCTGTCATCGGACGCGCCTGCAGGACCTGGATACGCCCGGAACGGTCCATCGCCCACTCCACGTCCTGCGGGCAGCCGAAGTGCCGGGCGACGCTGCCTGCCAAGGCGGCGACCGCCGTCGCGCTTTGCCTCGTCAGTACAGAACCTGGCTGCGCGGCAGCACCACTCCTGCGGCTGACCAGTCCACTCCGCGCCAACCACTCCTCGCCGCGCTCCCACCCTCCCACCAGACTTTCCCCGAGCCCCTTCACAGCGGAAATCACCGTATCGTCCCGGGCTCCGGTCAAGGGATTCGCGGTGAAGGCAACGCCGGCAGCCGCGGCGTCCACCATCTGCTGCACGAGGACCGCCATGGTCCCGACGCCGGCGGGAGCTGCGTCGCCAGCGTCCGGCAGGGCGTCCGGATCGGCGTTTAGTCCAGCATGCGGGTGGTCAGGCGGATGCAGGCGGAGAAATTCCTGGTACGCCCGGACACGGCCGGCGTCAGCCGAACCGAAACAGCGGATGATGGCGGACGGAAGGTCTCCGCCCGGCACGTCCAGGTAACTTTCATACATCCCGGCGTAGGAGGCACCGGGCAGGTCTTCGGCCACGGCCGAGGAGCGGACCGCGTACGGTCCGGGGCCGGCCATGAGGGCGGCGGCCCGCAGCTGGCGGTCCCACGCAGCCTGGTTGTCTTTCGGCCGGGCGTCAAAAGCCGCGCGTGTGACGACGAAGCCGGGAGGAACGGGAAACCCTGCGGATTTGAGTTCGGACAGGGCTGCGGCTTTGCTGCCGGCCTCGTCCCGCGTCAGGGGAAGAGGTCCGTCCAGGCGCGGAAAAAGGGCACCGCCAGAGGGGCCGGCCCTGAAAGCAGCACCGGCGTCATCGCCCAACCCATCACCAGAGTCATTGCCCAAGGAGCCACCTGCGGGGAATGTAGCTGGATTGCCGGCTTAAGTTTAGTGACGCAGGGCGCCGGCGGTACAGGTCAGCCGCTCAACGTCCTGCCCCCGGGGTGCGCTAAAGTGGTTGCATGCGTGCGATCCTTCTGCTTAGTTAGCCGCCCGGCATCCGAAACAACGGATAACCGTGCGGCAGCCCCTCCATGGAGAGGGGCTTTTGTGTGTCCGGGCTTGTTTCCGGGCCGCCGGCAGGAGGATCAGGCCGTTATGGCAGCACAGATGCCGTAACAGAACAGAAGAGGGCAGCAGTGGGCGTTCAACCGGAGACAGAGACCGGAACAGCAGCAGTGTCGGCGGAGGTGCCCGAGGAGGGTACGTACAGTTTTGCCGCTATGGAGGCCAAATGGCCGCAGGTGTGGGAAGACCTCAAGGTCTTCACCCCTGTCGACGACGGGTCCCGGGAGCGGCGCTACGTGCTGGACATGTTCCCCTACCCGTCCGGGGACCTGCACATGGGGCACGCCGAAGCATTTGCCATGGGTGACGTTGTGGCCCGTTACCTTCGCCAGCAGGGCTACGACGTCCTGCACCCGATCGGCTGGGACTCCTTCGGCCTGCCGGCCGAGAACGCCGCCATCAAGCGCAACGCCCATCCCAGTGAGTGGACCTACGCCAACATTGACACGCAGGCCGCGTCCTTCAAGCGCTACGCCATCTCCGCTGACTGGTCCCGCCGGCTGCACACCTCGGACCCCGAGTACTACCGCTGGACCCAGTGGCTGTTCAAGCGCTTCTACGAGCGTGGCCTGGCGTACCGCAAGGATTCACCGGTCAACTGGTGCCCCAAGGACCAGACCGTGCTGGCAAACGAGCAGGTTGTCAACGGCGCCTGCGAACGCTGCGGCACCACCGTCACCAAGAAGTCCCTGAACCAGTGGTACTTCAAGATCACCGAGTACGCTGACCGGCTGCTTGATGACATGGATGAGCTGCGGGGCCACTGGCCCGAGCGGGTGTTGGCGATGCAGAAGAACTGGATCGGCCGTTCCGAGGGTGCGCACGTCAACTTCGTGATCGAAGGCGACGGCGGCAAGCCTGCCAAGGACGTCACGGTTTTCACCACCCGTCCCGACACCCTGTACGGCGCAACCTTCTTTGTCGTTGCCGCGGACGCGCCGCTCGCCGTCGAACTGGTTACGGATGAACACGCGGCTGCCCTGGACGAATACCGTGAGCAGGTCAAAGCGCTCACCGAAATCGAACGCCAGTCCACGGAACGGGAGAAGACCGGCGTCTTCACCGGCCGTTACGCCATCAACCCGCTGAACGGAGAGAAGCTCCCTGTGTGGGCAGCTGACTACGTCCTGGCCGACTACGGCACGGGCGCCATCATGGCAGTGCCCGCCCACGACCAGCGCGACCTCGACTTTGCCCGGAAGTTTGACCTCCCGGTACGTGCCGTCCTGAACACCGGCGAAGAAGACCCCGCAGTGTCCGGCACCGCCACCGCGGGGGAGGGCACGCTGATCAACTCCGGCGACCTGGACGGACTGCCCAAGGCTGAGGCGATCCCGGCCGCGATCGCCATCCTGGAACGCCAGGGCACCGGAGAGAAGTTCGTGAACTTCCGGCTGCGCGACTGGCTGCTCAGCCGCCAGCGGTTCTGGGGCACCCCCATCCCGATCATCCACTGCCCGTCCTGCGGCGAGGTTCCCGTGCCTGATGAGCAGCTGCCCGTCACTCTGCCGGCAGACCTCCGCGGCGAGGACCTGTCGCCGAAGGGGACGTCCCCGCTGGCTGCGGCAGAGGCCTGGGTCAATGTTGAATGCCCCAACTGCCACGGACCGGCCAAGCGCGACACCGACACTATGGACACCTTTGTGGACTCGTCCTGGTACTTCCTGCGTTTCGTCTCACCGGAGTTCACGGAGGGTCCCTTCGACCCGGCAAAAATCAACGACTGGATGCCGGTAGGCCAGTATGTGGGCGGTGTGGAGCATGCCATCCTGCACCTCCTCTACGCCCGCTTCTTCACCAAGGTCATCCACGACCTGGGCATGATCGACGCCGACGAGCCGTTCAGCGCCCTGCTCAACCAGGGCCAGGTCCTTAACGGCGGCAAAGCCATGAGCAAGTCCCTGGGCAACGGCGTCGACCTCGGCGAGCAGCTGGACAGGTACGGCGTGGACGCTGTCCGGCTCACCATGATCTTCGCGTCGCCTCCCGAAGACGACGTCGACTGGGCCGATGTTTCGCCCTCGGGCTCCGCGAAGTTCCTGGCCCGCGCGTGGCGGCTGGCGCAGGATGTCACCAGCGAACCCGGTGTTGACCCCGCATCCGGGGACCGCACGCTGCGGTCGGTCACGCACCGCACCATCGCCGACGCCGCGGCGCTGCTGGACAACAACAAGTTTAACGTGGTGGTGGCCAAGCTGATGGAGTTGGTCAACGCGACCCGGAAGACTATAGATGCCGGTGCCGGCGGGGCTGATCCCGCGGTACGGGAAGCTGCCGAGGCGGTTGCCGTCATCCTCAGCCTCTTCGCGCCTTACACCGCGGAGGATATGTGGAACGTCCTGGGCCACCCGGCCTCGGTAGCGAACGCCGGCTGGCCGGCCCACGACGCGGCCCTGCTGGTACAGGACACCGTCACCGCCGTGGTTCAGGTCCAGGGCAAGGTCCGGGACAGGCTTGAGGTCTCGCCCGACGTCACCGAGGACCAGTTGCGCGAACTGGCGCTGGCCTCGGACAACGTCCAGCGCGCCCTCGACGGCCGCGGCATCCGCACCGTGATCGTCCGCGCCCCTAAACTGGTCAACATCGTCCCGGCATAGGCCGGACCGGGCCGCCGGAATCCTCCGGCGGCCCGCTGTGACTCCAGGAGGCCCCTTTGCCACACCGCGACGCCGCCGCCTGGCCCTGGGTCCGCGCACGCCTGCTGGCCCGCCGCCGGCAGGAAATTCCGGCAACCCAGCCGGACGCCGTCGTACGTACTGCTGTGGTGACTGATTCTGCCGCCGCGCTGCCCGCCGACTGGGCTGCGGGCCTGAGTGGCGACGGACGGCTCACCGTCATTCCCATGCCGGTGATGGTGGGCGAGGAGATCTACGGCGAGGGCGAAGACGATATCTCGGAGACCATTGCGCTGGCCCTGGCCAGCGGGACTTCCGTGAAGACCTCCCGGCCCTCGCCCGGACAGTTTGAACAGGCCTACGCGGCGGCGCAGCGCAGGGGGTTTGAAGCGGTAGTGTCCGTGCACATCTCGGGCGGCCTGTCCGGCACGGCAGACGCCGCGCGGCTTGCGGCCGGCAGGGTGGGCATACCCGTGGAAGTGGTCGATTCCGGAACGGTCGGCATGGCCCTGGGGATGGCCGTCCAGGAAGCTGCGCGCGTTGCCGCCGAGGGCGCCGATGCGGAGGCAGTGGCTGCCGCTGCCGCCGGCCAGGCAGGACGGACCAAGGTCTATTTCTACGTTCCGAGCCTCGAGCAGCTCCGACGCGGAGGGCGGATCGGCGCGGCTGCTTCCTTGTGGGGCACGATGCTTGCTATTAAGCCCATCCTCGGTGTCGACGGGGGAAAGATCGTCCCGTTGGAGAAGGTGCGCTCAGCCGTCCGGGCAGTTTCCCGGCTGGAGGAGATCGTGGCCGCGGATGCTTCTGCCCGCACCGCTTCTGGGGACGTGCGCCTTGCCGTCCACCATTTCGGAAACCCAACGGAAGCGGAGGGCCTGGCCGAACGGTTGGCCGCTGCCCTGCCGCAGTGCCCTCCTGCCCAGATCAGCTCCCTTCCTGCCGTACTTGCTGCCCATGCGGGGCTGGGTGTTCTCGCCGTCATTGTGGGCGATAGCTTTGCCGTGGACGACGCCCCCTGACCACGTCCTTTCCACATAGCGGCCTTTTGCCCTGTTGCCTGCCGTGACTTGTTCTTAGCGTGGGGGAATGTCACGCCGCGATGCTGGAGCAGCAGGTGAACGGGCGCGCCACGCCAGGTCCCGGCTGCAGGCTACCCTGGGGGACAACTCCCGTGGGCTATTGCTTGGGGACGACGGCGGGCCCTCCTTCGAATACCGGGGCACTGACGGCGGGGAAAAAGGGAGCAGTGCCCTTACGGGGGAAGGTCCGGCCAAGGCCCCAGTCGACGTGGGCCCCGCAGTTCGCTGGCGCCTCAGTTTTCGGCTGGGCGTGCTCCTGGGCGTCCTTGCAGTGGCTGCCGGTGCCTGGTTTTGGTGGCAGGCGGAGTCCGGCCGGCCGGAGGTCCTGCCGCTCAGCGGCGTCAGTCCCGGAACCGCCGACCCAACAGCCGCGGACAGCGCCTCGGGGGAGAAGGACAGTGGTGGCGGCAGCCGTGCGGGTCCCGAGCCCGACACGCAGGAAAGTGCACCCTCGGGCAGGGTTGTGGTTCACGTTGCCGGGTCGGTGCTTCGGCCAGGAGTGGTGAAGTTGCCCGCCGGCAGCCGGGTACACGAGGCCGTTGCCGCGGCCGGAGGGGCCGGGCCCGGTGCTGACCTAAACCGCCTCAACCTCGCCGTGGTTGTGGAGGATGGACAAAAAATCCATGTCCCGCAGCGGGGCGAACCACTGCCAGCCGGGTCTGGGGATCCAGCCGGGCCGGCGGCCGGGGATTCCCCGGACGGAACTGCCGGAGGGCCGGCAGGATCGAAGATCAACCTGAATACCGCCGGGGTGGAGGAACTGGATGGTTTGCCGAAGGTCGGCCCTGTGCTGGCACAGCGGATCGTGGACTGGCGCAAGGAACATGGCCTGTTCAAAGCGGTCGAGGACCTTGACGCCATTGACGGTGTCGGTCCAAAGATGCTTGAAGCATTGCTGCCACTGGTGACCATCTGACACAAAGGCAAGGTGCAATGATGATGATGTGCGTCGGGCGGCGACATGGATAACAGAACAGCGGGGACCGGGTCGAGCCCCTGGAGCCGCTATGTAGAGTCGGCGGTCCGGGGGCATGCGGCCGGCGGGCAGGACGCGCAGCAAGCCGGCGCCATGGGACAGCCGTCGTCAGCAACCGGGGAGGGATCGGGGAAAGGTACCCCGGCCCAACCGCGCCGGAGGTTGCTGGGCGCCGGTGGCCCTGCCGGTTGCCCCGGAAAAAGCCTCGAACAGCTTTGGGTTTCGCAATCTGCCCGATTCCGGGACGGCGCCAGGAAAGCGCGGCAGGACGCAGACCCGGCTGGCGGCGAAACTCCACGCCGTCGCACCGACGTCCGGCTGGCACTGCCGGCCGCGCTCGTCTGGAGTGCCTCCGTCGCCGGGCTCTGGCTGCCCCCGATGGCCCTGGGCGGCCTCTGCTGCGCACTGCTCGTCCTTTCGGCCCTGCTGCTGCACCGTACCGTGATGCCCCGTGCACGCCGGGCGGCCAGGCTGGGCACCAGCAGACCGGCCCGGCGCAGCTTCCTGACCACTACGGCCGTCGCCCTCCTCCTTGCCGCAACGACGGCAGCGCATTCGGCGGTGGCAGCCACCCAGCGGCACGACGGTCCCCTCGCTGCCGCCGTCTCTTCGGGAAAATCAGTAGTAGCCATACTGGAAGTGGCAGGAGCGCCCCGTGCGCTGACTGCACCCAACCAAGCCGGCCCGCCTGCACGCTGGTCCGTACCTGTATGGACGCGGGAGGTCAGTACCGGCGGTGTTGTGCTGCGGACCCGGGCCCAGCTGCTGGTGGTCGGCGGCGGCGGTTGGGGCACTGTGGTGCCCGGCCAGCTGGTCCGGGCAACAGGAAAGCTGCGCCCCGCGGATCCCGGGCGGGAGGAAGCCGGCGCCCTTACAGCGTCCTCTGGACCAGGACCGCCGGCTGGTCCGCCAGTCCTGCAGGAAGCAGCCACGGAACTGCGGGCACGGTTCGTATCCGCTGCCTCTTTCCTGGCCCTGGATCCCCGCGGCCTGCTTCCGGGAATGGTCACCGGGGATACCAGTGCGCTCGATGAGGGCTTGAACGCCGCCATGAAAAGCGTGGGCATGACCCACCTGACAGCCGTCAGCGGGGCAAATTGCAGCCTGGTCCTCGGCGCGCTGCTGCTGTTGTGCCGGCGTTTCCGCTTGCCCCGGCTGGCCTCGGCTGGGCTGGCTGTGGCAGGACTCGGGATGTTCGTGCTTCTTGTTGGGCCGGATGCGAGCGTCCTGCGGGCAGCGCTTATGGGAGCGGTGGCAGTGGTGTCCCTGGCGGGTGGCCGGTCCGGGCGTGGCCTGAGCTTCCTGTGCCTTGCCGTGATCGGCCTCCTGCTGGTTGACCCGGGGCTGGGATCGAGTTTCGGGTTCCTCCTGTCCGTCCTGGCAACATTTGGAATCATCGTCCTGGGCCAGCGCATCATGGCGTGGGCCCCGGCATTCATTCCGCGCTGGGCAGCGGCTGCGGTGGCTGTTCCCCTGTCCGCCCAACTGCTCTGCGGGCCGGTGATTGTTGTGCTGCAGCCCCAGTTTTCCACCTACTCACTGCTGGCAAACGTCATAGCGTCGCCACTCGTGGCACCCGTAACACTGCTGGGGACCGCTGCCGTGCCCCTGGTGGTGCTGGTCCCGTGGGCAGGAACACTCCTGATCGCGGTGGCGGGTATGTTCAGTGCGGGGGTGGCGGCGACGGCCAGGTTTGCCTCGCAGCTTCCCGGCTCAGCCCTTCCCTGGCCCGAGGGTATGGCGGGCGTGCTGACCATGCTGTTCCTGTCGGTGCTGACGTTCGTTACCGTGTGCGCCGCACTCCGCCCGCACCGGCTTATCCGGTGTGTGGTGGCGTTGCATCAGCGCACCGTTTCCCTGATCGAAGTGCTGGAGCGGTACGCGGCCGGAAGCCTGAAGCGCCGCAACCGGGAACCGCTGCGCAGGTCCGCCCCGCGAGTGTTGCCAACGCGCGGTCCTGGCTTTGACCGGGCCGCCGGACATGGCAGGCTGGGATACTCCACAAAACTTTCCGGAAGGAAGCCCCGATGGCCGCTGCGCAGAAACGTGCAACCCGTTCGCCGGCGTCGAACGGCCCCACCTGGCGCGACGTAACCCCGGCTGCGGTCGTCCTGGTCACCGGACCTGAAGAATACCTCGGCATCAGGGCCATGGACCGTGTCCGTGCAGAGGTACGGGCAGCCGCCCCGGACGTTGAGGTCAGCCGCATCAACGCCGCGGCCTACGAGGCGGGGACCCTGCTTATGCAGGTCAGCCCGTCCCTTTTCGGCGAAAGCAAGCTCATCGAAGTCGAGGCTGTCGAGTCGATGAACGACGCCTTCCTCGCCGAGGCCCTTGCCTACCTCGGCCATCCGGAGTCCGACGCGGTCCTGGTGCTGCGGCACGGCGGGGGAGTCCGCGGCAAGAAGTTGCTCGACGCTATCAAGAAGGGCGGCTGGCCGGTAGTGGACTGCCAGCCCCTCAAAAAGGATGCGGACAAGGTGGCTTTTGTCGCCGCCGAATTCAAGGGGGCCGGGCGGAGAATCGAACAGGACGCCGTGCAGGCGCTGGTCAACGCCGTCGGAGCGAACCTTTCGGAACTGGCGGCAGCATGCAGCCAGCTCATCGCGGACGCCGGCACGACAGTGACCACCGACATCGTTGACCGTTACTACGGCGGACGGATTGAAGCCACCGCCTTCAAGGTGGCCGACGCCGCCATGGCAGGAAACGGCCCGCTCGCGCTGTCCACTCTGCGCCATGCCCTCGCCACAGGAGCTGATCCCGTTCCGCTCGTCGCCGCGCTGGCGGCAAAGCTGCGGACGGTGGCCCGCGTGGCTGGCGCTTCGGGTTCTTCAGCCCAGATAGCCGCTGACCTTGGGATGCAGCCTTGGCTCGTTGAACAGGCTCAGCGGGACGTCCGGCGATGGACGCCGGACGGCCTGGTCCGCTCCATCCAGGCCACCGCGGAGGCTGACGCCCAGGTCAAGGGCCTGTCCCGCGATCCTGTCTACGCCGTGGAACACGCGGTTACGGTGATCGCGATGTCCGTCCAGGGCAGGTAACCAGCGCCCGCGCCAAGCGGGCACTGGAACAAACGGCCTAACCCGAAACCGCACCCCGGTGGTTAAAGATGTGTGGCCGGTACCAACCGGTACCGGCCACAACCATCAGTTCAGGGAACTGGAAACCTTACAGTGCGTTGACCTTCTTGGAGATCGCCGACTTGCGGTTCGCTGCGTTGTTCTTGTGCAGAACACCCTTGCTGACAGCCTTGTCCAGCTTGCGGCTGGCAGCAACCAGGGCAGCAGCAGCTGCATCCTTGTCCGTGGACTCAACGGCGGTGTTGACGGCGCGGATGGCCGTCTTCAGCTCGGACTTGACTGCGTTGTTGCGCAGGCGTGCCTTCTCGTTGGTGAGGATGCGCTTCTTCTGGGACTTGATATTCGCCACGTGTGAACTCTCTTTTTAATGCGGAAATGGTCTAGAGGGCTTTCAGATTGGCCATTGACTGAGCGGCGTGGGGATACCTATGGCGGCCAACCATCAGTGGCCGTCGACCTGCACGGACACACAGCTATAAAGAATAGCAGGTCAGGCGCAGGCCTGGCCATTTGGGCAGCTAACTCCAGCCGTGTCGCCGGCGCAGCCCATCAGCCACCCGTTCAAACCGTTCACGGTCCAGTACGGCGCCTTCCCGCCGGATGCCGTCCGGCCGAAGCTGAACAATTCGGTCCAGCCGGGCTTCGCTGGGCCGGCCCTCCCGGTCCCACCCGCCGGTGCCGATGTCCACGTAGTCTGCTGATGCTCCCAAACCGGGCACCCGGTCCTTACTGGTGAGCATCAACCCAAGAAGGTACCCGCCGCTTTGGCCCACCAACAGCACCGGACGGTCCTTTCCGCGTGTGTGGTCCTCCTCGTAGGGGACCCAGGCCCACACCACCTCACCCGGATCCGGCTCGCCGTCCCGCTGTGGCGCGTAACGTCTGGCGTTGAAAGTCGCCGGGGTAATGTCCGTTCCGCGGACTGGCGGCGGAGGGTGCGCGGCGCGCTGGGCCGGGGGTGCCGGCCGGTGTGCCCCTGCCCGGCTTCTGCAGCACGCGAAGGCCGGCTTTGACGGCGTTTGCCAGGGAGCGGAAGTTGATAGCCATCCAGCAACCCTAGCGTCGGCTTCCATCGCAGGCATGGAACATCAAAGGGCACGTAATGCAGTGCCACCTGCCCGGACGTGGGACACTTGAGGTTCCAGATGTGCGGCGCGTCCGCAGGGTGCCGTTCGTGCGTCCTGGCGGCGCCCGCGTGAATGCCAACAGTAAGGACCCTGCGTGTCTCCCATGGCCCGCACCGCCCCGG
Organism: Pseudarthrobacter sp. Hb11; assembly: GCF_059383655.1. Taxonomy (NCBI): domain Bacteria; kingdom Bacillati; phylum Actinomycetota; class Actinomycetes; order Micrococcales; family Micrococcaceae; genus Pseudarthrobacter; species Pseudarthrobacter sp. Hb11. The sequence continues at coordinate 210,147 of NZ_JBWZCM010000001.1, forward strand.
TGCCCGCCGCGACAGATCCGGCTATCATTCGGAACTTCTGCATCATCGCGCACATTGACCACGGCAAGTCCACCCTGGCCGACCGCATGCTGCAGTTCACCGGCGTCGTGCAGTCCCGCGACATGAAGGCCCAGTACCTGGATCGCATGGACATCGAGCGTGAGCGCGGCATCACCATCAAGTCCCAGGCTGTACGCATGCCGTGGGAACTCGAGGGCACCAGCTACGCGCTGAACATGATTGACACCCCTGGCCACGTGGACTTCACCTACGAGGTTTCCCGCTCCCTGGCGGCCTGCGAAGGAGCGATCCTCCTGGTCGACGCAGCGCAGGGTATTGAGGCCCAGACCCTCGCCAACCTGTACCTGGCGATGGAAAACAACCTCACGATCATTCCGGTCCTGAACAAGATCGACCTCCCGGCCGCCCAGCCCGAAAAGTACGCGGCGGAACTGGCCAGCCTCATCGGCGGGGACCCGGAGGACGTCCTGCGTGTTTCGGGCAAGACCGGGATGGGCGTTGAAGCGCTGCTCGACAAGATCGTCCGCGACCTGCCGGCGCCGGAGGGTGATGCGAATGCCCCTGCCCGCGCCATGATCTTCGACTCTGTGTATGACACCTACCGCGGTGTGGTCACGTACGTCCGCGTGGTGGATGGGATGCTGCACCCCCGCGAACGCATCCAAATGATGTCCACCCGGGCTACCCATGAACTCCTCGAGATCGGGGTCAGCTCACCTGAACCCACCCCTTCCAAGGGCCTGGGCGTCGGCGAAGTGGGCTACCTCATCACGGGTGTGAAGGATGTCCGCCTGTCCAAAGTGGGCGACACCGTCACCAACCTCGCCAAGCCGGCCGCCGATTCGCTTCCCGGCTACGCCGATGCCAAGCCAATGGTCTTCTCCGGCCTGTATCCGTTGGACGGCACGGACTATCCCGTGCTGCGCGATGCACTGGAAAAGCTGATGCTCAACGATGCTGCCCTGGTGTACGAGCCGGAAACCTCCGCCGCGTTGGGCTTCGGATTCCGCGTGGGCTTCCTCGGGCTGCTCCACCTGGAAATCACCCGCGAGCGACTCGAACGCGAGTACAACCTGGACCTGATTTCCACCGCCCCCAACGTGGAATACGAGGTAACGCTGGAGGACAAAAAGGTGGTCCACGTGACCAACCCCAGCGAATACCCCTCCGGCAAAATCTCCGAGGTCCGCGAACCGATGGTGTCTGCCACCATCCTGGCCCCCAACGAATTCGTCGGCGCCATCATGGAACTGTGCCAGAGCCGGCGCGGCGTTATGGGCGGCATGGACTACCTGTCCGAGGACAGGGTGGAAATCCGGTACCGCCTGCCGTTGGCCGAGATCGTGTTCGATTTTTTCGACATCCTCAAGTCCAAGACCCGTGGCTACGGTTCCCTGGACTGGAAGGCCGACGGCGAGCAGGTGGCCGATCTGGTGAAGGTGGACATCATGCTCCAGGGCGAGCAGGTGGATGCCTTCTCCGCCATCACACACCGCGACAAGGCTTACTCCTACGGGGTCATGATGACCACCAAGCTGCGCGAGCTCATTCCACGCCAGCAGTTCGAGGTGCCCATCCAGGCCGCCATTGGCTCCAGGATCATCGCACGTGAAAGCATCCGCGCCATCCGCAAGGACGTCCTGGCCAAGTGCTACGGCGGCGACATCTCCCGTAAGCGCAAGTTGCTGGAGAAGCAGAAGGAAGGCAAGAAGCGCATGAAGATGGTGGGCCGCGTCGAGGTCCCCCAGGAAGCCTTCATCGCCGCCCTCACCACCGACGAGTCCAAGGACAAGGCCAAGAAGTAGTGAACAACGCGTCCGGCAACACCGGAGGCCCGTGCAATGCCTAGCACTCTTCCCCTCGGCGACCCGGCGCCGTCGGACGGTCTGCTGCCTGCCCAGGCAGTGGACGGTTCGGTGGACCGGGCGTTCGGCCTGTATGTGCACATTCCGTTCTGCGCGGTGCGCTGCGGCTACTGCGACTTCAACACCTACACCGCCACGGAGCTCGGAGGCGGCGCCTCCCAGGACGCGTATGCCGGCACGGCTGCCGCGGAGGTATCGATGGCGGCCCGAGTGCTGGCCGAATCCGGCCTTCCCGCCCGGAAGCTGAGCACAGTGTTCTTCGGCGGCGGCACACCCACCCTGCTTCCCGCGGAAGATCTCGCACTGATCCTCCGGAGGGCCATCGAGCAATGGGGAATTAACGACGGCGCCGAGGTCACCACGGAGGCCAACCCCGATTCCGTAACGCCGGAATCCCTCGCCATCCTCAAGGACGCCGGCTTCACCCGGGTCTCCTTTGGCATGCAGTCCGCCGTCCCGCACGTCCTCAAGGTGCTTGACCGTACCCACACGCCCAGCCGGGTCCCGCAAGTGGTTCAATGGGCACGCGAGGCCGGCCTCGCAGTCAGCCTGGACCTGATCTACGGAACACCGGGGGAATCCCTCACCGACTGGCGGTGCTCGCTGGAGACCGCCCTGTCCTACGAGCCTGACCACATCAGCGCGTACGCTCTGATCGTGGAGGACGGCACGAAGCTCGCTGCCCAGATCCGCCGTGGTGAAGTCCCCGGAATCGACGACGACGACCACGCCGACAAGTATGAGCTTGCCGACCAGCTGATCACCGAAGCAGGCCTCGGCTGGTACGAGGTCAGCAACTGGTCCCGCACCCCGGAGCAGGCGTGCCGCCACAACCTTGCCTACTGGCGCGGCGATGACTGGTGGGGGATCGGCCCGGGCGCGCATTCGCACGTGGGGGGAGTCCGCTGGTGGAACGTCAAACACCCCACGGCCTATGCCGGCCGCCTGGCGCAGGGAATGTCGCCCGCTGCCGGGAGGGAAACGCTGGATCCGGAAACCCGGAACGTGGAGCGGGTAATGCTCGAGGCGCGCCTGCAGTCCGGCCTGGAGGTTTCTGCCCTTGGCTCCGAAGGCCGCCACCAGGTCGCAAGCCTGATCGCGGACGGACTGGTGGAACCGCACGCAGCTTTCCGGGGGCGGCTCGTCCTCACCCTCAAAGGCAGGCTCCTGGCGGATGCTGTTGTCCGCCGCGTACTTCCCGCTTAAATTTACGGGGAGCCGCCGAGGGTTGTGGTGGTCCTGGTGGAGCTGTCCCAGAGGCGCGCCTCGATGCATTGCCCTTCTGTCCGCCCGTCCAGGGCATCCATAGCGGGGCCGAGCAGCTTACCGGGGATCCGGCGGGCGAGGGTGACGTGCGGCGTCCAGGCGTCCGGCAGGGTGTTTTCATAGGCGCCGACGCACCGCTGATGCAACTGCGCGTGCAGTTCGAGCAAACCCGCCGCCGGCACAACCAGCCGGGCCAGCACGTACTTGCCGGGACCGGCCGGGAAGACCACCAGGCCGGAAAACCTGATGTCGAGTGGCAGTCCATTCCACAGATCCTGCACGGACCCGACGTCCAGCACGGTGCCGGCGGCCAGCGTAATGTGCGGCCTGTTGCTCGGTGAGGTGTGCGCGGCGAGGCTCGGCAGGCCGGCTTCCGCGAGCCGTGCCCAATCCATCCTGATTGACAAATCGGTGGATTCCCCGAAGGTCAACTCGACGCTGCGCATACACCCATCATGCCGGACGCTGGCGTCATGTTCTTCCGGAAGGCCCGGAGCCTCCCTGCGCTACTTGATCCAGCGCAGGTTGTACGGGTAACGGTGCGGCTGGCCCTTGTTGACGTGGATGCCGGCGGCCACCGAGAAGCAGGTCAGGCCGATCCAGATCAGTGTGGCGATGACGGCAAAGACGTTGCCGATCACCGGCACGAAGACCAGGATGTTGGCGACCACTGCCGCGATGGTGGGCGGCAGGCTGAAGTTCAGCGCTTCCTTTGACTCCTGCGCCGTAAAAGGGCCGCGGTCACGGAAGATCAGGTAGATCAGCAGCGAAGGAACGCAACCCAAAATGCCGCCGAAGTGGGCCAGCGTAGCCCACTGCCGGTCTTCGCTGGCCGTCAGGGGCAGCGCATTCGCCGGAACGCCGTGGTACTCCGAACCGCCCCGGCCGCCCTGGCTGTCCCTGTGATCACGTGCGTTTTCTGCCACAGTCTGTTCCTTCTGAAGTGCAATGGTGCTGACTAGGAGTGCCATGTCTGCTGCGGGGTCCTGCGATCGCAGACACCGCTGTACCAAGAATACTGGGTGCAGCGGTATTAGCTGACCTCACCCACCGGCGGGAGCGCTAATCAGGCCCGCCCGCTGTTTAGGGGACAGTGAGGAAATCGATGACTTCTTCCACCCTGCCCAGCAGGGACGCTTCCAGGTCGGCGTAACTGCGGACGGCTCCCAGCAGCTTCTGCCACCCCAGGCCGATATCCTCTTTCGTCTCGTGCGGCCAGCCAAAGGCGGCGAGGACGCCGGTCTTCCAGTCCTGGCCGCGCGGCACTACAGGCCACTTCTCGATGCCAAGGACAGCCGGGCGGATGGCCTGCCACACGTCAACGTAGGGGTGTCCGACGATCAGCACATTCCCCGCAGCGCCGGGAGAGGCCATCACCGATCCGGCGATGCGGGACTCCTTTGAGTCGGGCACCAGGTGGTCCACAAGCACTCCCAGGCGCCTGCCCGGCCCCGGCCTGAAATCGGCCACGGCAGCAGCGAGGTCATCAATGCCGTGGAGCGGCTCGACGACGATGCCCTCCACCCGGAGGTCATCGCCCCACACCTTCTCGACAAGTTCGGCGTCGTGCTTTCCCTCCACCCAGATGCGGCTCGCCTTGGCAACCTGTGCTCGCTGCCCTGCCACACGGACAGAACCCGACGCCGTCCTGCCGCCTGCGGTGCCCGGACCCGCCGGCGACCGCGGCGCCGGGGGCATCAGGCGGATTGCCTGGCCTTCAAGGAGGAACCCGAAGCCCAGCCGGAAGGACCTGGACTTGCCGCGGCGGTCCTCCAGTGCCACCACGTGCATTCCTCCCGACTTCTCCACCCGGGTTACCGCGCCAACCCACCCGGACTGGACGTCTTCCAGCACCATGCCACGCTCCACGGGCACCTCGGGCAGTTGCGCCCTGGCAGGTGCGGACAGGTCCTGGGCTCCCCAGTTCTGGTAATGCATGGAATCACTCCGCCTCGTGCTGGATCCTGGCCCGGAATTTCGCCCGGAGCGGTACCAATGCTAACAACGGGACGAGTCATAATAGACTGTTAGCACTTAGGCATGTCGAGTGCTAACCCCTGTAGACACACGGTGCGGGCGGAACGGCTGCCCTGAACCCTTGATGGAGGTGGAGTGTGAGCGAGCCGCGCAAGCTGGAAGTACTGCGGGCGATCGTGGAGGACTACGTCCACTCCCGCGAGCCGGTGGGGTCCAAGGCCCTGGTGGAGCGTCACCATCTCGGCGTTTCCAGCGCCACCATTCGCAATGACATGGCCGCGCTTGAGGACGAAGGACTGATTACCGCCCCGCACACCAGCGCGGGCCGCATCCCCACGGACAAAGGCTACCGGCTCTTCGTCGACCAGATTTCCGCGGTGAAGCCGCTGTCCCAGGCGGAGCGGCGGGCCATCCAGTCACTGCTGGAAGGCGCAGATGACCTCGACGACGTCCTGGAACGCACCGTCCGGCTGTTGTCCCAACTGACAAACCAGGTGGCCGTCGTCCAGTATCCGCACGTTAATCGAGCACTGGTCCGTCACATCGAATTCGTTCTCCTTGCCCCCCGGAAGGTGTTGGTGGTGCTGATTGCCAACAGCGGCAAGGTTGAACAGCGGGTCATCGACGTCGGGCAGGACCTGGCTGACGATGCTATTGCCGCGCTGCGCGGCCAATTCCTTGGATCCCTGGCCGGCACTCCCTTGGCCCAGCTTGGGCAGTCACTGCCCGCAGTGGTGTCCGGCGTCGCCCCCGGACAGCGGCAGGCAGCCCAGGCGCTGGCGCACGGGCTGGAGGGCCTGGCCCACAGCAGCCGTGAAGACCGGATGGTGATGGCCGGCACGGCCAACCTGGCCCGTTCCAACGTTGACTTTCCGCTAAGCATCGGGCCGGTGCTGGAAGCGCTCGAGGAGCAGGTGGTGATGCTTCGCCTGCTAAGCGAGATGGCACAGGACCACCGCGGAGTGGCCGTGAGCATCGGCCGCGAAAACCCATACGACGGCCTGGCGGAGGCATCCGTCGTCGCAACGGGCTATGGCCCGGACAGCGTCGCCAAGATTGGCGTGCTGGGTCCCACCAGAATGGACTACCCCACCACCATGGCGGCAGTCAGGGCTGTGGCCCGTTACCTGTCACGGATTCTGGGACCCTGACCACAGTTCAGCGCCCCAGGGCGCACAGCAGTGTATGCAGTTCGACTGCAGGCAGAACAACAAGGAAGAGATACTAACTTTGAGCAGCCACTACGAAGTCCTTGGAGTCGCACCGGATGCCACCGGGGAAGAGATCAAGAAGGCCTACCGAAAGCTGGCCCGGACCCTTCACCCGGACGTCAATCCCGGTGAGGATGTTGCGGACCGCTTCAAGGCAGTGACCCATGCTTATGAAGTCCTCTCGGATCCCCAGAAGCGGCGGGTCTATGACACCACCGGAAACGAAAACGGCACGGACAACGGATTCGGCGGGGGAGCGTACGCCGGGCAGGGCTTCGCCTTCCAGGACATCTTCGACACCTTCTTCGGCGCCGGTGGCACTACCGGTCCCGCGTCGAGGGTGCGGCGCGGGCAGGATGCGCTCATCAGCGTCCGGATCGAGCTCCGCGACGCCGTGTTTGGAGTCAACAAGAAGCTCGAAGTGGACACGGCGGTGGTCTGCCCCACCTGTGAGGGCTCATGCTGCCAGCCCGGAACCCACCCCGAGCGCTGCGATATCTGCGGCGGCAGCGGCCAGGTCCAGAGGGCCGTGCGTTCAATCCTTGGCCAGGTCATGACTGCCGCTCCGTGCGGCACCTGCGAAGGTTTTGGAACCGTTATCAAAGACCCGTGCAACGAGTGCAGCGGACAAGGCCGCATCCGCAGCCGCCGTTCACTGACCATTAAGGTTCCTGCCGGCGTCGCCACCGGGACACGCATCCAGCTCTCGGGCCAGGGGGAAGCAGGTCCCGCCGGCGGCCCCGCCGGCGATCTCTACGTGGAGATCCGCGTCAACAACGACGCAACCTACGTCCGGGAAGGTGACGACCTGCACGCCACCCTCAACATCCCCATGACCGCAGCCGCCCTGGGCACCGACGTGACCCTCGAAACCTTCGACGGGGCCCAGGAGATCGACGTGAAGGCCGGCACGCAGTCCGGAGAGATCATCACCCTGCGCGGCCTCGGCGTCACCCACCTGCGCGGGTACGGCCGCGGTGACTTGAAGGTCCATCTCCAGGTCGAGACGCCCGCCAGGCTTGATGCGGCGCAGGAAGACCTGCTGCGCCAACTCGCCAAACTCCGCGGCGAGCAGATCACGGAGGGAAAGCTTGCTGCCGGCGGCGGCATGTTTGCCAAGCTCCGGGACCGGCTCGGTAACCTGTAGCGGTGAGCAACCCGGTCTTTTTCACCGCGCCCGGGTCTTTGGACGGGATGGTGCCGGACGGCGTCTTTGTCCTGGAGGGACCCGAGGCGCGGCACGCGGTCACGGTTAAGCGGCTCGCTCCGGGCGAGACGGTGGACATCGTTGACGGCGCCGGTACGCGGATGAGCGGCAAGGTTGCAGCCGCTTCCTCCTCCGGACTGGAAGTGGAATGCGCGTCCGTGATTGTTGAGGAGCGGCCACGCACCAGGCTCGTGCTGGTCCAGGCCCTGGCCAAGGGTGACCGGGACGAGCTTGCCATCGAGACGGCCACCGAACTGGGGATCGACGCCGTTATTCCCTGGCAGTCCGAACGTTCCATCGTGCGCTGGAAGGGTGACCGGGCAGCCAAGGCACACGCGAAGTGGCAGTCCGTTGTCACCGCCGCCGCCAAGCAGGCACGCCGTGCCTGGATTCCCGAGGTGCGGGCCGCCGTCGACACCGCCGGCCTCGCCGCCACCGTCGAGACGGCAGCCTTGGCCGTTGTCCTGCACGAGGACGCCGTACGCCCCTTGCGCGCGGTCTTGGAAACATGGCTGGAAACGGGCGCTGCTGAAGCTGTGCGGGAAGTATTCCTGATCGTAGGACCCGAGGGCGGCATCAGCCAGCGTGAAGTTACCCGGCTGTGCGGCCAGGGTGCCGTGACGGCCCTCCTGGGGCACCATGTGCTGCGCTCATCAACGGCCGGTCCTGCCGCCGTCGTTCTTGCCAGCGACGTTCTGGGCCGCTGGGCTGCGCCGGTACTTTGAGTTGCAGTATCAGCGGGGGCTAGCGGACCCTGAAACTCCGGGTGTCTTCGTTGCCGTCCTCCGGGCCTTCCGGATTTGAGGTCTGGGCCACCCGGAGCTCGAAGTCACCCTCGGGCAGGGTAAGGGCGAGGGTGAACACCCCCGCCTGGGCCGGATCCGCGGCTGCCGTAGTTTCGCCGGTCAGGAAGGGTGCCTTGTTCCCGTCTATCTCGGACCGCAGGATCTGCCAGCGGAGCTTGCCTCCCGGCACGGTGCTTCGCCCGGTGATCTTGACACTGCCGTCGCCCACTTCCACGTTTTCCTGCGGGTCGATAATCCAGACGGGAGCCACCAGTCCCGAGGTGCGGGCCATGAGGGAACCCAGCTGTACATGGTTGAAGGCGACATAGTCGGTGTGTCCGTCCACGAGGATCCGGACCCGGATCTGCTGTCCGGAGTCGATCAGCCCCGAGCTCGCGGCCGCCGCGGTGGCTGTATACACCAATTGCTGGATGGCCCGGGCGGCCATATCGGCGTCGAGGTTACTGTTGAACGCATCTTCCGAGACGTCCACCGTGATGACGTCCTTGCCGGAAATCGAGGTGGCCAGCTGGCTGGGGTTCTGCCATGGCGTAAAGAAGTCGGGATCCAGCGGCTTTTCGGACATCATGGCGCGCAGGGCTCGCGTCACGGGATTCTCCTGCTCGGGAACGTCCCGGAACTCCCGGTAAAGGAAGACATTGCTGTCGCTGCCGCCGATCCAGTAGACGGGCGCCTTATTGGAGGACTGGGTGGTTTCCAGAGGAGCGCTCGTGGAGGGGGCGCCGGATGTGCTTCCCGGGCCGGCGGGGCTGGCAGACAGTATGCCGGTGGGGGCCGGGCCCGGTTCGGCGATGCAGCCCGCAAGGGCAGGGATTACCACCAGGAGACCGGCAAGAACCGCCGAACGGGCGCCGTTGAAGGCTCCTCGGGCGCGGCGGGGCGCTGCGGTTTCCGGCAACTTGATTGCCCTGTCCTTTCCTGGTCGGTTAGGCCGATCCCCGGTCGGCCCTGGTGCTCCAGCATCAGGCTGGATTTCCAGCATTGCACAGCCACGGGAAGCATTCGTGCCGGGATGCGCTGAGCGGTCCAACTGCAACTGGAACGATATGAGGCCGATATGAAGTTGATACCTAAGGACGGGAACAGGCGTGGTGCCCGTGCCGGAGCGGACGCAGCGTGTTGGTGCGATATGGGGTCAGGAGTGCCTGCTGGCGTAGGATGGAAGGTACCGCTGGAAGCGACGGCAGCAGCCGCCGCAAACCAGCCAACAGCTATTGTTTCGACATCGAGGGGATCACAGGCCTGCGGGCCAGCACTATGACTGAATCAGCTAACGGAAAGCGCAGGCTTGTCACCGGCGAGGGCGCAGCGGGGGAGTTTCCCCACACACTCCCTGGCGTCCGTACCGAAGTAGTCCTCTTCGACAATTCCGACCAGATGGTTCAGTCGCTGGGCAGCCACGACGAGGCGTTGCGGTTCATTGAAGAACAGTTCCCTGCAGTCAATTTCCATGTCAGGGGCAACGAGCTCTCCATTAGCGGTCCGGCGGCGGACGTGCCGCGGATCATGCGGCTCCTGCACGAGGTCCGCGGACTCGTTGCCCGCGGTACCGTCATCAGCCCGGCCGTGCTGCAGCAGCTCGTGGCCCTTCTGCGTACCCAATCCCTGCAGAATCCCGTGGATGTGCTGACCCACGACATCCTATCCAGCCGCGGCAAGACAATACGCCCGAAAACGCTGAACCAGAAGAATTACGTTGATGCCATCGACGCCAACACCGTCATCTTCGGAATCGGGCCCGCCGGAACCGGCAAGACCTACCTGGCAATGGCCAAAGCGGTCCAGGCCCTGCAGCAGAAGGAAGTCAGCCGGATCATCCTGACCCGCCCGGCAGTCGAAGCTGGGGAGCGGCTTGGTTTCCTTCCCGGCACGCTGAGCGACAAAATCGATCCCTACCTGCGTCCGCTGTACGACGCCCTGCACGACATGATGGATCCGGAATCGATTCCGCGGCTCATGGCGGCGGGGACCATCGAAGTCGCGCCGCTGGCCTACATGCGTGGCCGTACCCTCAACGACGCCTTCATCATCCTTGACGAGGCGCAGAACACCACGCCCGAGCAGATGAAGATGTTCCTCACCAGGCTTGGCTTCGGATCCAAAATGGTGGTCACGGGCGACGTCACGCAGGTGGACCTGCCCTTCGGCACCCGGTCCGGCCTGCGCATCGTGGAAGAGATCCTGCAGGGCATCGACGATGTGAACTTCTCCGTCCTGGACGCGGCCGACGTCGTCCGGCACCGCCTGGTGGGCGATATCGTCAACGCCTACAGCGTCTGGGATGATGTCCAGCGCAGCCGGGTCAAGCATTCCGCAAGCCGGGAAAAGCGGGGGGAACACGCGTGAGCATTGAGGTGAACAACGAGTCCGGCGTCCAGGTGGACGAATCGCAGCTCGTTGCTCTATCCAGGTACATCTTTGAACAGCTTTACATCCATCCGCAGGCCGAGTTGTCCATCCTCCTGGTGGACGAGCCCGCGATGGAGAAGCTTCACATTGAGCTGATGGATGAGCCCGGCTCCACTGACGTGCTGTCCGTGCCGATGGACGAGCTGACTCCGGGCACCCCGGACCGGCCCACACCCCAGGGCATGCTCGGAGACATCGCAGTGTGCCCGCAGGTTGCCACTGTCCAGGCCCGGAACGCAGGCCACTCGTTGCAGGATGAAATGCTGCTGCTGACCACGCATGGCATCCTGCACCTGCTGGGGTACGACCATGCCGAGCCTGAGGAGAAGGCCGAGATGTTCGGCCTCCAGCGCGAACTCCTGTCCGGCTTCACCGGCAAAGAAGCGCCCGCCGAGACCACCCAGTGACCCCTTTGCTCCTGGTCGCGATGGCCTTGGCTTTCCTGGGCGTTGCGGCAGTACTGACGGCGGCTGAGGCCGCCTTCAACTTCCTCCCGCGGCACGACGCTGAAGAAGCACTCCTGAAGAGCCGCGGCACCGCCATGCGCCGGATCCTGGCGCAGCCCGTGGCTCACATCCGGGCGCTGCGGTTCTGGCGCATCTGGTTCGAAACGGCCTCCGCGGTGGCCGTCGCTGTCCTGCTGTACAGCCTGCTCGACAACATCTGGCTGGCCGGGCTGGCTGCAACGGGCATCATGGCCCTCCTGGGATTCGTCATCGTGGGCGTTTCTCCCCGCCAGCTCGGAAGGCTCCATTCGGCCGCCGTCGTTCGCTTCACGGCACCGATGATCCGTTTCCTCACCTGGGTGCTGGGACCCATCCCTAAGTGGCTCGTGGCCTTGGGAAGTGCTGCAGCCCCTGGCGCGCCCGGCGGCGATGAGGCGTTCTTCAGCGAGCAGGAATTCCGTGAGCTCGTGGAACGGGCCAGCGAATCGGACATGATCGAGGACACCGAGGCTGAGATGATCCAGTCGGTCTTTGACTTCGGTGACACCCTGGTCCGGGCCGTTATGGTGCCGCGCACAGACATCCTCAGCATCGAAGCGGGCTCAAGCCTGCGCCGCGCCATGTCGCTCTTCCTGCGCTCGGGGTACTCCAGGATTCCCGTCATCGGGGAAGACACGGACCATATCCTCGGCATCGTCTACCTCAAGGACGTAGCGGCGGTCCTCCACGAGCTGGCCCCCGGTGAGGAGCCGCCCCTGGTGGATTCGCTGGTCAGGGAGGTGCGGTATGTGCCCGAATCGAAGCAGGTCAGCGACCTGTTGCGGGAGTTGCAGAAGGAATCCACGCACGTGGCCATCGTGATCGACGAGTATGGCGGAACCGCCGGCCTTGTCACGCTCGAGGACCTGATCGAGGAGATCGTGGGCGAAATCGTTGACGAGTATGATACCGAAAGCGCCGAGGCCGTGGAGCTGGGCGACGGCTCCTACCGCGTGAGCGCCCGGATGAGCATTGATGACCTCGGTGAGCTTTTTGACATTGAGCTCGACGACGACGAGGTGGACACCGTGGGCGGCCTCCTGGCTAAGGCGCTGGGCCGCGTACCCATCGTCGGCAGCAGCGTGGAAGTTGACGGGGTCTCGCTGCGCGCCGAAAGGCTTGAGGGCCGACGGAATCGTGTCAGCCACATCATTGCGGCGCAGGTTCCAAAAGTAGACACTGACCTTGAAGACCTCCTCCAGGAGGCGGAAGCAACCCAGCAGGGAGTTCCACGTGAGCAAGAAAAATAAGGCCGCAGGCGACGAGGATTTCGGCGGCTTCCGGGCAGGGTTTTCCGTCCTGGTGGGCCGCCCCAATGCCGGCAAATCCACGCTGACAAACGCGCTGGTGGGCAAGAAGGTGGCTATTACCTCCGCCAAGCCGCAGACCACCCGCCACACAATCCGCGGGATCGTCCACCGCGAGGACGCGCAGCTGATCCTTGTGGACACGCCAGGCCTGCACCGTCCCCGGACCCTTCTGGGCAAGCGCCTGAACGACCTCGTAGCGGACACGCTCGCGGAGGTGGACGCCATCGGGTTCTGCCTGCCCGCCAATGAAAAGATCGGACCCGGCGACAAGTACATCGCCGCCCAGCTCGCCGCTGTTGGCCGCCAGCCTGTTATTGCCATCGTCACCAAAGCGGATCTGGTCGACCGGCAGGCGCTGACCGAGCAGCTGCTTGCTGTTGCTGCGCTTGGGCGGGAAGTGCTGGGGGAGGAAGGCTGGAAGGACATTGTTCCGGTGTCGGCCGCCGACGGCTTCCAGGTCAAAACCGTAGCTGACGTACTGATCAGCCACATGCCGCCGTCGCCCCCGCTGTACCCGGACGGCGAGCTGACCGACGAGCCGGAAGCCGTTATGGTCGCCGAACTGATCAGGGAAGCGGCGCTGGAAGGTGTCCGCGACGAACTGCCGCATTCACTGGCGGTGGTGGTCGAAGAGATCGTGCCCCGGGAGGACCGTCCGGACGACAGCCCCCTGCTCGATGTGCGCGTGAACCTTTACGTCGAACGCCCGTCCCAGAAGGCCATCATCATCGGAAAGGGCGGCAGCCGGCTTCGTGAGGTGGGCACGAACGCACGCAAGGGAATCGAGGCGCTGCTGGGGACCCGCATCTACCTTGACCTGCACGTGAAGGTGGCCAAGGACTGGCAACGGGATCCGAAACAGCTGGTCAAGCTGGGCTTCTGACGGTTTAATACGTACGGCCGCGGGGCCCGTCCGGGGATTTCCCAGCCTGGACCACTAAAATGGACCGAATTCGGAATCTAGAGGAAGGTTCACCACGTGGGGCGAGGCCGCGATAAGCGCGAAAACGGAGCTGACGTGTCAGCAGGGGGACCGGTATCCCGGCACGCGGAGGATGGCACCGTTGGGGCCGCCCGCCACCTTGGCCCTCTCCGCAGGATGCCGCTGTGGTTGAAAATCACCACAGCCGTGCTGTCGGTGGCCCTCGTGGGAGCCCTCGCGTTCGCGGGATTCTGGTTTTTGCGTCTCCAGAACAACATCTCCAAGGCTCCGTTGAATGCGGGCGGTGTCAATGCCGAACCGGTGAGCGGAGCGACTGGGCGGATGCAGATCCTGATCCTGGGCTCGGACACCCGCGACGGCAAGAACGCCGGGTACGGCACCGCGGACGATTCGAAGGGTTACGGCAAGTCCGACGTCATGATGCTGATGGACATTTCCGAGGACAACAAGCGCGTCAGTGTCATCAGTTTCCCGCGCGACCTGCTGGTGGACATTCCCGAGTGCACGGACGGGGAGACCAAAAAGACTTTTCCCGCACGCAGCGGTGTGATGATCAACGAAGCGATGAACGAGGCCGGTATTGGCTGCGCTGTTGACACCGTCAACCAGCTGACGGGACTGGAAGTGGACCACTTCATGATGGCGGACTTCAATGCGGTAAAGGAACTGTCCAAGGCAGTGGGCGGAGTGGACGTATGCATCAGTGACGCCGTCCATGACCCCGATTCCGGCCTCCGGCTTCCCAAAGGCACCTCCGCGGTAGAGGGTGAGATGGCCCTCGCCTTCTTGCGGACCCGCCATGCATTTGCCGACGGCGGCGACCTGGGACGCATCCGGGCCCAGCAGGGGTTCCTGTCCTCCCTGACCCGGAAGATCAAAGATGAGGGAACCCTGTCCGACCCCGGCAAGATGCTGAGGATCGCCGATGTCGTCACGCAGAACCTGACGGTGAACGAGGGACTCGCGTCAGTTCCCAGCCTGCTCACCATCGGTAACCGGCTCAAGGACATCGACATCAGCAAGGTCGCGTTTGTGTCGGTTCCCACCACGCCCGCCCTTATTGACCCGAACAGGCTCCAGATGGCCGAACCGGCCGGTTCCCAGCTGTTCGCCGCGATGCGGAACGATATTGACCTGACCGACCCCACCGCGCCGGCCACCCCTGCGCCCTCAAAAACCACTGCTCCACCCACGGCGGCTCCCAGTAAAACGGCCCCTCCGCTGCCGTCCTACGACAAGGCGATCCAGCCTGTTACGGTTGCCAACGGCAGCGGCGTGCCAGGCCGGGCACAGGAAATTGTGCAGGCCCTTATCGCCGGCGGATTCACCCAGGCGGCACAGTTTGAGGCGACCGCCGTGGAACAGTCCGTTGTCTACTATGGCGCCGACTATAAGGACGTTGCTGTTGACGTTGCCGCGAAGCTTAAAATCCCGGCGGCGCAGGTGCTGCCGGCTCCGGCAGTGTCGGGCGTCCAGGTTTACCTGGGTACCGACTTCACGTCCGGGGCCACCTACGGCGGCTCTGTGGCGCTGCCGAAAGACATCGTCAACCAGACAGCCGGAGACGCCCGCTGCCAGCAGGCCAACCCGTTCCTCATCGTGCCCAGCTAGCCGAGCCTGCGTCTGCGCGATTAATAAAGTGGGGCCCGCCGTACGTCAGAACGGCGGGCCCCAGTTTTGTTGTCACCAGATGCTGACGCGCTCCTCCGGTGGCATCCACATGCCGTCCTGGTCGGTGACCTCAAAGGCGTCGTGAAAGGCGTTCAGGTTCTTTGCGATCGCATTGGTCCGGAACTCGTTGGGCGAGTGCGGGTCCGTTGCCAGCCTGCGGATGGCCTCTTCGGTCCGGATCACCTGCCGCCAGCCTGCTGCCCAGGACGCAAAGAAGCGCTGGTGCCCCGTGAGGCCGTCCAGGACCTCGGGCTCCTTCCCGTCGAGACTGATCAGGTACGCCTTGTAGGCGATGGCCAGTCCGGCGAGGTCGCCGATGTTTTCGCCCAGCGTGAGGCGTCCGTTGACGTTATGTCCTGGTGCAGCGTACGGGGAGAGTGCATCGTATTGCGCCACCAGTTTGGCGGTGAGCTTTTCGAAGGCCTGGCGGTCCTCGTCGGTCCACCAGTTCCGCAGCGCCCCGCCGCCGTCGAACTGTGACCCCTGGTCGTCAAACCCGTGGCCAATTTCGTGCCCGATGACTGCCCCGATGCCGCCATAGTTCACTGCGTCATCCGCGTCCGCAGTAAAAAACGGGGGCTGGAGGATCGCCGCCGGGAAGACAATTTCGTTCATCATGGGGTGGTAGTAGGCGTTGACCGTCTGCGGGGTCATCAGCCACTTGTTGCGGTCCACCGGCTTGCCCACCTCATCAAGGTGCCGGTCGACGTCGGCATTGTGTGCCCTTTCCACGTTGCCGAGCAGATCGGTAGGGTCTATCTCCACCGCGGAGTAGTCGATCCATTCCTCCGGGTAACCGATCTTCGCGCGGAACCCCTCCAGCTTCCGCAGTGCCTCGGCCTTTGTGTCCTCGCCCATCCAGCCGACGGCGGTAATACTCCGGCGGTATGCCTCAATAAGGTTGGCGACGAGCGCCTGCATGCGGGCCTTGTGTGTTTCGGGGAAGTGCCGCGCGACATAGATCTGACCCACCGCTTCGCCGAGGCCGCCTTCCACCACGCCCACGCCGCGCTTCCAGCGGTCCTTGTTCCGCGGGGTGCCGCTGATGGTGGTCCCGTAGAACGCGAAGTTGGCGTCAACGAAGGCCGAGGAGAGGTAAGGGGCTGCGGCGCTGACAACCCGCATGGCCAGCCATTCCTGCCAGTGGGCCAGCGGCTCGGACTCGAGAAGGCCGGCTGCGCCGTCGAAGAACGGGGGAGTGCTCACCACGATCTCCTGCCGCTTCTCCTCATCAATCCCTGCAGCGTCGAACCAGATGGGAAGCAGCGGGAACAGGGCGGAGGCTTCGTCCGCGGTCTTCAGGTTGTACGTCTTTTGCGGGTCCCGAAGAGTGACGTTGTCCCAGTGGTGGGACGCCAGCCTGGTCTCAAGTGCTACCACCCGCCCGGCAGCAGCATCCGCGTCCGGAATGCCGGCCAGGCCAAGCATCGTCTTGACGTGTGCGCCATAGGCAGTGACCATCGGTGCGAACTTTTCTTCGCGGTAGTAGGACTCGTCGGGCAGTCCGAGACCGCCCTGGCCGGTGTAAAGAAGGACCCTGTCCGGGTTGCCGGCGTCCGGAGCGGGGTAGATGTAGAAGAGTCCGCCTACATCAGCCCGGAACAGGCGGCCTGCGAGGGCAACCAGGTCCGTCACGGAAGTGGTGGCAAAAACGTCCGCAAGCCGCTGGCGGACCGGTTCCATGCCCTTGGCTTCGACTGCGGCTTCGTCCATGAAGCTGTTGTAGAGGTCGCCGACCTTCTGCTCGATGCCGCTGGCGGCCGCGCCCTTCGCCGCTGCTTCTTCGATGATGTCGCGCACTGCGATCTCAGAACCATCCCGCAAAGCGGTGAAGGTGCCCTCGAGAGGCCGGTCATCGGGAATTTCGGTAGCCTTCTGCCAGGCGCCGTTCACGTGCTGGTAGAGGTCATCCTGCGGCCGGACGGTGTTATCAAAGGTGGACAGGTCGATCCCCGAAATGGGCACGAAAGCTCCTCTATACGCAGACGACGCCGACAAAATACCGGTCGGCGTCTGCATGGTGGACGTAACGGACGGTACTGCCCTTTCATCTTACGCACCCGTGTTACTCTCAAATGGTGCGTGCAGAGCTTCTTCTTCTTAGCTGCCGCGGCGAGGCCTCAGACGCGATCTAGCGCAAGGCCCACCCTCGCTGCGGAGTTTGTGTTGCCCGGCCACCCTTTCAAAGAAGAACCACAGAAAAGGCCCCGATAGTAATGCGAAACGCACAGAAGCCCTCCGGAATGCCCGCCCACCGCTACACCCCGTTCCAGGACCAGATTAAAGTTGAGCTGCCGGACCGCACGTGGCCGGACAAGCTGATCACCAAGGCCCCGCGCTGGTGCGCAGTTGACCTGCGGGACGGCAACCAGGCGCTGATCGATCCCATGAGCCCGGCCCGCAAGATGAAGATGTTCGATCTGCTGGTCCGTATGGGCTACAAGGAGATCGAGGTAGGTTTCCCGTCCGCGTCCCAGACGGACTTCGACTTCGTCCGCCAGCTCATCGAGGGCAACCACATCCCGGACGACGTCACCATCCAGGTCCTGACCCAGGCCCGCGAGCACCTGATCGAGCGGACGTACGAGTCCCTGGTGGGTGCCAAGCAGGCCATCGTCCACCTTTACAACTCCACCTCCGTCCTGCAGCGCCGTGTGGTCTTCAACCAGGATGAGGACGGAATCCTGGACATCGCGCTCCAGGGTGCGCGGCTGTGCAAAAAGTACGAAGAGACCCTCGTGGACACGCACGTGACCTACGAGTACTCCCCGGAGTCCTTCACCGGCACTGAGCTCGAATATGCAGTGCGGGTCTGCAACGCCGTCGCCGATGTTTTTGAGGCTTCTGCGGACCGCCAGGTCATCATCAACCTGCCCGCCACCGTGGAGATGGCCACTCCCAATGTTTACGCTGATTCGATTGAGTGGATGAGCCGCCACCTGCACCCGCGGGAAGGCATCATCCTGTCCCTGCACCCCCACAATGACCGTGGAACGGGCGTTGCTGCCGCCGAATTGGGCTACATGGCCGGGGCCGACCGGATTGAAGGCTGCCTCTTCGGCAACGGCGAGCGGACCGGCAACGTGGATCTGGTCACCCTGGGCCTGAACCTCTTCGTGCAGGGCATCGACCCCATGATCGATTTCTCCAACATCGACGATATCCGCCGCACGGTGGAGTACTGCAACCAGCTGCCCGTCGCCGAGCGCTCACCCTACGGCGGGGACCTCGTCTTCACCGCGTTCTCGGGCTCCCACCAGGACGCCATCAAGAAAGGCTTCGAGGCCCTCGAACGGGATGCAGCCGCTGCCGGCAAGGACGTCTCCGATTTCACCTGGCAGGTCCCGTACCTGCCGGTGGATCCCAAGGACCTGGGCCGCAGCTACGAGGCTGTTATCCGGGTAAACTCGCAGTCCGGCAAGGGCGGCGTTGCCTACCTGCTCAAGAACGAGCACAGCCTGGACCTTCCGCGCCGCGCCCAGATCGAATTTTCCGGTGTTATCCAGAAGCGTACGGACACGGTGGGCGGCGAAGTCAGCGGGGCGCAGCTGTGGCAGGTCTTCCAGGATGAATACCTGCCCTCCGGCAAGACGGACGGACAGTGGGGCCGTTACTCCCTGGGCTCCGTCAGCACCGAGACGGATGACGACGGCGGCATGACGCTTCACGCCGCCCTCACCGTGGACGGCGTCCAGGTCCGCCGCACCGGCACAGGAAACGGCCCCATCGCCGCCCTGCTGAGCATCCTCCGCGAAGACGGCATGGATGTCCGGGTGCTGGACTACAGCGAGCACGCACTTTCCGAGGGAGGCAACGCGATGGCAGCCGCCTACGTGGAGTGCGCAGTGGGGGAGCGCGTGCTGTGGGGTGTCGGCATTGACGCCAACACCAGCATGTCTTCCCTGAAGGCTGTCATTTCTGCCGTGAACCGGGCTGTCCGGGACGCCCAGGCCTGACGCGCGGGTGTTGTGTGTCCGGGATCCCACGGCGGCACAACACCACCCCGCCCGGTGGTCCGGCAGGCCAGTGCCCGCAAAAGGATGGGAAGATAAAGGCGTGGCCCAACCCTCTTTCGCTTCCCGCGCGTACCGGGACGACGCCGTCGTGCTCCGTACCCACAAACTGGGGGAGGCGGACCGCATCATCACTCTGCTGACCAAACACCACGGCCAGGTCCGTGCTGTTGCAAAAGGAGTCCGGCGCACCAGCAGCCGCTTCGGCGCGCGCCTTGAACCCTTTATGGTGGCGGACCTGCAGCTTGTGTCCGGAAAGACGCTGGACATCGTGACCCAGGCCGTTGCCAAAGGGGCCTACGGCGGAGACATCGCGTCCGACTACGGCCGCTACACCGTGGCTGCCGCCATGACGGAGACGGCGGAGAAGCTCACCGACGTTGACGGCGAATCCGGAACCGCCCAGTACAACCTGCTGGTCGGCGCCCTGGCGTCGCTGAGCCGGAACGAACACCCCGCCGGGCTGATCCTTGATTCCTACCTGCTGCGGGCACTCGCCACCGGCGGTTGGGCGCCCAGCTTCACGGACTGCGCCCGCTGCGGGCTGCCGGGCCCGCACAGTGCCTTTTCTGCACCGGTGGGCGGTATGGTCTGCGGCGGGTGCAGGCCGCCGGGCTCTCCGGCGCCGGCGCCGGAAACAGTGGTCCTGCTCGCGGCACTGCTGACGGGGGATTGGGCTGCGGCCGATGTTTCCCTACCCGTGCACCGCAAGGAAGCCGCCGGCCTGGTGGCTGCCTACCTGCAATGGCATCTTGAACGAGTACTGAAGTCCCTCAAACATGTGGAGCGCAGCTGACAGTGGCCCTGGGAAAAAAGAACAACGCACCCCGAAAGCGCAGTCAGCCGGTGGTTGCCCCGTACCCGCATCCCTCAGGCGCGGTGGCACCGTCCATCCCGGCGGAATTCATACCCCGGCATGTCGCGATCGTGATGGATGGCAACGGCCGGTGGGCCAACCAGCGCGGACTGCCGAGGATAGAAGGCCATAAGGCCGGCGAGCCTGCCCTCCTGGACGTTATGGCCGGGGCCATTGAGCTGGGCATTGAGTACGTCAGCGTCTATGCCTTTTCCACGGAGAACTGGCGCCGCTCCCCGGAGGAAGTCCGCTTCCTGATGGGATTTAACAAGGATGTGCTGCGGAGGCAGCGGAACCAGTTGGACGAGTGGGGCGTACGGGTCCGCTGGTCAGGCCGGCGGCCCCGGCTCTGGGGCTCGGTGATCCGGGAACTTAAAGAGGCTGAAGAGTTCACCGCCGGCAACAGCACCTGTACGTTGACCATGTGTGTTAATTACGGCGGCCGGGCAGAGATCACGGACGCCGTCTCAGCCATTGCCGCCGAAGTTGCTGCCGGCAGGCTCAAGCCCGGTGCCATCACTGAACGGACCATCCAGAAGTACCTCGATGAGCCGGACCTTCCGGACGTGGACCTGTTCCTGCGCAGCTCGGGGGAGCAGCGGTTGTCCAACTTCCTGCTCTGGCAGTCCGCCTATGCCGAGTTCGTGTTTATGGACACGCTGTGGCCCGACGTCGACCGCAGGACATTGTGGGCGGCGGTGGAAGAATACGCCCAGCGGGACCGCAGGTACGGCGGAGCAGTGGACGCGGCGAAGCCTGTCAACGGGGCGGGCCCGGCGCAGTAGCGCGGTCAGGAACATGGCCCCTTCAGGGCTGTCGCGGACTTTCTCCGTCCGCCAGGTCCCGGTCGGCCAGGTCCCCGTACGCGCGGAGCCAGCGCGCCAGCCGCGCATAGGCGTCGGCACGCACGGCGGCGGGGGAGAGGAACACATCGTGCAGGGCACCCTCGATTCGTTCGACCGTCACTGTGCGGCCAAGGGTGAGGGCACGGGCAGCAATGACGTTGACGTCCAGGACGGCGTCCGTTCGGCGCATTTCTTCGGACCAGAAGAGCCCGTTCGCGCTTCCCCGGGACAGCAGCACCAGGATGGGCACCTCGATGTTGAGGCCGCGGGCCACCTTCGTGTGGCCCGCGAGTACCGCACTGAGCCAACCGGCGCGCACAGGAAACGCCATGGGTGGACGGTAGCGGTCATCGAGCGTCCATTCCCCGTCCGCGGAACTGCTGATGGTGCGCCAGTAGAAACCCCGTTCAGGAAGCCTCAGCACAGCCTCGGGCCGGAAGCGGGCCACCGGTCCCACCATGCTTGAGGCCGCACGCCGGACCAGCGCGCTGCCATGCATCTCCAGCCAGGGGCTGTTAAGGATAAGTTGCGACACCGCCCCGGGATGCCTGCTGGCCCACAGCGCCGCTACCAGCCCTCCTGTTGAATGCCCCATCAGGGTCAGCGGCCGGGCAACACCCTCGTGGCGGATCAGGCGCCCTGCCGTCTCAATCTCGGCGTCATAGTCGGTGAGGTTGGAGACGTAACCGCCCGGAGACTCCGGACGCAGGCTGCGGCCGTGGTTATGCATGTCCAGTGCATAGAAGTCGTAGCCGGCCGAGGACCAGAAGCGGGCAAGGTCGGTGTTGAAGAAATAGTCACTCCAGCCGTGCAGGAAGAGGACCGCCCTGCGGGGCCCGGACGAGGGGAGGACTTCCTCTACGGCAGGCCGGAACCGTACAAGGGTGGCAGTCCGCTCCACGCCGTCAGTTCCGCCGGCGGTAAAGGCATGGAACTCGAATTCCTCGCCCAGGATGTCCCGCTGCCATTCCATGGCTTTATGCTATTCCGCCATCGGAACAGTCTGCGTCATTTTGATCTGTGCTCATTTTGGTGTGTGCCCGCCAAGACGGAAGACTGGAGGCATGCGCGTTTACCCCACATTCTTCAGGCTGGCCTTTTCATGGATGGACGCCGAGCGCGCCCACAAAATCGGCTTCAAGGCCATCAGGTTGGCGCATCGCTCCGGCGCAGGCAGGGCCCTCGAGAAACTGACGGCACCTGCACCGTCGCTTCAAACCACGGCCTTCGGCCTGACCTTTCCCTCGCCCTTCGGCCTTGCGGCAGGCTTTGACAAGGAAGGCCACGGGATAGAGGCGCTGAGCCAGCTCGGGTTCGGCCATGTCGAGGTGGGCACCATCACCGGCCAGGCCCAGCCGGGCAACGAAAAGCCGCGCCTCTTCCGCCTGGTGCAGGACCGTGCCGTAATCAACAGGATGGGATTCAACAACGACGGCGCCACGGCCGTTGCGCCGCGGCTCAAGGCAGCCCGTGCAGGACTTCAGCGCAGGCACCCCGGGGTGCGTCCTGTCATCGGCGTCAACATCGGCAAGACGAAGGTGGTTGAACTGGCGGATGCCGTGGAGGACTACCTCGTGAGTGCCCGCAGCCTTGCGCCGGCCGCTGATTACCTCGTGGTTAATGTCAGCTCGCCCAACACACCCGGCCTTCGGCTCCTGCAGGACGTGGAAACGCTCCGGCCGCTGCTGACCGCCGTCGGACGGGAGGCCGACCGGGCAGCGGGCCGCCACGTTCCCCTGCTGGTGAAGATCGCCCCGGACCTGAGCGACGAGGACATCGACGACGTCGCCCGTCTTGCCCTCGACCTGAAGCTGGACGGCATCATCGCCACCAACACCACCATCGGCAGGACAGGGCTGGCTTCCCCGGCGGAGCAAGTGGAAAGGTGCGGTGCGGGCGGGCTCTCCGGTGCTCCGCTCAAACAGCGGTCCCTTGAAGTGCTGCGCAGGCTCAAACAGGTGACCGGGGACGCCCTTACCCTGGTGGCGGTTGGTGGCGTAGAAACAGCGCAGGATGTCCAGGAGAGACTCGATGCCGGGGCAACCCTGGTCCAGGGCTATACCGCTTTCCTCTATGAGGGGCCGTTCTGGGCATCCCGGATCAACCGGCAGTTGGCGAAGAACCGGCGTCCCTAGGGCAGCGCGCGCTGGAGCGTTCCACGGGCCGGCAGCCGGCACCCGCTTAGCTGTAACGAAACCCCGGCGAAAAATCCGCCGGGGTTTCGTTGTTTGTTGAAGGGGGACGCAGGCGTCAGGCCGGGTACTGTCCGCGCTTGACCTGCGGCTTGGGCAGCCGCAGCTTGCGGAACTGGAGGGAGCGCATGGAGCCGTACCAGACAGTGCCGCGTTCCACCTCGCCGAATTTTTCGGTCAACCGCTTGCGGAGCTTGCGGGACAGGATGAAAACGTCCACGAAGACGGCCAGGAACATCACCCAAAAACCACCCAATACATAAATCATCAGGTCGCTGGACGCCGGCACCACCAGGGATACCAGGACAAATACCAGGGCGCCGAACATCAGGTATTCCCCGAGGCTGAACCGGGCGTCCACGTAGTCACGGGTGAACCGCTTCTGGGGGCCCTTGTCACGCAGCGGCAGGAACTTCTCATCACCGGTGTCCAGGGCCTGGCGCATCTTGAGCCGCTGGTCCTGGATGACCTGGCGCTCGGCGGCCTTTGACGCTTTACGGTCCTCCGGCACCAACGGGCGCTTGCGCGCGGCCTCCTGGGCCTTCCGGGTTGGCGTAGGGGCTCCCTTGCCGGCTATGCCGTTCTGCCGTGCCGCAGCTTCCGCTGCCAGCTGGTCTGCTATTTCCTGCGCCGAGGGCGCTTCCTTTTTACGTCCGAACACCTGACCAGAATACCTTGCGGGACGGTCGGGCCCTCCTGCCCGAGGCCAGGGCTGCCACGGCCTTGAATGTGACGAGGGTAATGTTTTTGCCATGACCTCATCTGCAACGGCTACCCCCAACAATATTGACGGCCCCACACCTTTGGCCCTCAACTCAAACCCGGTCACGGAAGACCTCCGGGCAGCAATCGACAGCTCATATGACGCCACCCTGGCGCGCCTTAAGGAACTGGTCGCAATTCCGGGGATCGCCTGGCCCAGCTTTGACCGGGCGCCGCTCGAACGCAGCGCCGAAGCCGTGGCAGAGCTCCTCCGCGCCACGGGCCTTGAGGAGGTGCAGGTCTTTGGCTGTAACAAGCCGGACGGCACTCCAGGCGGCCCCGCCGTCGTCGCCCGCCGGCCTGCCGCGGAAGGCAAGCCGACCGTTCTGCTCTACGCGCACCACGATGTCCAGCCTGCGGGCGACGAGGGTCTGTGGGAGACTTCACCCTTCACCGCTGTTGAGAAGGACGGGCGTCTCTATGGCCGCGGCGCCGCGGATGACAAAGCCGGCATCATGGCCCACATCGCAGCCTATGCAGCAGTGTCCGAGGTCCTGGGAGCCGGCCTGGGCCTCGGCGTGACGTTCTTTTTCGAGGGCGAGGAGGAAGCAGGCTCTCCCACGTTCCGTCCTTTCCTGGAGGCCCACCGGGAGCTGCTCCGCGCTGCTGTCATCGTCGTCGCCGATTCCAGCAACTGGAAGGTGGGCGTTCCGGCCCTGACAACAAGCCTGCGCGGGCTGGTGGACGGGACCATCGAAGTCCAGGTCCTGAAGCACGCGGTCCATTCAGGGATGTTCGGGGGACCTGTTTTGGACGCTCCCACCCTGCTGTCCCGCCTGATCGCCACCCTCCATGACGACGACGGAAACGTCGCCGTCCAGGGGCTCGTCGCCTTCGACAATGCGACGGTGGAGTTCCCGGAGGCCGACTACCGCGCGGATGCGTCAGTGCTCGACGGCGTCCGCCTCGCCGGCTCGGGCAGCATCGCATCGCGCCTCTGGACCAAGCCGGCGCTGTCCATTATCGGGTTTGACGCGCCTGCCGTGGATGTAGCTTCGAATACGCTGCTGCCGAGGGCGCGGGCCAAGTTCAGCCTGCGGCTGGCACCGGGGCAGGTCCCCGAAGAAGCGATGGAGGCCGTCCGCAGGCATGTGGAGGCGCACGCTCCCTTCGGTGCCAAAGTCACCTTCACGCCTGGAGAAAGCGGCAACCCGTTCCAGACGGACACTTCCTCGGCCGCCGCCGGGCTGGCAATGTGGGCCCTGGGCGAGGCGTGGGGTGTTCAGGCAGTGGAGACAGGAATCGGCGGGTCCATTCCGTTCATTGCCGACCTCACGGAGCTGTACCCGGACGTGCAGATCCTGGTGACTGGGGTGGAAGACCCGGACTCCAGGGCGCACAGCGCCAACGAGTCACTGCACCTTGGTGATTTCCGGAATGCGATCCTCGCCGAAGCATTGTTGCTGTCCCGCCTGAACGACGGACTCTAGAAACCGGGGCACTCAAGCGGCGGCGCTGAAGCGATGGCCCGGGAAGCGGCCCGGCGGGAACAAGGAAGGGCCTTCCATGGTTACGTCAGGAGTTAGAGCTACAGGTGCGCCACGCGTAGCATGTAGCTATAGCCCATACCGAATCCGTAGGGGCAGGCACCGCTGTCGCGGAGCCGCCAGACCGTCCTAAGAAGGTAGGCCAATGAGCACCGCAACCAATGAGAACAGCACCCAGACCACCAGCGCGGCCAGTGAAGAACTTCCCGTCCACGAGGTCAACCTGACCGATGTCGCGGCAGGCAAGGTCCGCAGTCTTCTCGAGCAGGAAGGCCGCACGGATCTGCGGCTCCGGGTTGCTGTGCAGCCTGGCGGCTGCTCAGGACTGATCTACCAGCTCTACTTCGACGAGAGGCTCCTGGACGGAGACGCTGTCCGGGACTACGACGGCGTCGAAGTTGTTGTGGACAAGATGAGCGTTCCCTACCTTAGCGGTGCCAGCATCGACTTTGAGGACACCATCGCGAAGCAGGGCTTCACCATAGACAACCCGAACGCCGGCGGCTCCTGCGCCTGTGGAGACTCCTTCCACTAAGCCGGTTATTTCGCCCGACGCCGGCGCCGCGCCTCCTGCCGTTCAAAACGGATGGAGGCACGGCGCCGACGTGTGGGCGAAACGCCCGGGGGAGCGGTAAGCTCTACACCGAGTAGTAAAACTTTTAGTGTGCCCGCGGCGCCGATGGCTGCCCGGACAACAGCAGCAACAAGTAGGAAGGGCCGTCTGTGAGTTCGCAGAACCGAACCGGCAGCCGACGCAAAACGATCACCACGATCACAAGCTTGGCAATTGCCGGCGCGTTGGTTTTGACCGGATGTTCGCCAGAGGTAGAGAAAGGGTGGCTGCCCACGGAACGTGGCACCACCAGCAACAGCGACCGCATCATGGACCTCTGGGTCAACTCATGGATCGCCGCCTTGGCTGTGGGCATCATTACCTGGGGCCTGATCGTTTGGTGCCTCGTGGCCTACCGGCGCCGCAAGGGCACCGTGGGCTTCCCGCGCCAGACAAGCTTCAACCTTCCGCTGGAAGTGTTCTACCTGACCATTCCGCTCTTTATGGTTCTGGTGTTCTTCTACTTCACGGACCGTGACCAGCAGGCCATTGATGACCGGTCACAGCCCGCCGACGTCGTTGTCGATGTCCGTGGCAAGCAGTGGGCCTGGGACTTCAACTACAAGGCCGGCGACGTCATCGAAGAAGACGTCCACGAGGCAGGCGTCCAGGCGCACCTGACCGGCAACACGATCGACAAGGAACAGCTCCCCACGCTGTACCTGCCCGTCAACAAGTCCGTTGACCTCGAACTCAACTCACGGGACGTGATCCACTCCTTCTGGGTTCCCGCCTTCCTGCAGAAGCGCGACATGATCCCGGGCAAGACCAACTACATCCGGTTTACCCCCACTAAAGAGGGCACCTACGACGGCAAGTGCGCCGAGCTCTGCGGCGAGTACCACTCTGAAATGCTGTTCCGCGTCAAGGTGGTTTCGGAAGCTGAATTCCAGGCACACCTGGATGAGCTGAAGGCCGCCGGCAATACGGGCCTCCTCGGTGTGGAGTACGACCGCAACCCGAACCTGAACGAAATTAAGTAAGGGGAGCGACGTGGCTACGTACACTCAATCCGCACCCACCGGAGTTCTCACAGCTCCAGTGGTTCCCAAGTCCAAGGGACGCATCGTCGTCAACTGGATCACCTCCACCGACCACAAGACCATCGGGTACATGTACCTGATCGCCTCGTTTGTGTTCTTCTGCCTAGGCGGCGTTATGGCGCTGCTCATCCGCGCCGAACTGTTCGAGCCGGGTATGCAGATCCTGCAGACCAAAGAGCAGTACAACCAGCTGTTCACGATGCACGGCACCGTGATGCTCCTGATGTTCGCCACCCCGCTCTTCGCAGGCTTCGCGAACGTGATCATGCCGCTGCAGATCGGTGCGCCGGATGTTGCCTTCCCGCGGTTGAACGCCCTGGCTTTCTGGTTCTTCCTCTTTGGTTCCACCATCGCGGTGTCCGGCTTTATCACCCCGCAGGGTGCAGCATCCTTCGGCTGGTTCGCTTACGCTCCGCTGTCCAACACCACCTTCAGCCCCGGCATTGGCGGGGACCTGTGGGTGTTTGGCCTGGCGCTGTCCGGGTTCGGAACCATCCTCGGTGCGGTCAACTTCATCACCACCATCATCTGCATGCGCGCACCGGGCATGACCATGTGGCGCATGCCGATCTTCACCTGGAACACCCTGGTCACGGCCATCCTCGTGCTCATGGCCTTCCCGCCGCTGGCCGCGGCGCTGTTCGCCCTTGGTGCAGACCGCCGCTTCGGTGCGCACATCTTTGATCCGGAAAACGGCGGCGCAGTGCTCTGGCAGCACCTGTTCTGGTTCTTCGGCCACCCCGAGGTGTACATCATCGCGCTGCCGTTCTTCGGCATCGTCTCCGAAATCTTCCCGGTGTTCAGCCGCAAACCGATCTTCGGTTACAAAGGCCTGGTTTACGCCACCATCGCGATTGCTGCCTTGTCCGTCACCGTGTGGGCCCACCACATGTACGTCACCGGCGCGGTACTGCTCCCGTTCTTCGCCTTCATGACCATGCTTATCGCAGTCCCCACGGGCGTGAAGTTCTTCAACTGGATCGGCACCATGTGGCGGGGCTCAATCACGTTCGAGACCCCCATGCTGTGGAGCATCGGGTTCCTGATCACGTTCCTCTTCGGCGGCCTCACAGGCATCATCCTGGCCTCCCCGCCGCTGGACTTCCACGTCTCTGACTCCTACTTCGTGGTGGCGCACTTCCACTACGTGGTGTTCGGGACCGTGGTGTTCGCGATGTTCGCAGGGTTCTACTTCTGGTGGCCCAAGTGGACCGGCAAGATGCTGAACGAACGCTTGGGCAAGATCCACTTCTGGCTTCTGTTCCTCGGCTTCCACGGCACCTTCCTGATCCAGCACTGGCT
This sequence comes from Pseudarthrobacter sp. Hb11, assembly GCF_059383655.1. Lineage (NCBI taxonomy): Bacteria > Bacillati > Actinomycetota > Actinomycetes > Micrococcales > Micrococcaceae > Pseudarthrobacter > Pseudarthrobacter sp. Hb11. The sequence goes on from NZ_JBWZCM010000001.1 coordinate 238,431, forward strand.
TGGTGTGGAGGGCATGCCCCGCCGGTACGCCGACTATCTGGTGGAAGACAACTTCACCTGGATGAACCAGTTCTCCACGGTTGCCTCATTTGTCCTCGGTGCTTCCCTGATTCCGTTCTTCTGGAACGTCTACATCACCTGGCGCAGTGCCGAAAGGGTGCAGGTGGACGACCCCTGGGGCTTCGGCGCCTCGCTGGAGTGGGCCACGTCCTGCCCACCGCCGCGGCACAACTTCACCTCGCTGCCCCGGATCCGTTCCGAACGGCCAGCGCTGGACCTTCACCACCCCGAGCTTCGACAGGTCCACACCGTCGAGTCACCGGCTCCCGCGGCCTCCACGCTCGGTAACGCCGACCAGAAGGACACTGCACAGTGAAAATTGAGTCATGGATCTTTGGTTCCGGAGTCTTCTTCTTCGTACCTGTTTCGGTGATTTACGGTTTCCTCACCGACTGGGGTGAGTGGGTTGGTATCCTCGGAATCCTCCTGGTCGGCGGCCTGGCCGGCATGATCGGCGGATACCTCGGTTTCACCGGTAAGCGCATCGGCCTTCGCCCTGAGGACCGCAGCGATGCGGAGATCCACGAGGGGGCAGGCGAGCAGGGGCACTTCAGCCCCTGGAGCTGGTGGCCGCTGGTCCTCGGCCTGGCTTGCGCCACAGGTTTCCTGGGACTGGCAGTAGGTTTCTGGATCGTGTACATCGCGGCCGGCCTGGCGGTTGTGGCACTGATCGGCTGGGTTTACGAATACAGCCGCGGCGACCACGCCCACTAGCTAAAACGAGAACTACGACGACGGGCCCCACCTTTTGGTGGGGCCCGTCGTCGTAATCCCTGTTATTGTTCCGTGCCTGATACCTGGACTGGCAAGCCGGGTACGAGCCACAGACAGAACGGCGCCTTACACGGCTCTTATTCGGCCCCCTGTGACTCCAGCAGCTCGCCGAGCGCCCGAAGCGCCTCCTCAGCCCTGGCCTCACTCAGGGTGCCGCTGAGCGCCGAATCCTCGATGCCCAGTTCCACTTCGCAGCCATGATGAAAGTCCGCCGTCATCACTTGAAGAAGGGAGCGGGCATCCACGCCGCCGGTGCCCGATTTGGTGATGGTCACGGGAAGACCGGTATCAGTCACCGCCCTGACGAATAGTGCTGCCGGGCGTGCGTGCAGTCCGATAGGGGCTGTGACCACGGCCTTGTGTGTTGGCAACGGGACTCCTTCTTCATGACGGCCCCATCCGTCTGGTGGATTTTCCTGTCCAATATAGCGGGCTGAATGCCGGTTCCCCGAATAAGCGCGGCCACTGGCGGCCGGTGGTCTAGACCTGCCCTAAAATGGCAGGGTGAACTTAAACCCAGGGGAGACGAGCCGTGGCAGCTAGCACCGCGGCGATCGCCGGCGAAATCGACCGTACCAGCGGAACTGCGATTTATGTCCAGCTGCGCGAGATCCTCCGTACCTACATCGCCGAATCGTGCCGGCCCGGTTCCGCGCTGCCTTCTGAGCGCGACCTCGCCGAGCGGTTCGGCCTGGCGCGGATGACCGTGCGTCAAGCTATTGATGCGCTGGTAGGGGAAGAAGTCATCGAGCGGGTAGTGGGCCTTGGCACCTTCGTGCGCCGGCCAAAGCTGGACCTGCAGGTGAAGCTGACCTCATACAGCGAGGAGATGCAGCGCCGTGGCATGGTTCCTGCGGCGAAGGTTCTCAGTTTCGAACAGATCGGCGCCAGCGCTTTCCTGGCCCGCGAACTCCAGCTGGATGAGGGAACGCCTTTGGTCCGTTTCCGTCGCCTGCTTCTGGCGGACGGTGAGCCTATGAGTGTGGACGAGAACTTCATTCCTGCCCACCGTGTTCCCGGCCTGCTGGACGGGGAGCCGCCCACGTCGCTGTACAACGTGCTGAGCGAACAGTACGGCCTGGTGATGGAGTGGGGCGAGGACATGATCGAGGCGACCGCAGCTTCCCCGTCCACGGCACGGCTGCTCAACGTCGAAGTCGGCTCACCGTTGCTCAAGATCCAGCGCCACGCATTTGTCGCGCGCACAATGGTGGACTATTCCGTCTCCTATTACCGCGCCGACCGGTACAAACTGTGGGTCCCGTTGCAGCGCCCAGGTGCGCGGCGGTCCCGTAATCACTGAGCACCGCTTTGCAGGGACCATAAGTCACTTGCACGCCACAACAGCCCCTGACGCAGGGTAGCGGGAACATTGAAGGCCCGGTCCTCTCGGACCGGGCCTTCAATGTTTGAACGAAGCTCTGTGCCTAGTGGCTCAGGCTCTTCGCTGCTTCAGGAGCTTCCACTGCTGCGTGGCCGTGGCCGTGGGCCGCTTCCAGCTCGGCGGGGGTAGCCGGTGCAACACGGTCCTCGAAGAACCACTTGGAGAGGAACGCGCGGCGCTTCTCCTTGCGGGTTACTACACCGTGCTCGTTCGGTACAGCCGGAAGAACGGTCGGTGACTCGAAACCCACCAGCTTGTAGCGCTTGTACTCGTCCAGCGGTGCATGCACCTCGATGAACTCCCCGTGCGGGAGGCGGACAATACGTCCGGTTTCGCGGCCGTGGAGGGCGATCTCCCGGTCCTTGCGCTGAAGGGCCAGGGCCACCCGCTTGGTGACGAAGAAGGCGATGAACGGGCCAATGATGAACAGGGTCCGCAGCCAGTAGGTGACGTCGTTGAGTGATACGCCGAAGTGGGTGGCGATGAGGTCGGAACCTGCAGCGGCCCACATCACGCAGTACCAGACGAATCCGGCCATACCGATGGCTGTGCGCGTCGGGGCGTTGCGGGGACGGTCCAGGACGTGGTGTTCACGGTCGTCCTTGGTGATCCAGCGTTCAATCCACGGGTACATAAACATCACGGTGAACAGGATGCCGGCCGGCACGAGGGCGGGCAGCAGGACGTTGAAGCTGAAGACGTGGCCGAACCACACCTGCTCAACTTGCCAGTTCCCGAGAGTCCCCGGCATCAGGCGCAGGGCGCCGTCAACAAAACCGATGTACCAGTCAGGCTGGGTTCCGGCGGACACGGGGGAGGGGTCGTAGGGACCGTAGTTCCAAATCGGGTTGATCGTGAAGAAACCGGCCATCAGTGCCAGGACACCGAAGACGATGAAGAAAAATCCACCGGCCTTGGCAGCGTAGACGGGGCCCAGAGGGTAGCCGACCACGTTGTTGTCGTTGCGACCGGGGCCGGGGTACTGGGTGTGCTTGTGCACGACCACCATAAAGAGGTGCAGGACGATCATCAGCAGGATCAGTGCCGGCACCAGCAGGATGTGCAGCATGTACAGGCGGCCGATGATGGCAGTGCCCGGGAACTCTCCGCCAAAGAGGAAGAACGAGATGTACGTGCCGACGATCGGAATGGACTTGACCACGCCGTCGATGATGCGCAGGCCGTTGCCGGAGAGCAGGTCGTCGGGGAGGGAGTAGCCGGTGAAGCCTGCGGCCATCGCCAGGATCAGCAGGACGCTGCCCACAACCCAGTTCATTTCGCGCGGCCTGCGGAAGGCCCCGGTGAAGAAGACCCTCAGCATGTGCACGGCGATGGAGGCCACGAACAGCAAGGCTGCCCAGTGGTGGACCTGGCGCATAAACAGGCCGCCGCGGACGTCGAAGGAGATGTCCAATGACGAGTTGTACGCCACGGACATTTCAACGCCCTTGAGCGGCACATAGGAGCCGTCGTAGTGCGTCTCCGCCATGGACGGGTCAAAGAAGAATGTCAGGAATGTGCCGGAAAGCAGCAGGATGACAAAGGAGTAAAGTGCCACTTCGCCAAACATGAAGGACCAGTGGTCCGGGAAGACCTTGCGGCCGAATTCACGAAGAATTCCGGAACCGCCAACACGCGAATCGACGAAGTCGGTGATCCGGCCTGTCTTGGTTTTGGCGACGAAAGCGGGCTCAGCTGTTGACGCTGCGCTCATGCATATCACGCTCCCAGTAACTTGGTCCTACAGGTTCTTTGAAGTCGCTGGTGGCGACCAGGTAGCCCTCGTCATCAACTGCGATGGGCAGCTGAGGGAGAGGACGGCTGGCAGGGCCGAAGATCACCTTGCACTCTTGCGTGAGGTCAAAGGTGGACTGGTGGCACGGGCACAGCAGGTGGTGCGTCTGCTGCTCGTAGAGAGCAACGGGGCAGCCAACGTGGGTGCAGATCTTGGAGTAAGCAACGATGCCGTTGTAGCCCCAGTCCTCGCGGCCCGCGGAGGGGTTCAGCGATTCCGGGTCCAGGCGCATGAGCAGGACAACGGCCTTGGCCTTCTCGTTGAGCTTGCCTTCGTGAAGTTCGTTCAGGCCTTCCGGGATGACGTGGAATGCCGAACCGATGGTGACGTCTGAAGCCTTGATGGGCGTCCCGTCAGGGTCACGGGCGAGGCGCTTGAGCTTGCCTTCCGCGGGGGCCCACAAGGTGTGGGCCAGCTTGTTGTCCGGGCGCGGTCCGAGGTCGCCGAAGATGGCAACCGCCGGCAGCGGCGCGAGCGCAACTGCACCAAGGAGGGTGTTCCGGATCAGCGGACGGCGCTTGATGCCCGTCTCTTCCACGATGTCGTCGACGATCCGGACTGCCGCCTGGCGGTCCTCTTCGTAACGGATGGCGTGGCGCTCTTCGGACACTTCATGGTCCGGCATCAGGGCCTTGGCCCAGTGCACGATGCCGGTACCGATGCCGAGCATCGCGAAGGCCGTGCCAAGGCCCAGCAGCATGTTCTGGAGCCGGATGTTGGCAATGGTTGAATCAGCACCGCCCAGATCAATGGCAAAGTACGCCACCAGGAAGATCAGGGTTCCAACAACAGAGATGCCAAATAGTAAGGCGACCTGCCGTTCTGCCCGCTTTGCGGCCTTCGGGTCCGTGTCAGCCAGGCGCAAACGGTGCGGAGGAATTCCAGGGTCCTGGAACTTCTCCACCTCATTCTGACCAGCCGTAGCTACGGTGCCCGAGTGGTTCGGACTGCCGTCACTATGGTTGCCCATAATTCGCCTCATCCTTCTCTCGTCCCGGCGGGTGCCGGGTTAGTTTCTAATATCAGACTGCTGACTGATCAGCAGAAGTTGTACAACCGCTCGCGGAGGTCCTAGGACGTCCGCGAGGTCAGCCAGATGGTGAAAGCGATGATGACGCCAAGACCTGCGACCCAGACGAAGAGGCCTTCGGCCACGGGGCCGAGCGAACCGAGCTCAGCGCCGCCGGGCGAGCCGGTGGTTTCAATCTGCTTCAGGAAGGTGATGATGTCGCGCTTGCCTTCAGGGGTGATGTTGGAGTCACTGAAGACCGGCATGTTCTGGGGGCCGGTGACCATGGCCTCGTAGATGTGCTTGCCGGAGGTATCTTCCAGTGCGGGTGCGAACTTGCCCCGGGTCAGCGCACCGCCGGCGGCAGCAGCGTTGTGGCACATGGCGCAGTTGGTGCGGAAGAGTTCGCCACCGACGGCGGCATTGCCCTTTTCATCGAGCAGGCTTTCCTCAGGGATTGCCGGGCCGGCACCCAGGGATGCAACATAGGCTGCAAGCTGGTGGGTCTGCTGATCGTTGAACTGAACGGGCTTTTCCAGGGCCTGCGGGCCGTTCATCTGCATGGGCATGCGGCCTGTTCCCACTTGGAAATCAACAGACGCGGCGCCTACACCGACGAGGGACGGGCCATCAGGTGAACCGCTGGCACCCATGCCGTGGCAGGTGGCGCAGTTGGCGGCAAACAGCTTGCCGCCTTCCTCCACGTCATTTGCGCTGAAGGTGGTGGTGGAAGCCTTGGCCTCGTTGACGGTGGTGGCTACGGCGTACAGCCCACCAGTGATGAGGAGCCCCATCAGAAGCAGCGCGATTGCTGCCAGTGGGTGACGCCGCTTTTGCGAGAGTGCCTTCACGTGGTGGTTCCTTTATTCGATCCTGCGCCGGCTCCTGGAGCCGCTACCTGAAATTCTGCCTCTTGTAGAAAAAGAATCAAAGCTGGCTACTTGAGTACGTAGATGACCAGGAAGAGGCCGATCCAGACGACATCCACGAAGTGCCAGTAGTACGAGGTGACAATTGCAGACGTTGCTTCGAAGTGCCCGAACTTCTTCGCGGCAAAGGAACGGCCCATGATCAGGAGGAAGGCCACCAGGCCGCCGATCACGTGGAGGCCGTGGAACCCGGTGGTCATGTAGAAGGCTGAACCGTAGGCGTTGGAGGAGAGCGAGACGTGCTCGGAAACCAGCATCGCGTATTCCGTGGCCTGGCCGGCAACGAAGAACGCCCCCATCAGGAAGGTCAGGGTGAACCATTCGTTCATGCCCCAGCGGGCGAACTGGAAGGCCCCTCCGGTTCGCCGAGGCTGCAGCCGCTCGGCGGCGAATACGCCCATCTGGCACGTGAATGAACTTGCCACGAGGACGATCGTGTTGGCGAGCGCAAAGGGAAAGTTGAGCTTGGCTGTCTCAGCCGCCCACATTTCACCGCTAGTTGAGCGCAGAGTGAAGTACATGGCGAAGAGACCGGCGAAGAACATCAACTCGCTGGACAGCCACACTACGGTTCCAACGGAAACCATATTGGGGCGGTTCAGCGTGGGGTGCGCCGGGGAACTGGGGGCATGGGTCGCAGATGTCACATAGACATTATGTCTGTAAAAGTCCGTGCTGCCCAACGCAAACCGCCTTTTGGGGGGACTTTTTCTACAAAGACGCGAAATCGCCCCAAAAAGCTCCTCCGACCGTTCACATTGGTCACGCCCGGCCATCCCTCGATAGCATCAGCAGGTGACTTCACAGGCATCTGCAGCGTCGGCGGACAACACTTGGCCGCGGCTGATCTCCGCACTGATCAATGGCAAGGACCTCACGGCGGACAGCACCGCCTGGGCCATGGACACCATCATGTCCGGTGAAGCGACGCCCGCCCAGATTGCGGGATTCCTGGTTGCCATGAGCGCCAAGGGTGAGACCGTTGCGGAGCTCTCAGGCCTGGTGGATGCCATGCTTGCCCACGCTAATCCAGTCTCAATCACGGGTGAGAAGCTGGACATCGTCGGGACGGGCGGTGACCAATTGAACACTGTCAACATCTCCACCATGGCGGCGCTGGTGGCTGCCGGAGCAGGCGCCAAGGTGGTTAAGCACGGCAACCGGGCGGCGTCGTCGTCGTCCGGTTCGGCAGATGTGCTGGAAGCCCTGGGCGTCCGCCTTGACCTGTCTATCGAACAGGTGGCGCGCAATGCGGAGGAGGCAGGAATCACGTTCTGCTTCGCCCAGGTGTTCCACCCGTCCTTCCGCCACACCGCCGTACCGCGGAAAGAGCTGGCCATACCCACAGCCTTCAACTTCCTCGGCCCGCTGACCAACCCAGCCAAAGTCCAGGCCTCCGCAGTTGGGGTTGCCAACGCCAGGATGGCGCCGCTGGTGGCGGGTGTCCTGGCCCGGCGTGGGAGCCGTGGCCTGGTGTTCCGCGGAAACGACGGGCTCGACGAACTGACCACCACTGGTCCCTCTACCGTCTGGGAAATCCGCGACGGCGCTGTGGCTGAGATGACCTTCTCGCCGTCGGACCTCGGAATCAAACCGGCAACCGTGGAGCAGCTCCGCGGCGGTGACGCGCAGGCCAACGCCGCCGTGGTCCGCGAGGTCCTCGCGGGCAAGGAAGGTGCGGCACGCGATGCCGTTCTCCTGAATGCCGCAGCCGGCCTCGTGGCATTCGACACCAGTGCAGACGGTCCGTTCCTCGACCGCATGCAGAAGGCATTCAGCCGTGCAGCCGAATCCATTGGGACGGGCGCTGCCGCGGCCGTCCTCGAGAAATGGGTGTCGCTGACCCGCCGGTAATTCCCGGCTACTGCTCAAAGCCCAGGGCGAAGGCTGCGTCCAGATCGTGCTGGGAGTACGCGCGGAACGCGATGTGCGTTGTTGTGTGCACCACAGCAGGTACCTTGGACAGGCGGTCCGCAATCACGTCCGCCAGGTCCTCATGCCGGGGCACCCTTGCCACCGCAATCAGGTCCCATTCGCCGGTGACCGAGTACACCTCGCTGATGCCCTCAATCGCGGAGATCTCCTCAGCCGTTTCAGGAATGCGGGCAGCGTCAGTCTTGATCAGAACGAATGCGGTGATCACGATAAATCCTTCCGGATCTGTTGCGCCGTAGCAGAGCCCGGCAAGCTTTCAGTGCTGCCAGCCTATTACATCCGGGCGCGCTGCCGGCCGGCCCTCCAGCCACCCCCCAGCTGACTTTTCTCAGGCGCTCCTCAGCCGCCTGGCCCCTGCCCACGCCAGCCGCCACCCCACCAGCAGCAGCCCCAGGCTCAGCAACGCCACGATGATAAACGGCAGCACCACGGTCTGTCCGGTCAGCAGGCGGAGCACCATGCCCCCCACCAGGGCTCCAAGCCATACCGCCAGCCCGGTCCGGTGGACGGACAGCGGGTTCCGCCATGCCCTTGAAACCAGCCATCCAAGCGCTGCCCCGGCCAGGAAGGGCCAGGCGGTCAGCAGGACGCCGGTAACCACGTCGCCGCGCTGGTGCGCATCACGTCCGACGGCGGCGAACACCAGGATGAGCACGGCGTCGGCAATGGCTGCGGCGGCTATGTGGGGTCGCGGAGATGAAGGAAGGGGCCGCTGAATCGAAGGCGTCATGGCTTCGAGCCTAGCAACGCAACGGGAGGGGCTTCCGGTCGGACCCTTGCCCGCTCCTCGATGTTTGGGCAGGCTGGACAGACAAGGGACGGAAGGAGGCACCATGCGGTTGATTCAGGTTGCCCAGTACGTGGAAGATCTCCGCCGGGCAGCTGCGTTTTACGCCGAACTGCTGGCGGTGCAACCCACTGCGGTGTTCGATCCGCCCGGCCTTGTCTTCTTTGACCTGGAGGGCGTGCGGCTGCTGCTGGAACCGGGCGCCCCGCGGGCTCTCCTGTACCTCCACGTTCCCGATGTCAGGGCGTCCGTGAACGAACTCCAAGCCAGGGGAGTGGAAGTGGTGGATGCGCCGCAGGTGATTTACAGCCATACTGACGGCCGCCTGGGACCGGCGGGTACGGATGAGTGGATGGCATTTATCCGGGACAGCGAAGGCAACACGCTGGGGCTCGTCAGCCAGCTGGCTACCGGACAACCGGCCTCCGGAGGGCCCGGCGCCTGAAACCCCTGCGCTGATTACCGTTGTCCAGCCGTGGCTGCAGCACTAGGCTCAAGCCCGAAGGGAGCAACTATGCCACGCACCATCGGGACATGCCTCTGGTTTGGGAACCAGGCGGAAGAGGCCGCACAGTTCTACACCTCGGTGTTTGATGATTCGAAGATATCGAACGTTTCGCGGTTTGGCGAAGGTGCGCCGGGTCCGGCAGGCCAGGCCATCGCCGTCGAGTTCGAGCTGGAAGGCCGCGGTTTCACGGCGCTCAATGGTGCGCGGGGCTCCAGTTTCACCGAGGCTGTTTCGTTTGTGGTCAATTGCGAGGACCAGGACGCTCTGGACCGCCACTGGACGGCACTGGCCGACGGCGGCAGCGAAAGCATGTGCGGCTGGCTCAAGGACCGCTTCGGAGTGTCCTGGCAGATCGTTCCGTCTGTACTGGGCTCCTTGATTGCGGGACCCGATCCGCAGGGTTCGCAACGGGCGATGCAGGCGATGCTGGGAATGCGAAAGCTGGACATCGGAGAGCTGCAGAAGGCATACGACGGCTGACATCGGCGCTGCTGCTCGTGTCTGAATACCCGCTCCTGTCCGGGGAACGCTCCCGGACATCTGGCGGTAGCATCAGGTCAGATGAATAAACCGTTGTGGATTTGCTGCCTCCTGGGCGCCGCCGTCGGAATCACTTTGGGCCTTGCCGTCTTCGACAGCCCGTTTATCGGCTTCGCCCTGGGATTGGGCGTTGGTGCTGTTGTGGGCGCTGCAATCGGGCCGCGGCGCTGACCTGACCGTGCCCCTTGCAGGAAGTCACCGCTGCAGCGTTCCGCGGTGTCATTGAAAGTTCGACGGCGGCGCCGTGCTCCCAGCGAATTGCCACGGTGATACCTGGCCGGGCAACCAGCCCGCTGACGCTGCCCGGGGCAAACTCCGCCGGGAACGCAGGCAGCACGTGCCGTTCTCCCGCGTGGCACTGCAGAAGCATCTCCGTGACTACTGCGATGAACCCGAGCTTTCCGTCCACCTGGAAGGGTGGGCGCGCCGCGAATAGATTCGGATACAGGCCGCCGGAGTGGTTCACGGCCGTCGTGGCGACGGGCCTGAACATAAGGCGCAGCAAATCCGCCACCCGGCCGGGTTCCCGGAGCCGGCCTTGGACGCTGAAGGGTGGGGGAGTGGGGTCATGGGCAGGCTGGTCGAAGACCTGGGCGCAGAGTTTCCCGACATGAAGGGCTTGTCACGGTCGAACCTGCAGTACATGCGCAGCTTCGCTGAGGCCTGGCCTGCCTTCGATCCAAATGTCCCACAGGCTGTTGGACATTTGCCGCGGGGTCACATTCGCACCATCATCGACAAACGCCTCGAGCCGGAGGCAAGGGACTCGTACGCCGCCGCTGCCGCCCACGGATGGTCCCGTAACGTCCTCATGAACATGATCATGAACAAAACCCTGGAACGCACAGGTACGGCGCCTTTCGCAGTCAAGTACCGTCCGGTCGAAAAACGATGCTGACGCCTTGATGGCTGCTCTCTTTGGCCAGGCGTGCGTGATTCGAGGTCTTCAGCTGGTTTTGGGTTCTTATTTTCAGCAGTGCCACGTGAGGCTCGACTCTCTTGGAGCGAAAAAGGAATAGGGAAGCCTTCCAGCGCCTTGTTGCTGATGGGGCCGCTTACCGTTGGCTGCCTCATTCGAAAGGACCCTCTTGCCCACAGCTTTCATTCCCTTCACCATGCGCGCCTCAGCCCGTAATGACCACCGCGGCACCTTCCGCACTGACATTGAACGACTGGGCGCCGGACACCGGCACTGGGCGCCACTTGACGTGCTCAGGTCGACGAATACCCAGGCTGTTTTCCGCGGTGCCGTCCCGAAGGGCGCACACACCGCAACTGATGCGAGCCTCGCACGTTTCCTCCAGGACCGTCTTGCCACTGTGGACATCCATCTGGACCTCAGCGTAACGATCGAGCGATAGCCGGCCCCAAAGCCCCGGACCACGGTCCGGGGCTTTTCCTGTGCCCGTTATAGTCACGAGTCCGGTTGGGCCAAAGGAAGGGCCAAAGGAGCAACGATCGGCGTGGCGTTAGAATAGGGCGAAATTTCCCTTTTATTGACAGTTGGCCATGATGTTCTCACACTCTGACAGTCGAATGGCAGGAAACCGAGGTGCGGTAGCCCGAGAATCATCTAAATAGGCCAAAAATCGGGACTCGAGAGACTCGCTTGCGGCAGGAGCTGACGAATTCCCCTCTGTTGCGACTCGACAGGTGTCTGAGAACAAGACCGAAGCCCCGCCGGCCAGGTGAATCCTCCCCTGCGAGACCGCCTTACGTCAGGCTGGGGTGTACCCCCAACACACAACCTAAACGGGAACGAGGCCACTCCGGGGTTCTTTTCGCGGACTGCTCCGGCAACCCTGTTTCTTAGTACGCCTAAGCCTCGGGGTGCAAGCTCTCGTCCGGGGCAGTCATTCGCCAGGACGTGAAGTGCACGGTGAGGTTATCGCGCGAAGGGGCGCAGCAGAACGGCCCTGCGGAGACGACAGCTTCCGGGTCAAGAGGCGCTACCCGCACCAGCCGCCATGGCTCGTAATCAACCCGAGCCCGGACGGTCAGGGCGTTGCCGGACCTACTGGCCCGGACAGTGACGTGCCGGCCGTCCCAGCCGGGAACCGGGGACAGGGACCAGTCAGATACGCCACGCGTCACGACCGCGCCGAGGCTTTCCTCGCCGTCGCTCCACTCGATGCCCGTCTTGATCCATGTCGTGTCATCGACACGGACGAAGATCCCGGCTTGGTCGAACTGGGCCGAGAAATCGAGATGGAAAGACACCTCCATGGCAGTGTCCTGCTCGAAAGGGGCGAGGAGGGCGTGTTCGGTGTCGTGAATGAATCCGTACGAAGTGACGCGCCAGGCGTCACTCTTCTCGATTGCGGTTACCCTCATGCCGTCGTCGGCAAGCTCGAAATGCGCGGGTTCCGTAGTCCAGGTTCCCTCGGTCCAGGCAATATCAGTCATCGTGTCAAGTCCCTTCTTGTCGGCATGGGATGCGGGGTCAGCACCCATTGAGGAAATTGCCGTACCGCGCCGAGACGAACGCAATGAGGCGGAAAAAGGTTTCACAACCATCGCCGACCGGGGACGGAGCCTTCAGGCTAGTCTTCAGCAGATTTGCTTCGCGTACGCCGTGGCCACGGAAGCGACCACTCCCCGGGCCTTTCAAAAGGGCCGATAATGGAGATTCTGTCAATCTACTCGCGGAGGTATTGGCGGAGTCCGGGGATTGCGAAGTCGACTTTTCCGTAGCCGGCGGACTCGATCAGGCCTGCGGCGATGAGCCTGTTCCGGTACTTGGAAATGACGTTGGGTTTGGCTTTGAGGATGGCGCCGATCTGGCCGGCTGCTGAGGATCCGTCCTGGGCGGCCATCGCGTTCAGGAACTCGCGGTCTCTGTCCGAGATGTCCGACAGTGCTGACTCGACGACCACCAAGGTGTTCCGTCGTTGGGCAGCAGCGATTCCACGCTGAACGCCGGTTTGGTCGAGTCTCCATCCTGCCTTGTCGGCTTCCAGCCAGAGGTAGTAGCCAACCAGTTGGATCAGGAAGGGATACCCTTCAGTGGCTTCGGCAGCCTCAGTGACGAGGTCGGGGGAGATGCTGATGCCTCCCTGACTGAAGAGCTCGCTGTACGAGGCGGTGACTTCGGCGATGGCGGCTTCGTGGAGATTGATCCTGTCGGCCCGCCGCAGGAAGGTGGCTACGCCTTCATTGAGGAGGTCGGACACGGCGGATGGCAAGCCGGCGAAGATCAGGCCGATGGGCAGCCCGTCGCGGATGAAGTGCTGAACGTCGGCGGCCAGCTGGGCGATCTCCGCCCTGTCGACGGCATGGATCTCGTCGATAGTGATAACGAGTCCGGTGCTCTTGGAATCGAGCAGGCGCAACAGTTCGTTCCCGGTCCGGCGCCAGTCAACGGACCGTTCCGGAGGGAGTTGGGTTGTCAGACCGAACCCGGCAGCGGAGAAAGCGGTGATCTTCCGGGATGGAGGCCCGTCCCCGAGTTCGTCGAGGAGGCGGAGCATGTCATCGCCGACTCCGGCGAGGAAGCCGGGTGTGGCGGTCCGGGAGATCACGGCCCAGCCGTGATTTCTGGCGATTCCTTCGGCTTCGCTCAGCATGACCGTCTTGCCGATGCCTCTGGAGCCGGTGATGATGGTCAAGAGCCCGGGCGCTCCGGAACCCTGCTGCAGGCCGTATTCGAACTCGTCCAGCAGCCCGGCCCGGCCTACCAGTTCGGGAGGTGTTGCCCCGGCCGTCGGCTTGAAGGGGTTCTGCACGGCACCCTCCTTGGGTGAAAGTGGGTGAAACTGGTGAAAGTGGTGAAACTCCTGCCACGATAGGCCGATCCTTGGATCAGAGGCAAGACCGGTTCAGGGGAGGCGGTGTCTGGGCCAGGAAACGAGGCCATCCTGCGGCTGGGCCTGCACCGACTGCCAGCAAAAGACTTCCCGCACCTGCGGAGGCTGGGTCCGGTCCTCACGGAATATGACGGCGCCGCCGAACTCGATCAGGGGCTCAGCATCCTGCTCAGCGGCCTCAGCAACCAGCTAACTACCCGTTCGCAACATCATTTTTGAACTAGGCCGGTACCATGTTCAGCTGTCCCGCAATGTCTGTTCCCGCCGATCCAGTGTGCGGGTCCTTTGCTGCGTGGGTTACGTGCACCTCAGGTACGCGCACCTGGTCAATGGCCACGTCGAACCTTGGCGGCCTTCCCCAAGTGGTCAGGCTTGTGCCCATCCCGCAACCACGTCAATGCCGACACCGCGGCGGAGGGTTGCGGGGGCAAACTTCCTTTGTTGCGAGGAGCAGATCCTGACAGATCAGGAAGCGATAAGGCGGGGTACCTGTTCTTCCGCTGGTGGTGGAAGTGGTCAGACTGTTGCCGGATAGCTGGCCAGGATGTAGTCGGTGGCTGCCGGTCCTGTCATGCGTCGTTGGTTTCGGCCCGGGTTGACCCCGCAGCGTCTCATGGCGGACCGGAAGGCGATGTCCTCGACAGGGGAGATGTCGTTCAACAGGCACCAGCTTATGTACAGGCCATAGAAGCAATCCGCTTCCAAGGCACGGTAAGTTGTATCCGCGACTGTGGCCTCGAGAAGGAACCGGTCAAAATGCCTGATCTCCGTCGAGGTTTCATTCCGCGAGGACATTGCGACAAAAATATCTGTTGCCGGCCGTTGCGCGGTTCCCTCGGCCGCTGTCATTCGGAGCGGCGATCGGGATAGGTGAGGGAATCGGTGGCATCGAGGACTTCAAGCGATGTCATGCGTGCCGCATTCGCGACGTCTTTGATGCGGGCTCCGCGCGTGATGGCGCTTGCCACCGCTGCCTGAAGTTCGGGCGCGGAATGTTCGTGTTCGAAGTCTGCGGAGAAGTTAAGCGCAGCTGCTTCTTCGACCGCCCGCAGCGGATCAGTAGTCACATCGTGCGCTGATGTCGGCAGGAAGGCATTCGGCATGCTCGGGTGGTTTCGTTGCATCAGGGCCCCTCCGGAAGTCGCACACATATAGGGCGCTGCCGGGGTCCGGGGCAACACACGTAATCTTAGGGGCAAAGGCAGTATCTGAAAAGGCGGCGGCGGGAAGTGCTGTCCGACCGCCCAGCGGCCCACCGTGGGCTAAAGACGAAGAGTCTGTTCGATGACTTGAGTAGCCGTGTCATTCAACGTTTGGTTGTTTGAACGGGCAAAACTCCGTAACCGCTTGAACGCCTCGTCCATGTCCACTCCGGAGGTGTAGGCGATCACACCCTTGGCTTGCTCAATCAGAACCCGGCCGTTCAATGCACGCTGCAGCTGTTCATTGACGATCGCCGATTCCCTGATCGTCCGCTCCTGCAGGATGCTGATCGTGGCCACATCCACCAGCGCCTGGCCGATCGCTACATCTTCGTCGGACAGGCCGCCGGGTTTCTCGCCAAAAAGCCCCATAGCTCCAATGGTTCGGCCATGAACGCGCATCGGCAGGGCATGGACCGAACGGAATTCCTGGGAAAGCGCGGCCGCCTGAAATTCCGGCCAGCGGCCGGTCAGGGCTTTTATGTCTTCCACGACAACGAGCGTGCCGGTACTGTAACTTTCCACGCAGGGCCCTGACCCGGCCCGGAGCTGGAGGATTTCGACGAGCTGGCTGCGTTCGCTGGTCGAGGCCAGGAGCTGAAGTTCGCCGTGCGGATCGGCAAGAAGCAGACCCGCCGCGGCCGCGTCCAGCAGGTCGACGGTGGCCTCGACTAGGGCGTGGAGGAGATCCAGCACGTCGTAGTCAGCGACCAACGTGTCCGTAATCTTTACGAAGGCCGCGCTGACCCGTTCCGCACGGCTCTTGGTCACCATGCGGCAAGTTTACTGCAGCGGAGAGTTGTCGTTCCCGTCATTTTCCGGGGCAAAACTCAGGTGGCCCTCCAACACTGCCGAAGCAGCTTCCCGCAGCGGCATTCCATTGGCAAATGCGTGGGCGCGCAGCAGCAGCAGCGCTTCGGCGGCGGTTGTTCCTGCTTGCGCCAGCACCATGCCAGTTGCTTGATGGATTTCCCGCCGCGACATCATCCCGTTGTGCTCAGACGGATCCGTCTCGGGCGAGTCCGCCTCGAGAATTCGCCGCAGCAGGTACCAAGCGGTGTGACCGGCAAGCACCAACGCCCTCGTATGGTCGTGGTAGCTGAGGCTGCCGGGTTTCATGCTGTAAAGCTCTACGACTCCCACCTCCAAGGCGCCAAGATTCAACGGAAAAACAAACATCGCGGCGACCCCTGTATCCAGGACTGCCTTATCAAAAACCGGCCACGAGTACTGATGAGAATGGACGTCGGAGACGAGGACAGGTAGCCGCGTTCGGAGCGCCTCCCACCGGGGACCTTCCCCGAGGTCAAATTGCAACTCATCCAAGCGGGCCGCCAACTCGTCGCTGGCCGAGACAAGGGACGCCGCTGGGGTGCCGCTGAACATGGATACGGCAACGCCGGTTACCGGCAGCTGCTCGAGAAACGGGGCACACAAGTTGGTGCTGTCCGGCCCGGCCCCAGCTAATCCGCCCGGCTCAACCACCGGCCACCAAACCCCGACCAAGCGCATGCGGGCCCACACCATATACATCATCCATGATGAGCCTTAAATCCCCGACATCCTCCCGCGACGGACGGGTGCGTAAATGAAACCGCGTAGACGGCGGTTACGGCCAAGGATAGACCCGGCAGCAAAACTTCGCAGTCTGAGCCAATCCCGCAAGTTTACCGCGCACCCCGAAGACCAACTCTCTCAACCTGGAATCAGATTGTGGCATGGCGCGCATAGGGCGCCCTGCCGGCAGCGGTGTGCAGCGCTACACATGAAACGCACGCTGCAAGGGTTCCGGCACCCCCTCTGGTCGCCCCGGTTAGAGCCGATAGTTTATCTTCGCAACCTGCATCTTCTTGCAGGCGCTCCATGCGAGTGGGGCCGCCAACACGCCTACAATTCCCTGGTGGTCCGTGTAGCGGAACCCCGGCCAAGAGCGGTAGGACAACAAAGGTGCCAGCGGGGGAGTGGTTACGTCCATGAGCTGCCAGGCGGATTTTCGAAGTCGACTAAGTCAGTTGCCCATTAGTGCAGGTTGAGGCTCCGTCTGGTCTGCAGCCGGAGTTCCAGGTCGTTCATGACGATAGCTGCCAGGTTTTCGAGCGTCTGGGTGTCTTCACTGCTGAATTCTCTTGGCTTTTGGTCCAGTATGCAGAGGGTGCCGAGGTTGTAGCCATCAGGCGTGCGGAGCGGCACGCCAGCGTAAAACCGCATGCCCGATTCCCCCGCGACCAGAGGGTTAGCCAAGGTGCGTGGATCGGTGGCAGCGCTTTCTACAACCCATGCATGGTCCTGAAGGATGGCTGAGGCACAAAGTCCGGGATCCCGGCCGATCTGCTCAATGTCGGTGCCGTGCCGCGCCTTGAACCAGATGCGGTCGTGGTCAACGATGCTGACAATGGCGACCGGGACCGAAAACAAACGCGCGGCAACGGCCACAACCTTGTCAAAGGTCCCGTCGGGGAGCGTGTCCAGGATTCGGTACCGGTGAACGGCCCTCATCCTGGCCTCTTCGTTCTCTACAGATTCCACGGATCCGGTACGGCGCCTGCCTGAACTGCTGGCGATTTCCTGTCGTAATGCCAATGACACTTCCAGAGCCGCCGGGCGGGCGGCAGGATCGCGGGCAAGCATAAAGGTCAGCAGTCTGACCCACTTGGGTGCGATGTCAGCCGGGATCTGGGGATCACGCAGCAACCGTGCCAGTGCTGACTGGATAGGTGCGCCCGGGTAAGTCACCTTCCCGGTCAGTCCTTCCAACAGCACGAGGCCAAGCGCATAGACATCGCCGGCCGCGCCTGATGGTTCACCAGCCGCCTGTTCCGGACTGAGGTAATGGGGAGTGCCGGACGAATCCCCTTCGAAGGTTTCGTGACCTTCTCCCAGCAACAGAGCGACACCAAAGTCGCTGAGCTTTGCTCGGTTTCGGCTCTCGCCGCCGGTGCCTTCGACGAGCAGGACATTCGCGGGTTTGACGTCCCGGTGCACGATGCCGTGGTGGTGGATGTAAGCCAAGCCATCAGCCAGATCCTGCCCGATAGCAGCCATCCGTGCGGCCGACATCGGACCGGAAGCACCCCTGCTCCGGAGGTCAGGGCCCCGAACGAGTTCCATCACCAAGTAGCTGCGCGGATCCTGCGGATCACTTAGATCTGCACCGGCGTCGAGAAGGGTCACAAGCGCCGGGTGGCTCATCCCCGCCAGGATGCGCACCTCCGCTTCCTGCCGGCGGACCTGCTCCAGGTCACCGTCGTGCCGGCGGAACACTTTCACCGCAACGTCCCGCCGAAGTAACTCATCAACGGCACGGTAGACGCTCGACTGCGCTCCCACACCAATCAATTCGTCGATCCGGTACCGGCCGCTGAGCAGGTACCCGCTCTGTATCGACCCTGCCATCATCATCCTTACGTCCTGGATTCATCACCGGGCGTGCAGACGTCCTCGGCTCTCCGCCTCAGCGGTCCGCGGGAGACCGACCGTGGCCGGTAGGGACTGATAAAGCAGCTTGGGCTATATCGTAAACGAGTTCCGCCACCCTTGGCAGACCATCCATCTGTGCCCTACAAGGGCACGCCGGAAGAACAAACCGTGGGGGCGCTTGAGGATGATCTTTGAATCCGTGCCCGAACCTCAAGATTTCCTGAAGCCAATCATCCCAAGAAGTTGGTACTAGCTGGGCGCAGGCGCCGGCGCGTTAGGCGTCGAAGCTTCCCTGGAGTTGGCGTGCTCGTGCCAAGAAAGACCCCCGCTCTGGAAGCTCTCCCCCGGGCATTTTAAAACGCTGATAACCGGCCTTCCGTCACCCTGCCTCGACTTGGACTATCCCCTTACTTCCAAAAGCATGGTGCCGAAACTAGAAGGTGACTTGAGCGGTCCACGGCTGGGGTCATTTCAGGTTATCCATGGCTAGAAGTGGGAGCCGTTGGGGTAGCTCCCTGTTAACAGTAGCGGTGGATAACCTATAAGAATTGTCCCTGGCTGTGGGCGGCGGAAGCATACTCTTCCCGGCCTAGCGGAGGGCCAATTCCCACTGCTTAGGCTGCGGATGAGTTCGCTGCTGCAAAAGAACGTTCTGGACCGTCAGCGGTGGCTCACCAGGCAGGACCTCCGACTGGCCATCACGACCTGGATCGAGAGGACCTACCACCGCCGGCGACGGCAAAGACGGCTGGGAAAACTCACGCCCATCGAATATGAAACAATCAACCGGACCGCGCTCATAGCGGCCTAAGACCCCGAGTCAACAAAAGCCGGGGCAGTCCCGAGCAGCAGATCCTGAAGGCTGTCCAGCGCAATGATCTGCTGTGTGAGTGCGGTTTGCGCCTGCGCAGTCTGGTTCTTGTCACATCAACCGCAGCTTTACAGAACGTCTACTATCGGCCAGATGACTCTAGGGGTCGGAGGGGCTTGTCTCATTGTGAGGCCCGGGGGAGCCAAGGAGTTGTAAGCAGAAGGCGTCGCCCAGCCATCGCTCGTACTCTTCGTCGGTCCAGCCGCGGATTGGGACCAGGAGTTGCCACACGTTTGGATGGTTAAGTGTCCAGAGGATGTCAGTTGCCCGCGAGATGTTCAGGGATGGGGCGAGGGATCCGCTGGCATGGAGTTCCTCGATGATGGCGCGCTGCACGTCGAGGAGTTTCGCTTGGATGCCTGCCCAGAGGTCGGCGATCTCGGGGTCGGCTGACGCGGCGGTTCGGATCATTTCCAGTAACGCTCCGGACCGGGTCTTGACACGGCGTGCCTGCGCGGCGACCAGACGAAGCTTCCGTTCCGGGTCGGGTTCCTTGACCAGGGCCTGGTACCAGTCCCGTTCCAGAACGGGCAGCTTTGCTTCTTCGCCGCCGAGGCGGGCGTCCCACAGCGTGTGCACCAGTGCGGCCTTGGTGTCGAAGTAGATGTAGATCGTCTTCAGTGCCACGCCTGCTTCTTCGGCGATTGAGGGCATCGATGTTGCGGGGTAGCCCTGGCGCTCAAAGAGCCGCTGGGCAGCTTTGAGGATCGACTTGCGGGTTGCCTCGGCCTGCTCCCGGCGGCGGGGTGATTCGTACCTGCGGCTCTTGACCGTTGTTCCCATGCGAGTAGAATACCAACGTAATGATTACATGGTACGGGTATTCAATATCCGGGGATTGTATGGGAAGGACGATGGTCAATGGCAACTCTACGAATCGAGCTTCAGGTTCGTGACTATGAGGTGTGGAGGAGCGCCTTCGAGAAAGACGCCGCCGGACGTGAGCGCTCCGGAGCGCGGGGCTACAGGATCTTCCGCCCTGCGGAGCAGGACCGTGAGGTGATGTTGGATATTGACTTCGACTCGGTAGCCGAAGCCGGCGCATTCCTCGGCACGCTGCGCACCAAAGTGTGGCCGTCCCCGGAGAAGTCTCCGGCCAAGATCGGCGAGGCCAAAACGCACATCCTGGAGATGGTCGAGGCCCGGGAGTACTGATCAACCCGCAGAAACCTGTGCTCCAGGCAATTTATCCTGCACCTGAACGCCAGCGGCACCCCTGCTTCGAGAGGACGCTCGCGCATTGGCATAAAGGCCGGGCACATCCACTTCAGCGGTGTCCCAGAACCTAGCCCATCAAGGGGGGCTTAGAACGAACAGCTTTACACAAGTTCTGCCATCAGGGAACGGTGTCGGCGTCGGGGGAGTGTCAGAGCGCCACATCTCCGACTGCGTGATCAGCTCCGTGGCAGACGGGCGCTCCCTTGAGCTCGCTTTCGTTGATCGCCCGCCGATGCTGGCGCCTTAGTCTGGCGGGCCTTAATCGTGTTCATGCGGAGCTTGTTTACGGCAGGGGCGTTGTGGGAACAAAAAAGCTGACCGGCTTGTGCCGGTCAGCTTTTTGACCACCGCTTAGAGCGGCTGGATGTTCTCCGCCTGCGGACCCTTAGGGCCCTGGGTGACGTCGAACTGAACCTTCTGGTTCTCGTCGAGGGAGCGGTAACCGCTGGATGCGATTGCCGAAAAGTGTGCGAACACGTCAGCGCTTCCGTCGTCGGGGGCGATGAAACCGAAGCCCTTTTCGGCGTTGAACCACTTGACTGTACCTGTTGCCATGCTTGTTTCCTTCACGGGTCGCGGGCCGGATCCGCTTTTCGGATTGCCGTCCCCGCCACTCACATATTGAGCCTATGTGGCAGCAGTGGGGGCGGGCAAGAGAGTGGTCAAAGGCTGGACGCCCGGAGGACGGCCACACGAGGTTGCGGCAGCCTGACTTCTTCTTGAGTGGTTGTGACGTAACGTCGGCTATTTGGGAGCGGCAGGTGAAAGGCAGCGTGGGGGGAAGATCGCGTTCCGTTCCCAGCGGTGTAACGAGGGCGGGGATGGCCTGTTCAGGTACTCATACGGGAGCGACGGTTCCGGCTTGTATTTCCGGCTGCGGTGCTTGGCATTTTCGGAGCCACTTTTCCACCAGTGCCATGGCGCGGGTGGCTGCCACCCAATAAAGCACACCCGCAGCCAGGGAAGCGATGACAGCTATGCCCTTGTTCGCCGGATCGACAAGCGGGTACACGAGCCAGTGGGTCACGTAGATGTATAGGGATGCGCTGGCCAGCAGGGCGGTGAGCCGGTGCAGTCCGCGGGGGACGGCCAGGGTGGGCAGCCAGAGCAGGATGAGGAAGCCCACCAGGATCGTCGCGCTGCGGTACTGGTCGTCGAAGGATTCAGGGATGGTGAGCAGGGCTATTGCTGTCACGGTTGCCCTATGCCACAGGGTCCGCGATGCGGCGGCGGCCCAGCCAAGGCCGAACAGCCACAGGACAGGGCCCTGGCCCGGATAGCGGCTGTCGACAAGGTCGAAGAGCAACGGCAGGTCAACCGCTATCAATCCCAGAGCGAACCCCCAGGGCCATCTGCGCTGGGCGCGGTCAGCGGCTGGAATCGCCAGGAGTGCGGCTAGGCCTAGCAGAATGTGGACCAGGATCTCGATGAACCAGAACCGGGAGTAGTCGGTCCATCCTTCAGGACCCAGCAGGGGGTTCAGCAGGAAAACGTTGGCCCAGGTATAGGTATCGGTCACCGCGAAGGCGAAACTGATGACCGCAACGCTCGGGACGACTATCCGGGCAACGCTGCGCAGTTGCCGCCGGAGCCGCGCGCGGCGGTTTCCGGTGAGCTGGAAGCGCGCATAGTTAAAGCCTGCGACGGCGATGAGTACGTGGGCGGTCCCTTCCCAGTGGAAGAACCCTATGTGCGTGGAGACGATGAAGATGATGGCGATGGCCCGGAGGACGATCCCGGTTTCCATGGGGGCAAGCATCCGCCGCTGCCAGCGCCGCGACGTTCGCGCGACGGGACTGGTCCGTCGGCTTGCAGATTCACCTGCGGCTACGGACGGCGTGCCGGGCGGGGTGGGTGAGAGTTCGCAGACCGGCATTAGGTGCCAGCCCTGGGGGATGTATCCGAGGCAACGCTCCAGCCTTACCGACGCTGCCACGTAGGACAGCGAGTCGCCGCCCAGGGAAACGAAGGTGTCAGTATCGGCAATGTCCTCCTGTTCAAGGACTTCCGCGAAGATCGTCCGCACGTCAGCCGGGCGTGCCGGGGGTTCCGATGCAGCGGCAGTGCCGCTGGGACGCTCTCCTTTCTGGGACGCCAGGGCAAGGACGCCGGGGTAGTCCGGCTTTCCGTTCGCGAGGCGCGGTATGGACTTCACGGGATGAAGCTGGACCGCCGAGCGCGGCAGGCCCAGGTCCTGGGCAAGTGTTTTGGCCACCAGGGCAAGGTCATGACCACCTTCCACTGCGGCAACCAAGAAGTCGTCCGAGCCTGCAGCCGCGGCCGTGAGGCCAAGGTCAGCCAGCCGCTGTTCCACCTGTCCCAGGTCCACCCGGAGGCCAACGATTTTGACGAACCGGCTGCGCCTGCCAACGATTTCGTAGAGGCCATTGGGCCAGCGCCTGGCTAGGTCGCCGGTGTGAAGTTCTGTGGTGACCCGTCCGAGGGCAAGGTCTTCGGGCTGTTCGGCGTAGCCGAGCATCACGTTGGGTCCTATGTAGATTAGCTCGGAGTCCTCGAGGCCGGGGACGGGCTCGAGCCGGAAGGATCCGCCGGGCACGGCCACGCCGATGGCGTGGGGGTGTTCTGCTGCCAGGTCCGGAGGCAGGTAGGCCATCCGGGCGGTCGCTTCGGTCTGGCCGTACATGACAAACAGGTCCCAGCCCTGCCGCCTGCCCAGTTCCGCGTAGGATCGCACTCGGTCTGGATCGAGCCGGCCGCCCGCCTGGGTGATGTAGCGCAAGCTGGGCAGGTCCATGCGCTCAAAGCCCACCCGTTCGAGGAGATCGAAGGTGTAGGGCACGGCAGCGAAGGATGTCACCTTTTGTGTGCGGACCAGTTCCCAGAAGCACGGGTCGACCACGGAGAGATCGGTCAGCGCCAGCGAGGCGCCGACCAGGAGGTGGCTGTTCACCACACTCATCCCGTAGCAGTAGGAGAGGGGGAGCGTGGTGGCCGCAGTGTCGCCGGGGCGCAGGTGCAGGTACTGCGCTATTGCCGCGGCGTTGGCCTGCACGGAGTCAGCGGACAGGCGTACGAGTTTGGGTGAGCCTGTGGATCCGGAGGTGCTCAGCAGGAGCGCAAGCTCCGGGTGCAGCTCATGCCGGGTTTCGTCCCGCCGGATGTCCAGGACCGCCTCGCCGTTGGATGCGGGGACCACGATGTCCGGATCGTACGCGGCAATCAAGGTCTCGGCGGATATCCCGCCAGTTGTGGGCAGGATCAACAAGGGGTTGCCGGAGGACAGGGCGGCGAGGTAGACAACCAGGGACGGCAGGGAATTCTCCGCCTCGAGGGCGATCAACCGCCGAGCGGGGCCGAAGCTACGGGCCATGTCCTCGACACGGCGTCCCAGTTCGCCGTAGCTCACTGAATGGTTTTTGGTCCTGATGGCGGTGCGGTCTCCGAAGCCGGCCAAGTGGGCGGCGAACGAGACTCCTCCTGCCAGTTCTGGCTGTACAGTCACGCCCTGCACAGTAGAAGGCAAACCTAACCTAACTCAATTGGACTTTATCCCCGGCCACAAAAGTTACACCGGGCGAACAGCTGCCCCCAACACCCCTCGTAGCTTTCAACGGGGGAACAAATGGTGCCTGGGTGTACGTTGCAGTGTCGTCAGAATAGAACGTCAGAAATGAGAAACACTCAAGTGGCAGCCGATTACGACGAACTCCGTTCCGACGTCAAGGAATCCCAGGATCGTTCGCTGGAGGCATTGCAGTCTGCGAACGCCCCGGATGCCCGCAGCGTCATCACCGAACTGGACGAAGCCGATGCACTCGATGAGGGCCTGACCCCAGGGGGAGAAATTGTCTCCGAGGAGCTCATCGTCCAGGTCATTCCCCAAGCCGCGGACGAGTTCACCTGCTATTCCTGTTTCCTGGTCCGGCACAGGTCCCAACTGGCACGTGAGAGCAACGGCCATTCATACTGCATCGAGTGCGAAGGCTAGGCGGACGTTTCTCCAAGCTAAGCACTCGGAAAGTTCGTCCAAACTGATTCCCCAGTGAACGCCAAGCTTCGGGTGGGCATAATGTGACCGGAGCTTCGCCACTTTACAGCGCTTCTCACTGGCTCCATTGACCGCAGTACAGGGGTGGACAAGGAGCTGGCATTTCCACCCCTAAGCCCCTCTCAGCTCCAGCTTTACATAATGTAGATTATCGGCGTTTCTGGAGGTGGCGTGGGAGGGGCAGGAATGTGCCCACTGGCAAGCAAAAGCAAGCGCACCTGCAGCCTCAGCCGAAAGCCATGAATCCGCAGGTCATTGTCTTATTCCGGGCGCTCGTTAAGAATGAGTCAATGACGGTCTATGTGCGATCACTGGAAACTGCAGTTCCGAAAACGATTCTGATCCAAACAGAAGCCCGTGACGTGTTTGCGGCCCAGCCAGGCTTGACGAGGCTCGGCTCACGCCTGGTCAACACCTGTTTTGATTCTGCTGCCATTGATACGCGCTTTACCGCCGTGGACGAACTCACACCGAATTCCCGCTCCGACGATCCGCAGTTCTTCGATCCTGACACCGGCCTGCTGCTGAATCCCAGCACAAAGGTCCGCAACGACATCTTCGGCCGCGAGGCAACAAAACTCTTCGTGGAAGCCGCCCGTGCAGCAGTCAATGCCGCCCCGGAACTGGATTTACTTGACATAACTCATCTTGTGACCGTGTCCTGTACGGGCTTTTTCAATCCCGGCCCCGACTACAAAATCGTCCGGGAACTGGGCCTGGATCCTGCCGTCCAGCGCTACCACCTGGGATTCATGGGCTGCTATGCCGCGTTCCCGGCACTCCGGGCCGCAAAACTGTTCTGTGAGGCCGACCCGCAGGCCGTAGTCCTGGTGGTGTGCGCCGAGCTGTGCTCCCTGCACGTCCGCACCTCAAACGATCCGGACACCATTATGGGCTCAGCACTTTTCGGCGATGGCGCGGCGGCCGCCGTCGTCACTGCACGCAGCGGCTCAGAGGAAAAGTCCCTGCTCCAGCTTGACCACTTCGAAACCGTGCTCACACCGGTCGGCGAAGACTCGATGGCGTGGAACATCGGCGATCATGGATTCGAAATGATTTTGGGGAATTATGTCCCGCACATCATCGATGACCACATCGTTGGCGCCCTGCAGCCCCTTCTTGCCCGAGAGCCGGAACTGGAGGCACTCCCCTACACGTCCATCCGGCATTGGGCCATCCACCCGGGCGGCCGGAGCATCCTGGACAAGGTTCAAACCCGGCTAAGTCTCACCGACGAGCAACTGGTTCCGGCACGCGAGACGCTGCGCAACTACGGAAACATGAGCAGCGCCACCGTGCTGTTCGTCCTCAAGCACATCCTGGAACAGGACCCCGAGGACGGGGACGAACGCATCTGTTCCATGGCCTTTGGCCCGGGACTCACGGTGGAGACTGCGCTGTTCACCAAACTGCGTCAGGCTGCGGCCGCGGACATGGGCCGGGTGCCCGGACACGCCGCGGCAGAAGTACCCGTAGCCTGATCCCCTTGGACCTGCTGATGCGGCAGCGCGCCGTCGAGGCCGTGGAACTGATGGACGACCCGGACTGCGACGCCCGGCGCCTGCAGAACACCTACCGCCAGTTTGGGGTGGTCAACCGCGCACTGTCCGGGTGGCGGAGCCTCTACGTGCGGGAGCTTCGTCCCTTCATGGCCGCGCATAAGACTCCCGCCACGCTGTTGGACATCGGCTCCGGGGGCGGCGACCTCGCGCACCTGCTGGCGGGCTGGGCCCGACGCGACGGACTTCCGCTGCGTATTGCCGGCATAGACCCTGATGCGCGGGCTACCGCCTATGCGCGGGGGCGTCCGCCCAAACCTGGTGTCGAGTTCCGGCAGGCGCACAGCGCCGATCTTGTCCGGGAGGGCGAATGCTTTGATTTCGTCATTTCAAACCATGTCCTGCACCACCTCTCGGCGGACGAACTTCAGCAGCTGCTCGCCGACTCGGCAGCCCTTTCCACCAGGAAAGCGCTGCACAACGACCTGAGGCGCAGCCCCGCCGCGTACGCGCTCTTCTCAGCCGCCGCCCTGCCATTTCACCATTCCTACATCCGGAAGGACGGACTGACATCCATCCGCAGGAGCTACACGCCGTCCGAACTGGCCGCCCTCGCTCCCCCGGGCTGGCACGTCGAACCCACCACCACGTTCCATCAGGTCCTGACCCTGCGCAGGACCTGAGATGGCAGCGGCAACAGACGTGGTGATCATCGGTGGGGGTCCGGTGGGCCTCTACCTGGCCGCCCTGCTGCTTCAGGACGGCGTCAGCGTCAAGGTTCTTGAACAGAGGCAGGCCCGGAACCTGCACTCCCGGGCCATCGGCATCCATCCGCCCGCCCTTGAGGCTTTGCAGCAAGTGGGGATTGCGTCCTCCGCAGTTCGGGAGGGAATAAAAATCCGCGAAGGTATGGCGGTCAGCGGCGGAAAAACAGTAGGCATCATGCCATTTGCGGCGGCTTCGGACGCGTATCCGTTCGTGCTGGCCCTGCCCCAGTTCAGGACAGAAGAGCTGCTGGAAGAGCGGGTCCGCCACCTGGACAGCGGCGCCCTGGTCAGGGGCGTGCGGGCCGCTGCAGTGAAGGACGACGGCGGGTCGGTCACGGCCGTTGCGGAACCCGCCGGGGGCGGCAAGGGAGGAGCGGCCGCCTTCGCGGCGTCCCTCGTGGTGGCGGCCGACGGCGCCCGATCGCCCATGCGCGACCTCTTAGGGGTACCGGTGTGCCGGAAAATGTATCCCGACCACTACCTCATGGGCGATTTCCGGGACGCGGGGCTTTACGGGGAACGGGCGGTGCTGTTCCTTGAACCGGGCGGAATCGTTGAGTCCTTTCCGTTGCCGGGCGGAATGCGGCGGTGGGTGGTGCGGCTGGGAAGGTCTGCCGGTACTGCCGGGCCGGATGAGTTGGCACAGCTGGTCCTGCGCCGAACCGGGATCCTCCCGGATGCCGGCACCAACACCATGGTGAGCGCCTTCAGCGTCCGGTCCACCGTCGCCAGGAGCATGGTGGCGGGGCGGGTGTTCCTGCTCGGCGATGCTGCCCACGAAATCAGTCCCATTGGTGGCCAGGGCATGAATCTGGGCTGGCTGGATGCCCAGGCCCTCTCCCCCCTCATCCGGGCGGCATTGGCGGGCGGAAGCCTGGACCACATGAATGAGGAGCTTAAGGAGTTCCAGGCACGGCGGCAACGTGCGGCGGCAGTGGCCAAACGGCAGTCCGAAATCAACATGATGCTGGGACGGCCCCTGCCCCGGCCGTTATTGAACCTCCGAAACCTGGGGATGAGCGCCGCTGCTGCCACTCCGGCGGTCAACCGATGGGTCGCGCGGCGCTTCACCATGCAGGGGCCGAAGTTCGTGTCCGGCCCGGCCGCTAGGCTTTCCCCATGAGCCAAAGCCTGCCCGAGACCGCATACACTGCAGAGCAGATCCGCGAAAACGTGGAGCTCATACTGTCGGCCGGCGCTCTCCCGCCCATCGTGCAGGCAGGCCACCCGGCGCTCAGGCAGCGCGCAGCCGCCTTCGACGGCCAGCTGTCGGACGACGAACTGGAGCGGCTGATTACCCTGATGCGGCAGGTGATGCACGAGGCTCCGGGCGTTGGGCTGGCAGCGCCCCAACTCGGAATACCGCTGCAGCTGGCCGTCATGGAGGACCAGTACGACGTCGACCCTGAGGCTGCTGCCCTCCGTCGCCGAAGCCCGCTGGAATTCCTCGCCGTCCTGAACCCCCGCTACACGCCGCTGGGCCCTGGCGTTGCGTCCTTCTACGAGGGCTGCCTCTCACTCAACGGGCTTCAGGCCGTGGTGGCCCGTCACGAAAACGTGCTTCTTGAGTTCCAGTCCCCCGACGGGGCCGCCATGCAGCGGGAGTTTTCCGGCTGGCAGGCCAGGATCGTGCAGCATGAAACCGACCACCTGCAAGGTGTGCTGTACGTGGACCGCGCCCAGCTTCGGTCCCTGAGCAGCAACGCCGAATACGCCGCCCACTGGGCCGAGCCAGGCATCAGCAAGGCGCAGCAGGGGCTCGGTTTCGACTCCGGCCCCGCCGGCATCAGCGCCGGCTGACCTTGCAGCGCACCCTGCGCCGGAAAGAACCGGATATGGGAGCCATAGAATGGTTGCCATGCCCTCCACCACTGACCTTTTACTGCTGTGCCCGGTGTGCCGGGAACCGCTGGAACTTCTGGCTGCTGCCCCGGCGGGTCAGAGCCGCCTGGCCTGCCGTGCCGGCCACAGTTACGACGCCGCTCGCCAGGGCTACTTCAACCTGCTGGTCGGGAAGGGCACTGCCTTCGAGTCCGACACTGCGGAAATGGTCCAGGCACGCTCCGACTTTTTGGAGGCGGGGCATTACGGGCCTCTGGCAGCTGCGGTGGCGGCCGCCGTCGTTCCATGCCTGTCCGAAGAACGCGCCGCGGTCGTGGACGCCGGAACGGGAACCGGACACTACCTGAGGGCGGTGCTCGACGCTGCCGCGGCACAGCGCCGCCGCCAGGTGGCTGCCGTAGGCCTGGACATCTCCAAATTCGCCCTGCGCCGGGCCGCACGGCTCAACCCCGAGGCTGTGAACCTGGTGTCCGATGTCTGGCAGCCATTGCCGTTGGCAGACAAGTCGGTGGACGCCATAACGGTCGTATTTGCACCCCGCAATGCCGCGGAATTTGCGCGGGTACTGCGGCCTGCCGGACGGCTGGTGGTGGTCACACCCCGGACCGGTCACCTCGCTGGCATCGCCGCGGTCACCGGAATGCTCGGCATCGAGGAAGGCAAGGAAACCCGGCTGGCCGAAGCGATGGGCAGCCATTTCGACGTGGAAAGAAGTACCGACATCGAGATTCCGCTGGCACTGACCCGGCAGGAAGCGGCAAATCTCGCTTTCATGGGTCCGGCGGGCCACCACCTCCAGCGGGAGGACCTTTCGAAACGACTGGAGAGCCAGCCGGAGCCCGTTCAGGCCCAAGCGAAGTTCCGGCTGACGGTCTTTCGGCCCAGCAAACCCGCTGCGACGTAACGACGGGGCCCAGCAAACCCGCTGCGACGTAACGACTTGGCCACTATCCCCGCACGACCGCTGAGAGCCAGCCCACAGTGGACGGGGCCGCACTAAGATTGGAGGACAGTTACTGGCGGGTGCGCGCGTTCGGCTCCCCGTAGCGAAGGGGGAGCACGTTGTTCGAATGGCTCGGGGAAAACTGGTGGGCATTGTGGCTCACCGCCTTCCTGGCGTTTGCCGTGATCGAGATGATCACGCTTGACCTGTTTTTTATCATGCTCGGCGGAGGAACCCTGGCCGCACTGGTAGCCGACTTCGCGGGCGCCGACCTCTGGCTGCAGATCGTGGTCTTCTGCGTGGTGTCCCTGCTTATGATCGCCTTCGTCCGGCCAGTGGCCCTGGCGCACCTGAAGAACAGTCCGTCTGAGCAGCGCACCAACGTGGACCGGCTCATCGGTGAGCAGGCCGTGGTGATGGAGCCCGTGACATCCGACGGCGGCCTGGTCAAGATCGGCGGAGACATCTGGACCGCCCGCTCTGCAGGCGGCGTCCTTCCCGCCGGCAAAAAAGTGGTGGTTTCCGCTATTGACGGAGCCACGGCAGTGGTAACAGCGCCGCCGGAAGCAGCAAGCCAGTCCTGATACAGCCTGAACAAATGGGGAACAAGGAGATGTATGGATAACGCAGGAGGAACTGCATTGGCCATTGTGCTGGTGGTCCTGATCGTGTTTGTGATAATCGTGCTGGTGCGGTCGGTGCGGATCATTCCGCAGGCGCGCGCGGGCGTGGTTGAACGGCTGGGCAAGTACCAGCGGACGCTTAATCCAGGGCTGACCATCCTGATTCCGTTTGTTGACCGGCTCCTGCCGTTGCTGGATCTCCGTGAGCAGGTGGTTTCGTTCCCTCCGCAGCCGGTGATCACCGAGGACAACCTGGTGGTTTCCATCGACACCGTTGTCTACTTCCAGGTCACGGACCCGAGGGCCGCCACCTACGAGATCGCCAACTACATCCAGGCAGTCGAACAGCTCACCACCACCACGCTGCGCAACGTTGTGGGCGGGCTGAACCTTGAAGAAGCACTTACCTCCCGCGACCAGATCAACGGACAGCTGCGCGGGGTCCTGGACGAGGCCACCGGCCGCTGGGGCATCCGTGTCTCTCGGGTGGAACTCAAGGCGATCGACCCGCCCCACTCCATCCAGGACTCCATGGAAAAGCAGATGCGTGCAGAGCGTGACCGCCGGGCAGCCATCCTGACTGCCGAAGGCACCAAGCAGTCAGCCATCCTTACCGCCGAAGGCCAGCGGCAGGCGTCCATCCTGGCCGCGGAAGGTGACGCCAAAGCGGCCATCCTGCGCGCTGACGGCGAGGCGCAGGCCATCCAGAAGGTCTTTGACGCCATCCACAAGGGCAACCCGGACCAGAAACTGCTGGCGTACCAATACCTGCAGACCCTTCCAAAGCTCGCAGAGGGTTCTTCCAACAAACTCTGGATCATCCCGAGCGAAGTCGGCGAGGCCCTGAAGGGGATTGGCAACGCTCTTGGCCGAACAAACCCTGATCCTGCCGTGGCGGGACTGTTCGACGAAGTGGGAGCCAAAACCTCCGAGCCTTAGGTCAAGGCCACGAACGGCACAATGAGGGGATCCGTAGCTGCTGCGGATCCCCTCAATTTTGGCCGGGGCGGCATGACACCGGTATAATTGGGTATTTGTCCGGCAGGAGCAATCCGCTGGAACAACCGAGCTTCGCAATGCGTTGAATCTTAAGATGCAGCACAGAGCAACACAGTAGTCCGGCGGTGCTTCTTAGCCACCGGCTAGCGCGGGGTTTCACTCCGCCATCCGACCAGAGGGAGAAAACATGAGCGATCGCAGCCTGCGGGGCATGCGCCTTGGTGCGCAGAGCATGGAGACCGAGTCCGGAGTCGAGCCGGCTCCGCGCCAGCGTGTCGAGTACCGGTGCGAGGACGGCGAGCAGGTCTTTGTTACGTTCTCCTCTGAGGCCGAGATTCCCCCGGTCTGGGTTTCCAAGACCGGCAAGGAAGCGCTCCTGGTCGACGGCGAACGCCCGGACACCAGCAACGACAAAGCTGTCCGCACGCACTGGGACATGCTGCTGGAACGCCGCTCGCTTCCGGAACTGGAGCAGATCCTTGAGGATCGGCTGACCATCCTGCGCGAACGCCGCGGAGAACGCCGCTCCGCATAAAACTGTCGAGATGCACCAAGGGCCGTCCCCCACACTGTGGGAGACGGCCCTTCGTTTAGGCGCTTAATCGGGACGTGCCGGCGGGAGAGCTCACGGCTGTACGGGCGACTTCTTGCGGGTGAGGGTGTTCCAGCGGGCTTGGAGTCCCCACTTGGTGACGTTGATCATTGCCTCCACAACGATGTTGCCGCTCATTTTGGAGGCCCCGAGTTCGCGCTCCACAAAGGTGATGGGCCGTTCCTCGATCCGCAGGCCCATGCGGGACACCCGCCAGGCGAGGTCCACCTGGAAGCCGTAACCGACTGAGTCCACCTGGTCCAGGTTGAGCTTTTCCAGCGTCGTCCGGCGGAACGCGCGGTAGCCGCCGGTAACGTCCTTGATCTTCAGGCCCAGCATAAGGCGGGCGTACGTGCTTCCCACCCGCGAAATGGCCTGCCGGTACAGCGGCCAGTTGACGACACTTCCGCCGGGAACCCAGCGGGATCCCATGGCAAGATCGGCGCCCTGGTCAATAGCTTCGAGGAGCTGGGGAAGCTGTTCGGGCTGGTGGGAACCGTCCGCGTCCATCTCCACGAGGACGTCGTAGCCAGCGTCGAGTCCCCACTTGAAGCCGGCGATGTAGGCGGCGCCCAGGCCTTCTTTGCCCTTCCGGTGCAGGACGTGCACCTGGGAGTCTTCGGCAGCGATTCCATCTGCGAGCTGCCCTGTGCCGTCGGGGCTGTTGTCATCCACTACCAGCACGTCCGAGGACGGGACGGCTGCGCGAAGCCGCTGCAGGGTGATAGGCAGCGATTCCAGCTCGTTGTAGGTGGGGATGATGGTGAGGACGCGCACAGAGGGCCTTCCTGGAGGGAACGGTCGGTGCACCCGCTCACGAGCGAAATCGCTGGCAGGCGCAGCTACCCATTATAGGGCGGAGGGCGCGGGGGTCAGGAACGCAGGGCAGGGTTGGCGTGCAGCTCCAAGCCGTCCCTTACAGTCTGCAGGCAAACCGGGTCCGAGCCGGTGTCCAGCGCAGGCAGCAACGGTGTGCGGGCCCTGGGGTCGGTGCTCCACGACTGCACCCTGCCGTCGGCCACTTGCACCATCAGCTCCTCTACCTCCCAAACAGCGAAGCTGGCGGGAGCTCCGGGGACCAGCTGGCCCGCCATGGGATTGTGATACCTGGCTGCCCGCCACCCGGCACGGGTGTGTCCCAGGAAAGCCGCGCGAGCCGAAATCCGCTCGTCTTCATTGTGGTGCTCAAGGCAAGCCCTGACGCTGGACCAGGGGCGCAGCGGCGTCACGGGGCTGTCACTGCCGAAGCAGACCGGAACCCCGGCAGAGTACAGGCTGGCAAACGGGTTCATGGCCCTGCTCCGCTCCCCCAGCCGCTTCTCGTAGAGTCCTCCCGGACCACCCCAGGCAGCGTCAAAGGCCGGCTGGGCACTAACGGTCACGGAGTAGCGGGCAAGCGTTGCAACGGCTGCTGCGTCCACCATCTCCACGTGTTCAAACCGGTGGCCGGCGGCCCGGATCCTTTGCTCCCCCACTTCGGCGGCCGCCAGCTCCAAAGCTTGTAGTGCGGCATCCAGCCCGGCATCGCCAATGACGTGGAAACCACCTTGGATCCCGGCGAGGGAACAGGCTGCAAGGTGGGCCGCTGCCTCCTCGACTCTCAGGTACAGGCTGCCGGACTCGTCCGGGGCGTCGCTATAACCGGACCTCAGGGCCGCCGTCCGTGATCCTAAGGACCCGTCGATGTTCAGGTCTCCGGCCAGGCCCCGGACGCTGACGCCCAGCTGGTCAAGAATGCTGCGGGCGTGTTCTTCCGATGTGGCCAGTTCACCCCAGTAAGGCAGTACCTCAGGAGCGGGGGTGTCCCCGTTGCTGTTCCAGCTATACGCCACCCGAAGATCCTCCGCACCCCCGATGTGCGGCGCTCCGATCTCTGCCACTGCCACGTAGCCGTTGGCGGCAGCCTCGGCCAGGGCGCGGCCCTGGTGCCGGCGGAGCACCTCTGCCGGGAGCCGGCGGGTTGCCTGCCGGGCCGCCGCGTGCGCGGCCCGCCGGACCCTTGCGCCGCCGTCGAAACCATCAAGCCCGCGGAGGCCGGCCGAGGCTGCCAGGGACGTCGAGACCAGGGCAGAGTGGACGTCAACGCGGGCCAGGTAAACGGGGCGGCCCCCTGCAGCCCGCTCCAGTTCCTCCGCGCTGGGCAAGGTGGCGTCGGCCCAGGTGGTGTCATCCCAGCCGTGACCCAGGACCGGGCCGTCGCCGGGCGCGGTGGCCACGGCGGCCAAAAGGTCTTTTGCCGAGTTCAGGCCCTGCAGGGCCAGGGAATCCAAGGCGATCCCGGTTTCGGTCAGGTGCATGTGTGAGTCCACGAAACCGGGGGCAACCAGTGCGCCGCGGAGGTCGATGACCTCCATGGAGCTGTCCTGGATGGAAGACGCTGCCTGTTCCGATCCCACCCACGCCACCGTGTCTCCGTCCACCAGCATGGCGGTGGCAAACGGGTCGGCGGCGGTGTAAACGGAGCCGTTGCGGTAAAGCACCGGGCTGGTTTTGGAGCGGGATCCGGGCAGGGATTCGGGACGGGGCATGGGTAAGCAAAACTCCTGGAGATAGGAAGGCCGGCAGCAGCAGGCGCTGGATCAGAGGACGGAAGAATAGGCCACAACGCCGCGGCGGACCAGCGAGATGGCGTCGGAGCAAAGGCGTGCGAGACGTGGGTCCAGGCCGGGAATCTTTGCCAGTTGGTCCAGCAGGTCAACCACCTGCTTCACCCAGCGGACAAAGTCCCCCGCTGCGAGGTCCGTACCGCTCAGGACGTCCTGCAGGTGCCGGCCACGCGCCCACTTGTAGATCGGCCACACCAGGCCCAGCTCGGGCTCGCCGGTCAGCGGAAGCTTGTTTTCCTCTTCCGTATCCTCAAGGGCGGACCATTCCCGGACAACGATGTCCACCGAGGTCTCCAGGGAGACGCTGGGCATCCGCGGCCGCATGCCGCGGTCCTCGCGCTTGGCCTGGTACACCAGGACGCTGGCGAGGGCTGCGACTTCCACGGCGTCCAAGTCATCGAAAGCGCCCAGCCGGAGGGACTGGGAAATCAACAGGTCCTTTTCGCCGTAGATCCGCCTCAGCCTGTGCCCGTCGGGGCTGATCATCAGCCTGCCGTCCGTGGTCGGTTCGAGGTAGCCGTAGGAGGACAGGACATCGCAGACCCGGTCGAAGGTCTTGGCGATCGTGTTGGTGCGGCCCTGGATCTGCCGGACCAGCCCGTCCGTCTCCCGCCGGAGCTTCCACCAGCGCTCGGACCATCGTGCGTGGTCCTCCCGTTCGCTGCACCCGTGGCACGGGTGGCCGCGGAGGGCGCGTCGAAGGTCCGCGATGCGCTTCTCCTGGTTGGGCAGGGACGTGGCGAGGCCGAAATCGTTGTTCCGGTTATTGCCCGGGGCCGGCGGGCGGTTCTCCCGCAGCGCGTTCCGTGCGGAAGATGCGAGGTCACGCCGGGACTTGGGAACCTTGGCGTTGAAGGACTTGGGGATGCGGATGCGCGTCACCGGCGCGATGGGACCTTCGAGGTCATCGGTCCCGATGCGGCGCAGCTGGTTGTCCAGCGTCAGCACAGCTGGCCGCGGTTCCCGGCTGCTGTGGTCCGAACTCAGCACAATGGCCGGTCCAGGGGCCCGTCCGCCCGGGACATGCACTACGTCCCCCGGAAGCAGGCGGGCCAACGAATCATCGCTGAGTGACTTCCGGGCGCGCGACTTGGTGCGGGAAGTCGCGTTTTCGGCGTCGGACAGCTCCCGGCGCAACCGGGCGTACTCGGTAAAGTCTCCGAGGTGGCAAGTCATCGATTTTGCATAGCCTGCCAGCGATTCCTCGCGGCTGCGGACCTGCTTGGCCAGGCCCACCACCGAGCGGTCCGCCTGGAACTGCGCGAAGGAGGATTCCAGAATCTCGCGTGCCCTGGCCCGGCCGAACTGGGCCAGGAGGTTAATGCTCATGTTGTAGGTGGGCCGGAAGCTCGAGTTCAAGGGGTAGGTGCGCCGTGACGCCAGGCCGGCCACCGCCGTCGGGTCCGTCCCCGGCTGCCACAGAACCACGGCGTGGCCTTCGACGTCGATGCCCCGCCGTCCGGCACGGCCGGTCAGCTGGGTGTACTCCCCCGCAGTGATGTCCACATGGGCTTCACCGTTGAACTTGTCCAGCTTTTCGAGCACCACCGAGCGCGCCGGCATGTTGACGCCGAGGGCGAGTGTCTCCGTGGCGAACACAGCCTTGACCAGGCCGTCCGCGAAGAGCTTCTCCACGACCTCCTTGAAGGTGGGCAGCATGCCGGCATGGTGCGCCGCGAAACCGCGAAGCAGTCCGTCCCGCCAGGTCCAAAAGCCCAGGACTTCCAGGTCGTCCGGTGGAATGTCATGACCGGCCTCGTCAACGCGCTCCGCAATGATCCGCTGCTCCTTTTCGGTGGTGAGCCACAGTCCGGAACCTACGCACTGGGCAACGGCAGCGTCACAGCCGGCCCGGGAGAAGATAAAGGTAATGGCCGGGAGGAGGTCCATGCGGTCAAGGCTTGCGATGACCTGCGGCCGGCTGGCCGGGCGCACCCCCCGCTCGTCGCCGCCCCGGCCCGGGCGGTCATTCCCGCGCCTGCCGCGCTGGCCGCGGCCGCCGGGACCACCGGGCCCAGACCTCGCGCGGAAGCTCTGCATGCTTTCGCTGCGGGCAACGGTGAGGAGGTCGGGATTGACGTCAAAGCCCCGGCTTGCAGAAGCTGCCTTCCTGGAGTCCGGCTGCGCTTCGTCGGCATCCACCGGCGGAGCGATTTCGTCGAAGGTGGTTTCCCCTGCAAAGAGGTCCATGATCTGCCGGCCCACCATGACGTGCTGCCAGAGCGGCACGGGCCGGTGCTCGGACACAATGATGTCCGTATCGCCGCGGACGGTATCAAGCCAGGCGCCGAACTCCTCGGCGTTGGAGACGGTGGCGCTGAGGGAGGCCACCTGCACTTCGCTGGGGAGGTGGATGATGACTTCTTCCCAGACGGCACCGCGGAACCGGTCTGCAAGGTAGTGCACCTCGTCCATTACCACGTACCCCAGGTCGCCCAGGGTCGCCGAATCGGCGTAAAGCATGTTGCGCAGGACTTCAGTGGTCATCACCACCACGGGAGCATCGCCGTTGATACTGGTGTCACCGGTCAGCAGGCCCACGCTGTCGGCTCCGTACTTGTCGCTGAGCTCGGTGAACTTCTGGTTGCTCAGCGCCTTGATGGGTGTGGTGTAAAACGCCTTCAGGCCGCGTTCGAGGGCCAGATAGATGGCGAACTCGCCAACAATGGTTTTGCCGGCCCCCGTAGGAGCTGCAACCAGCACGCCCCTGCCCTCCTGCAGGGAGAGGCAGGCCTGCCGCTGGAAGTCATCGAGTTCGAAATCGAGGGTGCGGGAGAAGGCTCCGAGGTACGTGGCTGCCTCTGCCCTTCGTTCAGCGCTGAGACGGTACTTTTCCGCCGGGGAGAGCTCTTCAGGATCGCTCGGACCGGTAGAGAATGGCCTGGGCTGGAACGAACCGTCGGTGGAGGACATACCCCAAGCCTAACGGGCGCTTAGAGGTTCTTCAGCTCACTGCCCGGGGTGGCGACGTCCGCTGTGGCCTCGGTTTCCGCTGCCCGCTTGGCCTGCCGGCGTGCCCTGCGCTTGTCGTTCATCAGGCAGACCCCAATGGCGGCGAAAAAGAGCACCAGCAGCGGGCCTGCAAGCATAAACATGGAGATGGCG
The DNA here is from genome assembly GCF_059383655.1 of Pseudarthrobacter sp. Hb11. Classification (NCBI taxonomy): domain Bacteria; kingdom Bacillati; phylum Actinomycetota; class Actinomycetes; order Micrococcales; family Micrococcaceae; genus Pseudarthrobacter; species Pseudarthrobacter sp. Hb11. Next base: position 275,651 of record NZ_JBWZCM010000001.1, read on the forward strand.
TCCGCGCCGGGGGCCGCGATGGCCGCCAGGACAAACACCAGGAACACGGTGATGCGCCAGGCCTTGAGGATGGTTTGGCCGGAGATAACTCCGGCCATGTTGATACCCACCAGCACGACGGGGACCAGGAAGGCTATGCCCAGCACCAGGACCATGCGGGTCACGAACTCGATGTAGGTGCGCGCATCAATCACGCTGGACGAACCGTCCGGCGTGAACTGGGTCAGGGCCCGGACCACCTGCGGCACCACAAGCCATCCCGCCCAGATACCGGCAAGGAACAGCGGGACGGCAGCGGCCATGTAGCCCAGTGTGTAGCGCCGCTCCTTGGACGTGAGGCCCGGGGTGATGAACGCCCACAGCTGGTAGATCCAGATGGGACTCGAAATGACCACCCCGATAAGGAGCGACATCTGAAGCTTGAAGTCGAACGGAGAGGCGATGGTACCGAAGTTGATCGCCGAGAGCCCACCGGTCTGCTGGGAGATGCGGTTGACCGGATCAGCCAGCGCCTTCAGCAGCGGATCGTAAAGTATCCAGCCTCCGATGCCGCCAATGACGACGCCGATAGCCGACTTAATCAGCCGGTTCTTCAGCTCTTTGAGGTGGTCCCAAAGAGCCATCCGCCCCTCGGGGTTGGCTTTACGGGCCCGCGACAGTGCCACTGGGGGTCAGGCGCGGTTCGACGGCGGAACGTCAGTGCCGTCGGTCGGCTCGCCGGGCTTCGCCTGGGGGTGGTTCACGATGGTGCCTTCCACCGGGCCTGAGGCGTCAGTGGATTCGGTCTTGCCGTCGTTCTTCATTTCCTTGACTTCGGACTTGATGATCCGCATTGACTGTCCGAGGCTGCGGGCCATGGCCGGAAGCTTGGGTGCGGCGAAAAGAAGCAAAGCAACAACAATGATAATTACGATGGGCCAGGGGCCATCAAAGAGTCTTCCCACGGGAAATCCTTTCGTCTAAGTACACTTTACTTCTAAGTGAAGTCCAGATCGCCGAGTGCCTGCGGCTGGCCCCGGTCCGTCTTGCGCTGCACTCGTTTGAGGCGGCGTTCTTCCCGTCGGAATGACTTGGATGCTTCGTAATCATGTCGCATGACGGTCGGGGAGGCAAAAACTGCGGAACCAGGGTGCTCCTTCGCCGGATCCGGGTCTGCGGCGGGCTGCTCAATGGGGCCCAGCTGCCCCAGCTTGTCGCCTGCGGCGCCCAGATCCTTGAGGGTGGCCATGACTTGGCGGAACAGCCGGATGCCCAACAGGACATAGAAGAGCAGTGACACCGCAACAAGCGCCACCCATATAAGGATCCAGGACCACCAAGGCATGCTGAGAAGTCTAGCCGCCGTACCTGGCCAGCGCCGCCGCCAGCCAGGTGCGGGCCGCGTCGGCAAGCTCCGCGGGCGCCAGGATCCGGGCGGAACCGCCGTGCTGGGCCACGAACATCGGAAGCCATGCCGTGTTGCCGAACCGTATCTCAGCCACCAGCCCGCCGTCGTCGAGCTCTGCGGTGCGTTCCGCGTAGTAGTCGTCCGCGAGCCCCCTCCCCTGCCGGGTGAGCTGGACGGTGACGATCGTATCGTCGTCTTTGGCGGTAAAGAGTTTCGCCGGAACCCCCTTGGCGGGCGTGGTCCCTGCCGGCACGGGCCTGCCATTCGGGTGAATGTCCTGAACGCGGTCCAGGCGGAAGTTCCTCAGCCCTTCCACGGAGTGGCAATAGGCCTCGAAGTACCAGATGTTGTCCAGCGAGTAGAGGCGCAGCGGGTCCACGTCGCGTTCCGAGACGCTGTCCCGCTGCGGAGCCAGGTACCTCAGGCGCAGCTGGGACCCCGACTCGATGGCCTGCCGTACGGTGGCGTGCGTTGCGGCATCAGCAGGCGCCACTTCCGGCCCGGCAAGGGAGGCTGCACGTAGCCCCTCCTCGCCGGCTGCCGCCAGGAGCTTAAGCGTTACTGATTCCAGTGCGCCGCCCTCTGCTAACTCCGGCAGGCCGTTCAGCGTCTCCAACCCGGCCAGGAGGGCGCAGGCCTCCTCAACGGTGAAGCGGACGGGTTGGGTCAGGTCCAGGTCCTGGGTGATGTAGACGTGGTCGTCCTCCCACTGGATGTCCAGCAGGTCGTCGGGGTATCCCTCCGGCAGGCCGGAACAAATGAGGATCTGCAGATCATCCTCCAGTTCCTTCCTGCTGACGCCGAAGTGCTCAGCAACATCCTGAATGTGCAGGCCCTGATTGTGCACCAGGAAGGGCACCAGCTGGAGCATCCGCTTGAGCTGGTCCTCCGAGGTGCGCGCGCGGACGGGACGGGCGGGCACAGCCGCGAACTGGAACTGGGGAACGGCGGCGGCACTGAAGTCAGCTGCGGCGCGGAGCCTGCGCCGCACGGCATGAGCCAGTTCGGCGGGAGCCGCGGCCAGAGCGTCAGGGCCATAGGACGCCAGCTTTTCAGCCAGGACCTCCGGGTCCCGGTACTGCAGGCTGATCCGCTCGTAGCCGGCTTCGGGTCGCTGGAACGGGGTATTGTCCTGGGCAGCGTCCGGCGCATTGCCACTTTCAATGGCGCGGCGACGCAAGGCAAGCAGGCGCCCCTCCCGGACGTCCACGACGGCGGTGCGCAGCGGCAGCTCCGGCAGGCGGTCCAGTTCCTGCCGGATGTTAAAGTCGCGCGGGGGCGTGAATTGCTCCCGTTCAAGGGTGGTGACCGCACTGGTGAAGCGGGAGAGCCGGAAATGGCGGGGTGCCTCCCGGGCACGGTCGTAGCCCGCGAGGTACCAGTGCCCGAAGCGGCTTCCCAAGCCCCAAGGCTCTACGGTCCGTTGTTCCTCGGTTCCGGTGCTGCCGGCAAGGTAGGTGAACGCGACGGGGTGCTTGGCATGCATCGCTGCAACCAGGTCGTCGAAGGCCTGGCCCGCGGGTTTGATCCTGGGTTGAACCCCGGCGGGCAGTTGGACGTCCGCCATGGCACCGGACGCCTGCAGCTTCCGCAGCGCACTCTGGGCGGCTGTGCCCAAGGCAGCACGCTCCCAGAGTTGGGAGGCCAGGAGAAGTACTGTCCACTCCTCCGGTCCGAGCTGGACGTCAGGCAGGCGGTTGGATTCCTTGCCGATGCGGTAGCGGGTGGTGGCGGGGTCATCCTCGCTCCAGCCCAGGTCGGTCAGGGTTTCGACGTCAAACCCGAATTTGCGAAGATCGCTTTTGTCCCGTTCGAACATGCGGCCGAAGGATGCCTCATTGCCGGGGGTGTCACGGTAGATCGTTTCGCGCAGTTCACTGCGGCGCAGGCCGTACCTGGTGTTGAGCAGGGCGATCAGCAGGTTCAGGAGGCGTTCAGTACGGGATGCGGACACCCTCGTTACGTTACTAAACTCCGTGCCGGAACGCAGGAAGCGCGGCAGCAACAGGATGTGGTGGTCCTGTTCCTGCCGCGCTCCTGGCGGATTGCTGTGCCTGTGGTCAGCGAACGCCCACGAGGTCAACCACGAAGATCAGGGCTTCGTTGGGTTTGATGGCTCCACCGGCGCCACGGGAACCGTAGGCAAGCTCGGAGGGGATTTCGAGGCGGCGGCGGCCACCTACCTTCATGCCCAGGAGGCCCTGGTCCCAGCCCTGGATGACCTGGCCGACTCCGACGCGGAAGTCCAGCGGCGCACCGCGGCCCCAGGAGGCGTCGAATTCTTCACCGGTGGACCAGGCTACGCCCACGTAGTGGGTGGAGACCGTGTCTCCGGCCGTGGCTTCGCGGCCGTCGCCTTCGATGAGGTCGGTGATGACGAGTTCCGTGGGCACATCGCCCTCGGGGAAATCGATTTCGGGCTTCTGGCGGTCAAAGTCGCGCTGTCCAAAAGACATGGTTGCTCCTAGGTGTTCGGCAGATGATGTGCTGCTGTTGGATGCCGCGGCGGGGGCCGGGCCTGTTGCCATTGTTGCTACTTGGCTCCGAGGATGTCCACTACGAAGACAAGGTCGCCCTTGGCCTCGCCCTGGCCGGCATCGCCGTAGGCCAGGTCCTTGGGGATGACCAGCAGGACGCGTGAGCCCACGGTCTTGCCGGCAAGGCCCTGGGTCCAGCCCTTGATGACGCCGGTCAGCGGGAAGCTCGCAGGCTCGCCCCGGTCAAAGCTCGAGTCGAATTTTTTGCCGCCCACGAGGGTGACGCCGACATAGTTCACTGTCAGGGTGTCAGATTCCTTCACGGTGGCGCCGTTGCCCTTGATGAGGTCCTGGGATACCAGCGCGGTGGGAGCGGCGACACCCTTGACGTTGATCTCGGGGATGCCGTCTTTCTCGGTGACGGCAGGCAGGCCGGCGGGCGGGGTCACCGTTTCACCTTCGGGCTTCTCCAGGGCAGGGGTTACGTCCGAAGCGGAAAGCACCTTGATAATGAGGAGCTGCGTGGGCTCGGTGGCGGCTGACGGGCTCGGGCTGGCACCGCCGGAGGGGCTGGGGGCGGCAGCAGCGGCCCGTCCGGGAACGGCGAGGGCAAGGCTGGAACCGACCTTGGCGCCAACTAATGCGTTGTAGATGACCTCGCTGCCGGTTTTCAGTTCCTCGTTGAGCTCCAGGGGCTCGGGCTCACTCGGGAAGGTGTCCTCGAGCGTGGATCCGTCCGTGCCATTCAGGGCAAGGATGGAGATGTTGGCAATTTGGTTTGCCTTCACCGTCTCGCCGTCACCCTCGGTGACCACTTTGATGGTTGGTTCAGCGACTTCGAGCGGCTTGGCGAATTCCACGCCGGGAGCTTTTTTGTCCCCGTTGTCGGTCAGTTTGAGGGAGTCGAACTTTGCAGTCTCACCAGCAGACTTGCTGGTGGGCTCCGACTCTGCTGTCGAACCGCCACAGGCGGTCAGCATCAGCAAAGCGGGAAGAAGGAGTGCTAGTAGTCGGCGCACGTAAGAGAACTTTCGTCGGGGCAAGATGGAGGCGGTGGTCCGCAGCTCGGCGGGCGGCACCGCGTGCAGGCCCTCGAAAGGGCTCTATCAAGAATAGCCCCTGAAGCTGGGTGTCAGCCCATAGAGTCGAGAAGGGCATCCACGCGGTCATCGACGCTGCGGAACGGATCCTTGCACAGGATGGTCTGGTGCGCCCGGTCGTTCAGTTTCAGGTGCACCCAGTCCACGGTGTAGTCCCGGCCCAACTCCTGCGCCCGCCGGACAAAGTCGCCGCGGAGCTTCGCGCGGGTGGTCTGGGGCGGCGCGTCGACGGCGTCCTTGATGACCGTGTCGTCCACGATGCGCCGCACTGCCCCACGGGACTGCAGCAGGTAGTAGAGGCCGCGGCTTCTGGAGATGTCGTGGTACGTCAGGTCGAGCTGGGCTATCCGTGGGGCGTCCAGGCCGAGGCCGTGACGTTCCCGGTATTTGTCCATCAACTTCTTCTTGATGGCCCAGTCGATCTCGGTGTCGATGCCGCGGGTGTCGCCGCTTTCGATCGCCTTCAGCGTACGTTCCCAGAGGTCGAGGATCACCGGGACGTGGGGGTTGTGGGCGCCGTGTTCCTTGACGAACGCTGTTACTTTTGTGAGGTACTCCTGCTGGATCTCAAGTGCGGTGAGTTGGCGTCCATTGGCGAGCCGGACCAGTGCCCGGCCGCTGAGGTCGTGCGAAATTTCGCGGATGCTGCGGATGGGGTTTTCCATCCGCATGTCGCGCATGATGACTCCGGCCTCGATCATTCTCAGGACGAGGTCCACCGTGCCCACCTTCATCAGGGCCGTGGCTTCAGACATGTTGGAATCACCGACTATAACGTGAAGCCTGCGGTAGAACTCGGCATCCGCGTGCGGTTCATCCCGGGTGTTGATGATGGGCCGGGACCGGGTGGTGGCTGAGGACACGCCCTCCCAGATATGGTCCGCCCGCTGGGAAAAGGCGAAGGTTGCCCCGTGCGGCGTTTTCAGGATCTTCCCGGCGCCGGCGATGAGTTGCCTGGTGACCAGGAAGGGGATCAGGATCTCGGCCAGCCGGGAGAACTCTCCCCGGCGGGGAATAAGGTAATTTTCGTGACTGCCGTAGGAGTTCCCGGCGGAGTCCGTGTTGTTCTTGAACAGGTAGACCGTGCCGTTGAATCCCTCGGCTGCGAGGCGTGCCTGTGCCTCGTCCACGAGGTCGTCGAGGATCAGCTCCCCGGCCCGGTCGTGGGCGATCAACTGCGCGAGGTCGTCACACTCGGCCGTGGCGTACTCGGGATGGGACCCAACATCGAGGTACAGCCTGGAGCCGTTCGTAAGGAAAACGTTGGATGAACGGCCCCAGCTGACCACCTTGCGGAAGAGGTACCGGGCCACCTCCTCCGGGGCAAGAGGCCTCGAGTCGGGGCTGGAATAGGAAATCCCAAATTCCGTTTCGATGCCGAAGATTCTCTTGTCCATCTGTCCTCCTAGGCCAGCAGTGCAGTGATATCCGCGTCATCAAGCCGGCGGAAGGCGCGCCGCGAGCCGCGCGAGGTCTGGGACGACCTGTCCAGGACGGCAACTTCCACAGCCTTCGGGGGCAGGGCCTTCGGCTGTTCGCCGCTCTCGGCCGCCGGAACCAATGCCCCCATTGCAAGGCGCAGGGCGTCGGCAAAGCTCAATGAACTGCGCCACCCGTCCTCGATGGCTGCGGAAACCTTGTCGGCTTGTCCGCCCATCACTACAAACTGGTGCTCGTCGGCGATGGAGCCGTCGAAGGTCAGGCGATAGAGATGGTCCTCCGCCTGGGTAGGACCTACCTCCGCTACTGCGAGTTCAACCTCGAACGGCTTCTGCTCCGCGGTGAACACGGCGCCGAGGCTTTGTGCATAAACACTGGCGAGGCCGCGGGCGGTAACGTCCTCCCGGTCGTAGGAGTAGCCCCGGACGTCCGCGTACCTGACCCCGGCCTGCCGAAGGCTCTCAAATTCGTTGTACTTCCCGACTGCGGCGAACGCTATCTTGTCGTAAATCTCGCCAATCTTGTGCAGGGACGGCGATGGGTTCTCGGCCACCAGCGCAATGCCGTCGGCGCAACTGATGACAGCAACGGACCTGCCGCGGGCTATGCCCTTCCGTGCGAAATCCGCACGGTCCTTCATCAGTTGTTCAGGCGATACGTAAAACTGCTGGGTCATCTCAAGCCTCCCGTCCGGCGCTGGTGCGGGCTTCGATGACAGTATGCGCGGCCGCGGCGAGCACGTTTTCCGCAACCCGCCGGGCCCCGGCCCGGTCCACGGTGTAGATGACCGGCCACAGCTGACGGACCGTGTCCGGTCCTCCCGTGGCGGAATCGTCGTCCGCCGCGTCGTAGAGGGCTTCGACGGCGACGGAGACCGCTTCCGCCTCGCTCAGGTTTGGCCGCCACAGCTTCTTCAGGGCTCCACGGGCAAAAACGGAGCCGGAGCCGACCGTATGGTGCTCGTGTTCCTCGTACCGGCCGCCGGTGACGTCATAGGAGAAGAGCCTTCCCACGCCGGCGCCGGTATCGAACCCGGCGAAGAGCGGCACGACGGCGAGTCCCTGCATGGCGAGGGGCAGGTTGCCGCGGATCATCGCTCCGAGCCTGTTGGCCTTACCCTCCAGGCTGAGGAGGGTGCCCTCAATCTTCTCGTAGTGCTCGAGTTCCACCTGGAATAGACGGGTGAGGTCAATGGCTATGCCGGCAGTGCCCGCGATGCCCAGGACGGAGTAACGGTCAGCGGGAAAAACTTTCTCAATGTGCCTGCTGGCAATCACATTGCCCATGGTGGCCCGCCGGTCCCCCGCCATCAGCACTCCGCCGGCGTAGCTCATGGCCACAATGGTGGTGGCGTGCGGAACCTGCAGCGGCGCGGTCCCGGGCGCAGCTGACTGAACTCCCCTGTTGTACGGCAGGAGTTCGGGCCGGTCCCGCTGCAGATGTTCCGTAAAGGACGAGGTGGCGTTGGCGGCTACCTGGTGGGCGGTTGATTCCTGCACTCATGCACTCCTTGAACGTAATTCTTCAACGTCGGTACAGATTCCGGCCGTCCGCGGCTTCCGCCACCTGCCGGGTCCCGGTTACTGACCGCCCTTTTGGACGAATGCGCGCACGAATTCCTCGGCGTTGGATTCGAGAACTCCGTCGATCTCGTCGAGGAGGTCGTCCACGCCTTCGGTTGATGCTGATGCCTGCGCTTCAGGCGGCGCCGGCGGGGCCTCGGGAATGTCCTCGTCGACCTGGCTGTCGCGCGATTGCGGCTGCTGCTGCTCCTGGCCTGCCATTGTTACCTCTCCCTTTCCTGCCGTCGGATCCGGCGGATCCTCCGATATGCCCATCCTGCCACGATGCAGGCCGTCCGGCGCGGTTTATGCCGCAGGCGGAGCGCTGTTGTGTCCCAGGAGCTCCGCGAGGAACGGGCCCGCTTCCCGGTAGCGCTGGAACAACGCTCCGGTCAGGGCTTTGGTTCCCCGAAGAGGCTCCCGGGTGGGCACTCGCTGGAGCCTGCCGTAGCCCGGCACGTCGAAGATCACTGAGTCCCAGCTGGCACCTACTACGTCCTTGCCGAAGTTGCTGATGCACTTTCCGCGGAAGAACGCACGGGTGTCCGCCGGCGGCTCGCCCACGGCGGCCGCTATGGCGCCGTCGTCGACAATCCTGTCCATGCGGTTCCTGGCAAGAAACCGGTAGTACAGGCCCTTTTCCGGCCTGATGTCCGCCCACTGGAGATCAATGAGCCCGAGCCGGGCGTCGTTCCACGCCAGGCCGTCGCGATCCCTGTAACCCTCGAGGAGCGAGAGCTTGGCCAGCCATTCCACCGAGCTGGCCGCCGCGGCCTTGTCGCTGTCCAGCTGCGTAAGTACGGTGGCCCAGCGGTCCAGGACGTCATGGGTGTGCCCGTCGCCGTCGATGGCATCACCGACACCTGTATCCTGCGCCAGCTTGGCGGCGGCTTCGTGGTACATCCACTGGAGGTCGAGTGCCGTGACGCGACGGCCGTCCATGAGCCGCATGGTTCCGGTAAGGGACGTATCGTGGCTCACCGTTTGGAGGGCGGCCACCGGCTCGTAAACCTCAATCTTTGGCGCGAGCCCCGCCTCGATGAGGCTGAGGACCATGGCCGTGGTCCCGAACTTCAGGTAATTGGAGACCTGGCTGAGGTTGGCATCTCCAATGATGACGTGCAGGCGGCGGTATTTGTCGGCCGTCGAGTGCGGCTCATCCCGGGTGTTGATGATGGGACGGCGGATGGTGGTTTCGAGGCCCACTTCTGCCTCGAAGAAATCGGCCCGCTGGCTGATCTGGTAGCCAGGGGTGGAAGCGTCCTGGCCGATCCCCACCCTGCCGGACCCGCAGAGGATCTGGCGGCTGATGAAGAACGGCGTCAAACCGCGGACGATGTCCCCAAACGGAACGGAGCGGGGCGTGAGGTAGTTTTCATGCGACCCGTAGGACACCGATTTGTTGTCTGTGTTGTTTTTGTAGAGGTTCACCTGTGGCAGGTCGGGGTCCAAGGCCAGACGCCGTACTGTTGCCAGCGCAACGAGATCACCCGCGGCGTCCCACGTGACGGCATCACGCGGGTTCGTCACCTCAGGGCTTGAATACTCGGGGTGGGCGTGGTCCACGTACAGCCTGGCACCATTACCCAGGACCATGTTCATCAGGAGGGTTCCGGACTCATCCTGTCCGTCGAGCTCCAGTTCCTCCCGGCCGTAGGCCAGCGCCACTGCTTCCGCGTCCAGCACCGGCGGCTGGTCGGTCAGCTGGCTGGGGTGGGCCGAGCCCCTGTCCACTGTCCAGCCCCTTGCATCGTGGAGGGGCTCTTCGTCGGTGTAGTCCCACCGCGTTTCCGCTCCGCCGGCGGCACGCTGGCGTGTCACCTGGGCATAGGCCTGGACCACCCGCGCGCTCATCATGGTTGCGTTCGCCGACGGGGCGGACGGAGCATGGATCCCGTATTCGGTTTCTGCTCCCATGACACGCATGGCCCCGCCCGCGGGGAGGGCGCCCCCGGCGGCGGGCTCCGGCGCAGCCGTCACAGATACTGCCCTGTGGTGGGCATCGTTTCGATCGATTTTCCAGGCTCCTGGCCGGCCTTGCCCTGGACGATGGTGCGGATGTACGTGATCCGCTCACCCTTCTTGCCCGAGATCCGGGCCCAGTCGTCCGGATTGGTGGTGTTCGGCATGTCCTCGTGTTCACGGAACTCGTCCACCACGGCCCGCAGCAGGTGCTCGATCCGCAGCCCCTTCTGGTGCGTGGTGAGCAGATCCTTGATGGCGTACTTCTTGGCCCGGTCCACCACGTTCTGCACTACGGCACCGGAGTTGAAGTCCTTGAAGTAGAGCATTTCGGTGTCGCCGTTGGCGTACGTGACTTCCAGGAACTCATTTGATTTGTCCGTGGAGTACATGGCTTCCACCGTGCGCTGGACCATGGCGTCCACGGTGGCCTGGACGTCGCCGTCGTGCTCTGCAAGGTCAGACTCGTGGAACGGCAGATCCGTGGTGATGTACTTGTTGAAGATGTCCGCAGCAGCCTCGGCATCCGGGCGGTGGATCTTGACCTTTACGTCCAGCCGGCCTGGCCGAAGGATGGCCGGATCAATCATGTCCTCGCGGTTGGACGCGCCGATGACGATGACGTTGTCCAGCCGCTCCACGCCGTCGATCTCACTCAGGAGCTGGGGCACGATGGTTGTTTCGACGTCGGAGGAAATGCCGGTTCCGCGGGTGCGGAACAGCGAGTCCATCTCATCGAAAAACACCACTACGGGGCTGCCGTCCGAGGCCTTTTCGCGGGCGCGGGAGAAAATGAGCCGGATATGGCGCTCCGTCTCGCCCACGTACTTGTCCAGGAGCTCGGGGCCCTTGATGTTGAGGAAGTAGCTTTTCAGGTCCACGTTTCCGGAGCGTTCGGCGGCACGGGCAGCAAGCGAATTGGCCACGGCCTTGGCGATGAGGGTCTTGCCGCAGCCGGGAGGGCCGTACAGCAGGATGCCCTTGGGGGCCTTCAGGCCGTGTTCCCGGTAAAGGTCCGGGTGCAGGAACGGCAGTTCGACGGCGTCACGGATTTGTTCGATCTGGGGTCCCAGTCCGCCGATGTCCTCGTAGGTGATGTCCGGGACCTCCTCCAGGACCAGGTTTTCCACCTCGGACCGCGGCACTTTTTCAAGTGCGTAGCCGGTCCTCGAGTCGATGGAGAGGGCGTCGCCCACCCGGAGCTTTTCGGCCAGGAGGGCACCCGAAAGCCGGACCACCCGCTCCTCATCGGCACGCCCCACCACGAGGACGCGGTCGGAGCCGAGCATCTCCTTGAGCGTGGCCAGCTCGCCTGCACGCTCGTAACCGAGTCCGGCGACGACGAGGAGCGCCTCGTTCAAGAGGACCTCCTGGCCCACGGCCAGTTGGTTGATGTTCACCAGCGGGCTGATGCCCACGCGCATTTTCCGGCCAGCGTTGAAGATGTCCACTGATTCTTCAGTGGCGGCCTGCCCGCTGCTGCCCGGCGAGGGCTGCCTGCGCGGGTTCAGCTGAAGAATGGTGCCGAAGCTGTAGGGAGGCTGTCCTTCCTGGTCCAAGGCGTTTTTCAGCCGAAGGATCTCGGCCTTCGCGGCCTCAAGCATCGTAACCAGCTTGGTGTTGTTCTGCGTTGCCGCAGCCAGCTGGCGGTCGATGTGCCTGAGCTTGTCCCTGAGGATGTTGACCTGGCGGTCCGCAACCGAGAGGTCGTTGGCGGCAGACTGCTCTGCCGGTGTACGTCCGGAGTCCTGGTTTGGCGTCTCCATGATGTATCAGCCCCTTCCTGCGCTTCTATTAAGACCTTAGTCCCAAGAAGGCGGGTAGGGAGGGAGACTCCCGAAATATGGACTAGTTCGTGATCTCCGGCGTGTCCTTGACGTTGGTCCCCGCAATGGCATCGCGGGCGGCGCGCCGAAGCTTCTTGTCGGAGACCAGCCGCTCCCCCACAGCACCCGGCGTCCAGGCGTTGACGTCCTCTTCGTTGAAGTCTGTCTTGGAGGGGCGCCGCTTAACGGAGATGCCGGTGACGCCGTCGGCCAGCCGGCGTGTGACCAGCAGGAACCCCGTGTGGGCCACCATGCGGTGGTCCGGGCGGACGGCGAGACCCTCGAGGTGCCAGCCGCGGACCATGGACTCCCAGGCGTCGGGCTCGGTGAAGCGGCCGTCTGCGCGGATGGCCTCGGCCGTCCGGGAGAGCTGCGTAACGGTAGCCACATAGTTGATCCACACGCCGCCCGGCGCCAGGACTGTAGCCACGGCATCGAGGCACTCCCAGGGCGCCAGCATGTCCAGTACCACGCGGTCCACCGAGCCGGGCGCCTCGCTCCGCACAACTTCCTCCTGGAAGTCACCCAGGGAGATCTGCCAGGCGGGGTGCGGGCCGCCGAAGATGGTCTCTACGTTCCCGCGGGCGATGTCCGCGAACTCTTCACGCCGTTCAAAGGAGTGCAGGTAGCCGTTGTCTCCAACAGCCCGCAGGAGGGAGATGGAGAGGGCGCCGGAGCCAACGCCCGCCTCCACTACCCGGGCGCCCGGGAAGATGTCGGCCATGGTGACGATCTGCCCGGCGTCCTTGGGGTAAACCACGGCAGCGCCGCGGGGCATGGAGAGGACGAAATCGGAGAGGAGGGGGCGGAGGGTCTGGTACTGCTGGCCAACGTTGTTGACGACTACTGACCCGTCCATCTTGCCGATGATTTCATCGTGGTTCAGGAAGCCGCGGTGGGTGTGGAAGGCCCCGCCACTTTCGAGGGTGACAGTGTTCATGCGTCCCCGCTCGTCCGTGAGCTGGACGCGTTCGCCTTCCCGGAAGGGTCCGCGGCGACGGGCAGCTCCCACCGGCTGCGAGCCGCTGGCGGCAACACCGGCTTGGGCTGCTGCTGTGGCTTCGTTGACGGCAGTTTCGCTGCTCATGATTTTCCTCGCTCCTGTAAAACTGTTGCGCCCCCGCGTCAATGACCTCAAAGACATTGTGGCTTCTGCGGCGGCAATGCACGACCGGCAGGTAACTCTACCGGTTCCGGCCCTGCGGTTGCCTACCGGATTGCTGGCGCCGGCCCGTGATCGCGGACAATACGGCGTCCTGGGAGAGTAGCCCGGTAACCCTGCCGTTGTGGTCCACCACGGCGTAGTCCCGCCCTTCGAGCTGGGACAGGAAGTGGAGAAGTTCCTGCCCTTTCGACCATTCCGGCACATACGCGCCGACGGCCAGGGCGTACGAAACAGCAGTGATGGGAGTGGTCCCCGCCGCAGAGGCGGGAACCGATGCAAGCGCCGAAGGATCAACCACGGCCTCTGGGCGTCCGTCAACACCGCAGACCACTACCGCGGTTGAGCCCGGTGGACCAAGCTGGAGGGCGTCCTGGACCGACGCAGTGGCAGGCAACCCTACGGCCGGCGTCGACAAGCCGGCCGCACTGACCAGGTGAAGGCGCCCGCGCAGCGTTCCCTGCTGAATGGCTGCCGAAGCACCCATCCACAGGAAACCGCCCACAAGGATAGTGATCATGAGCAGGCTGAACTCCGGCGAATCACCGGCAAGCAGCGGCCGCAGGATGAACCAGTAGCCGAGGGCAATAACGATGAGGCGTCCGCCCCATCCTGCTGCCACCGTCCCTTTGGCCTGGCTGCCGGTGGTTTTCCAAACGACGGACTCCACCAGCCTGCCCCCGTCCAGCGGGAGCCCCGGCAGGACGTTGAAGACGGCAATAAGGAAGTTCGCCCACATAAAGATGTTCGTGAGGATTTCGGCGACGCTGCCGAGGGTGGCACCGGTCAGCATCAGCCAGGCTCCGGCGGCCAGGACAAAGTTGGCGGCGGGGCCGGCAAGGGCCACCAGGACGGACCGTCCGGGGGTGGCAGTGAAGCTTTCGAACTGCGTATGCCCGCCCCAAAGGTTGAGCACGATTTTCTGCGTTGGCCACCCGTAGATCTTGGCCGTCAGGGCATGGGCCAGTTCGTGGACCAGGACCGAGATGAGCAGCAGGACAGCGTAGGCGAACGCGACGACGTAGGCGCTGGCACCAAGGGCCGGGTTGCTGCGGTCAAGTACCGGCCCGTAAACAATCACGGTGAAGGCAGCGATGAGGAACCACGAATAGGCCAGGACAACAGGAACACCGGCAATCCTGCCCAGCGGGATGCCTTCGCGGCGAACCGGAGCCGCCGTCTCAGTCATGAAGATTCACCGGGACTCCCGCGGGTATTGCAGCGGACGGCGCCGCTGAGCGGGCCAGAACCAGGTCCTCGAGATCGGCCAGCGAGCGTTCCGCCAGGGACTCCCACAACGTGTACCGGCGGTCCTCCGGCAACGGGACGATGTGGGGAATGGCAACGGTGGCCACGCCGGACGCCACTGCCGCCGCCACGCCGGGTTCTGAATCTTCCAGCGCCACGCAGTGGTGGATGCCCAGGTCAGGGTCCTCCTGCTGGAGCAGTTCCACCGCTTTCAGGTACGCCTCGGGGTGCGGCTTTCCTTGAGTCACGGTGTCCCCGGTGACCACCACCTCGAAGTATGGCCGCGGCAGGCTGGCCACCACTTCCCGGGCGAGCGGCCCCTCGGACATGGTGACAAGGGCGCACCTGACACCGGCAAGGTGGAGGTTTTCCAGGAGTTCCCGGGCACCCGGGCGCCACGGCACGCTCTTCCTGACACTGGCCACCACTTCAGCGGTGAGGGTGTCGATGATTTGGCGGATCCCGAGATCGACGCCGGCCTGTTGGAGGAGGCCGGCGGAGAACGTTAGGGACTGTCCTACCAACTGCATGGCCTGTTCATGGGACCACGTCCCGCCGTGGGCTTCCACCAGCGCATGTTCAGCCGCTATCCAGTAGGGCTCCGTATCCACGATGGTGCCGTCCATGTCCCAGAGGACGGCTTTGAGTGGGGAACTGGAGGCTGGCAATCGCATGCCCCCAGTCTACGGGGACAGTCTGTACGGGGGCTGTGGCTACGCCCTCGGCGAATACAGCCGGCTTTGCTGCCGTTTGGCCACAGTTAGGCGCGCTTCTCGGCGCTTCATTCAATGCAAGACCCTGCCCCTTGGACGTAGGGTGAAGAAATGAATAGCTTCGAGGGAGACACCACCGAACCGGGTGCCATACCCGCCCGTGAGCGGTTCCTGCAGCCTGTGGCTGACGGGCAGCGTGTCACAGTGATGCTGGCCGCCTTTGAAGGCTGGAACGACGCCAGCGAAGCCGCGAGCGACTCACTGCGGTACCTGAACAAGCTGTGGGGCGGCAAGAAGGTGGCGTCCATAGACGCCGACGAGTACTACGACTTTCAGTTCACCCGCCCGACTGTCCGCCGGAACGCCGCGGGCGAACGCAAGATCAAGTGGCCCTCCACGCGGATCTACAAGGCCAGCGCGCCTGGTTCGAACGTGGACGTCATTTTTGTCCAGGGCACCGAGCCGTCCTATAAATGGCGGGCCTACACCGCCGAACTCCTGGTGCACGCAGAAGCGCTGAACGTTGACTACGTTGTCCTGGTGGGCGCCCTGCTGGCAGATGTACCGCACAGCCGGCCCATTCCGGTGAGCACCTCCTCGGACGATGCACCGCTGCGGGAACGCATGAACCTGGAAGCGTCGCAGTACGAAGGCCCGGTAGGAATTGTGGGAGTGCTTTCAGAAGTCGCGCTCCTGGCGGGAATCCCCACGGTCTCGCTGTGGGCGGCCGTCCCCCATTACGTGGCCCAGGCGCCGTCGCCGAAGGCGCAGCTGGCCCTCCTCCACCGGATAGAGGAGCTCCTGCAGGTTCCGCTGGACACCCATGAGCTGGCTGAGGAAGCCGACGCGTGGGAACGGGGCGTGGACGAACTGGCCACCGAGGACCCGGAGATCGCCGCCTACGTCCGTCAGCTTGAAGAGGCAAAGGACACGGCAGACCTTCCGGAAGCGACCGGCGAGTCCATTGCCCGGGAGTTTGAGCGTTACCTCAAACGCCGCGGGCAGGACAGGCCGTAAGGCGCCCGCTCCCGCGGCCGCCCGCCGGAGGAGGCCCTTACGCAGAAGGCTCCCCTGCACCAGTCGCCCTGACCGGCGGCTTGGTCAGAGGCGGATGCCGAGTAGGGCGTCGACGGCGTCCCGCACCAATGCCTGGTCCTCGCCGCTCACAGGGCCGGCGGCAGAGTTGGACTGGCGTGCCCAGCGGGAAACAGCCGCAAGCGCGGCGGGTGCGTCAAGGTCGGAAGCCAGGGCGGCGCGCATCTCTGCAATGAGGGCTGGCCCCGAGCCGGCAGGAGCGTGGCCGAGTGCCGTGCGCCATGCGGCAAGGTCGGCTTTGGCGGCCTCGAATCCTTCGTCCGTCCAGGACCAGTCCGAGCGGTAGTGGTGGGCGAGGATGGCGAGCCGGATGGCTGCCGGGTCCTCCCCCACTGCGCGCAGTTTTGATACCAGCACCAGGTTGCCCTTGGACTTGCTCATCTTTTCGCCGTCCAGGCCCACCATACCGGCGTGGGCGTAGTGCTTGGCGAGCGGGACCCCGGCGAGTGAGTATGCGTGGCCGGCACCCATTTCGTGGTGCGGGAAGATCAGGTCCGAGCCGCCGCCCTGCACGGTGAAGGGTGAGGGCAGGTATTTCTGCGCGATGACCGTGCATTCGATATGCCAGCCCGGTCTGCCTGGTCCCAGGCTCCCGCCGGGCCAGCTCGGCTCGCCTTCCCGCTCCACCCGCCACAACAGCGGGTCCAGGGCCTGGCGCTTCCCGGACCGGCCGGGGTCACCGCCTCGTTCAGCAAAGAGCTCCAGCATCTCGCTTTCCGAAAGGCCGGAAATGGATCCCAGGGACCACGCGTCCGGTGACGCGGACTGCTTGCCAGCTGCTTCGACGTCGTAATAAACATCTCCGTCCGGCTCCCCGTTGGTGCCCTGCACCTTGTAGGCCAGCCCCAGGCTGACGAGCCGTTCCACCTCGGGCACGATCAGCGAGATGGATTCGACGGCGCCCACGTAGTGGTCGGGGGCGAGGACGTTAAGTGCCTGCATGTCTGTCTGGAACAGCTCGATTTGGCTTGCCGCCAGGTCGCGCCAGTCCACCCCCGTGGCCGTGGCGCGTTCCAGCAGCGGATCGTCAACGTCCGTCACGTTCTGGACATAGGACACGTCATGGCCGGCGTCGCGCCAAACCCGGTTGAGGAGGTCGAACGCCACATAGCTTGCAGCGTGGCCCATGTGCGTGGCGTCGTACGGCGTGATGCCGCAAACGTACATGGAGGGCCGGCCGTCTGTTTCCAGGGCCACCTCCCGGCCTACGGCGGTATCGAACAACCGGATGGCTGGCATGCTGCCGGGCACGTCGGGAACAGGGCGGGAGATCCAGGATTTCACACGCCAAGCCTAGTGCTAGGCACTGATGACATTGAAACCGAGAAGGAGGTACAGGGCGAGGCCCAGGAAGATCCGGTACCAGACGAACAGGCGGTAGCTGCGGGTGGAGACGAATTTCAGGAACCAGCCGATGATGACGTAGCCCACCACGAGGGCGATTACTGTGGCCAGGGCTGTTTCCGGCAGTCCGTAGGGGCCGGTGATGCCCTCCTTGGTGAAGGTTTTGTAGAGCTGGAAGAGCCCGCTGCCGAACACCGCGGGAATGGCCAGCAGGAACGAGTACCGCGCGGCCGCTTCGCGGGTGTAGCCCATCAGGAGGCCTGCGGTGATGGTGCCACCGGACCTGGACACGCCGGGAATGAGCGCCATTGCCTGGGCGAAGCCGTAAAGGATGCCGTGCTTGTACGTCAGTTGGCTGAGGTCCCGTTCCTGTTTGCCCACTGCGTCCGCGACGGCAAGGAACAGGCCGAACACAATCAGCATGGTGGCGACGATCCACATGCTGCGGAGCACTGACTCGATCTGGTCTTGGAACAGCAGGCCCAGGACAACAATGGGCAGGCTGCCCAGGATCACAAGCCAACCCATCCTGGCGTCAGGGTCCTGCCTGGAGACTTTTCCGGCGAGGGAACCGGACCATGCCTTCACAATCCGGACGATGTCCCGCCAGAAATAGATCACTACCGCTGTTTCGGTGCCCAGCTGGGTAATGGCGGTGAAGGCTGCACCGGGGTCGGCTGCATTGGGCAGAAACTGCCCCACGATCCGCAGATGGGCGCTTGATGAGATCGGTAGAAATTCGGTCAGTCCCTGCACAAGGCCCAGCAGGGCCGCCTCAAACCAGTTCACGCTAAGACCCTACGGCAAGGGCAGTGCTGGTTCTGCCCGTAAGCTTGCTGCTATGCAGCAGCGTTACGTCGGCAACAGTGGATTGCGAGTTTCGGCCCTATCCCTTGGCACCATGTCTTGGGCCGGCGAGACCGACGAACAGGACGCCTCGGAGCTCCTGCGCACCTTCCTGAACGCAGGCGGCCGGCATGTGGACACGGCTGCCTCCTATGCCGACGGACGGTCGGAGGCGATGGTGGGGTCGATGCTGGGGGACGTGGTTGCCCGCACGGAGATCTCCATCTCCACCAAAGCGGGACTGACGACGCCGGATGGGCGCCGCGGCGTGGACACGTCACGGAACGCAATGCTCACCGGCTTGGAGGCCAGCCTGGCCAGGCTGGGCACGGACTACGTGGACATCTGGTTCGCTGAGGCCTGGGACGGCAACGTGCCCCTGGAGGAAACGCTGTCTGCGTTGGAGTATGCCGTCCGCACCGGCAGGGCCAGGTACGCCGGAGTGTCGAATTTCAACGGCTGGCAGACGGCCAAGGCCGCGGCCATCGCAGGTTTTCCCCTCGCCGCCGCCCAGGCTGAGTACTCGTTCCTGCAGCGGCGGCCGGAAGCTGAGCTGATTCCAGCAGTTGAGGATGCAGGCCTGGGCCTGATGGCATGGGCGCCACTGGGCCGTGGGGTGTTAACCGGGAAGTACCGCGGCAGCATCCCCACCGGTTCCCGGGGAGCATCTGCAACGGAAGCCGGCTACGTGGAGCCTTACCTTGACGGGAAGGCGTCCAGGACCGTCGAGGCGGTGTGCATGGCGGCCAAGGGACTGGGCCGGAGCCCCCAGGACGTGTCTCTGAGCTGGCTGCTGTCCCAGCACGGGGTTGCGACGGCGATAGTGGGCCCGCGCACGCCTGCTCAGCTCAAGGAGATCCTGGATGCGCAGCTGTCGCCGCTGCCGCCCGAGATTGCCTGCGCCCTGGAGGACGCTTCAGCCCTTGCCTAGGGCTGGTCACAACGTCCGCGGTGCCGCTGCCTGTCAGACGTTCCGGTCCTCGACGATCTCAAGGTCCTCGTCATCCACGTCGCTTTCCTCTTCCTCGTCGTCCTCGTCATCAAAGACCTGAAGCGGCGTGACCTCGTTATAGGCCTCGTAGAGTGCGTCCTCATAGACTTCAAAAGCATCGGCGACTGCGAAAAACGCCGCCTCCACGGAGGGGTCCCCATCTCCGCGGCGGTTCGATGCTGCTATAAGGTGTTCTTCCAAAGCGGTGGCCAAGGACTGAAGCGCGACACGCGGATCGATGCTCATGCCTTCACGTTAGCCGGAAAAGGACGAAAATGGAGAGCAAATGAAGGAACAATTTCTCACCAGCTCGGTCCAGCGGGAACGGGATTATGCGAAGCAGTACGAGTACCTTGTACTGACGGTCAGCCCTGTCGATTCACTGCACGAGGCCAGGCGCCGCCTTGTGGAACACTCCGAGTACGGCAAGTGGGAGCTGCAGCGCAGCAAGCTGTATGTCGGTGGCGGCAGGCGGTTCTGGCTCCGCCGCAGGGTGATGCAGGTCCAGCGGACCGTCTAGAGCGAAGGGTCCAGCGGACCGTCCAGTCCTAGTCCTCAAGCGGCCCCAGCCAGGCGGTGGCCACGGTGTTGTGGGCGGATTCGTCGTCGGACGGATGGAACATGCCGGCCAGAACGTCCCGGTAGAGCCGTTCCAGTTCGGAACCACGGAAATAGCTTGATCCGCCGCTGACCCGGATGGCCAGGTCAACAACGCGGCGCGCGGTCTCAGTGGAGTTGACTTTCAGGCCTACGAGTTTGGGGAACCACTGCGGACCGTGATCTGCGAGGGCATCGACGTCGGCAGTTACGGAGGCCAGCTGCGGGTACAGGTTGTCCATGGCCATCGCGGCTTCCGCGACCTTCCAGCGGATGTCCGGGTCCTGTGCGTAGCTCCGTCCTCCGTTCTTGAAGGACGTCCGGCGCTTCACGGTTTCCACCCCGACTGCCAGCGCCCGCTCCCCCACGCCGGTGTAGACGGCGGCCAGCAGCGTCTCGAAGCACGCGAAAATGGCGAAAATCAAAGGATCGCGGTTGGGCCCTACGGGGAGCTTGCGGAAGATCCGGTTTTCGGGGACGTAAACGCCCTTTAGGACGGTGGTGTTGGACTGGCTGGCACGCATGCCCAGGGTGTCCCAGTCGTCGAGGACACGGTAGCCGGGTGTCTCCCGTGTGATGAAGCCGTGGACGAGTTCGCCTTCACCGTCCTGGGCCGACGAATCCTTGCCGAAGATCCCCAGCCGGGTCCACGCCGGCGACAGGCTGGTGAAAATCTTCGTGCCCGTGAAGGTGTAGCCGCCGGGCTGTGGCTCTGCCACGGTGCGGGAGTCGAAGAGCACCGCATCGTTTCCTGCCTCGGAGTTGCCGAAAGCGAAGATTTCGCCCTGGGCGGCTTCCTTTAGGACAAAGTCCAGGGAATCGTCCCCTCTTGCCTGAAGGACCTGCGCGACGCCGGTCCACACCAGGTGCATGTTGACCGCCAGAGCGGTGGCGGGGGCAGCCGTTGCCAGCCTCCGCTGGCACTGCGCCGCCGCTTCGAGCCCAAGTCCCTTCCCGCCGTCGGCCGCGGGGACAAAAAGCTTCAGGTACCCCGCCTCGGTGAGTTCCTGCAGGTCCTCGCAGAAGAACGCGTTGTCCCTGTCGTATCCGGCCGCTCGGCTGCGGATCCGCTCCAGGAGGGCGTCCGGCAGCACTTCTTCCGGTGTCATGGCCGCCTGCTCAGTAGTTGGTGAGCAGGGTGTTGAGCACCCTGGCGCCGAACTTGAGGGAATCGGCCGGGACGCGCTCGTCCACCCCGTGGAACATGCCGGTGAAGTCCAGCTCGTCCGGCAGCATCAGCGGGGCAAATCCGTAACCGGTGATGCCCAGCCTGCTGAGCGACTTGTTGTCCGTGCCGCCGGAGAGCGTGTAAGGCAGCACCTTGGCGCCGGGGTCCTCGGAGTGCAGGGCGTCGATCATGGAATCCACCAGGTTGCCGGCAAAGGGAACCTCAAGGGACACGTCGTTGTGCACATAACTGACGTCCACCCCGGTTCCGGCCAGCTCCTTGACGATTTCCAGGACGTGCTCCTCCTGCCCGGGCAACGTGCGGCAGTCGATGAGCGCCTCTGCTGATTCGGGGATGACGTTGTGCTTGTAGCCACCCTTCACGAGCGTGGGGTTGGTGGTGTTCTGAAGGGTTGCGCCGACGAACCGGGCCACCGTGCCCAGCTGGTTCAGCAGGAGATCGGGATTGTCGGCGTCGAACTCCACGCCGGTTAGTTCCGTCACTCCGTCCAGGAACTGCCTGGTGGTGGGCGTCAGTTCGATGGGCCACTTGTATTCACCGATACGGGTCACGGCCGCCGCGAGGCGGGTCACCGCGTTGTCGGTGTTGATTTGGGAGCCGTGGCCGGCCCTGCCATGGGCCACGAGGCGGAGCCAGGAGATGCCCTTCTCGGCAGTCTGCAGCAGATAGGTGCGCTGCCCGCCGATGGTCGCCGAGAACCCGCCCACTTCGGAGATGGCTTCGGTTGCGCCCTCAAAGAGCTCCGGACGCTTGTCCACGGCGTAGCGGGCACCGTAC
The DNA here is from genome assembly GCF_059383655.1 of Pseudarthrobacter sp. Hb11. Lineage (NCBI taxonomy): Bacteria > Bacillati > Actinomycetota > Actinomycetes > Micrococcales > Micrococcaceae > Pseudarthrobacter > Pseudarthrobacter sp. Hb11. The sequence goes on from NZ_JBWZCM010000001.1 coordinate 297,367, forward strand.
GCCCCGCCGGCCTCTTCGTCCGCAAAGAAGGCGAAAATGATGTCCCGCTTGGGCTTTTTACCCGTGCGGGCAAAGCTTCGCAGGACGGCGAGGATCATGGCGTCCATGTCTTTCATGTCGACGGCGCCGCGGCCCCAGATAAGCCCGTCCTTCAGTTCCGCTCCGAACGGGTCCACGGACCACTGGTCCTTGAGGGCGGGAACCACGTCAAGGTGGCCGTGCACCACCAGGGCGCTGGCGGAAGGATCCTCGCCGGCCATCCGCGTAATTACGTTCGCCCGCCCTGGTGCTGACTCGAGAATTTCGGCCTCCAGGCCCACTTCCTCGATGAGCCCTGCAGCGTATTCAGCCGCGGCCCGCTCCCCCGGCCCGGACCCGTCACCGAAATTCGAGGTATCGATCCGAATGAGTTCCTGGCAGATACGGACAACTTCATCCTCGGGCAGGACATCAGGCATGGAGGGCTCCTCATTGGGAATGACTGCTTGCAGGGCTTGATTGCTGCCCTCAGCCTACCCATTTGGCCCGATTCGATGTTTCGGGAAAGTTCGTGTTAGAGTTTTTCTCGCTGCTTCGGAGAAACGCGAAACGCTGAAAGGCGGAAACGGTCCCCGAAATACCACCTGCGCGGGTGGCGGAATGGCAGACGCGCTAGCTTGAGGTGCTAGTCCTCGAAAGGGGGTGGGGGTTCAAGTCCCCCTCCGCGCACAAACGGAAGCCCCGGAAAATCCATGATTTTCCGGGGCTTTTTTGTGTTGGCGATCCCCGGCGACGGACGGCTGGACCAGCACCGGCCACCTGCTGCTTGCTCTTGCTTATTGGACCTTGACCCCAGTGGGCTGCACTCCTACGTTGCGGCGTTGATGAAGCCGACGATGATCGCGGTCCACCATGCGGCTTGCGAAATAGCTGCACCAAGCATCAGATGTATGCGTTGGCCCATGGGCAGCCCGCTGAACGGCGTGATGGGTGACAGCCTGACCAGCCGGCGCATAAGCGGTATCAGCATCAGGCCATTCAGCGTCAGCACCAGCACAGCAAAGAGCTTGGCCATCGTGAGGGGCGAGGCGAGGTTGGGCTCCAGGAAGATGCCTGTGACCATCATTCCGGCCAATCCGCCCCAGATCAGCGGGGTCGCTGCGCCGTCGAGTCGAACGGTTTCGCTCAGCGCCCGGCGTCCCAAAAGCCACAGAAACCCATGCCAATCCACCAGCAGCACCGCCCCGAAAGCTGCCACCATGGACAGGATATGCGCCGCCAGAGCAACAAAACGTACCGGGCTGGCGACGTCCATAAGGGTGGAAAGGTAGACCGTGAGGCCCCAAACAGCGACGGCCACGGCAACGAGTGCCGTGACCTGTTTGCGGCTGGACTTTTCGGAAATGGGCCGTTCCAGGTAGTTCGGCGGCACTGTGATAGTCGAGCGCATTATTGACCCCGGTCTTCCTCTTCGTGCACTCCCCGCCTGCGCAGTCTTCTCCTGTCATCTCTACGACGCGCGGTGGGGCGTTTCGGTTCACCAGATTGTTATGCGGTATTTCTCAGGCAGCGGAGCGTACAGGGGCACTTCCGCTATTCAAGGATGGCTTCCTGCCGGGCGGTCTCCGTCCTCGGCGCATAAGGAAGCCCTGGAAAATCACTTGATTTCCCGGGGCTTTCTTGCGACTGCAAATTATGGACAGTGCCTGTCCCTAGTGCCTCTTGCCTGCTTCAGTACTTGTGATGTTGAAAGACGAATCAAACTTCACGGTCACTGGCGTTCCGTCCGCTTTCCGGATATGCGCTTCGTAGGCCGCACCATCTGCATCGGTTTCGACGCGGAGGACAGTCGCCCCTGGATTCGCGGCCTTCGCGGCCGCTTCCACGCGGGCGGCCGTGTCACCCGTCAGAAGCTCCTCCGTGATCCCGTTGGCCCGATGGGACCCTTTTCGATCGGAGGAGGACAGCGACGTTGAGGTCGATGCTCCGTCCGGAACCGCCATGGCGAGATACATGCCGCCACCTGCCACGGCCGCCGCCAGGGCCGCCCCGACTGCGACATTTCGAACTGTTTTCATCACACGCTCCTGATTCTGCGATCAGGCGCATCGTTGCTTCAGCTGACCGCTTGTCATTCCTGGCCATTGCACCCCAGCAATGCCTCAGCGCGGTTTATCCGGGTAGGGACACTGTGGATTCTACGCATGAGTGCGGGTGGCGACTAGGAGCAATCAGACAACGTCAGAATGGCGAAGAGCAGGGTACGAAGCGCGGACTGAGTGGGGGTTTCTGCGCCGCGGGTTCAGACGCATTCACGGAGAAGCCCGTCCCTGCCGGGAACCTCCACGCTGATGCCGAACAGGGCCTCCAAAGCTGCCGTGTACTCATCCCCACGACCCGCCGCAGCCAGTTCCCTGGCGCGGATCGTGGGCCCGTGGAGCAATTGCCGTACAACCCGCCGCAGGGCCGAGGCCGTTTCCTCGGCTGGAACGCCGTCCCCGTTCTGCCTTTTGACCCGTTCCATCTCCCGGTCCAGGACATCATTGAGGTGGTTGCGCAGGGCCACGATAGCGGTGTCGACTGCGCGGACCGACTCCTGTTCGTCAAAGCGGCGAGCTGCCTGCCGAACCAGACTCCAAGCGAAGTGCAGCTCCTCGGCATCCGCGGGTGGAGCCGCCTGGCGCACGGTCTCCAAGGTTAGCAACTCAACGCCCCGCAGGTCAGCTACTTCGGGGTCGAAGTCGCGGTTGGGAGCAAGATCCAAAACAATAAGCCTGCCGGACACAGACTGCCTCGATGCCATCATCGATGTGCCAATGCGGGTCCCAGTGCCGCTGCAACCGATAAGAATGTCAGCCCCGCTGATGGCTCCCTGCAGCTCTTCCGAAGTGAGTGCCCTTGCCGCGCGGGTAGCCGCGAATGCCTCCGCCCTGCCCGAGGGAGAATAGACCCCAACGGCCGTGCCCTGTCCCCTGCCCAGCAGTTCCATGACGCAAGCGGCATAGGACCCGCTGCCAATAAGGACCACGGACAGGTCTGAAAGTTTCGCCGGAGCCAACCGGGAGACGGCCAGGTCGAGTGCCACCGAAGCTACCGACCTGCCGGCGGTGCTGATCCGCGTCCTGGCTCCTACGTCCTTTGCTGTCCGGGACGCGCTTTGAAACAGGCGGCTGAGCCGACCCGTCGCCGTGCCCGACGCCTGCGCCTCGGCAAGGGCACGACGAACCTGGCCGATGATGTGGCGCTCACCCACCACGAGGGAAGCAAGGCCGCAACCGACAGCAAAGAGATGCTCCGCTACTGCGGGACCGGAGTGGTATTCGAACAGTGCCCGTAGGTCCGGCAGTGGAAGTCCGGAGCACTGGCCGATGGTACGCAGTACCTCTGAACACGCCGTCGGCAGGTCACTGGCGCCGGCAATCTCACAGTAGATTTCGAACCGGTTACAGGTGGACAGAACTACACAACCTGACACACCCGTACTGCGGTCAAGCAACTCCCGGGCAATGTGTGCGGATGCGGACTGCAGCCGGGCGGTGGAATCAGCCTGGAGGTATCTGTATCTCGCCGCAAGCACCACCAGGACCGGACGCCCGGCTCGGACTTCAATCCCTGGCTCCGCGGGCGGAAAGTGTTCTGCCACTGCCGTTCCTTCCCAATGACAATGCAACTGTCCTGTGACAGGCTTCAGCATCTGATGCACCAGCGTGATCTGGAGACCTTTGGGAATTCTTTAAGCAGCGCTTCGACCGCGTGTTTCCTGCCCCACACGCCCGATCAGCCTGCCGGCGCTCTTCCACCCCTCGCCGCAATCGGCGCCGGAGTGCAGTATGTCCTCATGGAGGAAATTTTCGGAGTCAGCCCTCAGGGCCCGGGCCACGTCGTCCTGCTTGGCGATTCCATCTTTGACAATGCCGCCTACGTGGACGGTGGTCCGGACGTCATCAGCCAAGTGCGGCAGGAACTGCCTGGCTGGAAATGCACCCTGCTGGCCATCGACGGGGACGTCATTACCGGCGTCGCCCGCCAACTCCACGCGCTCCCCGCCGACGCCACCCACCTTGTGGTGAGCGTCGGCGGAAACGACGCCCTGGGCTATGCGCCGTTATTGCAGGAGCGTCCGGGCTCAGTTGCCGAAGCCCTGCTCCTCCTTGATGCCGGAAGGGACAGGTTCGACGCCGACTACCGGGCCATGCTGCCCGCAGTCCTGGCACAGGGCCTTCCGACGGCGGTGTGCAGCATTTACGACACACCCCCGTCAGAACCGAACCAGAAGGTCATTAAAGCTGCACTGTCCCTCTTCAACGACTCCATCACAAGGGCAGCCTTTGCCAGCGGCACACCGCTGATCGATTTGCGCCTCATCTGCAGTGAAGACGGGGACTACGCCAACCCCATCGAACCGTCATCGCAGGGCGGACGTAAGATTGCGCAGGCCATAGCAACCCTGGTCCAATCCGGCTGCCCCAACCACCACTCAGTGGTTGTTGCTGGACCGGCCCGGCCCACATCTGCTACCCCACCAGACCAGGTGGGCTGAACAGGCTCCCGTGGCGTTCGTGCCTAGTGCGGCCTTAGCCTGTGGGTTCGCGCTTGCCTGCTGCGTCCCGTCAGCCGGGATCCGCGTGCCACCGGCCTGTACTTGACCCGGCGTCTTCCAGCCCGGTCTGCCCTCCGCTCCTGGCGGCGGGCCTTCCTCTCCGGCCGGTCTATGCCGGACAGCATAGCGAGGGAGCCAGCGATCCAAAGGAACGCCATTGTTAACACCAAGGTAATCTCCAGCTCAGCGCCCATGACTAATCTTAGGACTTCAGGGCCCCCGGCAAGAGCCCCAAAGTGGGCCGGCCACCGGACTGCAACCCTGCCCTACAACACGCCCAGTTCCCGCACCGCAGCCAGAACATCCTGCACCGTGACCGCCAGGAGCGCGGGATCCGGCTCGACAGCAAAGGTGTCGCCCCGCCGCAGTTCAGCACGGGTCAGGACAACGTGCGGACCCGGGGGCGGACCCCAGATCTCGGGGGGAGCCGGCCCGAACAACACCACCGACGGTGTTCCGTACGCGGACGCCAGATGCGCAGCTCCGGTGTCCGCCGAGATCACCAGGCGGGCCGCGGCAATGGTCGCGGCAAATTCAGCCAGGCCGAGCCTCCCCGCCAGAACCGCGTCCTCCGCCAGCCCCGATCGGCGGCACACATCCAGGGCCCGATCCCTTTCACCGCTGCCGCCCGTGAAGACGACATTGTGCCCGGCCTGGTCAAGGGCGGAGGCGACCGCTGCAAAGCGCTCCGCGGGCCACAGGCGGCTGCCGTAGGCGGCCCCCACGTGCAGGACGGTGGCACCTGGAACGGGGCTGGGCACGTGTGGAGTGTTCAGCTGGATATCCAAGGGGTCCGCTTCGATGCCGTGCCATTCCAGGAGCTTCGCCCAGCGTTCCCTCTCGTGCAGTTCATTCCGCCACGGCGGTCCGTCCCGGTACTGGCTCCGATGGCCTATGGTCTGCCGGGCCTGCAACGCCTCGATCCGTCCCTGGCTTTCCGGTCCGCTGCCGTGCAGGTTCACTGCCACATCCACGACGCCGGGTTCCATTGCCAGGGGTTCGTCCAAACCGTGTGTAGGGAAAAGTTCGTAACCACCTACGAGCCCCAGCGCCTCCGAAAGCCAGCCCTGCGCCGCGTACCGCAGCCGGTGTTCCGGGAACGTGCGCCGGAGCGCCTTCAGGGCCGGTACTGCGACGAGCAGGTCCCCGAGCTTTAACGCCCGAAGCACCAGGAGCTCAGGTTTTCCATCGTGTAGTTCCATGGCTTCCTGTGCTGCCGCACTTTCTGCGGCGCTCATGGGCGCTGCCTGACCAGCTCTGTGGCCGCGAGACTTCGGACATCCTCGTGTACGTCTCGCGCTTCAATGCCGGCCACCATCGAGTCGTCGTGGGCGCAGCGCGGGGCAGTCCAGCCCACCTGGGTTACATCTATGCCACAGGTGGCGCAGGCGGTGACCCAGGAGGCGTGGATCCGGTGCAGGCTCCGCCCCAAGGCACCGGCATTGATGACGTTGCCGGCCCAGAAGATTCCCACAGTGGGAACCCCGAGTGCCTGCGCGAGATGCCGCGGACCGCTGTCATTGCCGACTACCACCGCCGCACTCGCCAGCAACGCGACCAAACCTCCCATGTCCAGTTCGCCGGCCAGCGACCGGACACGGCTTGAGGCGGCCAGTTCGACGATGCGGTCGGCAATTTCCTTCTCGCTCCCGTCCCCTACTACCACCACCTGGAAACCGTCCGCGGCGCATGCCACAGCAAGTTCAGCGAACCGATCAACCGGCCAACGGCGGCGGGGATCCGTAGCGCCGGGGTGCATTACCACCAAAGGCTGGCCGCCGTCGTCGACCGTTTGGACAGGGGCGCGCAGTCCCTCTGCAGGCGCCAGCCGCGCCTCGAGATCAACGGGGAAGGCGCCGGCGAACCCGGCCACCTCAAGCGCACGCAGGGGTTCGTGCTGGTAATAGAGGTACGGCACTGTCCGTTCCAGGCTTGCCGCGTCCGGCGTGCGCGTCCCCACCGTATGCCGGGCACCCAGCCCGAGCAGGAAGGGGTTGGAATACCGCCCACCGCCGTGGATTTGAACCGCGAGGTCAAAGCGGCGTGCCCGCATCTCCTCGAAAAACCGGTCCAGCTCATTCTCGTTCTCCGCCCCTGGCCGGACACCTTCCGAAAAGGGCAGGACCTGAACCTCGTCCACTGGGCTCTTCGTGGCAGCGATCAAAGCCCGGTGCGCCGGAGTGCCGAGAAGTGTGATGGAAGCCTCAGGGTATGCCGTTTTTAAAGCGGCAATGGCGGGAATGGCGAAAATCAGGTCGCCGAGGCCGCCGCCCCGCAAGACGACTATCCTTGATACTGACTCGAACTTATCCAGAACCGGACCAACGCCCGTGCCGGCCCGCCCGGCGCCTCCGAACTCTGCAGTGAGCTGCTCCACATATACCCCTTTGAATAGTGCGAAAGACCGCAGCGTTCGCCGCGACCTCCCTTGGCCGCGCAGCCACAGTAGGGTGATGAACCTTGAGGCCGCTTCGTTTAACCTCTACCCAAACGGCGGTCAATATACTCCCGCTATTGGGGAATACCCGGATGATGCTGTACGTTTCATACGCGACAGACGAACCAAAGAAAAGAGAAGCACCTAAATTGGCAACCGATTACGATGAACTGCGTTCCGACGTCAAGGAATCGCAGGACAACTCTCTCGAGCAGCTCCAGTCAGCTAACGCTCCTGACGCGCGCAGCGTTGTCCTGGAGCTGGACGAAGCTGACGGCCTCGACGGCGCGGGCGTACCCGGCGGCGAGTTTGTCGCTGAGGAGCTCGTGGTGCAGGTCATCCCGCAGGCAGAGGACGAATTCACCTGCTACTCCTGCTTCCTGGTCCGCCACCGCTCGCAGATTGCGCGCCAGAAGGACGGCCACACCTACTGCACAGAGTGCGAAGGCTAATCAGGCAGTCAGGCGGGACGGCTCAAGCAGCCGCTCCCTCAACTGAGCAAAAGGCACGCCCGCCAATTGGTGGACGTGCCTTTCGGCTTTAAGCGAGCTTTTGCCGGACCAGCTGGCTCACTTCCTTGCCGTCAAAGCGCCCTGCAACCTTCGCGGTCACGGGCTTCATCACTTCGCCCATCTGCCGGACCGTCAGCTCCCGGCCCTCAGCGCGGAGCCCTTCGACAACCTCGTCCACAATTGCCTCAACCTCCGCCAGGGACAGGGGCTTGGGCAGGTAGGACTCGATGACCTCCGCTTCGGCGATTTCCGCCGCCGCACGGTCCGGCTGCCCCGCTTCCGCATAAATGGCCGCCGTGTCCCGGCGTTTCGCCGCTTCCTTCTGAAGCAGGGACGTCACCTGCGCGTCATCGAGCTGCACGGGCGTCTTACCCGACTTTTCACGGGTCTCAATCTCGCCCAGGACGTTCCGGACGGTGGTCAGCGCAGTCTTGTTGCGCTCCTTCATATGGATGACGACGTCGGCCTGCAGCCGTTCCTTCAAATATGACACGTTTCCTCTGTTCCTGTGTTTCCTGTTGCATTCGGATGGGGCGGCACACGGCGCCGCGTCAGCGTCCACCCATCCCTAGTACCGTAGGGGCTTATGGCTGAAATTGACCACTCATTCCCGGACACCTTTCGATGAACCTCCCGGATAACCCCTGGAACACGTTCATCAGTGCCTTCAGCCGCACAGAGGTTCCCGTCATTACGTTCATTGAACTGGTGCTGGCGGTCTGCATAGTGACTGCCCTCTCGATCCCCCGCCGGTCCTGGAAGTACGTTGGCCTGCTTGCAACTGCCACCCACGAACTGGGACACGCCGTCGCGGCCGTCACGAGCGGCCAGCGGCTGTCCGGAATACGGCTTCGGTTTGACCACTCAGGCACCACTACCACGTACAGCCGCAGCAAACTTGCCACCGTGTGGTCCTGCTTCTGGGGCTATCCGGTGCCTGCCGTCGTCGGCGCTGCGTTTGTGTGGTGCGGGTTCAACGGCTGGGGGCCGGCTGCCCTTGCGGTCAGCACGGCGGCCCTTGCAGCCACACTGCTGTTCCTGCGCAACCCCGCAGGTTTCCTGATCACCTCCGCCGCGATCGCCGGCAACATAGCCCTCATTTTCCTGGTGCAGGCCGGATTTGTGGGCCACGTGTCCGTTATCCTGGGCCTGGTGCTGCTGGTGGGCGCTGTCCGGGACCTCATCAAGCTCACCCACGTGCACCTGCGGCGGAGGGACCGGCTTGCCAGCTCGGACGCCTACCTGCTGTACCGTGCGACGGCTATTCCTTCGGGCGTCTGGATTATCCTGTTCACGGTCCTCGTTGCGGGGTCCTGGCTGGTCGCGTGGCAGCCCATCTCTGCGATCCTGCCTCCGGGCGATTAGGGTGGATTCATGAGCCAGGAAACGGAAAGCACCCACCAGACGGCAAGCGCCAGCACCACTGAGCACAGCACCCGCGGCGCCTATGTAACGGGCGGAGCGGAGTTCAACCGCGACACGAATTACATCGAGGACCGGATTACCTCAGACGGGAGACCGGGCCTCAACGGGGAGCCAGGTTGGCCCGCAGAGGCGGGACGCTACCGCCTCATCGCTGCCAGGGCGTGCCCCTGGGCCAACCGGACGGTTATTGTCCGCCGCCTCCTGGGACTCGAGGACGCCATCTCCCTCGGCCAGCCCGGCCCGACCCATGACGCGCGGTCCTGGACATTTGACCTGGACCCCGACGGCGTTGATCCGGTCCTGCGGATCGAGCGCCTCCAGGAGGCCTACTTCAGGCGCTTCCCCGGTTACCCGCGGGGCATTACCGTACCGGCGGTCGTCGAGGTAGCCACCGGCGCCGTTGTCACCAACAACTTTCCGCAGATCACCCTCGACTTCTCCACGGAATGGGCAAAGTTCCACCGCCCCGGCGCGCCCCAGCTATATCCCGAGCACCTTCGGGAGGAGATCGACGCGGTCAACAAGCGGGTATTCACGGAAGTCAACAACGGGGTCTACCGCTGCGGCTTCGCTGGCTCGCAGGAAGCCTACGATTCCGCCTACGCCAGGCTCTGGGCCGCCATGGACTGGCTGGAAGAGCGGCTCTCCCGGCAGCGATACCTGGTGGGCGACACCATCACGGAAGCCGACGTACGGCTGTTCACCACCCTGGCGCGGTTCGACGCCGTCTACCACGGCCACTTCAAATGCAACCGCCAGAAACTGAGCGAGATGCCGGCCCTTTGGGGCTACGCACGCGACCTCTTCCAGACCCCCGGCTTCGGCGACACCACCGATTTTGTGCAGATCAAGCAGCACTACTACATCGTGCACGAGGACATCAATCCCACCGGCATCGTCCCCGCCGGCCCTGCGCTCGGCGGTTGGCTCGAGGCCCACGGGCGTGAGTCCTTGGGTGGCCGGCCCTTCGGGGACGGGACCCCGCCGGGGCCTGTGAAGCCGGGAGAAGAAGTTGCCCCCGGACACGGAGCGCAGCGCTGAAGGAAACCGCTTTCTAGCTAGACTGGCCGGATGCAGACATCTCAATGTTACGTAGCGCCCGGCTACGAAAACGTACTGGACCTCTTCGAATCGTTCCTGGTTGAGGACCCGGACTACAGTGCGCAGCTCGCCGCCTACCATCACGGGAAGCAGGTGGTGGGACTCACCGGTGGACCGGACATGGATGAGCGGACGATAACCGGCGCCTACTCCTGCTCCAAGGGAGTGGCAGCCATGGTGGTGGCACTCCTGGTCCAGGACGGACTGATTGACCTCGACGCCACAGTTGCCCACTACTGGCCGGAATTCGCGGTCCATGGCAAGGACCGGCTGCTGGTGCGTGAGGCTTTGTCCCATCAGGCGGGGCTTCCCGGCGTGGAGGGCGGCTTTGCACTGGACGAGTTCACCACTCCCGGTGCTGCCGCCCGCCTGGCCTCTGCCCGGCCCGCTTGGCAGCCCGGGCGGCAGTTTGGCTACCACGCCCTGACCATCGGGATCCTCATGGAGGAGCTGTGCCGCCGCACGGCAGGAGAATCGCTGCAGGAGATGTACCACCGGCGGATCCGGACTGCATTGGACATCGACTTCTTCCTCGGCCTGCCGGAGGAGCTGGAGCCCCGCTACCGGGATGTCCTGTATACCACTGACCCGCAACAGCCCTGGCTCGATCCGCTCAGCCTGGACGGCCTGAACAGCAACGCGGCAGTCAGCACCATTATGGAGCTCCCGAACATCCGGGCTGTGCGCGGCGCAGGCATGTCGGCGGCCGGCGGCGTGGGTTCCGCCGAGGGCTTGGCCAGGCTTTACGCAGCAGCCACCACCGGGATCGACGGCGCGAAGGCATTTCTGAGTCCTGCAACGGTGGAGCTGATGTCCCAGGAACAGGTCTGGGGACTGGACCGATCCTCCGGCCTGGACAACGCTTTTGCCGTGGTGTTCATGAAGCCGCATCCCTCCAGGAACTTTGGCAGTCATCGTGCTTTCGGACACGAGGGCGCCAACGCCGCCCTTGGCTTCGCGGACCCCGCCTACGGCCTGGGATTTGGCTACATTCCCCGGCGTGCGGAGGAGGGACGAACACCCGGGAAAGCCCACCAGTTGGCCGCCGCCGTGCGCCGTTCAGCAGCGGCCTGGTCCTGAACCTTACTGGCAGGACGCCTTTCTTGCCCTCCTGACCAGCAGCTTTGTCCCCGGCCGCACAGGCGCCCTAGTGTGGATTGGATGGGCAATTCTCAAGCACGTCCGGCAGTCCGGTGGGCCAAGGGGACCCAGTACCTGAAGCAGGCAGGGGAAAGACTGTCCGCGGCGTTCGCTGCGCAACGCCTGCAATTGGCGGCCAAGGCTGCCCTGGCGGCCGGCCTGGCCTTCCTCATCGCCCCGGTGATGCCTGGGGCCGCAGCCAACTACCCCTACTACGCGCCGCTGGGAGCGCTGGTGGCCATGTACCACAACGTGGCCGGCTCGGTGCGGAATGGGCTCCAGGCCCTGGTTGGGCTCACCGTGGGAATTGGCCTCGCTGTCATCCTGGTGAACATCGCCGATCCCTCGCCCCTGACGGTGGCTTTGTTCATGGGTATCGGCGTGCTTCTGGGCGGGATAAGGGGCATCGGCTCCGGCAGTGACTGGATTCCGACGGCGGCGCTGCTGGTCCTCCTGGTGGGAGGCAACAACGCCGACGACTTTTCCTTTGGCTATCTCGTGCAGATGGGCGTCGGCGTTGGCGTGGGCATCGCGGTTAACTTCCTGGTTTTTCCCCCGCTGCACCTGAAGGCGGCGGCAGCCAGCCTGGACAGCCTCCGTCTTGCCCTCGGCCAACAACTGACGGACATGGGTGCAGCATTGAAGGAAGAGTGGCCGCCCGAGCATGAGGAGTGGTCCCGCCGCTCAGAGGAACTGGCATCAGCCACCCGCTCCGTACGGCACCTCGTCAAAGAAGCTGACGCCAGCCGGCGCGCCAACCCCCGGCGCAAGCTCCATCCCCGGGACATTGATGTGGACTACCGCAACCTTCGTCAACTGGAGCGGGTGACGTTCCATATCCAGGACATGACAGACGTGCTCTCCGATGTGATCTGGGAAAGCGATGTGCCGTACACCGTTCCCCTGCAGGACAATGAACCGCTTGCCGATGCCATTACAGCCACCGGAAACTTGCTCTGTTCCGTCAGCGATGCGGACACAGAGGAGCAGGAGGAACTTCTCAGGGCTGCCACCGCGGCGGTGGAAACAGCAATGGCTGCCACCGCCGCCTGTGAACTGGATGAGGGCGCCGTTCCCGCGTCCGAATCCATCATCCTCAGCCTTCACCGGATCCTGCGTGCTGTCCGGCCGGGTGCCGAGGGACCGCCGTCGTAAGAACGGGGGCCTGGAAGGACCTGACGGAGCCGTTGAAATGCCGACGGCCGGAGCGTGGGTTCCATGCGGCGAAGTCCGAACGTTCCCATGTTCCCGCCGTGCCCTGAACCGTACTGATGTCCAGCGCAACCCGGCAGGGAAGGAAGACCGGCGCCTCGAAGTCCACGTCCCATATAAACGAATCCCCGCGGACGGCGCCAACGTCGGCGAGCGCCCTGGCGGCAAGGTACATGCCGTGGGCTATGGAGCGCCGCATCCCCAGCGCTTTGGCTGACAGCACGCTGAGGTGGATGGGATTGAAGTCACCGGACACGGCTGCGTAGGCCCTGCCGGTATCGACGCCCAGCTGCCAGAGTCCGGTAGGGTCAGGTGCCGTGAAGCCGGTCCGGACCGCGGCGGCTGAGGGCTTGTCGATACCCGGCAGGAAAACTCCCTTGGCGAGGTACGTTGACGTACCGAGCCAGGAAATGTCTGCCGTCCCTGCCAAGCGCGCCTCGGCCACCACGTCCACTTGTGTCCCCGCGCGGTGGCCACGCAGGTTTTCCACGTGCGCCGTGATGTCCAGGGCGTCGGTGAAAAGCACCGGCGACCTCTGTTCCACGCTGTTCCGCAGATGGATCATGCCCAGCAGCGGGAGCGGAAAGTCGTCCCGGTTCAGCACGCTCATCGCAAGCGGGAACGCCAGGGCATGGATAAAACCGGCCGGCAGAACGTCGCTGGCAGTTTCGCCGATGAGGTGCTGGTAGGCAGTGAGGTTCCCGACGTCCACCGCGACCCCGCGGACCTCGTGGCTCTCGGCCGGGAGAACGGAGCCGTCATGCGTCCCAAGCAGCCGGCGCCGGGCGGCCTGGGCTGCCGCATTCACGTAGAGCTTCGAAAGCGACGGCATCTCCCCCAAGATCACCGGTTGTGCGGGCATCATGCCCCCATCACATACTGTCCGCAGACCCGCAGTACCTCGCCGTTGATACCGCCGGCGGCGTCGCTGGCGAGGAAGGCGATGGTTTCGGCAACGTCGGTTGGCTGCCCGCCCTGCTGCAGCGAGTTCAGGCGCCGGCCCATCTCCCGGAGGACCAGGGGTACCTTGGCTGTCATCTCGGTTTCAATGAAGCCGGGCGCCACGGCGTTGATGCTTCCCCCGTAGGGAGCGAGCAGCGGCGCGGTGGCACGGACCATGCCCATGACCCCGCCCTTGGACGCCGCATAGTTTGTCTGGCCCCGGTTTCCTGCGATGCCGCTGGTGGAGGCAACGGCGACGATCCGTGGAGAAGCGCGGAAATGTTCGGACGCCAAAAGCGCTTCGTTGATCCGGAGCTGGGCGGCGATGTTGATCTCAATCACCGAGTTCCAGCGGTCCTCGTCCATGTTGGCCAGGAGCTTGTCCCGGGTGATGCCGGCGTTGTGGACCATAATGTCCAGCCGCCCGTGCCGCTGGACGCAGTGCTCAAGGATCCGCTGTCCGGCGTCCTGTCTGCTGATGTCCAGCTGGAGCGCCGTCCCGCGGACCTCGTTGGCCACCGCTGCCAGCTGCTCACCTGACGCGGGGATATCCACCAGCACCAGGGTGGCCCCGTCCCGGTGCAGGGTCCTGGCAATTGCCGCGCCGATGCCGCGGGCTGCTCCTGTGACGACGGCGATCCTCCCCTTCAGGGGCTTGTCCAGGTCCTGGGGAGGCTCCCCAGCCGTGGAGACTGTGACGAACTGACCGTCCACAAAGGCGGAGCGGCCGGATAGGAAGAACCGGACTGCCTCCAGTGCCCCCGGACTCGCCGTCTGCACGTCCGGTGCCAGGAGGATGCCGTTTCCGGTGGCACCTGCCCGCAGTTCCTTCGCCAGCGAGCGCAGGAACCCGTCCACCCCCTGGCGCGCGGCTGCTGCTGCCGGGGAGGTTGCGCCTGACGCCGGCCGGGACACGGTAATGGCGCGGCCGCCCGGAGCCAGGTCCCGGAGGGAGGCTGCCGCGGAAAGAATTGGCTTCCCCAGGTCTTCCGGCCGTTCCACTTCATCCAGCACCAGGATGATGGCGCCAAGCTTTTCCCGCGGAACGGCGTGCCGCCGGACGTCAAGATCCCAGGACAGCAGTGCGGCAGCCAGGCTGTCGGCACCGGCAGTATCTCCCTGGACCAGGATGGGCCCGGTGATCATCGGGCCACCGGGCTCGTACCGGCGCAGGACCGCTGGCTGTGGCAGGCCGAGCTTCTTGGCCACATTCCTGCCCAGGCCCTGGTTCACGAACTGTGCGTATTTGTCTGTCATCCGTTCCCCCTACAGTGATTCGAGAATCGCAACGACGCCCAGGCCGCCGGCGGCGCATACCGATACGAGGCCCCGGGCAGGACGTCCCTCGGCGGCGGCCTTGTCATGCAGCATCTTGGCGAGTGAAGCAACAATCCGGCCACCGGTGGCGGCGAACGGATGGCCGGCGGCAAGCGAGGACCCGTTGACGTTCAGCTTTGAGCGGTCGACTTTCCCAAAGGCACCCGGCAGACCGAGCCGCGTCCGCCCGAATTCCTCGTCCTCCCAGGCGGCCAGCATGCTGAGGACCGTCGCTGCGAAGGCTTCGTGGATCTCGACGAAATCAAAGTCGTCGAGCGTGAGCCCATGACGGGAGAGCAGCCGGGGCACGGCGAACACCGGGGCCATCAGCAAGCCGTCTTTGCCGTGCACAAAATCCACCGCCGCTGCTTCGGCGTCCACCACGGCGGCGAGCTTGGGCAGGTCGCGGGCATCGGCCCACTCCTCCGAAGACAACAGGACAGTGGAGGCGCCGTCAGTCAGCGGTGTGGAGTTCCCGGCAGTCATGGTGGCGTCGGCGCCGAGGTTTTTCCCGAAGACGGGCTTCAGGGTGGCCAGCTTTTCCTGGGAGGTGTCTGCCCGCAGGTTGCCGTCGCGGGTCAGTCCCCGGTAAGGGGTGAGCAGGTCGTCAAAGAACTTGGCGTCATAAGCGGCCGCAAGGTTCCGGTGGCTGTTCAGGGCGAGTTCATCCTGTGCCTCGCGCGAAATTTTCCACTGTGCTGTGGTCAGCGCCTGGTGCTCCCCCATGGACAGGCCGGTCCGCGGCTCGGACGTTCCGGGCGCCAGCGGTGCCAGGTCCTTTGGCCGCAGGCGGCTGAGGATCTGCAGCCGCTGTGGAAGGCTCTTGGCCCGGTTGAGGTCGAGGATTACCTCACGGAGGCCTTCGCTGACCACCACCGGCGCGTCCGACGCGGAATCCACCCCGCCGGCGATCGCCGAGTCGATTTGGCCCAGCTTAATCTTGTTGGTCAGCCCCACCACCGTTTCCAGGCCTGTGGCGCACGCCTGCTGGAGGTCGTAGGCGGGGGTCTCCGGGGAAAGGGCAGAACCAAGGACGGCCTCACGCGTGAGGTTGAAATCCCGTGAGTGCTTGAGCACTGCACCCGCGGCCACTTCCCCGATCCGTTCGTCCTGCAGGCCAAAACGTGCGATCAGCCCGTCAAGGGCTGCTGTCAGCATGTCCTGGTTCGAGGACTTGGCATAGGCCCCGCCCGATCGAGCGAACGGGATTCGGTTGCCGCCGACAATGACTGCGCGGCGGTGCGCACGGGCGGCGGCAGCGGCGGAAGTCCAGGCCGCGTCAGGTCCGGTGGTGGGCTGTCCGTCAATGGACATGGGTATCTCCTCGGGTCACGTTCGATTACCGATACCCAGCGTACCTGATACGCTGGGTATCGTGAACATCCAGCAAACGTCCCCCGCTGCCGCCGCGCCCGAAGACGGGCGCTCGTCACGCTGGCAGAGCCACCGGGAGGAACGGCGCAGGGAGCTGATCAAGTCAGCGCGCCGGGCGGTACACACCCTGGGAAGCGACGCATCCATGGAGGACATAGCTGCCGCAGCAGGGACGTCCAAGTCTGTCTTCTACCGCTACTTCGGCGACAAGGCCGGACTCCAGCAGGCAGTGGGCGAAGTTGTCCTCAGCCAGATGCAGCGGCGGATCCAGGAGGCTGCGCAGAGCGCCGTCACCCCGCGCGAAGGCTTGTTGGCAATGGTCACCGCTTATCTGCAGATGGCCAGTACGAGCCCCAACGTCTACACCTTCGTCACACGGCATGCCACTGAACCGGACAGCCCCCAGGACGCCGCAGCCGGCTCCGCTGCCCTTGGGCACTTCTTTGACGCCGTCGCCGACATGATTGCCACCCCGATGCGATCCCACTTGGGCGATGGCAAGGAGGCCGTGATCGGCTACTGGCCCAAAGCTGCGATCGGACTGGTGCGGAATGCGGGCGAACAGTGGCTCAGTACCCCTGACTCTGCAACGAAACCCGGGCAGGAAGCGATGGCACGGCAAATTACGGCTTGGCTGTGCGTCGGCATTGCCCCCGAACTGCCCAAGCTGTCCGTCCCTGACGCCTGATCCCCCTTGCTTAGCCGCAGCACCACCAACCCACCTGTCAGACCAACGAAGGACATTGACATGACTGAACTAGTGGACCGTCCCGCCGGAAACCGGCAACGCCCCGCCCCAACGGCCGCCCCCTCCGGAACCGCCCCGCGAACAGCCTCCGCGCAGCCTGCCGTCGACGTCGATGCGCTGGGCGGTCAGCTCCTTGGCAAGTGGGCCGCAACCCGGCTTCAGGCCAGGAGCCTCGCAGCACAGCCGGAGCTGCACAAGGTCGAAGGGCTGACGCACACTGAACACCGTGAGAGGGTGTTCGGGCAGTTGAAGTACCTCGTGGAGAACGAGGCAGTGCACCGCGCGTTCCCCAAGGCGCTGGGCGGCTCCGATGACCACGGCGGGAACATCGCCGGCTTTGAGGAGTTGGTGGTGGCGGACCCGTCACTGCAGATCAAGGCCGGCGTCCAATGGGGACTCTTCGGTTCGGCGGTGATGCACCTCGGCACCGCCGAACACCACTCCAAGTGGCTTCCAGGGATCATGAACCTGGAAATCCCGGGCTGCTTCGCCATGACGGAGACAGGCCACGGCTCTGACGTGGCCAGCATCGCCACCACCGCTACCTATGACCCCTCCACCGATGAATTCGTGGTGCACACGCCATTCCGGGCAGCGTGGAAGGACTACATCGGCAACGCGGCCACGGACGGCTTGGGTGCAGTGGTGTTCGCCCAACTGGTCACCCGGGGCGTCAGGCACGGCGTCCACGCGTTCTACGTGGACCTGAGGGACCCTGAAACAAAGGAATTCCTGCCCGGTATCGGCGGTGAGGATGACGGCATCAAGGGCGGCCTTAACGGCATCGACAACGGCAGGCTGCACTTCACCAACGTCCGGATCCCACGCACCAACCTGCTGAACCGCTATGGCGACGTGGACAGCGACGGAAGATACAGCTCCCCCATCGCCAGCCCCGGCCGCCGCTTCTTCACCATGCTGGGCACCCTGGTGCAGGGCCGCGTGTCCCTGGACGGCGCAGCCGTGGCCGCCTCCAAAGTGGCTCTGAAGGCGGCCATCCAGTACGCCACCGAACGCCGCCAGTTCAACGCCTCGTCCCACACGGAAGAGGAAGTGCTTTTGGATTACCAGCGCCACCAGAAGCGCCTGTTCACGAGGCTGGCCAGCACCTACGCTGCCAGTTTTGCCCACGAGCAGTTGCTGGAGAAGTTCGACGACGTTTTCTCGGGCGCCCACGATACGGACGAAGACCGCCAGGACCTGGAAACGCTCGCTGCTGCGCTGAAGCCGCTGAGCACCTGGCATGCCTTGGATACCCTGCAGGAGTGCCGCGAAGCCTGCGGCGGCGCCGGGTTTCTGATCGAAAACCGCTTCGCGTCACTGCGGGCCGACCTCGACGTGTACGCCACCTTTGAGGGCGACAACACCGTGCTGCTGCAGCTCGTCGCCAAGCGGCTGCTGGCTGACTACGCCAAGGAATTCCGGAGCGTCGACTTCGGGGTGCTGGCCCGGTACGTCGTGGGCCAGGCCACCGGAGCCGCCATCCACCGCACCGGCCTGCGCCAGGTGGCCCAGTTCGTGGCTGACACGGGATCGGTGCAAAAGGCCGCGATTGCCCTCCGCGATGAGGAGGGGCAGCGTGCGCTCCTCACCGACCGGGTGCAGACCATGGTGGCCGAGGCTGCGACAGCGCTCAAGGGTACGGGCCGGCTGTCACAGGAGAAGGGCGCGGCCCTGTTCAACCGGCACCAAAACGAACTCATCGACGCTGCCCAGGCACACGCCGAACTGCTTCAATGGGAGGCGTTCACGGACGCGCTCCGCGATGTCACCGACCCCGGCACTAAAGCGGTGCTGACCTGGCTGCGCGACCTGTTCGGACTTTCCCTGATCGAAAAGAACTTGTCCTGGTACCTCATGAACGGCCGCCTTTCCATGCAGCGGGGACGCACCGTGGGTGATTACATCAACCGGCTGCTTGTGAAGCTCCGCCCGCATGCCGTGGACCTCGTGGATGCATTCGGGTACGGCGAACAGCACGTGCGGGCGAAGATTGCGACGGGCGCCGAGAAGGAACGGCAGGACGAGGCACGGACCTACTTCAGAAGCCAGCGCGCCAGCGGCCAGGCGCCCGTGGACGAGAAGGTGCTGCTGGCCCGCACCGCCGCAGGGAAGCGCAACTGACCGTCACCTGACGGCAGGAATGACGACGGCGCCGCTCCCCTTGCGAGGGTGCGGCGCCGTCGTCGTTCCTTCAGAGGAGCCGGCTAGCTCTGTGCCGGAAGCACCGAGCGGTACACCTCGAGGGTTGTTTCGGTGATCGACTCCCAGGAAAAGTGCTGTTCGGCGCGCAGCCGGCCGGCCTGTCCCATGGCGCGGGCCCGCTCGGGGTCCGAGACCACCTCGGTGAGGGCGGCGGCGAACTCGGTGACGAACTTTTCCGGGTCAAGGGGCGTACCGGTACCGTCAGTGACCTGCTCCAGGTCCACGAGGAGCCCGGTCCGGCCGTGCTCCACCACCTCGGGGATGCCGCCGGTGGCACTGGCCACAACGGCTGCGCCGCAGGCCATGGCTTCCAGGTTTACGATGCCCAGCGGTTCGTAGATGGAGGGGCAGGCGAAGGCCGTCGCATGGCTGAGCACCTGGATGAGCTCATTGCGGGGCAGCATGCGTTCAATGAGGACAACGCCGGTCCGCTCCCGCTGCAGGTTCTCGATCAGGCGCGCAGTTTCCGCGGCCAGTTCCGGAGTGTCGGCCGCGCCCAGGCAGAGGACCAGCTGGACGTCGGCGGGAAGCTTCGCGGCGGCCCGCAGAAGGTAGGGAACCCCCTTCTGGCGGGTGTTTCTCCCCACAAAGACAACACTCGGCTTGTCCGGATCAATGCCCAGTGCGCGGACGGCGTCGCTGTTCTCGTCGCGGTTCCACAGCTCGACGTCGATGCCGTTGTGGACCACCCGCACCTTGGCCGGGTCCACGTCGGGGTAGCTGCGCAGGATGTCCTGCCGCATGCCCTCCGATACGGCGATGATGGCCGCTGCGGCCTCGTAGGCGGTCTTCTCCACCCACGAGGACAGCGCGTAGCCCCCGCCGAGCTGCTCGGCCTTCCAGGGACGGAGCGGTTCAAGGCTGTGGGCGCTGAGAACATGCGGAATCCCGTGCAGCAGGGACGCAAGGTGGCCTGCCATGTTGGCGTACCAGGTATGCGAGTGGACCACGTCCGCGCCCTCGACGTCCGGGACGATCCGCAGGTCAACGCCTAGTGTCTGCACAGCCGCGTTTGCCGAACCCAGGTCCTCCGGCACGGAGTAGGAAGTCACCCCGGCGCCATGGTAATCGGCGTCGCGGGGAGCCCCGAAAGCACGAACGTGCAGGTCAACATGCTTACTAAGCACCCTGCTCAATTCGGCCACGTGGACCCCGGCGCCACCATAGATCTCCGGCGGGAACTCTTTAGTCACAATGTCTATTCGCACAAGCACCAAGGTAGTCCTTCACGCTTAACTGTTCTAGTGTGAAGGAGTCCGGGCATGCCGGACTGTCTTGGGGAGTTACGAAGGCGTACAGGAGCGACCAATTATGCCGTTGAACAAAAGAGTCCTGGCCATTGTCCTTGCAGGCGGCGAGGGAAACAGGCTGATGCCGCTGACGGCAGACCGGGCGAAGCCTGCCGTGCCCTTTGCGGGAAGCTACCGCCTGATCGACTTCGCCCTGTCCAATTTGGTGAATTCCCGCTACCTGCAGATCGTCGTTCTCACGCAATACAAATCCCACAGCCTTGACCGCCACATCTCGGAAACCTGGCGCATGTCCACCCAGCTGGGCAACTACGTGGCCTCTGTCCCGGCCCAGCAGCGGGTGGGCAAGAGCTGGTTCCTCGGCAGCGCCAATGCCATCTACCAGTCCCTGAATCTCATCCACGACGCCAACCCGGACATTGTGGTGGTTGTCGGCGCTGACCACGTCTACCGCATGGACTTCGCGCAGATGGTGGCGCAGCACGTCCACAGCGGCGCCAAGGCCACGGTGGCCGCGGTGCGGCAGCCGCTGCACATGGCCGACCAGTTCGGCGTGATCGAAGTGGACCAGGACAATCCCCAGAAGATCGCCGCCTTCGTGGAAAAGCCGGCCACCACCCCGGGGCTCGCGGCCGACCCCTCACAGTTCCTTGCCTCCATGGGCAACTACGTTTTCGACGCCGACGCCTTGGTTGCGGCGCTGCACGTCGACGCCGAGCGGCTCGACACCAAGCACGACATGGGCGGCGACATCATCCCCTACTTCGTGAACCAGGGCGAAGCGGACGTCTACGACTTCACCCTCAACGACATCCCCGGCTCCACCGAGCGCGACCGTACGTACTGGCGCGACGTCGGCACCATCGACTCCTTCTACGACGCCCACATGGACCTCATCTCCCCGTTGCCGGTCTTCAACCTGTACAACTCCGAATGGCCCATCTACACCCGGCAAAGCATCTCCCCGCCGGCCAAGTTCGTCCGTGGGCAGAACAACACGGTGGGCACCGCGCTGGACTCCATCGTGTCCAGCGGCGTGGTGATCTCCGGCGGTGTGGTGGAAGGGTCCGTCCTCTCCAATGACGTCTACGTGGCCACCAGCAGCCGGGTCATCGATTCCGTCCTGATGGATAAAGTACAGATCGGCGCGGGCGCCGTGATCAACCGGGCCATCATTGACAAAAACGTGAAGGTGCCTGCTGGGGCTGCAATCGGACTGGACCCGGAGCTGGACCGCTCCCGCGGTTTCAAGGTCACTGATTCCGGCATCACCGTCCTGTCCAAGGGCCAGGAAGTCCCCGAGCCCGGTGAAGCGGAGCGCAAGCTCGCGGCCGCCAACCTGCATCTGGTGCCCAACGCCGTCAAGGCGGCAGCGGAACAGTACCCGGACGTTCGCGAGTCCGTTGACAAGGTGGCCAAAACGCACGCTGCTGCAGCGGCGGAAACAGCGCCCAGCGCACGTATCTCCTGAGCGTGCCCGGGGTGCGCCCGGCAGGGCGCTCCCCTTCGGCCGGCCCTTCTCACCGTGGGGCCGGCACGCAGGCCCAGCCTGTAAAATTGGCCTAATGAGCTTCCCCGATCTGACGCCTGAGGAAATCCAGGCCTGCCTCAAGGTCCTCAACACGATCCACGCCTACGACGAGGAGCATCCGGACTACGTCTCGGTGCGCCGCGCCACCGGGAAAATGTTCAAGGCCGTCAAGCGGCACCGCCGTGTCACCAAGCGCGACCTGATCTCCGAGGCCGACCGGGCCGTGCTCGCCCAGACAGCCACCGCAGCCCCGGACCGGATCGACGACGAAACCCGGGGGAACAAGCTTGCCCCCTCCGCCACCGGCAAGGTTGCCGGCCACCTCATCCGGTCCCGCCCCTGCTACATCTGCAAGCAGCACTACACCCAGGTTGACGCCTTCTACCACCAGCTCTGCCCGGAGTGCGCCGCATTCAACCACGGCAAACGCGACGCCCGCACCGACCTGACGGGCCGCCGCGCCCTGCTCACCGGCGGACGCGCCAAGATCGGCATGTATATCGCGCTCCGGCTGCTCCGTGACGGCGCCCACACCACCATCACCACCCGGTTCCCCAAGGACGCGGCCCGCCGCTTTGCCGCAATGGAGGACAGCGGCGAGTGGCTGCACCGGCTCCGCATTGTGGGCATCGACCTGCGCGACCCCGCCCAGGTGATGGCCCTGACCGACTCGCTCAACGAGGCCGGCCCCCTGGACATCATCATCAACAATGCAGCCCAGACGGTACGGCGGTCGGGCAACGCCTACAAGCCGCTGGTGGACGCGGAGGACGAACCGCTTCCCGCGGCACTCGAGCATGCCAACGGCGGCCCCGAGCTCGTGACCTTCGGCCACGCACACGACAAGCACCCCCTGGCCCTGGCCAGCAGCGTCACCGAGCATCCGGTCCTCGCCGGCGACGCCATCACCTCACTGGCGCTCTCCACCGGTTCCGCCTCGCTGGAACGCATCGCCTCGGGAACAGCGATCGACGCCGGCGGGCTGGTACCGGACCTGGCCACCATCAACAGCTGGACGCAGGTAGTGGACGAGGTGGACCCGCTGGAAATGCTCGAGGTCCAGCTCTGCAACGTCACAGCCCCCTTCCTGCTGGTCAGCCGGCTCCGCCCCGCCATGAAACGGTCCACAGCGCAGCGGAAGTACATCGTGAACGTCTCCGCCATGGAGGGCCAGTTCTCGCGCGCCTACAAGGGCCCCGGCCACCCGCACACCAACATGGCCAAAGCGGCTCTGAACATGATGACGCGGACCAGCGCGCAGGAAATGCTGGACACCGACGGCATCCTGATGACCGCCGTCGACACCGGCTGGATCACCGACGAGCGTCCCCACTTCACCAAGGTCCGGCTTATGGAGGAAGGCTTCCATGCGCCGCTGGACCTGGTGGACGGGGCAGCGCGGGTCTACGATCCGATCGTGATGGGCGAACACGGCGAGGACCAGTACGGGGTGTTCCTCAAGGACTACAGGCCAAGCCCCTGGTAGTGGCACGGAGGCGGCGTTGCCAGGACAGCGCCGGAGTATGCCGGACTAAACGCCGGAGGCGTCCGCAGATGCGGACGCCTCCAAGTGAAACAGCTGCCGGTCAGGCCGGGCGCCATCAGGCGAGCTGGGTGATCTCCACGCTGACGTTCAGTGCGGACCCGCCGCCACCGGACAGGATGCCCTTGAGCGGGGACACGTCGCGGTAGTCCCTCCCCCTGGCCACGGTTACGTGGAAGTCACCGGCAGGCTTGTGGTTGGTGGGATCCCAGCTCCGCCAGTCGCCGTCCCAGAACTCCAGCCAGGCGTGCGACTGCCCGGCCACGGTTTCGCCGATGCCTGCGCTCGCCCGCGGGTGCAGGTACCCCGAGACGTACCGGGCCGGGATACCGCAGCTCCGCAGGGCTCCGATGGCGAGGTGGGCGAGGTCCTGGCAAACGCCCTGGCGCTGGCCCCAGGCCTCCTCGGCATTGGTGGTGACGGCGGTGGAGCCGGACATGTACGTCATCTCGCCGCGCATCCATGCGAAGACGGCCATCGCGGCGTCGTGCGGGTTTTTGTCCTCTACCACGCCGGGGATGATGCCCAGGACCTCGTCCCCGGGACCGCTCAGCCTGGACTGGGGAAGCCAGTCGCTGAACGTATTGAGGGTCTCGGGTGCGGCAAGGACGTCCCAGCCCACAATGTCCGCCTCGGAAGGAATCTTTTCGGCGCGGTGTACTTCCACCGTGATGTTGGACACCACTTCGAGGTGCTCATGCGGCATCTGCACGTCGAAGGCCGTGACCCTGGTCCCCCAGTAGTCCCGATAGGTGCTCACTGCTGCCTGCGACGGCGAAACCTTGACCACCGATTCCAGCACCACCTGCTGGGAATCCGTCAGGGGCGTCATCCGGGCCTCGTTGTAGGACAGGGTGACCCGCTTGTTGTACTTGTAGGCCGTCTTGTGAACGATGCTTAGCCGGGTCATGAAACTTCTCCCACCCAGGCCAGTTCGTCCGCCTGATTGAAGTACTTACGGGAAATGGCGTCCGAGGCCTGGGACACTGCCTTCTGCACGCGTTCCATGTGTTCGGGGAGTTCGGACATGAGGTCGTCCGTGCGGTGGAACTCGAGGAACGTGCGCGCCTGCCCCACGATCCGGCGGGCGTCGTTGATGAAGCCCACACGCTGCGCGGAGGGATCCAGTTTGGCAAGGCACTCGTCGGCATCCCGCAGCGCATACACAATGGACCGCGGGAACAGCCGGTCCAGGAGCAGGAACTCTGCAGCGTGCTGGTCGCCGAAGGCGGCCCGGCGGGTGCGCAGGAAGGATTCGTAGGCGCCGGCGCACCTGAGCATGTTGACCCAGGACATTCCTGCGGACAGGACGTCGCGGGTGGACAGCATGCGGGCGGTCATGTCGGCCCGCTCCAGGGAGCGCCCCAACACCAGGAACAGCCAGCTTTCATCATGGCTCACCGTGGTGTCCGCCAGGCCGCTCACCATGGCGGTGCGTTCCAGCGTCCAGTTGCAGAACCGGTAGGTACCCACCACGTCCTTGCGGTGCTGGCTCAACCCGTAGTACGTGGTGTTGAGGCTCTCCCACAGGCCGGAGGAGACCGTTTCGCGGGCGCGGCGGGCGTTTTCGCGTGCGGCTCCCAGGGATCCCGCGATGGACGTGGCGCTGGTCTTGTCGTACGCCAGGGCATGGAGCAGTTCCGGCAGGCCGAAGTCCTCGCTCTGCGGGCGGGCGCCCATAACAGCCAGAAGCTCCTGCGCCACGCTTTTCCGTTCGTCCATGGGCAGGTGGTTCAGCCGCTCCAGGTGCACATCGAGGATGCGCGCCGTGCCGTCGGCACGCTCCACATAACGGCCAATCCAGAAAAGGGACTCGGCAATACGGCTAAGCATTCGCGGCTACCTCCTGCGGGCCCGACACTGGAAAAGACAATCGATGGATCACGGCCCGGTTCACTGCTGCTGCTCCGACTGGCGGTCGCGCCAGTTGCTTTCAACCGGCCACACGGACACGCGTTCGCGCACCGAAATGGACGGCCGGGGCAGGGTCTCCACCGGCAC
Source organism: Pseudarthrobacter sp. Hb11 (assembly GCF_059383655.1). Classification (NCBI taxonomy): domain Bacteria; kingdom Bacillati; phylum Actinomycetota; class Actinomycetes; order Micrococcales; family Micrococcaceae; genus Pseudarthrobacter; species Pseudarthrobacter sp. Hb11. The sequence continues at coordinate 322,684 of NZ_JBWZCM010000001.1, forward strand.
CTGGGGCGAATCGGCAAGGACCCAGGTGTCCTTGGACCCGCCGCCCTGGCTGGAGTTCACAATCAGCGAGCCTTCCTTCAGTGCCACGCGGGTAAGGCCGCCGGGCAGCACCCAGACGTTGTCGCCGTCGTTCACTGCGAAGGGCCGCAGGTCCACGTGGCGGGGGCCGAACTTGTCTCCGCCCAGCGTGGGGACGGTGGAGAGCTGCAGTACCGGCTGCGCGATCCAGCCGCGGGGGTCTGCGATGACCCTCTGGCGGAGGGCGTCCAACTCGTCCTTGGAGGCGTCGGGGCCGATGACCAGACCCTTGCCGCCCGAGCCGTCCACAGGCTTGACCACGAGTTCTGACAGGTTGTCCAGAGTGTACTCGCGGGCTTCCTTCTCCTCCAGGCGGAAGGTGTCCACGTTCGCGATGATGGGTTCCTCGTTGAGGTAGTAGCGGATGAGGTCCGGGACGTAACTGTAGACCAGTTTGTCATCCGCGACGCCGTTGCCCACTGCGTTCGCGATGGTCACCCCGCCTGCCCGGGCTGCGTTGACGAGTCCGGGGCACCCGAGCATGGAGTCGGCCCGGAACTGCAATGGGTCCAGGAAGTCGTCGTCGATCCGCTTGTAGATGACGTCCACGCGCTGCTCACCGGCGGTGGTGCGCATGTAGACGCGGTTTCCACGGCAGATGAGGTCGCGGCCTTCCACCAGTTCCACGCCCATCAGGCCGGCGAGCAGGGTGTGCTCGAAGTAGGCGCTGTTGAACACGCCGGGGGTCAGGACGACGACGGTGGGATCGTCAACGCCCGCGGGTGCGGTTTTACGCAGGGCCGAGAGGAGCCGGCGGGGGTATTCCTCAACCGGGCGGATGAGCTGTTGGCCGAAGGCTTCGGGCAGGCCCTTCGCCATGGCACGCCGGTTTTCCAGGACGTAGCTGACCCCGGAAGGAACGCGCACGTTGTCTTCGAGGACCCTGAAGGTTCCGGCTGCATCACGGACGACGTCGATGCCGGAGATGTGCACCCGCACGCCGCCGGCCGGTTCGAAGCCGTGGACCTGGCGGTGGAAATGTGCACTGGTGGTCACCAGTTGCCGGGGTATCACGCCGTCGGACACCACGTTCATCTTGTCGTACACGTCGTTGAGGAAGGCCTCAAGCGCGTGCACGCGCTGGGCGACGCCGCGTTCCAGCACATCCCATTCCGCGGCGGGAATGACCCGGGGAACGATATCGAGCGGGAAGGGACGCTCCTCGCCGGCAAAGTCGAAGGTGACACCGCGGTCCAGGAAGGTGCGCGCCATCGAGTCGGCACGGGCACTGACATCGGCAAGGGAGAGCTTGCGAAGGGCGTCCGCCACCTGCCCATAAGAGTCACGGGCCTGTTGCCCGGGGGCGAACATCTCGTCGTAGGCTCCGGTCCGGCCGGCGGCCACGGAGTAATCCTGGAATAGGTCTGACATGTCCAATAGCCAACCATCTTTTTGTTTCGAATTCATTACTGCCATCCATTCTGGCGTGTTGGCGGACGTGGTCCGGTTCGTGCATCCCGTGTCTTTTCCGGCACAGTAGGTGAGTGCCAGTCCGCAGAAGCCTCCCCACCCCCGGCCCGGGCATCCCTGGAGGCGCCGACCGGCTGCTTCCGGGCCTGGCTACGGCAGCCGTGGCACTGGCCGCCGCCTTCCTGGTCCACTGGCTCGTTCCAGCCCTCCCGGCCATGACCCTGGCCGTGGTCCTGGGCGTCCTGGCGGCCAACCTGCCGGCGACGGGCGTCTGGACTGCCGGCAGGGCACGCCCGGGGCTGGACTTCGCCGGAAAGCACCTGATGCGCGGCGGGATTGTCCTGCTGGGCCTGAAGGTGAGCGTTATGGACGTACTGGGACTGGGCTGGCTTGCCCTGTTGCTGATCGCGGCGGTGGTGGCCGCCGGCTTCGGCGGAACCTACCTGATCTCCCGGCTGTTCGGGCTTCCGCCGGTGACGTCGCTGCTGGTGGCAACGGGGTTTTCAATCTGCGGCGCTTCCGCAATCGGCGCCATGGCAGCCGTCCGCCGCATCCGGCACGTGGACACCGTCCTGCCGGTGGCGCTGGTGACGCTCTGCGGAACCCTCGCGATCGGTGTCATGCCTCTGCTGATCCATCCCCTGCAGCTCAGCGCGCCGGTTTTCGGTGCCTGGATTGGCGCCTCGGTGCACGACGTCGGCCAGGTGGTGGCCACGGCGCAGACCGCCGGGACTGCGGCACTCGGCATCGCCGTCATCGTCAAGCTCACCCGCGTGCTGCTGCTCGCACCCGTGGCAGCCATCGCGGGAGCGCACCAGCGCCTGACTGCGAAACCCGGCCCGGGGGCGGATGGCAATGCGAAGCTCCCGCCGGTGGTGCCCCTGTTTGTCCTGGGCTTCGTCGCCATGGTGGGTCTCCGCTCCGCCGGTTGGCTGCCGGGAGGATGGCTGGAGGCGGGGGCGGCGGTTCAAGACATCCTGCTGGGCGCCGCGCTGTTTGGTTTGGGCTCAGCGGTGCGGATCCGCCTACTGCTGCACACCGGTGGCCGTGCGCTCCTGGCGGCCCTGGTGTCCTGGCTCCTTATTGCCCTCCTGGGACTTGCGGCCGCCCTGCTGATCGCCGCGTGATTTTGAACACCGGGCGCGTGCTTAGATAGCTGGGTGTTAAATGAGAATCTGCAGCGCAATGAAGCCGCCGAACGTTCAGCCCTGATCAGCACCACCAGCTACGACGTAGCGCTGGACGTGCGGCGGGCAGCGGACCCGGACGTTGCAGGCTATCCAAGCCGCAGCATCATCAACTTCACCGCCGAGCCAGGCTCCTCGACGTTCCTGGATTTCATCGGCGAGGTCCACAGCGTGCTCCTTAACGGCCAGGAACTCCGCGTGGAGCACGCGGTGGGCGGCGCCCGCATCAAGTTGGAAAACCTGCAGGCAGAGAACCAGGTGACCGTCACCGGTACCGCCTTGTACAGCCGCACGGGCGAGGGCATGCACCGCTTCGTGGATCCCGCCGACGGCCAGTGCTACCTCTACACACAGTACGAGCCCGCGGATGCCCGCCGGGTCTTCGCGAACTTCGAACAGCCCGACCTCAAAGCCGCCTTCACTTTCCATGTGACGGCACCCGCCGAATGGCACGTGGCCTGCAACGGCGCGGAAGTGAACCGCACGCTCCTTTCCAGCGACCCGGCCGCGGCATGCTGGGACTTCGCCAGCACCGAACCCATGTCCACCTACATCACCACCGTGCTGGCCGGCCCCTACTTCAAGGCCGAGGACCGCTGGCAGGCAACGCTCGACGACGGCACCCCCCTCGACGTGCCGCTCGCCCTGTACTGCCGGGCGTCGATGGCGGAATCCTTCGACACCGGTGAGCTCTTCCGTCTCACCAAGAACGGCCTGGACTTCTTCAACCGGCTCTTCGACTACCCCTACCCCTGGGGCAAGTATGACCAGGCCTTCGTTCCCGAATACAATCTCGGCGCCATGGAGAACCCCGGCCTGGTGACGTTCACCGAGAACTACGTCTTCACCTCACGTGCCACCGACGCCCAGTACCAGGGCCGCGCCAACACCCTCATGCACGAGATGGCGCACATGTGGTTCGGGGACCTGGTGACGATGCAGTGGTGGGATGACCTATGGCTCAAGGAATCCTTCGCGGACTACATGGGCACACTGGGCGTTGACCGGGCCACCGATTGGGACACCGCCTGGGTCAACTTCGCCAACAAGCGAAAGGCCTGGGCCTACGTCCAGGACCAGCTGCCCACCACGCACCCGATTGTGGCGGACATCCCGGACCTTGAGGCCGCGAAGCAGAACTTCGACGGCATCACCTACGCCAAGGGCGCTTCGGTGTTGAAGCAGCTGGTGGCCTACGTGGGGTTCGAGTCGTTTATCGCCGGGTCCCGCGGGTACTTCCGCAAGCACGCCTACGGAAACACCTCCCTGGCCGATCTGCTTGCGGCCCTCAGCGCCTCCTCCGGGCGGGACCTGGCGGGGTGGGCGCAGCAGTGGCTGCAAACCTCGGGCATCTCCACGCTGTCCCTGGACATCGCTGCAAATGCGGCAGCCGACGACGGCGTGCTGGGCCGGGTGGCAATCGTCCAGAAGGCAATGGACCCGGTCACCGGAAGGGAAGAACTCCGTCCCCACCGGCTGCGCGTGGGTTCCTATGATTTTGATGCCGACGGCGCTTTGGTGCGGACCGGAAGCATCGAGACCGACGTTGTGGGTGCACGGACAGAGCTTGCAGAGCTGACGGGGCAGCCGCGGCCCGCGCTCCTGCTCGTGAATGACGACGACCTTACCTACGCCAAGGTCCGGCTCGACCCGGCGTCAGAGGCCACGGTCCTGGCCTCCTTGGACAGGATCAGGGACCCCATGGCCCGTGCCCTGTGCTGGACGGCGCTCTGGAACTCGGTCCGGGACGGTGAAAGCGCGGCTGCGCGGTACGTTGACACGGTGGCTACCTTCGCTCCAGCGGAAACTGGCATCGGTGTCCTGTTGAACATCCTCGACAACGCAAGAACCGCCGTCGAACGCTACACGTCTGCAGACGACCGGAAAGCCGTGCGGGCCTCCTTCCTGGCGACCGCTGCTGCAGAACTGGACCGCGCCCAGCCGGGCTCGGACCAGCAGCTGGCGTGGGCTCGGACGCTTGCCACCCTCAGCAGGCACGATGACGCGATGCTGCACCGGCTGAGGGGCCTGTTGGACGGAACATCCCCGGTATCAGGCCTGGCAGTTGACGCCGAGCTGCGCTGGCAGCTTTGGCACGCCCTGGCGGCGAACGGGCAGGCAACGGTCGCCGAGCTCGACGCTGAACTGGCCCGCGACACCACAGCCTCGGGACGCGCCGGGCACACTACAGCGCTCGCCGCCCGGCCCGATCCAGAGGTCAAGGCAGCGGCATGGAAAGCGGCCGTGCAGGGGAACGACCTGTCCAACCAGCTGCTGACCGCCACCATCAGCGGCTTCATCACCGCCCCGGAAGGACTGCTTGAACCTTACGCGGAGCCGTACTTTGAGTGCCTTCGCACAGTCTGGGACGGGCGCAGCATCGAGATCGCGAGCCGGATCGTGCGGGGCCTGTATCCACTCGCGCGGGACTTGGCCGAGGGGGCGGAACCGGCAGACCATCCGGTAATCCTGCAGACCGACGAATGGCTGGCCGAGAACGCCGACGCACCCGGCGCCCTGCGCCGGATTGTCATTGAACAACGCAGCCACCTTCTGCGGGCGCTGACGGCGCAGGCGGCCGTCCTCAAAACCCCGTCCGCTGCTCCGTAACCGCCCTTCTCGCCGCTCATAAGGGCACCTGCGGAGCAATCGATGGGATAAGGCCCGGATTCCCTGGGTCTCGTCAGGGGACCCGGTGAAGCCATTCCTCCGTGCCGAACTTGCTTGCCACACGCTCGCGGGCGCTGGCCAGTTCCGTCCCGGTCAGCTCCGATGGCGTGGCGCCATACCGCTCGCTGAAGACTTCCATCATGGCCGCGATGATCTCGGCGCGCGCCAGACCAGTCTGCCGGCGGAGGGGGTCCACCCGCTTCTTCGCACTGCGGGTGCCTTTATCCGAGAGCTTTTCCTTGCCGATGCGGAGTACCTCCACCATCTTGTCGGCGTCGATGTCGTAGCTCATGGTGACGTGGTGCAGCATGCCGCCGTTGGCGAGGCGCTTCTGGGCCGCGCCGCCGATCTTGCCCTGGTCCGTGGCAATATCGTTCAGCGGAATGTAAAAGGCCGTGATGCCCAGTTTTTCCAGCGCCGCCATGACCCACGCATCGAGGAAGGGATAGGAGTCGGCGAAGCTGAGCCCGTCCACCAGGGTCTGCGGCAGATACAGCGAGTAGGTGATGCAGTTGCCCGCCTCCATAAACATCGCTCCCCCGCCGCTGATGCGGCGGACCACGTTGATGCCATGCTTCGCCACACCGCCGGCGTCCACCTCGTTGCGGTAGGACTGGAAGCTGCCGATCACTGTTGACGGTTCCTGCCAGTCCCAAAAACGAAGCGTGGGGTTGCGGCGGCCGGCGCCCACCTCCTCGGTGAGGACCTCGTCGAGGGCTACGTTGACTTCGGTGGGCAGGACTGTGGGCGGAATAAGGTTCCAGTGGTGGTCCGCCCAGGACGTGGCTTTCGCCAGGGCACGCCGGACCGCAATCGCCACGGCGTCGGCAGAAAAGCCGAACAGGGCTGCGCCTTCCGGCAGCGACGCGGTGACGACGGCGGAAAGCTCGGACGCCGTCGTCGTGTCCGGCAATCCCGTGAGCCCCCGGTTGATGTCCAGGAGCGCCTCGTCGGGCTCCAGGAAGAAGTCTCCGCTGAGGGAGACGGCGGCGAGCCGGCCGTCCACCACGTCCAGGTCCACCACCACGAGTTTGCCGCCGGGTACTTTGTACTCGCCGTGCCGGCGGGCGGCGGAACCATCAGTTGGGACGGGCGTGGCAGTCATACGTCCCATCCTGCCCCAGAAAGGCCGGGCCCCTAAAACGCGGCCTGCCGCTAACGCGGAAAAGCCCGCACCGTTGCCGGTGCGGGCTTTCGCTTGAAGCTTGGGGGAAGTGAGTTACTTCTTGCCGCCGAAGCCCTTGAAGCGAGCGTTGAAGCGCTCGACGCGGCCTGCGGCGTCCATGATGCGCTGCTTGCCCGTGTAGAACGGGTGGGACTCGGAGGAGATTTCGACGTCGATAACCGGGTAGGTGTTGCCGTCTTCCCACTCGATGGTCTTCTTGGAAGACACGGTGGACTTGGTCAGGAACTTCGTGCCGGAGGCCAGGTCATTGAAAACAACAGCTTCGTACTTCGGGTGGGTATCAGACTTCATAATGGGACCTTTGTTCGCACAACTGGATTTTGCCAGCTGCCAGGTATGAATGGAATGGCCGCCTCCATGCCCGAAAGACGCAGGGCAGCCAGCTATCAATACTAGCGGAAATGAAGGGTGCCCGCGAACTGCCTGCCGGGCTTGGCCGCGGTGCCGCCTTTATCAGTGAGCGGGGTTGCGAGCGCGAGCAAGTAGGTACTCACGGGGCGTGCGAGTGCGTGTAAGCAGGTACTCACGGGGCGTGGATACAGGTACTCGAAGTGGTTGCGGTGGGCTACGTAACCTGCCTACTGTCAAGTACAGGTTTGAAGCCTCAACTGCATCTCGGAGTATCCGCGGTGGGGAAGCCAGGTATTGCTGCTGGGGGAAATAGCGGCGGCCGCAGTGCTCCATTCGTGCCGCTCTGCGCGGCTCTTCTTGAAAAATGAACCGGTTCGGACGCAGATGTCCGGCACCCTTCACACAAGCTGGCAGGAACATCCCTAACCCTGACCAAGCTCATGGCAGGAACGAGGGAAAAACATGCCGATTATCAAAGATCCCCACCTGTTCAACGAGCAGAGCCTGTTCGTTGACCTGGAAGGGGTGCTGGGCTGCCGCCTTTATTTGAAGATTGAGGGGTTCAATTTTGCCGGCTCAATTAAGCTCAAGCCCGCGCGGGAGATGGTGGAGCGCGCCGAGCGGGAGGGGCTGATCGGCCCCGGCTCCATCCTCGTGGAGTCCTCCTCGGGCAACCTCGGCGTAGCGCTCAGCATGATCGCCGCCAGCAAGGGATACCGCTTCGTGTGTGTGATCGATCCGCGCTGCAACCCGCCAACCCGGCAACTCATGGAGTCGCTCGGGGCACAGGTGGACCTGGTCACCGAACCGGATCCCGTCGGCGGTTTCCTCGGTGCCCGGCTCAACCACGTGCTGGACCTGTGCGCATCCGACGAACGGTACGTGTGGCTCAACCAGTACACCAATCCGGGCAACTGGGGAGCGCACTACCGCTGGACTGCCCCCGAGATTGCCCATCAGTTCCCCGACTTGGACGTGCTGTTCGTGGGAGCCGGGACAACGGGCACCTTGATGGGTTGCGCGCGGTACTTCCGTGAGCATCGGCCTGATGTCCGGATTGTCGCGGTCGATGCCGCAGGATCGGTGTCGTTCGGCGGCCAGCCGGCCACCCGCCTGATCCCGGGACTCGGCATGAGCGTGCGGCCGCCGCAGCTCGACGAGTCCTTGATCGATGACGTGGTGATGGTCGAAGAACTGGACACGGTGCGCGCCTGCCACCGCCTCGCGGCCGCCGGGTTCATGCTGGGTGGCTCTACCGGGACCGTGGTTCACGGTGCCATGTCCTGGCTGGCTGACCACGACGCCCAAGACCTGACGGCGGCTGCCATCTCCCCGGACATGGGCCGTCCCTACCTGGACACTGTCTACAACCCTGACTGGGTGCACGATCATTTCGGCGCCGAAGCGCTGGCAACCGACGATGTGACAGGGGCTCCGGGCCAACCGTCCGACACCGTACCGGAGCCACAGCGCCCTGCACGCGTATCCGTGGCCGGTTACGTCGCCGCCACCGCCGCACTAGGGAATTTCCTGCAGTGAAAATGCGTCTGGACAACCTGCAGGGCGCTCCGCGTTCCACATCTTCCATCGATCCCCTCCTTCCTGAGACAACCGCGGCTCCGGTCGGGAACGGCTTTCCAGCCACTCCGGTCACGGGTGCGGGCGTTGTCCTGGAGCGCCGGCTGGCGGATCTGCTCGCATCGGTGGTGAAGAAGGACGAGGTTCCCGTGGATGCCAACTTCTTCTACGACTTGGGCGCGGACTCGCTGGTCATGGCGCAGTTCTGTGCCCGGGTGCGCAAGCAGCCGGACCTGCCAGCGGTGTCCATCAAGGACATTTACCAGAACCCGACGATCTCGGCGCTGGCCGCGGCCTTGGCGCCGGCGGAAGAGGCGACGGCACAGGTGCAGGTTCAGAACCGGTTGGCGGAGGTGCTGTCCGGCGTGCTCGAGGTCGAGCACGTGCCGGTGGACGCCAACTTCTTCCAGGACCTGGGCGCGGACTCGCTGGTCATGGCGCGGTTCTGCGCCCGGATGCGCAAGCAGCCGGACCTGCCTCCGGTGTCCATCAAGGACATTTACCAGAACCCGACGATCTCGGCGTTGGCCGGGGCCCTGGCGCCGGCGGAAGAGGCGACGGCACAGGTGCAGGAGCGGCTGGCCGAGGTGCTCGCCGGCGTACTCGGCATCCAGCAGGTACCGGTGAACGCCGACTTCTTCCAGGACCTGGGCGCGGACTCGCTGGTCATGGCGCGGTTCTGCGCCCGCATGCGTAAGCAGACGGACCTGCCGGCGGTATCGATGAAGGATATCTACGGTAACCCGACCGTCTCCGCCCTCGCCGCGGCCTTGCAGGTTCCCTCTCAGCAGGACCGGTTGCAGGAGGCTTCACCGGCCGTGGCTTCGGTGCCCAAAACGCCGCGGCCCATGGACGCCCGGACATGGGAATATATCACCTGCGGTGCCCTGCAGGTGCTTGTCTATCTCGGCTACTGCGTGGTCGCCGGACTGCTCACGGTCGTTTGGTACCAATGGGTTTTCCCTGAAGCTGGGTCGGGCAACCACCACTGGCTGAGCCACGGAACAGAATTCTGGGAAATCTACCTCCGGTCAACGGCCTATGCCGCGGCAGTGTTCGTGCTGATGTGCATCCTTCCCGTGGCGGCTAAGTGGATCATCCTTGGGCGTTTCCACCCCGGGGAAATCCGCCTGTGGAGCCTGGCCTATTTCAGGTTCTGGCTGGTAAAGACCTTGATGCGAACCTCCCCCTTGGTGTTACTGAAGGGGTCCCCGCTGACCACCTTCTACCTGCGGGCCATGGGCGCCAGAGTGGGCCGCAACGTGACGATCATGACCACCCGCCTGCCGGTCTGCACCGACCTCCTCACCATCGGGGAAGGGACGGTCATCCGCAAGGACGCAATCCTCAACGGCTACCGCGGCCACGGCGGCGTCATCCAGCTGGGCGCGCTGACGCTGGGCCGGGACGTCATCGTCGGCGAGGGGAGCGTTTTGGACATCGACACTGCATTGGGAGACGGGTCGCAGTTGGGCCACCGCTCCACCCTGTACACTGGCCAGTCCGTGCCCGCCGGCGAGCGGTGGCACGGGTCGCCCGGCCGGCGCACCGACGCGGACTATGGCGGAGTCGAGGCCAAGCCCTACTCGCCCTGGCGCCGGGGATGGTTCGCGACCTCCCAGGTGATCAGCATGGTTGGCCTGGGCCGTATTCTGCTGGCTCAGGCGGTCATGTTGGCTGTCATGGCGAACCCCAACGTTGCGGCACTCCTGGAGACGCAGGCGTTCGCATTCACCAACTGGGTCTTTTACGCCGACGCCATCACCTATGCCGGTCTTGCTGTCTTCGGTGGCACCATCGTGTCTTTGCTCATCGTCACCACCATCCCGCGGGTGGTTCAACTCGCCATCAAGCCGGACACGGTGTATCCGCTGTTTGGTCTGCGGCACGCGGCGGAGCGGGCGGTGTCGAGAATGACCAACAGGCCCATGCTGACGGGATTGTTTGGCGACAGCTCATACGTCGTGAACTACGTGCGGGCCATCGGGTACAAGCAGCCGCAGGTCCAGCAGACCGGCTCGAATCTGGGCACGGTGTTCAAACACGACAACCCGTACCTTTCGACGATAGGCACCGGCACCATGATCGCCGACGCGGTGTCCTTCATGAACACCGATTTCTCGGCGACGTCGTTCAAGGTCAGTCGGGCGGCTATCGGCGCACACAACTTCCTGGGCAACGCAGTGCTCTATCCTGCCGGGGCCAGGACCGGGGACAACTGCCTGCTGGCGACCAAGGTGATGGTCCCCCTCGACGGACCAATGCGCCATGACGTAGGTCTGCTAGGGTCACCGCCGTTCGAGATCCCCCGCTCGGTCCTCCGGGACGCCCTCCCCGAAGAGCATGCGAACCGTGCGCACTTCCGCCGGGACCTGGCAGCTAAGAACAGGCACAACCTGCGCTCGATGGTCCTCTTGATACTGGTGCGGTGGCTTAACATTTCGCTGGCCACGATCATCATGTTCGCCGCCCTCGACCTGTCCGACCAGTTCGGTTTCCTTGCCCTCAGCGTGGCCTTCGTCGTGATGCTCGTGGTTGGCTTGCTGGTTCCCATCGGCATCGAGCGTCTCGCGACGGGACTGAAACCCCTTCAGCCCCAGCTCTGCTCCATCTACAACCCCTACTTCTGGTTCCACGAGCGGTACTGGAAGATGTCGCTGCAGAGCCGATACGCAGGCCTCCTCAACGGGACGCCGTTCAAGCCCCTGGTCTGGCGTCTGCTTGGCGTACGGATCGGAAGCCGGGTTTTCGACGACGGCTGCGGCATCATCGAGCGGACCCTGGTCACAGTCGGCTCCCGTTGCACCCTGAACGCCGGCTCCACCCTCCAATCCCATTCCCAAGAGGACGGCATGTTCAAGTCGGACCACATCGTTGTTGGCGACGACGTCACCCTCGGCGTCTCCGCGTTCGTCCACTACGGCGTGACCGTCGAAGACGGCGCGGTGGTCGCCGCCGACTCCTTCGTTATGAAGGGGACCGTCCTCACCCGCGGGTCCCTGTGGGCCGGCAATCCGGCAGAGGAAGCCCGCGCCACCGCCACATTCCCCGGCGTCCTGGAAAGGACACTGTCATGACCTCCAGCCCCGCGCTCAGCTGCCGCACGGCCGGCCACTCGTTCGATTCGGCCCACGGCGGGCTCTCCCTCCCCGCTGCCGCGTCGACGACGATCCCCAGGTGGACGCAGGATCCACAGCCGGGCCAGGAGCTGGTCGAGCTGCCGGTACCTGAGGACCTGGGTACGGCCGTGCGGACGCTGGCCCGGAGCCTGCAGGTGGCTCCCGGCTCAATCTGGTTGGCGGCACACGCGAGAGTGCTCCAGGCCCTGTCCGGCGAAACGGAGATCATCACCGGTTGCATGGATGCGGCCGGGACGTGGCAGTGCAACCTGGATCTGGCCCACCGGTCCTGGCGAGGCGTCGTCTCCGACGCGGACGGCCGCCAGTTTCGGGCCGATGGGGAGCAGTTAAGCGCCGGGCAAGCTGGTCACGAATCGGCAGCCCCTGGCTACGAGGTGTTGTTCGGCGGCCTTCGGAACGACGATTCCGGTCGACATACCGGGTTGCCGGCCGGCACGGTGCTCGATGTGTCGGTTCGGACCGCGGCCACAAGCCAGGTGCTTAGCCTGAAGTACCGTCTGGATGTTCTCGACGCAGATGCCAGCCGCCGCATCGCCGGCTACTACCTGGCCGCGCTCCGTGGCCTGGTGGCAGACCCGGAGGCGGATCCCCTCGACACCGACCTGGTCGGCCAGGAGGAGCGGCGTTTCCAGCTTGAGCAGCTCGCCGGGCCCGAGCGACCCCGGCCGCAGCGCCGTTTCCACGAGCTGTTCGAGGAGCGGGTCAGCCAGCATCCCGAACGTATCGCGGCCGTTCAGCACGCGCGGGAGTGGACGTACGCAGAGCTGAACGCCCGCGCCAACCGGATTGCCCGTGCCCTGCTCGCGCGCGGGCTGCGCGCGGAGGACATCGTGGCGGTCGTCGCCGAACGGGATCTGGAGTGGATGGCCGCTGTAATCGGCATCTTCAAAGCCGGGGGCGCATACCTGCCGATCGAGCCGCACTTCCCGGCCGACCGGATCGCCAGGACGCTCACGCGGGCCGGGGTCCGGGTAGTGCTCACCGAAGGCGGCAGCACCACCACCCTCGATCAGGCACTGGCAGGAATGCCTGCAGTTATGAAGCTTCTGTTCGAGGACATCGAAAGCGACGGCTACCCCGCTGACGACCTCAACATGGAAATCCGTCCCGATCAGCTCGCTTACGTCTACTTCACTTCCGGGTCCACTGGTGAGCCGAAAGGCGCGATGTGTGAGCACGACGGCATGGTGAACCACCTGTACGCCAAGATCGAGGACCTGGGGATTCGCCCTGGGGACGTCATCGCCCAGACCGCCCCCCAGTGCTTCGACATCTCGCTGTGGCAATTGGTCTCGGCGCTGCTCGTGGGCGGCCGCACACTCATCGTCGGGCAGGACCGCATCCTCGACGTCGAGCGTTTCATCGACACGGTGGAACGGGGCGCGGTGACGGTCTTCCAAGTCGTCCCGTCGTATCTGGACGCCGTGGTGGCCTACCTGGGCGGCAAACCTCGCGCCTTACCGCTCCTCCGCTGCGTCTCGGCGACCGGGGAGGCTCTAAAGCGTGAGCTGGTCCGCCGCTGGTTCGACGTGATGCCGAACGTCAAGCTGGTCAACGCCTACGGGCTGACGGAAACCTCCGACGACACGAACCACGAAGTGATGAGTGCAGCGCCCGCGGGCGGCTCCGTGCCACTGGGCCCGCCAATCCCGAACGTCCGGATCCATATCCTTGACGAGCGGCAGCGGCTGGTGCCGCTTGGAGCGCCGGGAGAGATCGCCTTCTCGGGGGTGTGCGTGGGCCGCGGCTACGTCAACGACCCGGAGCGTACTGCACAGGCCTACTCCACCGATCCCTACGTTGACGGCGCGCGGCTTTACCGGGCTGGCGACTACGGCCGCTGGTCCCCGGACGGCAAGCTGGAGTACCTGGGCCGGCGGGACAATCAAGTCAAAATCTCCGGGTTCCGCATCGAGATCGGCGACATCGAGAACGCGCTGCTGCGGGTTCCCGGCGTCCGCGACGGTGCGGTCGTCGTGGGCGAGGGCGCCGGGCAGTCCAAGTTCCTCGTGGCGTTCTACTCCGGCGATCTGCCGCTTGAGGTTGACGAAATACGCAGCGAGATGGCCGCGCGTGTACCGGGCTACATGGTTCCGTCTGCGTACCGGTGGCAGGAGAGGCTGCCCCTGACCGGCAACGGAAAGATCGACCGCAAGGCCTTGACCCGCATGGCATTGGAGGTTCTCCCCGAGGCCGGAATCGCCCGGGAAGCCCTTTCCGCAACCGAGCAGCGGCTCGCCGAGGCATGGGCGACGGTGCTCGGCCTGCCGGTGGGCCGGATCGGCGGGCAGGACTCGTTCTTTGCGCTGGGCGGGACTTCGCTGTCCGCGGTGAAGCTCGCCGTTCTGCTCAAGCGCGCAGTGTCGATCAAGGACATCATGCAGACGCCCATCCTGGCGGACTTGGCGGCACTGCTCGAAGCCTCGTCCCTGGCCGGCGCTGCCGTTTCTTCCGTCCCGCGGCCGGCAGGAGCCGCCGCGGAGCCCGACTCCATGGCCGGGGTGGGAGGACCGGTTGGCCACTCCCGCCAGCTACCCATGAAAGGAAAGGACCTCTGATGCCGTCTCCTACACCCAGGATGCAGTTCGATGTGGAACGCCGCCCTGGCCGGGCGCCGATGCTCACCGTCGAGGATGGCCCCGGCCCCGTGCGATGGGCCGAACAGAACCGTGAGGCGCTCCGTGCGGCTGTGGATGAGCACGGCGCCGTCCTGGTCCGCGGCCTGGGCCTCCGGGATCCGGCCGAAGTGGCGGATGCCTTCCAACAACTGGTTTCTGGCGGCCTCATGCCGGACCGTGAGGCGTTCGCCACCAGGCAGCCCTACTTGGACGGCGTGTACTCATCCCTCACATGGCCGGCAAACCAGCCCATGTGCATGCACCATGAGCTCAGTTACGCGCTCGAGTTCCCCGGGTTGATGCTCTTCGCCTGTCTCCGGGCACCGAGCGCCGGTGGGGTGACCGGCGTGGCGGACGCCCACGCCGTGCTCGATGCCATACCCCCGGACATTGTTCGGCGGTTCGAAAACGAGGGGTGGCTGCTCGCCCGCAGCTATAACGAAGACATCGGCGCCACCTATGAGGAGGCGTTCGGGGTTTCGAACCGCGCCGACGTCGAGAGCTACTGCCGCGCGCACGAAATCGAGTTCGAGTGGCAGAGCGACGGGGAGCTGCGCACCCGGCAACGGCGCCCCGCAGTTGTCCGGCACCCGGTGACCGGCGAGCGCTGCTGGTTCAACCAGGTGGCGTTCCTGAGCGAATGGACGATTGCGCCCGAGGTGCGGGAGTACCTGGTGGACGTCTACGGTCCCGACGGGCTGCCCTTCAACACCCGCTTTGGCAACGGTGACCCGATCGAAGAGGAAACCATCGCCCTGCTGAACGAGGTCTACGAGGACCACACTCTTCGAACCCCCTGGGAGACAGGGGACCTCATGCTGGTCGACAACGTCCGCATGGCGCACAGCCGCGAGGCCTATGAAGGGCCTCGGGAGATTCTGGTCGGCATGGCCGAGCCGCGCAACGTATTCGATCTCGATACCGACACCAAGGACGGTGCATGATGACAAAATTTGCCACTTCCCCGATCACAACGGCCTTGGAGCCGAAGACAGTTCCGCCTTTCGCGGTCATTGCCGGGGCCCAGGTACAGCAGGTGCTCCAGGGGCGGGAGAAACAGGTCGTCGAGCTGGTTGAGCAAACCTACCTTGTTCATGCAGCGGGAGACTCGGTAAACCCCCCGTCTTACTTCCTGCGCTTCCCGGACCGACCCACCTCGCGCATCATAGCCCTGCCCGCCTCGATCGGCGGACCGGTAGAGGTTGACGGCATCAAATGGGTCTCCAGTTTCCCGGACAACGTCGCGTCAGGGATTCCGCGCGCCTCAGCGGTGTTGATCCTCAACGACCAGGCGACGGGCTACCCCTTTGCATGCATGGAGGGCTCCATTATCAGCGCCTCCAGGACCGCTGCATCGGCCGCCGCGGCTGCTGACTGGCTCAGCCGGGGACGCGGGCGTCCCCGGCGCATCGGGTTCTTCGGGGTTGGCCTCATTGCCCGGTACATCCACACCTTCCTGAACGGAACCGGCTGGTCCTTCGACGAGATCGGGGTGTTCGACCTCTCGGGCGAGAGCGCGGAGGGATTCAAGGGCTATCTCGAACGCAGCGGCACCAGAGCCCGGGTCACCGTACATGAGGGCCCCGAGCAGCTGATCAGAAGCAGCGACCTCGTCGTGTTCGCCACGGTGGCTGGCCAGCCGCACGTGCATGACACGACGTGGTTCGACCACAACCCCCTGGTGCTGCATGTGTCCCTGCGCGACCTGGCGCCGGAGATCCTGCTGGCGTCGACCAATATCCTCGACGACGTGGATCACTGCCTGAAAGCCGGGACATCGGCCCACCTCGTGGAGCAGATGGTCGGCCACCGGGACTTCGTGGACGGCACCTTGGCCGACGTCATGGAAGGCAGGGTCTCCTTGGCGGACGACCGCCCCATTGTGTTTTCACCGTTCGGCCTGGGCGTACTCGACCTGGCACTGGGCAGGTACGTTTACGACGAACTTGCCGCCAGTGGCCAGCTCCGGGTGGTCGAGGATTTCTTTTCCGAGTTGCGTCGGTACGGCTAACCCTGCGGTGCAACCCGCATTCATCGATTCGCACTCAACGAGGAGTGACACAATGCTCTCCCTACCGCAGATGCTGGGGAATGTGTCCAAGGCCTACGTCCAGTCCCCTGAGGACTGGGCACGGTCGGTCACCGACGTCCTGCGGGACGCCGCGATCTACCACCAGGCTGGAAACGGCTTCTACCGCGCCCAGTGTGACGCCCTGGGGGTCGACCCCGCCACGATTAACGACATCAGCGACCTGCAATCCCTGCCACTGTTGCCGGTCAGTATGTTCAAGCGTCCCGACGCCAAGGTGCTGCTCACCTGTTCCCTGGCCGACGTCGAGACCGAAACCCGCTCCAGCGGAACCCGCGGTGTCCCGTCCGTCACCCCCCGCAACAGCGAGACGTTGACCCTGGCGCTGGTCGCCCTGACCGGGACCTACCGGGCGTTTTTCAACCTGTCCGGTGGCGCGGGACTTTTCTTGAATCCTTCGGACCCCGAAGCCTCGGAAATGGGACTGCTCAAGGACTTGAACATCCTGAACAGCGTCTTCGACCACCACGCATATCTCGTTGCCGACGAGGCGTTCGACGCCGGGGAGGCCCTGGAGCACCTGCGCCGGTGGGAGGGTCATATGACACGCCACATCGTCAGTCCGCCGTTCCTCGTCGACCGGCTCCTCCGGTTCCTTGAGCGGGAGAACATCAGTGTGCGCTTGGACCCGTTCAGCATGATCATCACCCTCGGCGGCTGGAAGCGGCACACGGCCGAGGCCATCCCTGATGAAAACTTTCGGGAGCGGTGCCACGACTTGCTCGGCGTGCGCGCAGTGAACATGCGTGACATGTACGGGATGGTCGAGTCGAACATGCTCGCCGTCGAATGCCACCTGCATCGTAAGCACGTTCCGCCGTGGTGCTACATCTCCATCCGGGACCCTGGCCAGAGTGGCAAGGAGATCGCCCCTGGGGAGACCGGTACCATCGCCGTACTGGACGCCCTCAGCACCAGCTACCCCGGTTTCCTCCTCACCGACGACATGGGCGACGTCGAGACCGGCACCTGCGGGTGCGGCAGAACCGGCCAAGTCATCAACTTCCGCCGCCGGGGGCAGGGCGGCGGGCTTGGCCGCTGCCCCGTCAGCATCGAGCGCTACCTCGGTTCGGGCACTCCCGCGAACTATGAGACGCCGGCGCTTGTGAAGGCCTAGCTTAGGAACCGCAGTTGGGGCGGTTCCGCCTACCGGGTCGCGTAGAACGCAACCGCCGATGAGGCGGCAACATTCAGCGAATCCACGCCATTCATCATCGGAATCGTCACGCGCGCGTCGAGCAACCGCTCAGTCTCGGGCTTTAGCCCGTCACCTTCGGTACCGAAGACCAACACCAGATTCTGATGATCCTGCGCCACCAGCTCATCAAGAGTGATGGCCCCCTCCCCCAGAGACATGCCTGCAACGAAGTAGCCCGCCTCTTTCAGCTGTTCGATACTGGCCGGCCACGATTCGATCCGCGTCCATGGCACCTGGAAGACCGTGCCCATTGACACGCGGATCGAGCGGCGGTAGAGCGGGTCAGCACATTGCGGCGTCACCAGCACGCCGTCGACGCCGATCGCTGCGGCGCTGCGAAAAACCGCACCTACGTTTGTATGGTCCGTAAGGTTCTCCAGGATCGCGATCCTTGATCGCCCTCCTGCACGACCGCGGTCGGACTCCTGCGCACTGGCCAGCAGTTCCGGCAGCGGTACCGGCGCGGGCCGCTGCATGGCAGCCATGGCACCGCGGTGAAGATGGAAACCGGTGATCTCCTCCAGCAGGGCCGCGCTGCCGATGAAGGCCGGGACGTGGGGGTAGGCGTCGAGGATGTCCTGAAGGTCGTGCAGCCACTTTTCCGCGAGGAAGAAGGACCGGGGCTGGTGCCCTGCGTCCAGGGCGCGGCGCAGCACGCGGGAGGATTCGGCGATGTACATGCCCTCCGCAGGCTCCCGGATTTTGCGCAGGTGCACATCCGTGAGCTGGGTGTAGTCGGACACCCGGGGGTCGGCGGTAGATTCGAGATAGTGGATTGTCACCGGGTGATTATTTCAGCAGATTCGCGATCATGAATCCCAGCGCCACCAGCCCCAATACGAAGATCACGGCGCGCAGCACCTTCGGGGACAGCCGCCGCCCCACTTTGGAGCCCAGGATGCCGCCGATGCTCGAACTGACGGCGATCAGCAGCACCACGAGCCAGTTGATGCGGTCGAACGCGAACAGCAGATAGGAGACGGCGGCCACAAGGTTTACGCCGAGCACCAGGATGTTTTTCATGGCGTTGGCGTTCTGGATGGTGCCTGTGAGGAAGACCCCCAGGATGCCCACCAGCAGAATTCCCTGCGCAGCTACGAAGTAGCCGCCGTAAACACCGGCGAGGTAGACCAGGACCACCAGGAGGACACCGTGCCGCTTGTCCCGCACGGCGTGCTCCGGGTTCTCCTCCCGGTTGCGGACCCACGCCTGCATGCGCGGCTGGAACACCACCATCAGGAGGGCCAGCACCAGAAGGACGGGCGCAACGTAGTGGAAGACTTTCTCGGGCAGGTGCAGGAGCAGCCATGCGCCGGAGACGCCGCCCAGGAGCGAGGCAGGGAGCAGCCGCATGAGCTGCCGGCCGCGGCCCTGCAGTTCACGCCGGTAGCCGAAGGCGCCGGCTGCGGTGCCAAAGACAAGCCCCATGGCGTTGCTCATGGAAGCCACCACCGGGGTGACTCCCAGAGCGATGAGCACGGGGAAGGTTACCAGTGTGCCGGAGCCAACAACGGCGTTGATGGTGCCGGCCCACAGGCCGGCGATGGACACAAAGATGCTGCTGAGAAGGTCCAAGGTGCTGCGCTGCTGCCTAGCGGCTGGCGACGGCGGTGTACCGGCCCGCGTTGACGGACACGTCCAGGTCCAGCCCGAACGTTGTACTGAGGTGTTCGGCGGTCAGGACCTCGGTGATGGGACCTGCGGCGACCACTCCGCCGTCGCGCAGCAGCATGGCGTGCGTGAATCCCGGCGGGACTTCCTCAAGGTGGTGCGTCACGAGGACCATGGCCGGTGCTGCCTCGTCCCGGGCGAGCTCTCCGAGCTTGTGGACGAGCTCCTCGCGGCCGCCGAGGTCCAGGCCGGCAGCGGGCTCGTCCAGCAGCAGCAGTTCCGGGTCGGTCATAAGGGCGCGGGCGATCTGGACCCGCTTGCGCTCACCCTCAGACAACGTTGCGAAGGTCCTGTTCAGGAGCGGGCCCATCCCCCAGTCGTTGAGCAGGCGGAAGGCCCGCCGCTCGTCGTCGCGCTCGTATCCTTCACGCCAGCGGCCGGTGACGCCGTAGGCGGCGGTGACCACAACGTTGAGGACGTTTTCGTGTTCCGGGATCTGGGTTGCCAGGGCGGCGGAGGAGAGGCCAATGCGGGGGCGGAGTTCGAAGACGTCCACACGGCCCAGGATCTCGTCCAAAATCCCGGCCTTGCCACTGCTCGGATGCATGCGCGCGGCGGCAATCTGAAGGAGAGTGGTTTTGCCTGCGCCGTTGGGGCCGAGGATTACCCAGCGTTCGCCTTCATTGACTTCCCAGTCAACCTTGTCCAGCAGAGTCTTTTTACCTCGGACAACGCTGACGGAAGCCAATTCCAGAACATCACTCATAGGAGTAGACACTAGGACAAAAAAGAGGCCGACTGATAACCGGTGCCGCATAGTGCCGCAAGCCCGCTCGCCAGTTGTCAAGACCCGCCGGCGACGCGGCTTGTCCTAAGGCTGCGCACCAACGTGGGAAGGATCAGTTCCGCGAATAGGAGTCACGGGAATGCTTGCTGCCGCCGGCCTTGAAACCGTCGCAAACGAGAGACGAACCGACCCTTGCCATCGGCCCCACGCAGCCGTCAGCGCGCGTCTCGCGACTCAGCCCGCCAGGCTAGGAATGGATTCAACCACGGCCTGGCGGGAGTGGCTCGAGCAGCACCATCCAGCGCAATGAATTCAAGGAGCGCCTCCCCCGCTACTAAGATTGCAGGCATGACTTCGAACGTGACTGCCGTCAGCTATGGCCTGAATGTGACCCCAACCGCGCTGGAGCAGCTGCGTTCCGTCTTCACGGCACAAGGCGCCGACGTGCTGTCCGAAAACGACCATGGCGACGCGCGCTACCAGGTCCACGTGGCTGAACTACAGCTTCCGGACGCAACTGAAGCAGGTCTCGCCGCGCTCCGGGGCGCCGTTGCCGAGGCATCCATCACCGGGCTCGACACCGCATTGGTTCCTGCAGGCCTCCGCGCGGCCGAACGCAAGCTCCTGATCCTGGACGTGGATTCCACCCTGATTCAGGACGAGGTCATCGAACTCCTTGCCGCCTACGCCGGCAAGGAGGAAGAGGTGACCGCCGTTACCGAGGCTGCCATGCGTGGCGAGGTGGACTTCACCGAGAGCCTTCTCACCCGGGTTCAGGTCCTCGCAGGGCTGCCGGCCGACGTCGTCCATTCCGTCTATACAGAAGTGAAGCTGAGCGAGGGGGCCGCCGAACTCGTGGCAGCTTTCAAGGCAGCGGGCCATGTGGTGGCTGTAGTGTCGGGCGGGTTCAACCAGATCCTGGAGCCGATTGCCGGCGATCTGGGCCTGGATTACTGGCAGGCGAATGAGTTGGAGATTGTCGACGGCGTCCTGACCGGCAAGGTGCTGGGCGCAGTGGTGGACCGGGCCGCTAAGGAAAAGTACCTGCGCGAGTGGGCAGCCAGCGAGGGTATCGCGCTGGAGCACACAGTGGCCGTGGGTGACGGCGCCAACGACCTGGACATGCTCGGGGCTGCCGGAATCGGCGTCGCCTTCAATGCCAAGCCAGCCGTGCTCGCCGTGGCTGATGCCGCCGTCACCATGCCGTACCTCGACGCTGTCCGCCACATCGCAGGCGTCTAATCCCTTATTACGAATAAACCGCGAGATGGGCCCACGCCCGCACGGTTCCCTGACCGAGCTTGCGAGGTTAGGGGGCGGGTGGGGACGTCGCGGCAGTGTCCGGAAGGAACATTGCCGCGACGTGTCATCTCGCGGTGTGCATGCAGCCTAGCTCGCGGGCTCGCCGGTGCCCTTGCCGAAGTAGTCTGCGCCGCCCGCGTATTCGGTGTGGCCCGACTCGACGTCGGCCGTAACCATCCCGGCCACCACCTCCGCGAACTCTTCAACGGAGTACAGCTTGCCTGCTTCCGCGCGGCGCGCTTCGATGGCGCCCGGAGTGGAGCGGTCCAGGAGCGTTGCGGTAACGGTGCCCTCGATCATGTCGCCGGACACCACCACCAGGGAGATGCCCTTCTCGGCCAGGCTGGGGATGAGTTCGCGCAGTGCGTCCTCCCCGGCACGCTTGCTGCGGGCCACGGGCTCGTAGGCCTCCATGGTGGGCACGGTGTTGATGAAGTGGGCCTGGTGGCTGGTGACGAACACCACGCGGGAGCCTTCACGCATCAGGGGCACTGCCGCGTTCAGCATGTTGATCTGGGCATCGCGGTTCAGTTTGAGCGCATAGTCCTCGCCCATGCCGGTTTCCATTCCGCCGGAGGCGTTCAGCACCAGGATGTCCAGCGTCCCGAAGTTCTCCATGGCGGCGGAGGCCAGGGCCTGGACACCTTCCTGCGTTGTGAGGTCAGCGCCCACGGCCACGGCACGTCCACCGGCGGCTTCAATCCCCTGCACTACCTTGTTGGCGCGCGGCGCCTTCTGGCGGTAGTTGACCACGACGGCGGCACCCTGGCTTGCGAGGTTCCTGGCTACGTCAGCGCCGATGCCGCGTGATGATCCGGTGACGATGGCGGTCTTGTTGTCCAGCAGTCCCATACGAGCTCCCTTTGTTCATAACGTCTAAATCCCTGATGGTCTGGAGTCCATCATGCCAGCGGTCGCTGATGAATCGCTTGTGTGACCTCCACAAAGAAGCACCCCGCGCCTAGTGCGCTGGAAGGGGTCAGTGGCCCATGCCCAGGCCGCCGTCCACGGGGATGACAGCGCCTGAGATGTAGGCGGCTTCCTCGCTGGAGATCCAGCGGACCACGTTGGCAACCTCGGTGGCCTCGGCAAAGCGGCCTGCCGGAATGCTGGACAGGTAGTCCTTCTGGGTGGCTTCGGGAAGTTCAGCGGTCATGTCCGTGTTGATGAAGCCAGGAGCCACAACGTTGGCGGTGATACCGCGCGAACCCAGCTCACGGGTCAAGGAACGGGCAATCCCCACCAGGCCGGCCTTCGAAGCCGAATAGTTGATCTGGCCGGGAGCGCCGTACAGGCCGGACACGGAGGAGATCAGGACAACCCGGCCCTTGCGCAGGCGGATCATGCCCTTTGAGGCACGCTTGATGACCCGGAACGCGCCGGTGAGATTGGTGTCGATGACCGACGTGAAGTCGTCTTCGCTCATACGCAGCAGCAGGGTGTCCTTGGTGATGCCGGCGTTGGCCACCAGGACCTCCACCGGGCCGTGGGCAGCTTCCACTTCCTTAAAGGCTGCGTCCACGGACGCCTCATCCGTGACGTCGGCCTTGACGCCCAGGATTCCCTCCGGCAGCTTCGACTCGCTGCGGTAGGTCACGGCAACCTTGTCCCCGTTGGCCAAAAACGCTTCCGCGATGGCCAGGCCGATGCCGCGGTTGCCGCCGGTGATCAGGACACTGCGGGGGGCGGTGGCTGCTTCAGTCATTTAAAAAGCTCCGGGTTTCTGCGGCGCGCTGAGCCGCTGTAGAAGGGGGTGATTTGGCTGACTTCGATCTTAGCGTCCGCCCACGGCCCGGTTTGGGTGCCACTGCCGTTGGTGAGAGAATTAACGCAAGCCTTTGGAGCGTGATAATCGCCGTGACCCTTGAAAACCATGCGGGACAGACCGCGCCCGGAGAGCCGGAGCGGTTCTCCGGCGACGCGGAAGTTCACAGCATCACGGACGCTGGCGCGGCCCATTCCGAGGACATGCGCCAGCGCATGATCAAGTACGCGGTGGCCATGGGTATCCGCATGGTGTGCCTGATCATGATCTTTGTGGTGGACGGCTGGTTTAAAATTATTGCGGTTGCCGGTGCAGTGTTTTTGCCTTGGATTGCAGTTGTTATAGCCAACGGCGATGACAAGGCCGAAGGCCACAGCGACCTGCTGCTGGATTCTGCGCCCTTGGCAGAGATTGAAAGCCCGCCCGCTCCGTCCGACGACGACGAGCACGGCAGCGAGGTCCTGCAGGGCGAGCTGATTATTGACGACGACGAAACACCATTCGGGCAGGAGCGGCGGGCATCATGAGTATTTTCGACTTCGCTGCAGGAGCGGGTCCCACCGCAGCGGAAGCCGCTGCGGTCTGCTCCCGGAAGGCGTGCCGGTCCCAGGCCTCCTGGCAGCTCCTGTGGAACAACCCGAAGATCCACACCTCCGAGCGCCGCAAGATCTGGCTGGCGTGCGGAGAGCACCGGGACTGGCTGGAGGACTACCTGCAGACGCGGGGGCTCTGGAAGGAAACAGTTGTGCTTGAGGCTGTTGCCCCTCTTGGTTCCCTGGAGCAGGACAACTGAATGTACCGTTTCCTCTTTTCCAGCAAGTGGCTGGGTTACCTTCTGCTGGCTGCCATCTTCGCTTCCGCCTGTGTTTTCCTGGGCCGCTGGCAGATGGACCGGCGCGCGGAGACCCTGGCGGAGATCAACCGGGTTGTCACCAACTACTCGGCGGCCCCTATCCGCTTTGCTGATGCCAGGGAACAGTTCGACCGGCTGGACCCCGCCATGGAGTGGACCCAGGTGGAGTTGAAGGGCTCGTACCTCATCGACGGGCAGCGCGTGGTTCGGAACCGTCCCCTTAACGGCCAGCCGGGCTACGAAGTGGTGGTCCCGTTCCGCCTGTCAACAGGCGAAACCGTGGTGGTTGACCGGGGGTGGCTGCCCATTGGCAGCAAAAATCCCGGTAGCCCCGACTCGGTGCCGGCTCCTCCGGCAGGTGAGATCACCGCCGTCGTCAGGCTGAAGCATCCGGAGCCGGACCTGCAGCGCGGCGCGCCGGAAGGCCAGCTGGCCTCCATCGACCTCGCCGCCTACTCAGCGCAGCTCGGGTATCCCCTGCTCACCGGGGCATACGGCCAGCTCGCCTCCGAGACTCCGCCAGCCGCGGAGATGCCGCTGCCGTTCCCGAAGCCTTCCACCGAGGAGGGCACGCACCTGTCCTACTCGCTGCAATGGTTCGCGTTCGGCGTGCTGATGTTCGTGGGCTTTGGATATGCTGCCCGCCAGCAGGCCCGCAACGCTGAAATTGACGCCGATGACGACGACGAGTCGTCAGAGGGTGTGCTCCATTCGGCTGCCGCGGCAGCCCGCCGTCGTCCGCCCGCACCGCGGAAGCGGAAGAGGGCGACGGCGGAAGAAGAGGAAGACGCCCTGCTCGACGCGCAGGGGTACTAGCGCACGGCTACGCCAGCGTGATCAGGTCCAGGTAATCTTCGTTCCAGTGGTCCTCGATACCGTCGGGCAGCAGGACGACACGCTCGGGGTTGAGGGCTTCGACTGCCCCTTCGTCGTGGCTGACCAGGACGACGGCGCCGCTGTAGTTCTTGAGGGCACCCAAAATTTCGGCGCGGCTGGCCGGGTCGAGGTTGTTGGTGGGCTCGTCCAAAAGCAGGACGTTCGCGCTGGAGGCCACGATGGTGGCCAGCGCAAGGCGCGTCTTCTCGCCGCCGGAGAGGACGCCGGCGGGCTTCTCGACGTCGTCGCCCGAAAACAGGAACGAGCCGAGGATGCCGCGCACCTCTGCGTCCTTCATGTCGGGAGCAGCGGAGCGCATGTTTTCCAGGACGGTACGGTCGACGTCGAGCGTTTCGTGTTCCTGGGCGTAGTAGCCCACTTTCAGGCCGTGTCCGGCGATAACGTCGCCGGTGTCAGGCTTGTCCACGCCGGCCAGCATCCGCAGGAGGGTGGTCTTGCCGGCGCCGTTGAGGCCAAGGATGACCACTTTGGAGCCGCGGTCGATAGCCAGGTCCACGTCGGTGAAGATCTCCAGCGAACCGTAGGACTTGCTGAGGCCTTCGGCTGTGAGCGGCGTCCGGCCGCAGGGCGACGGGTCCGGGAAACGCAGGGCTGCCACCCGGTCCTGCTCGCGGACGGCCTCCAGCCCGCTCAGCAGACGCTCGGCGCGCTTGGCCATGTTCTGTGCGGCGACGGCCTTGGTGGCCTTGGCGCGCATCTTGTTCGCCTGATCGAACAGGACCTGGGCTTTCTTTTCAGCGTTGGCGCGTTCGCGCTTGCGGGCACGCTCGTCGGTTTCGCGCTGCGTGAGGTAGCGCTTCCAGTCCATGTTGTAGAAATCGATCTGTGCGCGGTTGGCGTCGAGCAGGAAGACCTTGTTGACGGTGGCCTCGAGCAACTCGGTGTCGTGGCTGATCACGATGAGCCCGCCCTGGTGGTTTTTCAGGAAGTCACGGAGCCAGGCGATGGAATCGGCGTCGAGGTGGTTGGTGGGTTCGTCGAGGAGCATGGTCTCGGCGTCCGAGTAGAGAATCCGGGCGAGCTCCACACGGCGCCGCTGGCCACCGGAAAGGGTTTTGAGAGGCTGGTTCAGCAGGCGGTCCGGCAGGGCGAGGTTGGAGCAGATTGCCGCTGCCTCGGCTTCGGCTGCGTAACCGCCGGCCGCCAGGAATTCGGACTCGAGCCGGTCATAGCGGTTCATCGCCTTGCGCTGTACCGCAGCATCCTCGCTGGCCATCTCTTCGTGGGCGAGGCGGAGCTTGCCGACGGCGATGTCGAGGCCGCGGACGGACAGGATGCGGTCCCGTGCGAGCTGCTCCATGTCCGGGGTGCGGGGATCCTGGGGCAGGTAGCCGATCTCGCCGGTGCGGGTAACTTTGCCGGCGGCAGGGAGGCCCTCCCCCGCGAGCACGCGTGTAAGCGTCGTCTTCCCGGCACCGTTGCGGCCCACCAGGCCGATCTTGTCTCCCTTGTCGATGCGGAAGCTCACCTGGTCCATCAGGAGCCGGGCGCCGGCGCGCAGTTCAAGATCCTGGACAGTAATCACAGCAGGTAAAGCCTTTCACAGCAGGGATAAGCCGCAACCCAGAGCGTCTGTGGTGGGCGTGGGCGGCAATGGCCGGAGAACGGCCCATCCAAGTCTACCGTCCGCGCCTTCTCCGCAGAACCGCGGCAGGGTGGCAGCCAGGGCACTGACTGCGCCAGCGGCTGCGGCCATGGAAGAACCTCGTGGCGGTCGAGGACATTGCCCAAGGATTTCCCAAGCGCCGCAGGCCAAGCTTGCACAACATTAGAGCCCCGGTGTTGAGACCACGGGATCAGGGCAAGTAGACCGGCGGAAGAGGCGCGATGTCGCTCACTCCTCCTTTCCGGCCAGCAGGATGACCCTACTCCGCGACTACATGGGAGACGACATGAATTCTCAACCAAACCATTTCACTAATCGAGGCCTAAGCCGCCGCCAGTTCGGCTTGGTGCTGGGTGGTGGCGCTTTCCTGCTGCTGGCCGGCGGTACCTATGGAGTTGCCGGGCGCAATCCGCAGAACACAACCATTAGCGTGGCCACGGGATTTGGATCCCTGGCCATTGTTCAGGCCGGACGCCTTGCCCGGCTCGATGTCCAAGGGCAACCTGCTTTCAAGACCTTGGCGGCCGCTGCTTCGCGCATGAAGGCCGGTGGGGGCATCGGGGGCGGCACGCAAATCCAGCGTGTCAGCACTGCGGGACAGCCCGGTGCCGACGTACATGGCCACGACGCCGGATCGTTGGGTGACCCCGCGGGGCCGGTACCGCTGAACCTCACCTGGGCCGACGTCGTGGTGCTCGAAGTGCAACTTCAGAATGCCGGGGCTGAGCCGGTGCTTTTCAGTCCGGGGCAGCTCCGGTTGAAGCTGGGCTCGTCGACTGTAACGGTTACTCCGCAGGACTCCGACCGTAATCCCGGGCCGATAGCACCGCACTCCTCGGAGCACCTACTGATCAGTTACCTGGCGCCGCGCGATTCCCCGGAGCTGGAGCTGGACTACTCTGACGAGCAGCAGGACCGTACCTACCGGCTGGCTCTGCCGCCCCTGACCACGAACGAGGCGAAGTCTTGAAAACATTGGACTTCCATTTCTACATGGGTTGCAGCGCGAAGGTGGACGGCCTCAGGGTGATGGCGACCCGCACGGTGGCAGTTACCGCCTCGTGAAGCTTCCGGATCCATGCAACGCTGGTTGCATGGATCTGGAGGTGTCGCCCGAGCTCACGATTCCCGCGGCTGAACTCGAGTGGCGGTTTTCGCGTTCGTCCGGGCCGGGCGGTCAGCATGTCAACACCTCGGACAGCCGCGTGCAGCTCTCCTGGAACGTCAGGGACTCCGCTGTACTTTCGGGCGGCCAACGGACGGTTCTGGTCCGGCGGCTCGGATCCCGTTTCGTCTCCGGAGCGCTTACTGTTACGGCGTCGGAGCACCGCTCCCAACTCCGCAATCGCGAGATCGCCCTGACCAAACTCGCCCACCTTGTGGCAGGGGGCCTTGCTCCTGAAGTGCCTGGCCGCCGGGCGACAAAGCCCACCCGCGGATCGAACCGGCGCCGGCTCGCGGCTAAGGAAAGGCGGTCTGCAACGAAGCAGCAACGGAGGCGGCCAACCGCCGATTAGACACCTGACATGTTCGCCGCGAAGCCATGATGCCGTGGGCTTAATCTCCGGCGGCATCGTCACCGTCTTGGGAGAATGAACTGATGGAATTCAACCGGCTTTTGCAGATACGGCGCATCTACGCGCAGCCTGCTGCGCTGGAGCTTCCCAGGGGCAAGGAGATCATCGAACGCTGGCCGGACGCCGACGTCGTGCTGGTCGACAATCATTGGAACATCCCTGAAGTCCACGGTGATGAAACGAACGTTCCTCGCTGGTCCCGGATCAAGACGGAGTCGCTGGTCCTCGGCGTCAAGAAGGCGCTGACCGTCAAGCCCAACGGCAGGTCGGCAGATTTTATTGCCCCCTCAACCGCGAACGGCTGTGCGATGGCATGCGCTTACTGCTACGTGCCCAGGCATAAGGGGTACAGCAACCCGGTGACCGTGTTCGCGAACATCGGCCAGATCGCCGGGGCGCTCGAGCGGCACGTCACTCGCCAGGGCATGAAGCTTGAACCCAACCAGTGCGACCCCGAACTGTGGGTTTACGACATCGGTGAAAACAGCGACTGCTCAGTGGACGCGTTGATCAGCGACAACGTGGAGGATCTCGTCGCGCTTTTCCGCGATCTGCCTACCGCCAAGCTGTCCTTCGCCACCAAGTACGTGAACCCGGCGATGCTCAGCTGGGACCACGGCGGCCACACCAGGGTCCGCTTCTCGCTCATGCCCGCGGATCAGGCGAAGTCCATTGACGTTCGGACTTCGCCGGTGGCTGAACGCATGGCCGCCATCAACGACTTCGTCGATGCCGGGTATGAAGTGCATGTGAACTTCTCCCCCGTCATTATCACGGACACCTGGCTCAGTGATTGGGAGCAGCTGCTGCGCCAGCTCGATGCCGCCCTGACACCGGCCGCAAAGGCCCAGCTCGCGGCTGAAGTCATCTTCCTGACCCACAACGAGCGGCTCCATGAGGTCAACCTTGGGTGGCATCCGCAAGCCGAAAAGGTGCTGTGGCGTCCGGACCTTCAGGAATCGAAGGTCTCGTCCAACGGCTTCACCAACGTCCGCTACCGTTCAGGAAGCAAGGGGCGCTATGTGCGGCAACTGACCGCGCTCATTGAGGAGATAGCGCCTTACTGCCGCATCCGCTACGCCTTCTGACGTCCGGGGCGGAAAACGACGTGGCCCCGCCTTAGCAGGGTTCCTCACGGTCTGCGGTACCGCACCGCCTCCTCCCGAATTGGCGCTGTGGCCTCCAGTATTGGGGCCCCATCCCCTGCCCGGGTCCGACGGCAGCGCGCTAGACTGGACCGATCATGATCGGTGCCCGTACCCGACTTCTGGCCTGGCTCATTGCCCTGGCGGCCTTCCTCGTGGGCTGCGCGCCCTCGATCGGTCTCGATGATGCCGACCCTGAGCGTCCCACCACCGCGTCTCCTGCCCCGCCAGCCGCGGGCCACGTGGCCCTCGCCCCCGAATCTGCCCCGGCCCCCAGCCCGGCGCCAGTTACGACACCTACCCTGGTGCCGCCCCGGCCGTTCGCCTTCAACCTCTACCAGGAGGGTGACTTCGTGCCGCAGTACACCTTCGACTGGTGTGTTGCGGCGAGCATCCAGATCGCGCACAACCTCATCGACGACACCGGAGGGGGCACGTGGGCCGATTCCGGCCACCAGGGCGAACTGTGGGAAATGGCCCGGGCACGGTCGTCCAACTCGTTCAACGGTGCCAACCCAATGGGCTGGGCACAGGTGCTGACCGAAGCTGGAATGGGGCCGTACTCCGTGGTCAGCGTCGCTGACTACGACGATGCGCTGCGGACGGCGGCGCGTGCCATCGCTGAGACGGGCCGGCCAGTAGGGCTGGTCATGTGGAGCGGCCGCCACGCGTGGGTGATGAGCGGGTTCGAGTCGCTTGGCGATCCGATGCAGTTCCCGAAGTTCTCGGTGACGGGCATCCGCGTCCTGGATCCGTTGTACCCGCACGGCAGCGGGCGATGGGGTCCATCACCTGCCCCCAACAGCCTGCTTACCCCAAAGCAGTTGGCCACGCAGTTCGTTATCCGGGAGCCGCGGCGCTGGAGCACCGACCTTCCGACCGGCTACATGCTGGTGCTGCCACGAGTAAAGGCCTGATCCTCGGCTTCGAGGATGCTGGACTTCACCGCACCAAGCGAAATTTCCCCCGAGCCTCCCTACTACCCGCGCGTAACGTAGCGATGTGTTCTGGAGTAGGCGCATACTGGATACGCCGCTCAATTCGATGGACAATTATTCGTCCGAGCAGCCCATTCACCGGCGTTTCCCGGGGAAATCTGCCGGCATCCTGGCGAAGGTGGGGAAACTCCCACGCTTCGCATCCCTTACAGAAGACAATGGTCTCAGAGGGGTAGAAGAGCAACAATGAATCGCACCAAGACGGGGCTTCTGTCGATGGCCGCCGCTGCAGCACTTGCCCTCGGCCTTGCTCCCGGAACTGCGGTGGCCCATGGAGGATCCGGGCACGGCGGCTCGGACCACAGCGACGACTGGCGGGACAATGACGATCAGCGCCGGCTGGTAAGAATCCTGCGCCACGTTACCGACGACTACCGCTGGCTGGAGAATGCGAAGGAAGACGGCTACAAAAAGATCACTGAATGCATCGAGCATCCCCGTGAGGGGGCCATGGGCTTCCACTACGCGAAGCAGGGACTGATCGATAGCAAAACCGACGCCCGGAAGCCTGAGGTTCTCGTTTACATGCCCAACAAGTATGGGCGGTACAAACTGGTAGCCGCTGAATTCATATCGACGGCGGCCAAGCGGCCTTCGATTGCCGGCATCAAATTCGAGAACGGGCCGTTCCCCGGCTCCTTCGCGCTCCACGCGTGGGTGTGGAGGGACAACCCGAACGGTATGTTCGCCGCCTACAACCCGGACCTGCACTGCCCGAAGTAGGGCTTTCCCTAGGGAAGATTGCGTCCATGACCAGCGGATATTACGCCGCGCCGCGCAGCAGCCCTCCCCCGGTAACGCCGGTTATCTGGCCAGCCTGACCGGGGGAAGTTGCGCGGCACATCAGTCCGTAAGATCTGGAAGATTCGTCTAGTTTGATCAATTCGCGTAGTACCGGAGTGGGGCGCCAACATTTTCCTGCCCGGTACGCGACCGTTATTCGAACGACTCGTTCTGCCCCTTTTCGGCAAGCCGCTGGAGTTGCCAGTATTTCCCTGCCTGCGGGGCTATGCGGCCCTCAGTTTTTCTTGAGTTCCTCGGCGAGCATCACAAGGATGCCGCTGGGACCGCGGACATAAGTGAGCTTGTACACGTCCTGGTAGGTCGCCACGCCCCGAAGCGGATGGCAGCCGTGCCTCGCGGCTATCTCCAATGCTTGGTCCAGGTCATCGACGGAGAACGCTACGCGGTGCATGCCGATCTCGTTAGGACGAGTGGGCTCCGACTCGATCGCTTCGGGGTGAATGTACTCGAAGAGCTCAAGGCGACCGTGACCGTCAGGCGTTTGGAGCATAACTACTTTGGCGTGGTTGCCGTCCAGGCCGACGGCAGTGTCGGTCCACTCACCACTGACCGTGTCACGGCCGACGACCGTGAGACCGAGGTCGGTGAAAAAGGAGATCGTTGCTTCAAGGTCGCGAACGGCGATGCCGACGTTCTCAAATTTGATGGCCATGCGCTGCACGTTACCGAGCCAGGCCGAATACCTCCAGTAGTCCCTGAAACGGACGTGACAGTGTTGAACAGATCGAAGACCCCAATGGCATAACCATCGCCCACGTCCCTGCATGGATCCCGGCGGCACAAAACCACACCCGGGCCTCCCCCGCGCTGCGGCCGCGCGGTGTGGTGGAAGGTCCGGGTGTGGTGCTATGGGGAGCGGCTGACGGGTCCTTGTGGAAACTGCGAGCCACCCAAGGGAGGGGACCGCTATAGTCCGGTTCCCGTGGTAAACGTCCAGGATCGGGTCATGAACGGGTTACCGGCCAGGTCGCGAACGGCCGATGTCCCACCCGTGACAGTCACCCGATACTGCGTATTTGTGAGCAGCGTTCCCGTTGGGTTGATGGTCAGCCCACGGTTTGAAGTGTTGAACGCCATCGTCGCAGGAATGACTGCACCTGTGGACACTCTCGTCAGACGAACCGTGGTGGAGTTGAACCCAGTGATGTTCTCGCTGAAGAACGCCGTCAGGTTGCCGTTTCGGGGTTGTCCAGTAGCACCTGCACCACGGAAAATCGAAACAATGGTCGGGACTGGGCCCGTGGTGAAAGTCCAACTGCGGGTGGCGAGCGGGTTCCCCGCCAGGTCGCGAACAGCCGATGCTCCGCCAGTCACGGTGATCCGGTACTGGGTGTCATTCAGCAGCGAGCTGTTCGGGTTGATGGTCAGCCCGTGGTTTGCTGTGTTGAAAGTGAGCGCCGCAGGCAGCACCTCGCCGTTGGACACCCGCGCGAGCCGAACCGTGGTGGCATTGATCCCCGTAAGGTTTTCACTGAAGAAAGCCGTCAGATTGTCATTCACGTTCGCCCCCGTTGCACCCTCTCCACGGAAGACCGAAGTAAGGGTGGGTGCGGGGCCGGTGGTGAACGTCCACGTCGTAGGTGCAACCGTGTTGCCTGCCATGTCCCTAATCCCGGAGATAGCCGCAGTGTACGTGCTGTCAGGCAGAAGGTCTGCTGACGGATTCACCGTCGCCGTCCGGTTCGTAGCGTTGTAGGTTACAACCGCAATAAGGGGAGTACCCGTAGTGTTGTTGTTTCCGAGCCGCAGGGCGAACGTTGAGTTACCAACGTTCGTAACCGCTTCACTAAACGTCGCAGAAACGTTGCTCGTCGAGCTCACTGCGAAGGTAGCCGGACCCGGCGTCCTCGACGTGATCGTCGGAGCAATATATTCAGTGAGGAGAGTCAAGGGGCCGGACGGTGCCGAGAAGTCGCTGATGCCGTGTTCGTTCTCGGCTGCGACCCGGAAGCGGTATGTGGATCCATTGGTCAGTCCGGTCAGCACCAGGCTGGTGGCGTCCGCGCCAGCAAGCCGGTCAGCACCGACCTGCACGTTAGCAGAATCGAAAACCCGCACGCGAAAGCCCGTAGCCAGGCCCCCTGCAGCCGGCGTGAAGCTGACCGTCGCCTGGCTGTCGGCTCCGACTGCCGAGACTCCGGTAGGAACACTCGGTACAACTGAGTCCGCAAAGACCAGGGTTTCGATGTTCCGGAGGGTGTCCGTTCCGTCTGGGCCGGCGTTGTTGTGGGTCACCGTGGTTACCCCGTTCTCTTCCGTGACGGTGTAGTTCACCTCGATGTCGGAGAACACGGCCTTGTCCGTTCCACCACTGGTGGAGAGGATTTCCCTCACTGCCTCGATGTTGCCAGGGTCGACCTTGCCCGCATAGACGTCCGCCTGGAGGGTGGCCCCGGTCAGGGCACCGGCCTCGTTCTTCAGGTACTGGGCCGTCATACCCGTGGCACTGCCGATCACTTCGCCGGCGTCGTTCTTGACGCTGAGCCGGACGTTCAGGTAGCGGTCACCATCGATGATGTCGTTGCCTCCACGGCCTTCGATGATGTCGCTGCCGCCGCCGCCGAGGAGGATGTTGCCGTCGGCCCAAGCCATGGCGTTCTCCGAGGAGTCCAAAATCGGGCAGCTCTGGGAGGCCGAGGCGGCAATAACGTCCGCGATGCGGGTGGTCCGGACTTCTTCCGGCACCAGTTCGCTGAGGCCGGCGATACGGTTCACCCCGTGCACATCCAGGACGTTGCAGCCGATAAAGCCTTCGCCCCCGAGTTCGCTCGGGATGATGTCGTCGCCCCGCAGCTTGTCATTCAGGGGGCCTCCGGAGAGCGCCTCCACTTCGTTGTAGCGGTCGCGGACGCCTATCTGGAGGATATCCAAAGGCAGGATCTGCAGGTTGAGGTCAGCGTCCTGCGGCTGTGGATCATGCAGGCCGATTTCCCAGTCGTAACCGGAGCCACCAGCGGCCTTTTCGATGCCCGGGCCTGCGAGGCCGATGTCGTCCCCGCCTTCCATGTCGTAGTCATCGTCACCGCCCTGGCCAATCAGGATGTCGTGGCCCGGCTTTTCCGAATCGTCCAGGAAGAACAGGTTGCTGGAGTCACCGATCAGCAGATCAGGGCTTTCGCCGCCTTCCATCCAGTCATCGCCGCCACCGGCGATGACTGCGTCCATGCCCTTGCCGGCAATGGCGAAGTCATTGCCTTCACCGGCGAAGGTTTCATTGTCGTTCTCCCCGCCGTTGGTGAAGTCACTGCCGTCACCGCCCATCAGGATGTCCAAGCCCGGGCCGCCGTCGATCGCGTCGTTGCCCGGGCCGCCCTTGTGGATGTCGTCGCCGGCGAAGTCAGTGATGATGTCGCTGCCTTCGCCGCCGAGCGCGACGTCGGCCCCGTCGCCGCCCTCAATGATGTCGTTGCCTTCGCCACCCCAGAAGGTGTCATTGTCGACGCCACCGTAGATACGGTCGGCTCCTGCGGTGCCGTTGTAAACCCCTTGGCCGTTAATGCCGGCGGGGTCCTCGGAGTTTGAGGCGCGGTACTTGATCGTGCCGTCGGGCATGCGGATAAGAAGCGCGGTTTCGTTGCACTCCGAGTCCGCGTCGTCCGCCACGGTATTGCCGGAGAGCGTAAAACCATCCCGGGTGCCGGCCAGGTTCTTCAGTTCGAACTTGCAGTCGGCGGTGGCGAAGGCGTCCGCCTTCAGCGCCTGGGCGTTGGTGTTCCGCATTACCAGTTCAGCGAAGGAGTTGCCTTCCAGCTGTGCCCGCAGGTTCATGCCAGGGGTACGCGCCAAGTAGTACAGACGGTCCCCGTTCTGCAGTTCAGTCATCTGCTTCTCAAACACGTAGTTGAACGTGCTGCCCAGCAGCCCGCCGAACAGGTTGGTCCGTTCCGCCAGGCCGCCGACCCAAAGGTCGACGTCTTCAAGACCCGTCCTTGTCGATCCTTCTGCATCTGCCCATGTTTCACCGATACCGTTCATGAACGCTGCAGCGTCCTCCGGTGGAACATCCCCTGCGATGGTATCCGGGTTGACGATGGCGCGGGCAGCTGCGCGCTTGGCTGCCAGCGTGGATGCCCCAGTGATGGTGGGGTGCTTGCCGTAGGCCGCCACGAAGTTGATCAGGGACTGGGGGTGCTTGAGGTTCTCCCCGAAATCGATCCAGTTCACGTAGGGCTTGAGCTGGCCGTCGTTGGTGGCCTCGTGGATTTCCTTACGCAGCGCATTCAGTCTGGGGATGCCTTCAGAGCGGGCGCGCGTGATGTTGATGGCGGCGAGGTCCAGAGGGAGGCCCAGCAGGTTGTTCCGCAGGGTTTCCGTGACGTATTCGTCCAGTTCGTTGCCGGCCTGGTCCGACATGCCCATGACGACGCTGCCCGCAGCCTGCTCAGGGGTCAGCTTGCCGGCATCGCCGCCGTCAAAGTAGGCCGGCGGATTCAGGAAGCCCTCCAGCAGTGAAATGTCATTCACCGAACCGGCGATGTCATCCGAGGTCCCGTAGGTCCCGTCGGTTCCGGGTTTGTGTTCGTTGCGCCGGGAGATGGTCTCGGTGAGCATCGAGTGGCCGAACCGGTAGACGGCGTGGGCAAACTCGGCCGTGACGGCCGGGTTGATATCGGTTTCGGTGAAGGCGAATGGCTGGAACGGGTTGATGGCCGGCTGTACCTTGCGTGCGAAGTCCTCGAACACAATGTGCTGGTATTCCATCTCCGTGATGAAGCGGGCTGCCTGGAAGATGCGCTCCCCGTAATCGAACGTGGACCCGCTGACCGCCTCATAGCTGGCGCGAAGTGCGGCATTCTCCGGCTTCGCCAGCGTGGCTTTGACGTCATCGACAAGCCGGTCGTGCTCTGAATGGAAAACCTGGTGAATGGCAGTCAGGCCGATGTTTTCGTTGACACGCCCGTCACCGGCAATGAAGTGGGCGTTGAGCATCTCATCGTCGTACGTACCCGCGGGCTGGCTGGCAAAGTCAGCCGAGGCCGTCGAATCCTCGTCCGGCTGTGGGGCAACAGGCGGGGTGTCCGGTCGGTGGTCCGTGTCCTTGGCCGACGGGTCGGCATTATGCGCGATATCGGTCAGGAACGGGGTGTTGAAGTAACGCACGTTTGCCGGCACAAGGGTCCCCGCGCCTCCGTTGGCAGCCGGGTCGATTTCCACTTCCCCTGTTGCCGTTACGAACTTCGGGAAACCGTTGGCTCCCGGAATGAAATTCCCGTAAAGGTCGACGGCCAGCATCGGAACGTTAAGGACGTCTTTGTCCAGCAGTTGGATGCCGAGCATCTCGCGCGCCTGCTTTTTCGTGGATTCCCACGTAGCCATGCCGCTTGCTTCCGGCGTGCCGGGCATGCCCCCGAGCATCTTGCCGGTGGACACGGGCTGGCCGGCAGCGTTCTTGGCGTATTCGCGCAGGAAGACCTGGTGGGAGGCGTGTGAGGTGTAGGTCTGGCTCTGATCCACCCATGGGGAGTCCGTGTTCAGGGCGTCCTGCACGTCGTCGCTGGTGTCGTTCGGAGTGCCGTTGTCCTGGTTCTGGCCGCGGGTGAGGACCATGAAACGGAGCTGAGGGGGAAGGTTATCGGCCGTAGTGGCGATGTTGTGGTCCGGCCCGGCGATCAACGGATCATCGGCCTTCAGTGGTACGTAAACCGTTCCTCCTCCCTTCACCGTCTGGTCGATGCCGTGGTCGAAGAACTGCCCGAACAGGGTGAACATCGAGTTGTAGGGTGGCGACAAGCCGACGTCGGTGGTGACGTTGGGGATAAAGAGCGTGCTGTGGGACGGGACGCAACCGGCCGGAGCAGCTGCCACCGGCGGTTCAGCGAGCGGATCGGGGTCCGTGGTGCAGGGCTTGACACCTTCATTGCCCTGAGTGCGCACGGGATTGCCGGCAGCCGAAACGGCGGCCGGGTTGGTCGACGTCTGGTCCACGATCAGGTTGCTGATGACGCGCGGCTGGGAATCGAAGACGTCCCCGGATTTCTGTGAGTAGCTCGTGTCCACCGCCGTTCCGCGCGGATTGGCAGTGCCGCTTTCAGCGTCACGGAACGACTTGGACGTCAGCCGGGGGAATACCAGGTCGGCGGCGCCGAAGGTTTCCTGGCCGGGCTGGAGGTTGTTGCAACTCCCGTCCACGGTCCGGAGACCGAACGACAGCAGGGGGCTGGCCAGCTGGTTCGGGCCGGTGCCCACGAGGGCGCCGCAGGGCCCGGTTTCCGACGTCGTGTTCACGACGTGGGCCTCGGCAATTTTGATCTGTTTCAGGATGAAGGACAGATCCGAGGGAGTTACGGTGAATCCGGCGCCGACAGGTGCCTGTACCGCGTTGGCCGCCACCACAGGCAATCCCATCGCCGCGGGCATCACAAGTGTGGTTGCCGCCGCAACCACCCTGAAGGAAACCGGCTGCTGACGTCGTTTGTTGCGTCGCAGCTGCCGGTTCAAAGGCACATCGGTGAGGGCTGCGGATCGACTTTGATCCGCGCCGCTGTCTGACTTCCAGCCAAAGAGTTTCAAGGCACACCTACCGCTAGGAGGGGGGATAGAACGGTGCCATCGTCGGATGGGAGCCTCGTAAAAACCTTGTGCCAACGGCTGGTTGGCACGTGAAGCACCCAATCCGGGGTTCCAATCGACCGATTTATGCACAAGGGTGCTGTCGCCAGTTGAAAGCGACAGTCGCGCAGTGCACGGCCCAAGGCTGGTATCGTTATGTGTTCGTAACAATCTCGACTGAATTGCGTGTGAGTATATGCCTCCGGAATCCGCTAATGACGACAAGCCAAAACAGTTCCTTGGGCTAAGTGGCACCCAGACTATTGGCTCGGCTTTGGCCGCGGTGACCTCCGCATTGGTTGGGTCCTTCCTTGGCGTTGCCGGAACACTCATCGGAGCCGCCCTCGGCTCTATTGTTGCCACAGTAGGCGCCGCGCTTTATGCCCGAACACTGAGTTCGGCCGCCACCATGGCACTCACTAAAATCCCTCAGCGAGGCAGGCAGGGCCGGCAAGCTGACGACGGCGACGTACTCGCCGCCGTCGCTCCGGCCGGGAGTGGCGAACTTCAAGCCAAACCTGCGGGTAAGCGGCTCACCCTCAGGACCTGGATCAAGGTCGGGGCAGCCAGTGCTGCCGCATTCGTTCTTGCGATGGTCGGTCTCACCGCGGTCGAATTCGGCACCAATCAGCCCATCTCCAGCCTTGTCTCCTCGACGTCGAGCATCGACGACGGTGCGGCCGAGCGCACGACCACGCTCGGTACAGCATTGAGCGGCAACACGGCTGTCCCTGGCGAGACAGACACACCGACTGAAAACGTGGGGCAAGTCCCCGGGCAAGTCGAGAACAGCCCGCACGAAGAAGGTGGCCTGACAACGGACGACAACTCCGGTAGCGGGGACAGCGGCTCGATCGGAACCGAAGATCCGGGAGCGAACGAAGTAGGCGACACCCTGCCAGCGGACCCCGCCCCCGAAACCGAACAGGGCCTGGAGCCTGCCCCCGGGACCGAACCAACCTCGGAATCTGAAATCTTTTCGGATCCGGGATCGGCCGAAGAGACCACACCGTGAGAGCAGAGATGGGGACAATGGCCGGATGCTTGGGGTCCCTCCCGCGTTCCCGCCAAGACTCAACTCCAGGCATCTTTTTCGGAACAGCCAGGGGTCTGTCGGGACGATTCACACGGATCTAGAATGGAGCCGTCCGCGATGCTCATAGGGCGGCGCTGCTGAGCGGATACCGAAGTGCGGGTACATGTCGGGAAGGGCCAGCCATGGGCAGTGCGTCGGGGAAACCGAATCAGGCGCTATCCGAAGGGGCCCCGGCGAGCCCCCTCCCCGCCCTGCGGATCCTCGCCCGCACCGAAGTCGTCGTCATTGGCCTGGTCCGCATCCTGAGCCGCCTTATCGCCCCGAAGCCTGCTGGTCCCATCCTCAGGACGGGTTTCGGCATGCACCGCGCGGCACCTCTGGTGCTCAGCGAAGCCTTTGTCGAGGCCGCACGATAGCCCGCTTTGAAGCAGAAGCTGCAAAAGGGAAGGAGGCGGGTTATTCAGGAGACCCGGGACAGAGCTGTATTTCAGTGCCAGGCAGGTCGAGGTGGCCTGCGGAAATTCATCGACTTTGTCGAATCACGCGGCAAGAGGAACCGGTCGCGGATTCTGAAGCCGGGGGAAAACCCCGATACCGGGAATGCCTGCCCCCGGGCGCAAGCTAAAGAGGAGAATGCCATGACCACAGCACGTGAAATTATGACCGGCGGCGTTGAATGCATCGGTGAAAAGGAGACGTTGGAGGCAGCGGCACGGAAGATGAAAGACCTAAACGTCGGCGCCCTGCCTATTTGTGGAGAGGACAACCGCCTCAAGGGCATGATCACGGACCGGGACATCGTGATCAAGTGCTTTGCGGAGGGCGGAGACCCACGTACGGCGAAGGCCGGGGATTTTGGTCAGGGCAAGCCGGTGACAATAGGCGCCGACGATTCCATCGAAGAAGCGATCAGGGTAATGGGAGAACATCAGGTGCGCCGGTTGCCGGTCATTGACGGCCATGACCTGGTGGGGATACTTACCCAGGCGGACGTTGCTCGCCACTACCCGGAGGACAGGGTGGGGGAACTTGTCGAACTCATCTCCTTTTACTGACGCGCCAAGGGTTGTTCTCGGACAAGTCCGAGGTAATCGCACCATTCGATGTCTGAATTAGTTCCCGGTAGCGTCTGACCCCGGAAAGCCCGCAGGTCCCCCAACGGTGGGCTTTCTTTGTGCCCACCCCTCAGCGGCCGGTGTCGCCTTTAGTAGGGCATCTACAAAATAGCGGCACGCGACCCCCAGTAACGTCGGCAGTACATTAGATTCCGCTTGTACAACCCCGACAGGACCACCATGAGTAACACCGACACTGCCGTCAAAAACTCCATCCCCAGCCGGCGCCGCCGCTGGAACGCCACCGACCTCGGGCTGATCGCCGTCTTCGCTGCCCTCGTCGCGGGCGCCGCGCTCGTGCCCGGACTGGCCGTCAACGGCTTCGGCGTCCCCATCACCTTCCAGACCCTTGCCGTGATGCTCACCGGACTGGTCCTTGGCCCGGGACGCGGCTTCGCCGCCGTCGGACTCTACGTCCTCCTTGGGCTCGCCGGCTTGCCCATCTTCAGCCAGGGCCGCAGCGGCCTGGGCATCCTTGCAGGCCCCTCCGCTGGGTACATCATCGCCTTCCCCATCGCCGCGCTGGTGGTCGGATGGCTGGCCACCGTGGTGATCCGCAGGATCACCAAAACCCGCGCCCTGTGGCTGTTCCTGTCCGCCACCATCACCAGCGTTGTGTTCGTGCACTCACTCGGCATCGCCGGGATCGTCCTGAACACCAAGGCCACCCTCGAACAGGCCTTCCTGAGCGATGTCGTCTTCTACCCGGGAGACGTGGTCAAGAACATCCTCGCGGCGGTTATCGCCGTCGCCCTCCACCGCGCCTTCCCGGACATCCTGGTCCGCCGCGTGCGGCGGAGCGTGCCCCGGCTCACGAAGGCCTGAGGCGAACACCGATGCCGGTAGTCACCTTTGACCAGGTAACAGTTGCAGTCGAAACGGACCACAGCGCGGAGCCGAAGGTCCTTCTTGACGCACTCAACCTCAAGCTCAAGGAACGCCGCGTTGGCGTTATCGGCGCCAATGGCTCCGGGAAGTCCACGCTGCTGCGCCTGGTCAACGGCCTCGTGCAGCCCACGGCGGGCACGGTCTCGGTCGACGGCGACGATACAGTCCGTGCCGTCCGGAACGTCCGCAGGAACGTCGGCTTTGTCTTCACCGATCCACTATCCCAGCTGGTGATGCCCACAGGCCGGGAGGACGTGGAACTGTCACTGCGCCGCACCATCAAAAACGGCGCGGAGCGGCGCAGCGCGGCCGAGACCGTCTTGGAGCGGCTGGGGCTTCTGCGCCTCGCCGACCAGAGCATCTACGAACTGTCCGGCGGCGAACGCCAGCTGATGGCGCTCGCCGCCGTACTCGCCGTGGACCCCGCCGTACTGGTGCTGGATGAGCCGTCCACCCTCCTGGACCTCCGCAACCGGGAACTCCTTCGCAAAACGCTGTACGGACTGGAACAGCAGATCATCATGTCCACCCATGACCTCGACCTCGCCCCGGAATTGGACCGGGTACTGGTCATCGAAGACGGAAAGGTCGCGTTCGACGGCGGCCCGGCGGAGGCTGTGGCAGCGTACCGTACCCTATGCACAAACGGCCTGCAGGCCCACGAACCGGGCAGCCGATGAGGGGCCACGGCTTCCTCCTGGCCAACTACGTGCCGGGGAATTCCTTCATCCACCGGTCACCGCTGGCGCTGAAGTTCCTCCTGGTGTTCGGCTGCGGCCTAGCGTCGTTCATCATCCAGGACTGGCGTATTTCCGGCGCGGTACTGGCAGGGCTCGTCGGCCTCTTCCTGCTGACGGGCGCCGGAGTCAAACGACTCTGGAGCGCCGTCCGCCCGCTCGCCGCCGTCCTGCTGATGATCGGACTCTTCCAGTGGTGGCAGCTGGGAGCACCCATTGCGGCCCGTATCGTCCTGAACATCCTGGTGTGCGTGGTGGCGGCGTCGCTGCTGACCGCCACCACCCCGGTGCAGGCGCTCCTGGATGGAGTGGTCAAAGCGGTGGGTCCGTTCAAGAGGTTCGGTGCGGATCCCGAGCGGTTCGCCCTCACCATCGGCATCATGCTTCGGAGCATCCCCTACATCGCCGGTACGTTCGCCGACGTCAGGGATTCAGCCCGGGCAAGAGGGCTGGAGCGCAATCCGCGCGCCCTGATCCTGCCGGTCTTCATCACTTCCGTGGCCTTCGCCCGGCAGACAGGTGAGGCGCTCGCCGCCCGCGGTCTGGGCGAAGCCGAGGACTAAAACCCAACAGGCGGTCTACAGGCGCTCGTACCGCAGCAGCGCAGCCGTGCCCATGCCGCCGGCGATGCTGATCATGGCCAGTGCCAGGGTCTCCGGTCCCCCGGCCCTGCGGGCCTGGGCCAGCAGACGGGTCACCAGGACAGCACCCGACGCGCCGTACGCGTGGCCCAAAGCCAGCGCCCCGCCGTCGAGATTCACCAACTCCGGGTCAATCCCCAGCTCGTCAAGGCAGGCAAGGGTCTGGGACGCGAACGCCTCATTGAATTCCACCAGGCCCAGCTCATCCACGCCCACGCCCGCCGCAGCCAGCACGTTGCGGGCTGCAGCGGCGGCACCGACACCAAGCAGCTGAGGGTCCACCCCCGCCGTCCCCGTACCAAGCACGAGCAGGCCGTCCGGCACCCCCAGGTCCCGTGCCCGCTGCAGGGACGTGATGACGACGGCGGAGGCGGCGTCCGCGTCGAAGCAGGAGTTTCCCGCGGTGACAGTTCCCCCGTCCACGAAGGCGGGCGGGAACCGTGCCATCACCGCGGCAGTAAGCTTGCGCCGCGGCCCGTCATCGGCACCAACAGTCCCGGCGCTGGTATCCAGCGGGACCAGCTCGCCGTGGAAAGTCCCGGCTTCTGCGGCGGCAAGAGCCAAGCGGTGGCTGCGCAGGGCGAACGCGTCCTGCCGTTCCCTGCTCACGCCGAACCTTCGCGCCACGTCTTCCGCGGCGACACCCATATCCGGGTCACCGTAGCTGTCCGGGACAAACTGGGCCCGGGCGTAGAACTCCGGCACGCCGTCGTCGTTCCGGTGCGCACGCAGGGGGGCGGTACTGGTGCTTTCCACTCCCCCGGCAAGATACAGCGGATTGCCGCCAGCCGCCACCAGCCCGGCGGCGAGCACTATCGCATCCAGTCCGGAGCCGCACTGGCGGTCCACCGTAAGCCCGGGAACGCTGACCGGCAGGCCCGCTTCCAGCAGGGCAAGCCTGGCTACGTTTCCGCCCCCGCCCACCGCATTGCCGATCAGCACATCGGTGACAGCGCCCAACGCCATCCCCGGACCCGCCACGAGCTCCCGCAGCACCGGCGCCAGAAGCTCGTGGGCCCGGAGGTAACGCAAAGCGCCGTTGCCGCGGCATACAGGAGTGCGGCGGGCCGCGACGATGACGGGCTGGCGGTCCGGCGGAAGGAGCTCAGGCGCCAAGGTTCCGGATCCTGTGGTCTCCCGAGCTGATCCAGTCCAGCAGCAGCTTCCGGCTGACTTTGCCGCGGTCCGTGGTGGGCAGTTCGGTCACCGCATAGTACTGAAGCGGCCACTTGTCCCGGGCCAGGATGTTCTCCAGTCCCGCCTTCAGCTGGGTTGCAGTAACAGCACCGGCGGAGGGAACGATGCC
This sequence comes from Pseudarthrobacter sp. Hb11, assembly GCF_059383655.1. NCBI lineage: Bacteria > Bacillati > Actinomycetota > Actinomycetes > Micrococcales > Micrococcaceae > Pseudarthrobacter > Pseudarthrobacter sp. Hb11. The sequence continues at coordinate 365,806 of NZ_JBWZCM010000001.1, forward strand.
GGCCACCACCCGCTGGCCCCGAAGGTCGTCGGGCATCCCGGCGGCGACGGCAGCGGCAACGCCAGGCACGGCTGCCAGCGCCAGTTCCACCTCGTGCGGATAAACGTTTTTGGCGGCAGTGAGGATCATGTCCGCACGGCGCCCAAGGATGTGCAGCTCCCCCGCCTCGACGTAGCCTTGGTCCCCCACGGTGAACCAGCCGTCAAAAGACCGCAACGCCTCGCCGTCATCGCCCCAGAGGTAGCCGTTGCTGACCATCGCGCTGCGCACGCAGATGTTACCGGCGGCCCCGTCCGGAAGCCGCGTCCCGGCGTCGTCCAGGATCCTCACGTCCACACCGGGAAAGGGTCGCCCGATGCCCGTCCCGCCCATTGCCGCGGCTGCCCCGGCAGGAAGGCCCACCCCCGACACAAAGCTCAGCTCCGAGGCGCCGTAGTACTCGAAGATGGTGGCGTTCGGCGCCCAGCGGCGTGCCGCTTCGAGGGTCCGGGCGTCAAGCTTCGAGCCGGCGCAGATGATGGTGCGCACCCCGGACCCGTCTACGCATCCCGTGAGGCCCCGCTCGCTCAGCATCCTCAACATGGTGGGCACCAGCACCAGGCGGGTGACGCGGTCATGCGTGATGGCCGCGTGGATGTCGCCGACGTCGAACGTTTCAAGGGTCTGGAATTCCGTGCCGGCGTAGAGGCACTCGGCCAACGCGTAAAGGTTCAGGCTCGCGGCCAGCGGACCCGGGGCCAGCGTCACATCGCCCGCGCTGAGCCCGAAGAACTCGATCGACGCGTCGAAGGATTCCTGCCAGGACCGCCGGGACCGGGTGAAGGCCTTTGGGACCGACGTGGTGCCGGACGTGAGGCCAATGAGGAAGGTGGCCTCCGGCGCTCCGTCAGCCAGGTCATCGTCCGGGGACACCGCTGCGGGCTGCGCGGCTGACTCGGCGCGGCGGCTGATATCCTCCTGCAACGAGGCAGGCCAAGCGGGATCGAGCACTGCGCACTGGCGCCCGCCGGCCAGGGCCGCTGCGAACTTCACAGTGAAATTTACCGAGTTGGCCTCAGACAGGGCCGTCACCGCCTTGGTCTCGGGGACCAGGCCGGCGGCTGAATCGCGGAGTTCCGCCCAGGTGAGGCGGTGACCGGCAACCACGACGGCGGTGTCGTGCGGCCGTTCTTCGGCCCAGCGCTGGATTCGGTTGAGGAAAGGCATCGGATCAACTTTACCGGCATGCACCGCTTGAGATTCAGGTCCATGGGTATTGTGACTTTATGAGTTTCAACGACAATGTGCAGCTGGATCCGTCGCAGGTCCAGGACCGGCGAGGCATGGGCCGCGGAGTGAAGGTGGGTGGCGGCATCGGCGGCGGGCTCATCCTGCTCATCGCCACGCTCCTGGGTGTCAACCCGCAACTCTTGGAGGGCCTGGCAGGGGCCGGGCAGGAGCCTCAAAGCCAAGGGACCGCGCCTGCCTGCGACCGGGGGGCGGATGCGGACGCCCGCGTGGACTGCCGCATCACCGGCACCGTCAACAGCCTGAACGCGTTCTGGCCCGCCTATCTGCAGCAGTACGACGTGCAGTACCCGCGGCCCAAGACGGTGCTCTTCGAGCAGGGGGTCAATACCGGCTGCGGTACGGCTTCCAGCGCTGTTGGTCCGTTCTATTGCCCGGCCGACACCACCGCCTACTTCGATCCCGGCTTCTTCCAGGAACTCGTGGACCGCTTCGGTTCCTCGGGCGGTCCGCTGGCGCAGGAGTACGTGGTGGCGCACGAGTTCGGGCACCACATCCAGAACGTCCTGGGGAACCTGGACCGGGCACAGCAGGACCCGCAGGGCCCTGAGTCCGGCGCCGTCCGGGTTGAACTTCAGGCCGACTGCTACGCCGGATTGTGGGCCAAGCATGCATCTACCCAGCCCGGTCCGACAGGCGAGCCGTTCCTGGAGGCGCTCACCCAGCAGGACCTGAACGATGCACTGTCCGCCGCCTCTGCCGTCGGTGATGACCGGATCCAGGAGGCAGCCACCGGACGGGTCGCCCCCGAAGCATGGACGCACGGCTCCAGCGAGCAGCGCCAGCGTTGGTTCTACAAGGGCTACAACACCGGCGACATCAGACAGTGCGACACCTTCTCCGCGCGCACCCTTTAACGATCGCGACGACGGCCGGTTACCCTCCGCAGGGAAGGTAACCGGCCGTCGTCGTAAGCGGTGTCAGATGTTGAAGCCGAGGGCCCGCATCTGGTCTTTGCCGTCGTCGGTAATCCGTTCCGGACCCCACGGCGGCATCCACACCCAGTTCAGGCGCCAGTCATCAACGACGCCGTCGAGGGCCTGGCCAACCTGCTCCTCGAGGACATCGGTGAGCGGGCAGGCCGCAGTGGTCAGGGTCATGTCGATCAGCAGCGCGCCGTCGTCATCGGAGTACTTCAGTCCGTAGAGCAGGCCGAGGTCCACAATGTTGACGCCGAGCTCGGGGTCGATGACATCCTTCAGCGCCTCTTCGACGTCCTCAAGGCTCGTGCGGGACACGTTGATTTCGGTCATGGCAGGTTCCTTTACTAGGCCTGTGCGGCGGCGGGCGCAGCGGCAGTGCCGGAGCCCTTGGCGTAGCGGTCGTAGCCTTCTTCTTCCAGGCGGTCGGCCAGCTCGGGGCCGCCTTCCTCAACAACCTGGCCGTCCACAAACACGTGCACGAAGTCAGGCTTGATGTAGCGCAGGATCCGCGTGTAGTGCGTGATGAGCAGTGTGCCCATGTTGCCATCGGCGTGGGCGCGGTTGACACCCTCGGAGACAACCTTCAGCGCGTCAACGTCCAGGCCGGAGTCGGTCTCGTCCAGGACGGCGAACTTGGGCTTGAAGAGTTCCAGCTGCAGGATTTCCACGCGCTTCTTTTCGCCGCCGGAGAAGCCTTCGTTGACGTTGCGCTGGGCGAAGTCGGCGTCGATTCGCAGCTGCTCCATGGCAGCCTTGACGTCCTTGGTCCACGTGCGGAGCTTCGGGGCTTCGCCGTCGATCGCGGTCTTGGCGGTGCGCAGGAAGTTGGTCATGCTGACACCGGGGACCTCCACCGGGTACTGCATGGCGAGGAAGACGCCGGCGCGGGCACGCTCGTCAACGCTCATTTCCAGGACGTCTTCGCCGTCGAGGGTAATGGAGCCGCTGGTGACGTTGTACCGCGGGTGGCCTGCGATGGTGGAGGCCAGCGTGGACTTGCCGGAGCCGTTGGGGCCCATGATGGCATGGGTTTCACCGGTCCGGATGGTCAGGCTGACGCCCTTCAGGATTTCCTTGGTGCCCTGCTCCGTCTCAATGCTGACGTGCAGGTCCTTGATCTCAAGAGTAGACATGTGTCTTGTTCTCCTCTGCACCGTGCCTGGCGGCTGCGGTGCGGTTCTCTGTCTGGAAGTTGGTTCGTAATTCTTTGGTGCTAGCTGAAGTTGGGGGCTTCGGCGCCGTTGAGGATGTTGGTGAAATCCACGTAGACCTCGTCTCCCCGGATCTCGACGGCGAACACCGGAACGGGATCGTAGGCCGGCAGCTGCAACGGTTCACCGGTGCGCAGGTCGAACTGCGAGCCGTGGCCCCAGCATTCGATGGCGCAACCCTCCACGTCACCCTCGGACAATGAAATGTCCGCGTGCGAGCAGGTGTCACCGATTGCGTGGATTTCCCCCATGGAGTCCTTAACGATCGCCACAGGGTAGTCGTCGATCAGGATCCGCAGCGCCTGCTTCAGCTGGATTTCATCCACCTTGCAGACAAGCTCGCCCTTTGGCTGGTCAGTCATCAGTAAACCGTGCCCCGTACCTTCTAGTTTTCCGTCAGCGCGAGTTCGCGCTCGACAGCGTCGGTCAGCCGCTCCTCGATGGAGGGAACCTTGATCTGCTGGATGATCTCGTTCAGGAAGCCGCGGACCACGAGGCGGCGGGCAACATCCTCCGGGATGCCGCGGGCCATCAGGTAGAACAGGTGCTCGTCATCCATCCGGCCGGTGGCGCTGGCGTGGCCGGCACCCTCGATCAGCCCGGTCTCGATTTCGAGGTTGGGCACGGAGTCGGCACGGGCGCCGTCGGTCAGCAGCAGGTTGCGGTTGGCCTCGTAGGTGTCGGTGCCTTCTGCCTCCTTGCGGATCAGGACATCACCAACCCACACTGCGTGGGCATTGCGGCCCTGCAGCGCGCCCTTGTAGAGGACGTTGGACTTGCAGTTGGGCACTGCGTGGTCCACGAACAGGCGCTGTTCCAGGTGCTGGCCGGCGTCAGCGAAGTACAGGCCGAACAGCTCGGCTTCGCCGCCGGGGGCGGTGAAGCGTGCCGACGGCGTGACGCGGACCAGGTCGCCGCCGAGGCTCACCATGACGTGCTTGAGCTTGGCGTCGCGGCCGATTTTTGCCTGCTGGGAGGAGGCGTGGACGGCGTCGTCGTTCCATTCCTGCAGCGAGATCACGGTGAGGTTGGCGCCGTCTTCCACGATGATTTCGACGTTCTCGGAAACGACGGCGGAGCCCCTGTGGTTCAGGACAACAACTGCCTTGGAGAACTTCTCTGCCACGATCACGAGGTGCTGGGCGGCGGCGTCGAGGGAGGTGCCTTCGATGTCGACGGAGATCTCCGTCAGGGCTTCGAATTCCGACGGGATGGTCACCACGGTGGCCCCGGCGAAGTTTTCCCACGCGTTGGCGGACACCCGGTCCTCGGGGATACCGGCGGTGCCAATCCGCTGGTCGTCCCGGTTCACGCTTTCCACAATGACCTGCTCCGGACCGTTGACTACCACGGTGGGAGCCGCGCCGGACAGGACCTCGGCGTGCAGCCCGCGGAGGCGCTTCAGCGGGGTGAAGCGCCAGTCCTCCTCCATGCCGGTAAGCGGCTTGAAGTCGGCAAGCGTGTAGGACGTCAGGCGGCCGGCACGTGAGCTGTCCGGAATGCCTACACCGCCGCCGTGGGAGTGGCTCTTGGCCGAGGCGCCCGCAAGGGGGGCCTTGGAGCCGGCATTGATCGGCGAAAGGCTCTCGCCTTCTTCGGTGAAGCCGTCAATGAACGGCTGGGCTGAGGGCGCGCCGATGCGTGCCTTTTCAGTAGTGATTTCAGTCATCGTTATCCGACGGACCCTTCCATCTGCAGTTCAATCAGGCGGTTCAGCTCAAGTGCGTACTCCATGGGGAGCTCGCGGGCAATGGGCTCGATGAAGCCGCGGACGATCATCGCCATGGCTTCGTCTTCGCGCATGCCGCGGGACATCAGGTAGAAGAGCTGCTCTTCGCTGACCCGGGAAACAGTTGCCTCGTGGCCCATCACAACGTCGTCCTCACGGATGTCGATGTACGGGTAGGTGTCCGAGCGGCTGATGGTGTCAACCAGGAGCGCGTCGCAGCGAACGGTGTTTGCGGAGTGCTTGGCACCTTCGCGGACCTGGACCAGGCCGCGGTAGGCTGCGCGGCCGCCGCCGCGGGCCACCGACTTGGAGATGATGGAGCTCTTGGTGTTCGGAGCGATGTGGACCATCTTGGAGCCGGTGTCCTGGTGCTGGCCCTCGCCGGCAAAGGCGATGGACAGGGTCTCGCCCTTGGCGTGCTCACCCACGAGGTAGACGGCCGGGTACTTCATGGTGACCTTGGAACCGATGTTGCCATCGACCCATTCCATGGTGGCGCCCTCTTCGCAGATGGCGCGCTTGGTCACCAGGTTGTACACGTTGTTGGACCAGTTCTGGATGGTGGTGTACCGGACGCGGGCGCCCTTCTTGACGATGATTTCCACCACGGCAGAGTGTAGGGAGTCCGAGGTGTAGATCGGAGCCGTGCAGCCTTCGATGTAGTGGACGTAGGAGTCCTCGTCGGCGATGATCAGAGTCCGCTCGAACTGGCCCATGTTTTCCGTGTTGATACGGAAGTACGCCTGCAGCGGGATGTCTACGTGGACGCCCTTGGGGACGTACACGAAGGAGCCGCCGGACCAGACGGAGGTGTTCAGCGAGGCGAACTTGTTGTCGCCCACCGGGATGACAGTGCCGAAGTACTCCTGGAAGATCTCCGGGTGTTCCTTCAGTGCGGTATCGGTGTCCAGGAAGATGACGCCCTGGGCTTCGAGGTCCTCGCGGATCTGGTGGTAGACAACCTCGGACTCGTACTGGGCCGCAACACCGGACACGAGACGGCTCCGCTCAGCTTCCGGGATACCCAGCTTCTCGTACGTGTTCCGGATGTCCTCGGGCAGGTCCTCCCAGGTGGCAGCCTGCTTCTCGGTGGAGCGGACAAAGTACTTGATGTTGTCGAAGTCGATGCCCGACAGGTCCGCGCCCCAGGTGGGCATGGGCTTCCGGTCGAAGTACTTCAGGCCCTTGAGGCGCAGGTCAAGCATCCACTCCGGCTCGCTCTTCTTGGCCGAAATGTCCCGGACAACCTCTTCGTTGAGCCCACGGCGTGCGTTGGCACCGACGTCGTTTTTGTCAGCCCAGCCGTACTCGTAGTTGCCGATGCCGTGGAGCTCGGGATTCTTTTCGAGAATCTCCGAGATCACAGTGTTTTCGGCTACCGCTTTCTCTGATAGTTGGTCCGTCATCACGGCCTTTCTTGCTGATGGTTGGTTACTTCATTCAGGCTGGCGGGGGCTGCCGGGGGTCGCACGGACTCGTGGGCAGACAGCCGGCCTGTTGGTATATGGGTAGTGCAGACGTGTCCGCCGCGGGCCAGTGTGGAGAGGCGCCGGACGTCGACGCCCACCAGCCTCGAGAACACTTCGGTTTCCACGTCGCAAAACACGGGGAACCGGGCGGCGAGCTGCTGGATGGGGCAGTGCCCCTGGCACAGCTGCACGCTGGACAGGGCCGCCGGCAGTGGGGGCTTGGCCTCGATGGAAGCGGCGGAGGCCACGAAATTGTCGCGGCTCAGGGCGTCCGCCAAAGCTTTGGCGCGGTCCGTGATGTCCGGACCGGCCGCGTCAATTTCCGGAGCGTAGCGGCGTTCCATCTCAGAGAAGCGCTCGACGGCGAATGCCCGCACCGCGTCCGGGCCGGCAACTTTTTGCAGCTCCTGGAGCGCCAGGGCGGCAATGCCCAGGTAGTCGTTTCCGAGGCTCGACTGTCCCTGGGAGCTGAGGACGTAGCGACGTGCGGGACGGCCTGCCCCGGCGCCGGACTTGGCCACCCGCTTGACTTCGATAACGCCTGCACGGGCTAAATGGTCCAGGTGCCGTCGTACCGCCGCCGGAGTGAACCCCAGGAGGTCCCCGAGTTCAGCGGCGCTGACGGGTCCATGTTCCAGGACGGCCGAGAGGACGCGGTCCCGGGTACGCTCATCGGCGTCAGCCACCGGACCGAGAGCCGGACGGCCGCGGTCATCGGGAGCCCGCGAGGCCCCGTGAGCTGCAAAAGGCACAGCAGTAGCGTTGGTCATGGAATACACAACACAATAGTGTCGTAATTTAGTCCCGTGTTCCAGTAAGGACAGGCTGACCTGAGCAAGCCGCTCCAAGGACTTCAGAAAATACTACATCCCGTAGAATACTGTGGTGCGATCCCCCCAATCCCCGGTTCTGTCCATCAACGGGCTAGTTAAGGATGTAGGCCCGCTTGCAAGCCTGGACGGAAAAATGCTTCGGGTAGTGAGCGGTGTTTCCCTCGTCGCCGAACGCGGGCAGGTCACCGCCCTGCTGGGCGCCAACGGCGCGGGAAAAACAACCACCCTCGAATGTGCGCAGGGCCTTCAGAAGCGAAGCGGCGGCGACATCTCGTTGCTGGGCCAGGACCCCGCAACTGCAGGGGCGGAACTCCGCTCACGCGTGGGTGTGATGCTTCAGGACGGCGGGCTGCCGCCGTCGTCCAGGCCCGTACCCCTGCTGCAGCACATCGCCGGACTGTACGCACAGCCCTGGCCCGTGGACGACCTTATTGAGCGGCTGGGTATTGACGCGTTCAGCCGGACTACCGTCCGCCGGCTTTCCGGCGGACAAAAGCAACGCCTGGCCCTTGCCGCCGCGCTGATCGGCAGGCCCGAAGTCCTGTTCCTTGACGAGCCCAGCGCCGGCCTGGACCCGCAGTCCCGTCAACTCGTGTTCGACCTGATTTCCGAGCTGCGCGACGCCGGGATGGGCATCATCCTCACCACGCACCTGATGGACGACGCCCAGCGGCTGGCCGACTACGTCTACATCATCGACGGCGGCCGGAACGTCGCCGAGGGAACGGTCCAGGAACTGCTTCACCGCAGTCCAGCCGTGGAAGCGGGCGCGGACCACATCCGGACGCTGGAGTTCGAGGCGGTTCCGGGCCTGGATTTTGCCGCCGTCCTGCCGGACGGCATCGATATCGCCGAAACCCGCGCAGGCAGCTACTGCGTTACGGGCACCCTGACTCCCGGCCACCTCGCGGCACTCGCGGGCTGGTGGGAAGCGCACGGCATTATGCCTGCTTCAATGAGCCTGCAGGCGCGTAGCCTTGAAGACGTCTTTCTGGATATCTCGGGAAAGGGCATCCGATGAAGGGGACAGCCTCCGGCGCAGCCGGCGCCACTCCAGGCAACGCCCCGATCGCCCCTTTGGGCGGGGTCTCGGGCCGGCAGCAGCCCGCTTCCCTGCTGCGCCGCGTGCTGCTGCAGGGCAAGTACGAGGCCTTGGCCATGCTCCGGAACGGCGAGCAGCTGATCCTGGCAGTGGTGCTGCCGCTCCTGGCGCTTGTAGGCCTGACCGTGACGCCGTTTTTGGACGGGCTCGGGGGCAACCGCGTCGACATCGCCGTACCGGGAATCCTGGCACTGTGCGCCATGTCCACCGCGTTCACCGGCCAGGGCATCGCCACCGGCTTCGACCGGCGGTATGGCGTGCTCCGCTTCCTTTCCACCACTCCCCTGGGCCGCGGCGGACTGATCGCCGGCAAAGCACTGTCAGTGCTGGCAGTCCTCTCCCTGCAGGTGGCCGTCGTCAGCGCAGTGGCCTTCTCCTTGGGATGGCGGCCGCAGGCAGCCGGCTGGGTGCCCGGCCTGTTCCTCCTGGCACTGGGCGCCGCCGCCTTTACCGCCCTGGGCCTGCTGGTGGCTGGCACCGTCCGGCCCGAAGCTACCCTCGCCATCACCAACCTGCTTTGGATCCTGTTGGGCGCTCTGGGCGGAATCGTCCTCCCGGCGGAACGCCTGCCTGCCGGCGCCCAGTCATTGGTGGAGTTCCTGCCCTCCGGCGCACTCGGTGAATCGCTGCGCGAGGCTTTCCTTGCCGGCACGCTGAATGGCGGCGCCACCCTCATCCTGCTGCTTTGGACTGTCATCGCCGGGGCAGCAGCCATCCGTTGGTTTAAGTGGAATTGAGATATCCGTGAGCACGGCTGCACGCCTCCCCCAGTTAGTTAACCGGCTGTCCTCCCGGCTGCCCCGCACCGTGGACGTCCGGGTCCGCCGCCTCGCGGTGGCCTCACTGATCGGCCAGACCGCTTTGGTGGTCACCGGCGGGGCCGTTCGGCTGACCGCCTCCGGCTTGGGCTGCCCCACCTGGCCGCGCTGCACTGACACATCCCTGGTGAACACCCCGGAAATGGGCATCCACGGTTTTATCGAGTTCGGCAACCGACTCCTCACCTTCGCCCTGGCCGCCGTCGCAGCCCTGATGCTGGTGTACCTGTGGAACCTCCGCAAGGAAAGGCGTGACCTTTTCCTGCTGGCCCTGGGCCTTCTGGCCAGCATCCCGGCGCAGGCTGTAATCGGCGGCATCACCGTCCTCACGAACCTCAACCCCTGGGTGGTTGGCCTTCACTTCCTGGTATCCATGGCGCTGGTGGTGTTTGCCACGCTGCTGGTGAACCGGGCCTTCGGCCGGACTGGACGGTTCCGTACTTCCTCCCATGCTGCCCTGCCGGGCGTTATGCGTCCGGTGACTGCCGCCGTCGCGCTCTTCTCCACCCTTGCCGTGATGCTGGGCGTGGTGGTGACCGGGGCCGGGCCCCATGCAGGCGATGCGGACGCCCCGCGCAACGGCCTGGACTGGGACCTGTTCTCCCACATCCACGCCGTTCCGGCCTACCTGGTAACGGCCGGCACGATGGTGGCACTCGCGCTGGTGTTCCTGCGCCGTATCAATGGGCCCTTCCGCACCGCCATCCTGGGACTCCTCGGCGTGACGCTCCTCCAGGCCGTGATCGGCTTCACCCAGTACTACAACGGCATTCCGGCACTGCTGGTGGCGGCGCACATGCTCGGCGCCGCGCTGCTGATGGTGGCGGCGACCAACGCCTGGGACATCGCCCGGTCCAGCCCACAGGCATAGCCCCCCGCTATATCCCCCAACGCCAAGCACCCCGGTTCCTAACGAACCGGGGTGCTTCTGTCCCTAACGACGCTCTATCACCTTCTGCACCGTTTCCCGAAACGCTCTCCCACCTAGGGGTGCAACAAACCCTCCTCCATCAGCGTGAGGAAGGGTGCAGGAGCCCGGCAGAAACAGAGCGTCGGGTGAGTACCGGTCATAAGTGCGAGAGCGTCGGGGTTCTCAGCCGGCCATGACCGCCGGCCCGATGAACGGATCAACCGCAAGGGCAATAAAGAGCAGGGTGAGGTAGCTGATGGAGCCGTGGAAGACCTTCATGGCCCGCTTGTCCGTGATGTCCTCGCGGTGGGCCCGGTTGTAGAGGGAATGCGACTCGTACAGGAACCAGGCCCCGGCCACTACGGCGGTCACCGTGTAGACCCAGCCTGCCCCGCCGGCGGGAACCATCAGCAGCGAGCAGGCCACCATGGCCCACGCGTAGAGGACCACCTGGACAGATACCACCTTGGCGCCGGCGATGGCTCCGAGCATGGGGACGTTGGCGTTCCGGTAGTCCTCGCCGTAGCGCATGGACAGCGGCCAATAATGCGGCGGGGTCCAGAGGAAGATGACCATAAAGAGGATGACTGCGGGCCACTCCACGGAGTTGGTGACAGCCGCCCAGGCAATCAGTACCGGGAAGCAGCCTGCCGCGCCGCCCCAGACGATGTTCTGAGCGGTCCGGCGCTTGAGGATGATCGTGTAGATCACCACGTAGAAGAAGATGGCGCCCAAGCCGAGCCAGGCGGCCAGCGGATTGGCGCCGAACCAGAGAATCGCAATGGCGGCCGCGCCCAAAAGCCAGGAGAAAATCAGCGCTTCACGCGGCGTGACTTCACCGGTGACCAGCGGACGGTTTTCCGTGCGGTGCATCAGCTTGTCGATGTCGCGGTCGATGTAGCAGTTGAAGGCCCCGGCGCTGCCCGCGGCGAAGGCGCCGCCCACGAGCGTTGCCAGGATCAGCCCGATGGATGGGAAGCCGCGCTCCGCATAAATCATCGTAGGCAGCGTGCTCACCAGCAGCAGCTCAATGACGCGCGGCTTGGTGAGGGCGAGATACGCCTTGGCCTTACGGGCAATCCCGGCTTTTGAAGCCCGGGATGCGTTCAGCGGCGTATCTGTAGTGCTCACGGTGGCAGTCACCCGTTCTGTTGGCAGTTCTGTCTGGCTGTCCAGCTGTGTCATGGGCCCGCCCGTCCGGGCGCCGGCGGAACCGGAATTATTGATTCGCGCCTTGGCCGGGAAGTCTCGGGGAGCTGAAAAAAGGTCCCCCGCCCGGCGCTGGCCTCCAAATATCATACCGTGCCTGGCCCCTCCCAACGGCCCGCCATTTGGTGCTGGTGATCGCTCGCGCATGGATTCGAGCAGATTAACTCAGCCTCACTTCCGGCGGATTCACATAAGCCGAAATTGCGTCCACAACGTGAGATTTCCGCCGCCCGAGGAGTGGAATAGAGCTAAGCTGTCACCAGATCAGCACGCAGCAGGGAAGCAGTGGAAAACGCATTCCGGAACTGGCCAGTGGCTGAGTGGAAAAATCAACGTTTCGATGGTGAACGGCTGGTACACACCGCAGCGGGCGCCCTACAACGTGCCTTCCCGCGGATCCGGTGTGCCGCCTGCCATCAGCACAGAGAGGGGCCCGGTTTTCGTGCCACATTTGGAAGAGCAAGAACTGTCTTGGACCAGCCTGGACCAGCGCGCGGTGGATACCATCCGCGTACTGGCTGCAGACGCCGTGGAGAAGGTGGGCAACGGCCACCCCGGAACGGCGATGAGCCTGGCGCCCGCCGCGTACCTGCTTTTCCAAAAACTGATGCGCCACGATCCGCGCAATCCGGACTGGCTGGGCCGCGACCGCTTTGTCCTGTCCCCGGGCCACACTTCGCTCACCCTTTACATCCAGTTGTTCCTCTCCGGTTACGGCCTGGAGCTGAAGGACCTTGAGGCGCTGCGCACCTGGGGTTCGCTGACCCCGGGCCACCCCGAGTACAAGCACACCGCCGGCGTGGAAATCACCACCGGCCCGCTGGGCCAGGGCCTGGCGTCCTCGGTTGGCTTCGCCTACTCGCAGCGCCGGATGCGCGGCCTGTTCGACGCCGATGCCCCCGCCGGCGAGAGCCCGTTTGACCACACCATCTGGGTCATCGCCTCCGACGGCGACCTCCAGGAAGGCGTCACGGCCGAGGCTTCCTCGCTGGCCGGCCACCAGGAACTGGGCAACCTCGTGGTTGTCTACGATGAGAACCACATCTCCATCGAGGACGATACCGACATCGCCTTCACCGAGGATGTCCTGAAGCGCTACGAAGCCTACGGCTGGCACGTCCAGCGCGTGGACTGGACCAAAACCGGCGAATACAAGGAAGACGTCCAGGAGCTCTACTCGGCGCTCCTCGCGGCCAAGGCTGAGACGTCCAAGCCGTCCATCGTGTCGCTGCGCACCATCATCGGCTACCCGGCGCCCAAGAAGCAGAACACCGGCAAGATCCACGGTTCAGCACTCGGTGCCGAGGAAGTCGCAGCCCTGAAGGAGGTCCTGGGCTTTGACCCGGCCAAGTCCTTCGACGTGGACCAGGACGTCCTGGCCCACGCCCGCGCCGTGGTGGACCGCGGTGCTGCCGCCCGCAAGGAATGGGAAGAGTCATTCAACGCCTGGCAGGCCGCCAACCCCGAAGGCGCAGCCCTGCTGCAGCGCATCGAGGCCAAGGAACTGCCGAATGATGTTGACGCTGCCCTTCCGGTCTTCCCCGCCGGCAAGGACGTCTCCACCCGCGCAGCCTCAGGCAAGGTCCTCAACGCCCTCGGCCCGGTCCTGCCCGAACTGTGGGGCGGTTCGGCCGACCTCGCAGAGTCGAACAACACCACCATCGAGGGCTCGCCGTCGTTCGTTCCAGCGTCCAAGCAGACGGACGCCTGGAAGGGCAACCCCTACGGCCGGGTCCTGCACTTCGGTATCCGCGAGCACGCTGCCGCCTCCATCGTGAACGGCATCAGCCTGCACGGCCGCACCCGGGCGTTCTCCGGCACCTTCCTGATCTTCAGCGACTACCAGCGCCCCGCCATCCGCCTCGGCGCGCTGATGGGTGTCCCGTCCCTGTACGTCTGGACGCACGACTCCATCGGCCTGGGCGAGGACGGCCCCACCCACCAGCCGGTGGAACAGCTCGCCACCCTGCGCGCCATCGTGGGCCTGGACGTTGTCCGCCCCGGTGACGCCAACGAAGTGGCCGTTGCCTGGAAGACCATGCTGGAAAACCACTCCAACCCGGCCGGCATCGTGCTGACCCGCCAGAACATCCCCACCTGGGAGCGCGGCGAAGGCGTAGCCGACGGCGACACGTTCGGTTCCGTCGCCGGCGTCGCCAAGGGCGGCTACGTCCTGGCCGAAGCGGCCAAGGACGGCGCCACCGTCCCGGCCGACGTCATCCTCATCGGCACCGGCTCCGAGGTCCAGCTGGCCGTCCAGGCCCGCGAAGCCCTGCAGGCCGAAGGCATCGCCGCCCGCGTTGTCTCGATGCCCTGCGTCGAATGGTTCAACAAGCAGGACCCCGCCTACCGCGAGTCGGTCCTGCCGGCCGCCGTCAAGGCCCGTGTTTCCGTTGAAGCAGGACTGTCCCTGGGCTGGAAGGAATTCGTCGGCGACGCCGGCCGTTCCATCAGCCTCGAGCACTACGGCGCTTCCGCCGACTACAAGCGCCTCTTCCAGGAGTTCGGCATCACCGCAGAAGCAGTTGCCGCGGCCGCCAAGGACTCCCTCGCCGGCCTCCAGGCCTAAATCCCGATTTCCTAGGAGATACAGAACAATGACTACTCCCACCCAACAGCTGTCCGACGCCGGAGTTTCCATCTGGCTCGACGACCTTTCCCGCGGACGGCTCGACACCGGCACCCTCGCAAAGCTCATCGAAGAGAAGAACGTGGTTGGCGTGACCACCAACCCGTCAATCTTCCACGCCGCCATCACGACCAGCGCCGACTACGACGGCACGATCGCAAAGCAGGCAGCAGCCGGCGCGTCCGTCGAGGACACCATCTTCGAGATCACCACCACCGACGTCGCAGACGCCTGCGACCTGTTCGCACCCGTGGCTGCAGCCACCAACGGCGTGGACGGCCGCGTTTCCATCGAAGTTGACCCACGGCTGGCCTGGGACACCGCCGGAACCATCGCCGAAGCCAAGCACCTGTACAAGAGGGTCAACAGGGACAACGTCCTGATCAAGATCCCGGCCACGCTCGAGGGCCTCGAGGCCATCACCGCCACCCTGGCCGAGGGCATCAGCGTCAACGTGACCCTGATCTTCTCCCTGGAGCGCTACCGCGCGGTCATCAACGCCTTCCAGACCGGCCTGGAGCAGGCCAAGGAAAACGGCCACGACCTCTCCAAGATCCACTCCGTTGCCTCGTTCTTCGTCTCCCGCGTGGACGCCGAAATCGACAAGCGCCTCGACGCCCTGGGCACCGATGAGGCCAAGGCACTAAAGGGCAAGGCCGGCCTGGCCAACGCCCGCCTGGCCTACCAGGTCTACGAAGAGCTCTTCGCCACCGAACGCTGGGCCCTGCTGGCCGAAGCCGGCGCACTCCCCCAGCGTCCCCTGTGGGCTTCCACCGGCGTGAAGGACCCGGCCTACCCGGACACCCTCTACGTCACCGAGCTGGTCGCCCCCGGCGTCGTGAACACCATGCCCGAAAAGACGCTTGACGCCACCTTCGACCACGGCGTGGTCACCGGGGACACCGTCACCGGCACCTACACCGAAGCCAACAACACCCTCGACGCGCTCGAAAAGCTCGGCATCTCCTACAACGACGTCGTGGCAATCCTTGAATCGGAAGGCCTGGACAAGTTCGTGGCCAGCTGGAAGGAACTGCTCGGCGACGTCGAGGGCGCCCTCGCCTCAGCACGGAAGGCTTCCTAACCACCAATGAGCACACTCAGCTACGAAGCCACAGGTGCCGCGCAGCAGGCACTGGAACACCACCTCCCCACCCTGGTGGAGGACCGCATCGCCACCCGGATCTTCGCGAAGGACCACACCCTCTGGGGTTCCGACGCCGAAGCAGAGTCGGCCATCCGGCTCGGCTGGGTTGAGGCGGCCACCGTCTCCCAGCCGCTGGTAAAGGAGATCCTGGAACTCCGCGATGCCCTCCGCGCCGAAGGCGTTACCCGCATCGCGCTTTGCGGCATGGGCGGGTCCTCGCTGGCTCCGGAGGTCATTGCCGGCACCGCCGGCGTCGAGCTGACTGTGCTGGACAGCACGGACCCGGACCAGGTCCGTGCTGCCCTGGCGGACCGGCTGGCGGAGACGGCCATTGTGGTCTCCTCAAAGTCCGGTTCCACCGTTGAGACCGATTCCCAGCGGAGGGTCTTCGAGAAGGCGTTCAACGACGCCGGCATCGATGCCGCAAGCCGCATCATCATTGTCACCGATCCCGGCTCCCCGCTGGATAAGGCCTCCCGTGAGGCCGGCTACCGTGCGGTCTTCAACGCCGACCCCAACGTCGGCGGCCGCTTTTCCGCCCTCACCGCTTTCGGCCTGGTCCCCTCGGGCCTGGCCGGAGTTGACATCCAGGCCTTCCTGGATGAGGCCGAGGAAGCAGCAGAGATTCTCAACGAGGACGCTCCCGAAAACATCGGGCTGTCCCTCGGAACAGCGCTCGGCGGCACCAGCCCGCTGCGCAACAAGATCGTCATCGCCGAGGACGGTTCCGGCATCGTGGGCTTCGCCGACTGGGCTGAGCAGCTCATCGCCGAGTCCACGGGCAAGTTGGGCACCGGAGTACTGCCCGTGGTGGCCGGCCCGGACTCGCCGGAGGTCTCGTCGGATGCCGCCGATGTCCTGGTGGTCCGGCTGGTAGCCGCGGACGCCGACGTCGAACTCGGCGAGAACGAAGTTGCCATTGCAGGCGGGCTGGCCACCCAGATGATGGTCTGGGAGTTCGCCACCGCTGTGGCCGGACGCCTGCTGGGCATCAACCCATTCGACCAGCCGGATGTCGAGGCAGCCAAGATTGCTGCCCGCGGCCTGCTGGACGCGCAGCCGAAGCCGACGCCTGCAGCCTTTGTTGACGGCGCCATCGAGGTCCGCGGCGGCGACTGGCTCGCCGGAGCGTCCACCGCCGAAGAGGCAGTGCGTGCCTTGCTGGAAACCCTCCAGCCCGACAGCTACCTCAGCGTCCAGGCCTACTTCGACCGGCTCGCGTTCGCGCAGCTCGAGGGCATCCGCGACGAACTGGCAGCCGTTTCCGGCCGTCCCGTGACGTTTGGCTGGGGCCCCCGGTTCCTGCACTCCACCGGGCAGTTCCACAAGGGCGGCCCGGCCATCGGCGTGTTCCTCCAGGTCACTGCTGAGGCAGCCGAAGATCTTGCCATCCCGGACCGTCCCTTTACCTTCGGGAAGCTGATCTCGGCGCAGGCCGCCGGTGACGCCCAGGTCCTGAGCGAGCACGGCCGTCCGGTGCTTCGCCTGCACCTGACCAACCGGGCAGCCGGTGTGGCACAGTTGCAGGACATTATTGCTGCGCTGTCCGCCAGGTCAGCCTCCGTTACCGAAAGCTAAGGCACAGAAGCACCATGCCAGAAACTGAATACGGCAGGACGTCCGGCACGCGTGCCGGGAAACCGTTGCGGAATCCGCTCCGGGACCCCCGGGACCGCCGCCTGAGCCGGATCGCCGGTCCGTCATCGCTGGTGCTCTTCGGAGTCACCGGTGACCTTGCCCGCAAGAAGCTCATGCCGGCCGTGTACGATCTGGCCAACCGTGGGCTGCTGCCTCCCAGCTTCGCGCTGGTGGGCTTCGGCCGCCGCCCCTGGACGGATGAGGACTTCGCTGCCGAAGTGAAGGCCTCGGTGCAGGCCTACGCGCGCACCCCTTTTGACGAGGCTGTGTGGAACCAGCTCTCCGAGGGCATCCGGTTTGTCCAGGGTGAGTTCGACGACGACGGCGCGTTCGAGCGGCTCGGCGAGACCATCAAGGAGCTCGACGACGTCCGCGGCACCCGGGGGAACCACGCGTTCTACCTTTCGATCCCGCCCAAGGCGTTTGAGCAGGTCTGCCGGCAGCTGTCCAAGCACGGCCTGGCCCAGGCCGAGGGTGACAAGTGGCGCCGCGTGGTGATCGAGAAGCCGTTCGGGCACGACCTCGAGTCCGCCCGGCAGCTGAACGACATCGTCGAATCAGTGTTCCCGGCGGACGCGGTGTTCCGGATCGACCACTACCTGGGCAAGGAAACGGTCCAGAACATCCTGGCGCTGCGGTTCGCGAACCAGCTGTTCGAGCCGTTGTGGAACGCGAACTACGTGGACCACGTCCAGATCACCATGGCCGAGGACATCGGCACCGGTGGCCGGGCAGGGTATTACGACGGCGTGGGCGCGGCCCGCGACGTGATCCAAAACCACCTGCTCCAGCTCCTGGCCCTGACTGCGATGGAGGAGCCCATTTCCTTCAACGCCGATGACCTGCGCGCGGAGAAGGAAAAGGTCCTCGCCGCCGTCAAGCTTCCCGAGGACCTGTCCACGCACTCTGCGCGCGGCCAGTTCACCGGCGGCTGGCAGGGCGGCGAACAGGTCCAGGGCTACCTGGAGGAAGAAGGAATCCCGGCCGATTCCACCACCGAGACTTTCGCCGCGGTCCGGGTGGACATCCACACCCGCCGCTGGTCCGGTGTTCCGTTCTACCTGCGGGCGGGCAAGCGCCTGGGACGCCGCGTGACCGAAATCGCCGTCGTGTTCAAACGCGCCCCCAACCTGCTGTTCCGAGACCACAGTGAAGATGACTTCGGCCAGAACGCCGTGGTGATCCGGGTCCAGCCCGACGAAGGCGTGACCATCCGGTTCGGCTCCAAGGTCCCCGGCACGCAGATGGAAGTCCGCGACGTGACCATGGACTTCGGCTACGGGCACTCCTTCACCGAATCCAGCCCCGAGGCGTACGAGCGGCTGATCCTGGACGTGCTCCTGGGCGAACCGCCGCTCTTCCCGCGGCACGAGGAAGTGGAACTGTCCTGGAAGATCCTTGACCCGTTCGAGGAGTACTGGGAGCAGCTGAACGAACAGCCCGAGCCGTATGCCCCGGGCAGCTGGGGCCCCGCCTCTGCTGACGAGCTGCTGGCACGCGACGGACGAACCTGGAGAAGGCCATGATTGTAGACCTGCCGGACACCACCACCTCGAACGTTTCCAAGAAGCTGATGGCCCTGCGCGAACAGGGCGGCGTGATCGCCCTGGGCCGGGTACTGACCCTTGTGGTGGTCACCAAGTCAGGGCTTGAGGAAGAAGCGATCGAGGCAGCCAACGATGCCAGCCGCGAACACCCCTGCCGGATCATCGTGCTGGCCGACGCCGGGGCAAACGCCGAGGATAAGCTGGATGCCCAGATCCGCGTTGGCGGTGACGCGGGCGCGTCAGAAGTGATCGTGCTGCGCGGTTACGGCCAGCTCGCCCACGAAAGCGAATCCCTGGTCGCCGCGCTGCTGCTGCCGGACGCACCCATCGTGGCCTGGTGGCCGCACGGAGCGCCGGAAAACGCCTGCGAAACCTCCATTGGCAAGATCGCACACCGCCGGATCACCGATTCGGCGAACGAACCGGACCCGCAGGCTGCGCTGGAGAAGATCCACAAGACGTACCGGGCCGGGGACACGGACCTGGCCTGGACCCGCCTGACCAACTGGCGGATCCAGCTCGCCGCCGCCCTCGACGAGGTGGACGCGTCGCCGGTGACCGCCGTCGCCGTGGAAGGTGCCTCGGACTCCCCCAGCACCATCCTCCTGGCCGCGTGGCTCACCCTGAGCCTGGAAGCACCCGTGACCATCGTGGCGGACCCTGCCGGGACCGGCATCCGCCGCGTCCGGCTCACCCGCCCCGGTGGCGACGTCCAGCTGTTCCGCCCGGGACTGTCCGTGGCCGAGCTGACCCAGCCGGGCCAGCCCGCCCAACGGATCTCGCTTCCGCGCCGCAGCCTCCGCGACTGCCTTGCCGAGGAGCTGCGCCGCCTGGACCCGGACGAAGTGTTCGGGGAAGTGATTACTATGGGACTGCCACGTACCAATCTAAGGAGTGTCCGACCCAGTGAGCGTTGAGCCAAGAGTAAGCATTCATCCTGATTCGTCCGTGCTGATGGCGGCCATTGCGGCCCGCCTGATTACCAAGCTTGTTGATGTCCAGGACAAGTACGGTGAAGCTACCGTGGTCCTGACCGGCGGCACGGTGGGTATCGGCACCCTGAAGGCTGTTGCTGACTCTCCGGCGGCTCCCGCCGTCGACTGGTCCAAGGTCAACTTCTGGTGGGGCGATGAGCGGTTTGTCTCCTCGGATGACGCCGACCGGAACACGAAGCAGGCATTCAACGCCTTGCTCTCGCACATCCCGGTGGACCCGGACCGGATCCACGAACCGGGCTCCTCGGACCAGTTCGCTACTCCCGAAGAGGCCGCCGAGGATTATGCCCGCCAGTTGCGGGACGCGGCCGCCTCAGAACACGCTGCCGATATGTCCGATGACCGGCCGGAACAACCGGCTGCACTCCCCCGCCTGGATGTAGTCCTGCTGGGCGTGGGGCCGGACGCGCATGTCGCATCGCTGTTTCCCGAGCAGGCCGGCATCCGCGAAAAGGAACGGACGGTGGTGGGTGTGCGGAATTCGCCCAAGCCCCCTCCCCTGCGCGTTTCCCTGACGCTGCCGACGATTAATACGGCCGCTGAAGTATGGATGGTTGTTGCGGGCGAGGACAAAGCCGGTGCGGTGGGGTTGGCGCTTGCCGGCGCAAACCCTGTGCAGGTTCCCGCGGCGGGTCCGCGGGGAACTTCACAGACCCTGTGGCTCATCGATGAAAACGCCGCGTCACGCGTCCCGCAGCAACTCGTCCGGAAGGACGCCGCGGGCGCGTAGTCTTTCCAGCGCTCCGGCCAGGAGGTCTTCGGCGTCCTGGCTGGAGCGCCGCTCTTTAACGTATTCCAGGTGGCTCTTGAAGCCGTCCTCAAAGGAGTCCGCCTCAGCAGCCGGCACGCCGTCCCTCGCTGCCGCCGCGCCGCATCGCCGGCAGTCCCACACCGCCGGAAGCTGGTCCTCCGGAAGCTTGAGGAAGACCAACTGCGTTTCGTGCCCCTTGGCGCACCAGTACGACACCCGGATGCGCGGGAGGGTTTTTCCGTGGTCCTCGGCGGCCTGGAGGCTGGTCCCTGTCCCTGCCGTGACACCTGCCCGGGTGCCCCGGAAACCTGAGCTTGGATGTACCATCGGTGGCTCCCGCCTCTTAAACAGAACTGTGGCTGCCGGAATCCGACAGCCACAGTTTAGTTCGCAGATCTGCGTGGCGGCAGTGCCGCCCGAATCCTTTTTAGCAGTGCGTCAGGAGTCGCCGCTGCCCGTGAACCGCATAATCAGCCCCAGGGCGATGATCACGATGCCCCAGGTCACGCCGAGGATGACGGTGAACCTGTTGAGGTTGCGCTCGGCCACGCCTGAGGAGCTCAGCCCGGAACTCATGCCGCCACCGAACATGTCGGACAGTCCGCCGCCCCGTCCCTTGTGGAGGAGGATAAGCAACGTCAGCAGGAGGCTGGTGATGCCAAGGAGGATCTGCAGAATGACATGAAGAACGTCCACGACGGCCTTTCAGAAAGTTGGAATTGCGGGAGTATGCGCGGCGGGACGGACTAGTCCGTCACCAGGTGACTCTCGA
Source organism: Pseudarthrobacter sp. Hb11 (assembly GCF_059383655.1). Lineage (NCBI taxonomy): Bacteria > Bacillati > Actinomycetota > Actinomycetes > Micrococcales > Micrococcaceae > Pseudarthrobacter > Pseudarthrobacter sp. Hb11. The sequence goes on from NZ_JBWZCM010000001.1 coordinate 386,776, forward strand.
ACCTGACAATATTAGCAAACTCCGCCGGATCGAGGCTCGCGCCGCCCACCAGCAGGCCATCCACGTCCCGTTCCTTCAGGATTGCCGCGGCATTGTTGGCCTTGACGGATCCGCCGTACAGCAGGCGGGTCTTCGACGCCACGTCAGCTCCGAACAGCGACTCGAGCTCGGCGCGGATGGCGGCGCACATTTCCTGTGCATCTCCCGGTCCCGCTACTTCGCCTGTGCCGATGGCCCAGACGGGCTCGTAGGCCACCACAAGCTCGCTGGCCTGCTCCGGGGTAAGGCCTGCAACACCGGCGCGGAGCTGGGCCAGGGTGTGGTCCACGTGGGTGCCGGCCTGGCGGATCTCCAGGCCTTCTCCGACACAGAGCACGGGAACCACGTTGTGCTTGAAGGCGGCCTTCACCTTGGCGTTCAGGACGTCGTCGGACTCGTTGTGGATGGTCCGGCGTTCGCTGTGTCCCACCAGGACGTACCTGCAGCCCAGCTTGTTCAGGAACTGGCCGGAGATGTCACCGGTGTAGGCACCGGAGTCGAACTGCGAAAGGTCCTGGCCGCCGTAGGCAACTTCCAGGTCATCGCCCTGCACCAGGGTCTGCACGCCGCGGAGGTCGGTGAACGGCGGGAAGACGGCAACCTCAACCCGGCTGTAGTCGTGCTTGGCGTCGGAGAGGGTCCACGCGAGCTTCTGCAGGAGGGTGATGCCCTGCACGTGGTCCATGTTCATTTTCCAGTTGCCCGCGATAAAGGGCTTGCGGTCGAAAGCGCCGTTCGTTGACGTTGTCACATATTCTCCAAAAGTTTTGTTAAGTGTTCGGCCGGCAGGCTGCCGCGGGGCAACCTGCCGGCCGGAGGACGATAGGGCAAGTACTGCTGCCGGCTGTTCTTACCGGTCGAGGACGCTAAGCCCCGGGAGTTCCTTGCCTTCGAGGTATTCCAGGCTGGCACCGCCGCCGGTGGAAATGTGGCCGAACTGGTCATCAGCGAAACCGAGCGTTCGGACGGCAGCAGCCGAATCGCCGCCACCCACCACGGTGAACGCGCCGGTTTCGGTCAGCGACTGGGCAATGGCGCGAGTGCCGGCGGCGAAAGCTTCGAATTCGAAGACCCCCATCGGACCGTTCCAGAAGACGGTCTTGGCGCCCTTGATCTTGTCGGCAAAGACTGCTGCCGAGTCCGGTCCGATGTCCAGGCCGATGCCCTCTGCTCCGAAGCTGCTGCTTTCGATGGCGTCCGCGGCAACCGTCTCATGCGCGGCGTCGGCGGCGAACTTCCCGGCCACCACGACATCCGTGGGCACCACAAACTCGGTGCCGGCGTCGGCCGCCCGCTTCAGGTAGTCCTGGACCACGGGGATCTGGTCCTCCTCCAACAGGCTGGAGGCGACCTTGTGGCCGGCTGCGGCGAGGAACGTGAACAGCATGCCGCCGCCCACCAGGATGGTGTCCGCCTTGCCGAGCAGGTTGTCGATGACTGCAAGCTTGTCCGAGACCTTGGAACCGCCGAGCACCACCACGTAGGGGCGCTGGGTGTCCGCGGTGAGCTTGCGGAGCACTTCCACCTCCGTGTGTACGAGGTCGCCGAGGTAGGACGGGAGCCTAGTGGCGACGTCGTAGACGCTCGCGTGCTTGCGGTGCACAGCACCGAAGGCGTCGTCCACGTACGCGCCGTTGCCGCCGGTCAGTGCCACCAGCTCGTCAGCAAAGGCGCCGCGCTCGGCGTCGTCCTTACTGGTTTCGCGGGCATCGAAGCGGACGTTTTCCAGAACCAGCACTTTGCCGTCCTGCAGCGAGGCGGCAGCTTCCTTTGCCGAGCTGCCTACCGTGTCCGCGGCCAGGGTGACCTTGAAGCCCGCCAGTTCCGCCAGGCGGTTGACGGCGGGGCGAAGGGAGTACTTTTCCTCCGGGGCGCCCTTGGGGCGTCCGAGGTGGGCTGTTACCAGCACGCGGGCACCGGCGTCCGTGAGCTTTCCCAGCACTGGCAGTGAGGCCCTGATGCGGCCGTCGTCAGTCACTGTAGAGCCGTCGAGCGGCACATTCAGGTCGCTTCGAACCAGAATGTACCGCCCGCGGACACCTTCAGCGATCAGTTCGTTGAGGGTGTGAGATGTCATGTGTCTAACCCTAGCCCAGCTTGGCTGCCACAAGCTCCGTGAGGTCAACGAGGCGGTTGGAGTAGCCCCATTCGTTGTCGTACCAGGAAACAACCTTGACCTGGTTGCCGATCACCTTGGTGAGGCCGGAGTCGAAGATCGAGGATGCGGGATCGCCAACGATGTCCGAGGAGACGATCGGCTCGTCCGTGTAGGTCAAGAAGCCCTGCAGGTCCTCGGACTCCGCTGCGCGCTTGAGGACAGCGTTGACTTCCTCAACGGTGGTCTCACGGGAGACTGTGACGGTGAGGTCGGTGGCGGAGCCGGTGGGGACGGGGACGCGGATGGCGTAGCCGTCCAGCTTGCCCTTGAGTTCCGGCAGGACCAGGCCGATCGCCTTGGCTGCACCGGTGGACGTGGGAACCATGTTGACTGCGGCGGCGCGGGCGCGTCGCAGGTCCTTGTGCGGGCCGTCCTGCAGGTTCTGGTCCGCGGTGTAGGCGTGGACCGTGGTCATGAGGCCACGCTCGATGCCAAACTCGTCGTTAACCACCTTGGCCAGCGGGCCCAGGCAGTTGGTGGTGCAGGATGCGTTCGAGATGATGTGGTGCGTGGCGTTGTCGTACAGCTTGTGGTTAACGCCCATCACGATGGTGATGTCCTCGTCAGAGGCCGGGGCGGAAATCAGGACCTTCTTGGCGCCGGCGTCGATGTGCTTCTGTGCATCGGCGGCCTTGGTGAAGAAACCGGTGGATTCGATGACGATGTCCACGCCCAGCTCGCCCCACGGGAGGTTGGCGGGATCGCGCTCAGCCAAAACCTTGACGACGTTGCCGTTGACGACGATGTTGCCGTCCTTGACCTCGATGGTTTCCTTCAGGCGGCCGCCGACGGAGTCGTACTTGAACAGGTGTGCCAGCGCCTCGGGGCTGGTGAGGTCGTTGACTGCAACGATCTCCAGGTCCGCGCCCTGTGCGAGTGCTGCGCGGAAGTAGTTGCGGCCAATACGGCCAAAGCCGTTGATACCAATACGGGTCGTCACTTTTTCAGTCTCCTTGGTGCTTGAAAAGCACAACTAGTTGAGCGGGCTATCAAGCCAACTAACAGATCCCGCACGCCATTGGGCAGAGATGATTTACAGACGGAGGGCGACCAGCCTCATTGCTGAAGGCTAACCGCCTTCCGTGACCTATCTTACGTTTAACTGGGTCCGCCCCCGCAAGTGCGGGGGCGGACAGTCCACATTCCGGCCGGTTTACGCCCTAAATGTGAACTTTGTTACAGGCACGTGAAGCGGGTCACAACTACCGAAGGGTGATGAGTCCCGTGGCGTTGGTGCGTGCAGCCTCGAACCGCTTGGCGACGTCGGCCCAGTTCACAATGTTCCAGAAAGCCTTCACGTAGTCGGCCTTGACGTTGACGTAGTCCAGGTAGAAGGCGTGCTCCCACATGTCCAGCATCAGCAGCGGGGTGGTACCCAGCGCCGTGTTGCCCTGCTGGTCGTACAGCTGCTCGATGACCAGGTTCCCGCCGATGGGCTCATAGGCCAGGAAGCCCCAGCCGGAACCCTGAAGGCCAAGGGCGGCGGCCGAGAACTGGGCACGGAAGGCGTCGAAGGAACCGAAGGCGTCATCGATGGCCGCTGCCAGCTCACCTTCGGGCTTGTCCCCGCCGTCCGGAGACAGGTTGTTCCAGAACACGGAGTGGTTGACGTGTCCGCCGGTGTGGAACGCGAGGTCCTTGGACAGCCGGTTGATGTTGGCGAAGTTACCGGACTCCCGGGCTTCGGCCAGCTGGGCCAGGGCGTTGTTGGCGCCTGCCACGTAGGCTGCGTGGTGCTTGCTGTGGTGCAGCTCCATGATGCGCGCAGAGATGTGCGGCTCCAGGGCGGCGTAGTCGTAGCTGAGTTCGGGCAGTACGTACTCGGTCACAAAATCCTCCAATATCGTGGACACTCGGTCCGGTTGCTAACTCTCGGATTGTGCATCCGGGCGTCTGGCACCCGGAATCTTTTTGATTCTAAAGTGCTGTCACTCGTCCAGCATTTCGGGCGTCACATTCGCATCCGTACCCGGGATGCCCAGGTCCTGGGCCCGTTTGTCCGCCATGGCCAGCAGCCTGCGGATCCGCCCCGCAATGGCATCCTTGGTCATTACCGGATCGGCCAGGCGGCCAAGCTCGTCCAGGCTGGCCTGCTTGTGTGCCACCCGCAGCTCACCGGCGTACTTCAGGTGGTCCGGGACGTCGTCGCCCAAAATCTCCAGGGCCCTGTCCACGCGTGCACCGGCGGCAACGGCAGCCTGGGCGGAGCGGCGGAGGTTGGCGTCATCAAAGTTGGCGAGCCGGTTGGCGGTGGCGCGGACTTCCTTGCGCATCCGGCGTTCCTCCCAGACCATCAGCGCGTCGTGGGCCCCCATGCGAGTGAGGAGGGCTGCGATGGTGTCGCCGTCGCGGATGACCACGCGGTCCACTCCCCGGACTTCGCGTGCCTTCGCCTGGATGTCCAGCCGGCGTGCGGCGCCCACCAGAGCCAGGGCCGATTCCGGGCCCGGGCAGGTTACCTCCAGCGAGGAGGAGCGTCCGGGCTCGGTGAGAGAGCCGTGCGCAAGGAAGGCACCGCGCCATACAGCTTCGGCATCTGCAGCAGAGCCGTTGACGACGGCGGACGGCAGCCCCCGCACGGGGCGGCCGCGGCCATCGAGGAGGCCTGTCTGGCGGGCCAGCGCCTCGCCGTCGCGCACTACCCGGACGACGTACCGGCTGGCGCGCCGCAGTCCCCCGGCGGAAACCACGATGATCTCGCTTTGGTGGCCGTAGACTTCCGCGATGGCGGCCCGGAGGCGGCGGGCGGTGGAGGCCAGGTCCACTTCGGCCTCGATAACGATCCTGCCGGAAATGATGTGGAGTCCGCCGGCAAAGCGGAGCATGGCGGAGACTTCGGCCTTCCGGACTGATGACTTTTTGATGTCCAGACGGGACAGTTCTTCTTTGACTGATGCTGTCAGTGCCATGGCACCTTCCTAACTGTTCCCGAAAATGTCGTTGTACGCCGTGGCCAGACGCAGGGGGTCGTGGACGGGTCGGCGGCCCGACGCCCCTACTTTACCCAAGACCACCTCGGCGCCGATCATTGCGGCGGCCTTCTCGAACTCCTGACGGTCGGGAACAGAGGCCGGATCGGCCAGGACAACATCGACGCTGAACTCAGGGGCATAGCGGCGCAGTACATGCAGATGGTCGGCAGCGGTCATGCCCGAGGTTTCCTTGGTGTCCGTGGCCAGGTTCATGGTGAGGCAGCGCTTGGCCGGCGTGTGGCACAGTGCCTGCCGCATTTCGGGGAGCAGCAGGTGCGGCAGCACCGAGGTATACCAGGAGCCCGGTCCCAGGATGACCCAATCCGCGAGTTCGATGGCCGTCAGCGCTTCAGCGCAGGCGGGCGCGGCTTCAGGCAGGAGACGCACCTGCTCCAGCGAACCGGCAACGGCGCAGCGCGCCTGTCCCTGGATGGTCAGCAGCTGCGACGTTCCGTCGGGAGCGGTGACCCGGACGTCGCCTTCGATGGTCAGCGGCTCCGTGGACATGGGCAGGACCTGGCCGCGTGCACCGAGCAGCGCGCCGGCCCACCGCAGCCCTGCGACGGCATCACCGAGCAGTTCCCACAGGGTAACGATAAGCAGGTTCCCCGTGGCGTGGTCGTCCAGCGAGCCGCCCGGCCCCTTTCCGGGGCGGAAGCGGTGCTGCATCACGTCACGCCAAGTGCGTCCCCAGTCTGTGTCGTCGCACAGGGCGGACAGCGCCATCCGCAGGTCTCCCGGCGGGAGGACGCCGTACTCGTCGCGCAGACGTCCGGAAGAGCCGCCGTCGTCCGCCACCGTGACGATCGCCGTGAGTTCAGAGGTGAGCAGGCGCAGTGCCGAGAGCGACGCCGAGAGGCCGTGGCCGCCGCCCAACGCAACAACGTTCGGCCCCTTATCCTGCTGGGTTGCCGCCGTGCCGGCAGGCGGAACCAGCGGCAGCGCCCCGGTAAACAGCGACATTACTCGCGGCCCAGGTCCCGGTGCGTGGTGGTCACCGTGACCCGCGGGTATTGGGCCAGCTTCTTGGAGAGTTCGACGGCGACTGCCACCGAGCGGTGTTTGCCGCCGGTGCAGCCCACGGCGATGGTGGCGTAGTGCTTGTTCTCGCGGCGGTAGCCGTCCAGGACCGGTTCCAGTGCCATGACGTAGCGGTCCACGAAGTTCTTGACACCCTCGGCTTCGAGCACGTAGTCGCTGACATCCTTGTCCAATCCGGTGTGCGGACGCAGCTGCGGCACCCAGTGCGGGTTGGGGATAAACCGGACGTCTGCCACGTAATTTGAGTCCACGGGCAGGCCGTACTTGAACCCGAAGCTCATAACGTTCAGGCGCAGGGCCACCGGGCCGGTCTCACTGAAGAGTTCGGTGATGGCGGTGGCGAGGCCGTGGACGTTGTAGCCCGAGGTGTCCAGTACGACGTCGGAGCTGTCGCGCAGTTCCTGGAGCAGGTCGCGTTCGGCGGAGATGCCGTCGAGGATGCGTCCCCCGCCCTGCAGGGGATGGGGCCGGCGTCCCTGTTCGAAGCGGCGGACCAGGACGTCGTCACTGGCGTCCAGGAAAAGGACGCGGAAGGTAACACCGCTGGCGGCCAGCGCCCCGAGGGCCGCGCGGATGTCCGCGAACAGGCCCTTGCTGCGGACGTCGATGACAACGGCAAGCCGCGGGATGGACTGCGGCGCGTGGGAGACGAGCTCGGCGAGGGTGCCCAGCATTTGCGGCGGCAGGTTTTCCACGACGTACCAGCCGTGGTCCTCCAGCGCGTCAGCCGCGGTGCTCCGCCCCGCTCCGGACATCCCGGTGACTACCAGCAGTTCCGCTTCGAGCGGCTTGACGGGAAGCATCCCGTCCTGCCCTGCTCCGGATTCCGCCGTTGTGTCTGCCATTAAGTCCGCCCCGTTTCTGCTGTTGTTCTCCGGGGTGGCCCGCGTCGGCGGGTACCCCGCCCTCAACCCTAGCTAAGTTTCTTTGAACAAAGCCAAGTTTCAGCGGTGTCCGCTAGGTTTCGATGACTTCGCCGGTGGTCATGTTGATGGCCGGCACGTTTGCTGCCTCCGGCCCGGTGGCGGAGAAATGGTTGACGATGGCGCCCGCGAGTGCAGGCCCGATCCCCTTAGCTTCGGAAAGCTCCGCCACCGAGGCCGCCTTAACTCCTTTCACTGATCCAAAGTGCGCCAGGAGGGCTTTTCGCTTGGATGCGCCGAGACCCGGTACCCCGTCCAGCGCGGAGACGGTCATGGCCTTCCCGCGCTTCTGCCGGTGGAACGAGATGGCAAAACGGTGGGCTTCGTCGCGGATCCGCTGGAGCAGGTACAGCCCCTGGGAGGTCCGGGGCAGGATCACCGGGAAGTCGCTGTCCGGCAGCCAGACCTCCTCCAGCCGTTTAGCCAGGCCCACCACATACACATCGTCAATGCCCAGATCAGCCAGCGCGCGGGCGGCGGCGTTGACCTGGGGCTTGCCGCCGTCCACCACCACGAGGTTGGGCGGGTAGGCGAACTTGGCCCGCGGCGCCGGCGTGGTGGTGTCCAGCAAGGCGTCGTCCTGGGGCAGTCCCTGCGGGCCGGCATCCTGCGGCAGTCCCTGCGCACCCTGCTCCAGCTCGCCCGGTTCCTGCCCGTTGGCGTTGAGGACGGATTCGTCCACCTGCCCGGACTTGTCCTGCAGGTAGTAGCGGAACCGCCTGGTCAGGACGTCGTGCATGGCGGCAGTGTCGTCAGTGGCGGCGGCGCCGGTGATGGAAAACTTCCGGTAGTCGGATTTCTTCGGCAGGCCGTCTTCCACCACCACCATCGATGCCACCACGTTGGTGCCCTGAACATGGGACACGTCGTAGCACTCGATGCGGAGCAGCGGTACGGGGAGGTCCAGCGCCTCCTGGAGTTCCTGCAGCGCCTGCGACCTGACTGTGAGGTCACCTGCCCGCCGGGTCTTGTGCAGCTTCAGGGCGTGCTCGGCGTTCTCCCGCACCGTGGACATCAGCGCGGCTTTGTCCCCGCGCTGGGGTACGCGGATGTCAACCTTGGCGCCACGCAATCCACCCAGCCACTCGGTGAGTTCCGCCTGGTTGGTAGGGGCCACGGGCACGAGGACTTCCCGGGGCAGCCGTCCATGGCTCTGCCCTTCGTCCCCATAGACCTGCTGCAGGAGGTGCTCCACCAGGTCGGGGGTGGTGGAATCCTCCACTTTCTCAACAACCCAGCCGCGCTGGCCGCGGACCCGGCCGCCGCGGACGTGAAACACCTGAACTGCGGCTTCCAGCTCGTCCTCATGCAGGGCAAAGACGTCGGCGTCGGTGTCCTCGGCGAGCACCACGGCGTTCCGCTCAAAGACCTTGCGCAGCGCCGTGATATCGTCCCGAAGCCGGGCTGCCCGCTCGTAGTTCAGCTCGGCCACTGCCTCCGCCATCTGCTTTTCGAGCTTGCCGATGAAGCGTTTGGCCTCCCCGCCCATGAAAGCGCAGAAATCTTCCGCCAGGGCGCGGTGGTCTTCGGGGGAAACCCGCTTCACGCAGGGTGCGGAGCACTTGTCGATGTAGCCCAGCAGGCAGGGCCGGCCGCTGGCCTCAGCGCGCTTGAAAACACCGGCACTGCAGCTCCGCACCGGAAAGACGCGGAGCAGGGTATCCATGGTTTCCCGGATGGCTCCCGCGGTGTAGGGGCCGAAGTAGCGGGTTCCCTTCCTCCTGTCTCCGCGCATGACCTGCACGCGCGGATATTTTTCGCCCATGGTGACGGCGAGGTAAGGGTAGGTCTTGTCGTCGCGGAAGACCACGTTGAACCGGGGCTTGAATTCCTTGATCCAGGTATATTCCAGCTGCAGCGATTCCAGCTCGCTGCCCACCACAGTCCATTCCACGCTGCTGGCCGCGTGCACCATGGCGTAGGTTTTCGGCAGGAGTCCGGCAGGATTGGCGAAGTACGAATTCAGCCGGGAGCGGAGGCTTTTAGCCTTGCCCACGTAGATGACCCGTCCGTTGGGGTCGCGGAACCGGTACACCCCCGGGTTGGTGGGAATCTCGCCCGTTTGGGGCCGATAACTTGCTGGATTTGCCACCTATCTATTCTACTGAGACAGGCTGGGTGCCATTGACACGCGAGGGTTTGCCGTGCTCCGCCCGGCCTCAGCAACGGCGTATGCCGTCCGCTTTCCTACTCCGCGATCTTGCTTTGGTTGTAGCTGGTGGAGCGTTCCTGGCCGCTGAGCTCGGCAATGGCATCCATGATGCGGTCCGTCACTTGCCGGCGCGCAGGCAGCGAGTGGTCCGGTCCCGTCTTGTCGAAGTACAGCGGCTCCCCCACCTTCATAATGAAGTGCTGCGGCCGGACGCCCTTCTCGCCGGCGCGCTGAAGATTTTCCGTCCCGATCAGGCCCACCGGAATGACGGGCGCACCGGTGGTCAGCGCAAGCCAGCCCACGCCGGTCCGCCCGCGGTAGAGGATGCCGTCCCGGGACCGGGTGCCTTCGGGATAGATCCCGATTCCCTTGCCCGACTCCAAGAGATCCATGAGGGTCCTGAGAGCCTGGACGCTGGCGGCCTGCTCACCGCGTTCCACGGGGATCGAACCTACGGATTCGAAAAAGGCCTTCATCGCCTTGCCCTTGACGCCGCCGGTGGTGAAGTACTCGGCCTTGGCGAAGAAGGCCACGGGGCGGGGCATCAGGGCCTGCACGATGACACTGTCAAAGAAGGACAGGTGGTTGGGCGCCACAATGAAGGGTCCGTCGGTGGGGACATTCTCGATGCCGACGACGGTGGGCCGGCAGGTGCCGGCGATCAGGGTACGCGTGGTCCAGCGGACGGCCTCAAACATTTCCATCGTTGGTCACCTCGCTCATGGCGGCACTGTGGATCGCCTGCAGCCGGTCGATGGCGGCAACCAGCTCCGCTGCGGTTTCCACCACGGCCACGGCTCCTGCGTCTTCAAGTTCCCCGTTCGGGGCGAAGCCCCAGGCCACGCCGATGCAGTCCAGTCCGTTGGCAATGGCGCCCGAGACATCCTGGGCCCGGTCGCCGACCATCAGGGCGTGCTGGGTGCCCAGGTCTTTCAAGGCAGCCGCAATGATTTCCGTCTTTCCGAGCGGAACGCCGGCCACGGCCGATTCGTTGTCCGCCGAGCCGTGGATGCCGTGGAACAGGCCGTCGATCCCGTGGTGCTCCAGGACCGTGCGGGCCAGCCCCTGGGGTTTCTGGGTTGCGACGGCGATGGGCCCGCCGGCGGCAACATAGGACTCGAGGACTTCGCGGACCCCCGGGTAGATCCGGCCCTGGCCGATTCCGGTGGCCACATAGTACTCCCGGTAGCGGCGGATCACCTCGTCCAGCAGCTCCGCAGGAACCTGGGCCACGTTGAGCAGCGAGTCGCTCAGCTTGGGGCCGATCATGGCTTCGAGCAGGTCCTGGCCGGGAACCGGAAGCCCCACCCCGCGAAGGGCCGAAGCAATTCCATCTGTTATCCCACCGGCCGGATCGACAAGAGTGCCGTCCAGGTCAAAGATCACGGGCACTGTTGTTTGAGTCACCGGGTTAGTTTCTCACGACAGCACACGTGCCTGAAACTCGCATACGCGTAGCGGAATACTTCGGAGTGCTTTGGTCCCTTTACGGCAGGATTTCGGCCAGGAAGGCAGCAGTGTGGCTGGTGGTGGACTTGGCGAGCTGTTCGGGCGTGCCCGTGGCGACGATCTGGCCGCCTCCCGAACCGCCGTCAGGACCCAGGTCCACAATCCAGTCGGCACTTTTGATGACGTCCAGGTTGTGTTCGATGGTAATGACGGTATTGCCCTTGTCCACCAGCCCCTGCAGGACCATCAACAGCTTGCGGATGTCCTCGAAGTGCAGGCCCGTGGTGGGCTCATCAAGGACATACACGCTGCGGCCGTTGGACCGCTTCTGCAGTTCCGCGGCAAGCTTGACGCGCTGGGCCTCGCCGCCGGACAGCGTAGTGGCGGGCTGGCCAAGGCGGACATAGCCAAGGCCCACGTCAACCAGGGTGTTCAGGTGGCGCGCAATCGGAGAGAAGGCGGCGAAGAACTCCGCGCCCTCCTCAATGGGCATGTTGAGCACGTCCGCGATGGTCTTGCCCTTGTAGTGCACTTCCAGGGTTTCGCGGTTGTACCGGGCGCCGTGGCACACCTCGCACGGAACATAGACGTCCGGCAGGAAGTTCATTTCGATCTTCAGCGTTCCGTCACCGGAGCACGCCTCGCAGCGCCCGCCCTTCACGTTGAAGGAGAACCGGCCCGGCAGATAGCCGCGGACCTTCGCTTCGGTGGTCTCGGCGAACAGCTTGCGGATGTTGTCAAAAACGCCCGTGTACGTGGCCGGGTTGGAACGCGGCGTGCGGCCGATGGGGCTCTGGTCAACGTGCACCACCTTGTCCAGGTGTTCCAGGCCCTGGACGGTCTTATGCCGGCCGGCAACCTGCTTGGCGCCGTTGAGCTTGTTGGCCAGGACCTTGTACAGGATCTCGTTCACCAGTGTGGACTTGCCGGAACCGCTGACGCCGGTCACGGCCGTAAAGAGGCCCAGCGGGAACGCGGCATCCACGTTGACGAGGTTGTTCTCCCGCGCGCCGACAACCTTCAGTTCACGCTTTTTGTCATACTTCCGGCGTTTCTTGGGGACGTCGATTTTCTTGCGTCCGGAGAGGTAGTCCCCGGTGAGTGAAGCGGTGTTTTCCAGCAGATCCTTGTACGAGCCGGAGTGGACCACCTGGCCGCCGTGCTCGCCGGCGCCGGGTCCGATGTCCACCACCCAATCCGCCACGTGGATGGTGTCCTCGTCATGCTCCACCACGATGAGTGTGTTGCCCATGTCCCGGAGCCGGGTAAGCGTATCGATCAGGCGCCGGTTGTCGCGCTGGTGCAGGCCGATGGAAGGCTCGTCCAGGACGTAGAGCACACCCACCAGGCCGGAACCGATCTGGGTGGCCAGCCGGATTCGCTGGGCTTCGCCGCCGGACAGTGTGGCGGACGGCCGCTCGAGGTTCAGGTACTCCAGCCCGACGTCGAGCAGGAAGGTCAGGCGCGCCTGGATCTCCTTCAGCACCTGGTGTGCAATCTGCGCCTCACGGCCGGTGAGCACCAGGTTGTTCAGGAAGTCGGCGCAGTCACGCATGGGCAGGGCGGCGACGTCGGCAATGGACTTGCCGTTGATCAGCACGGACAGGGAAGCCGGGTTGAGCCGGGCGCCGTTGCAGGCAGGGCAGGGAATCTGCCGCATGTACTCTTCGTAGCGGTCCCGGGCCCAGTCCGAGTCGGTCTCGCCGTGCTTGCGGTGGACGTACTGGATGGCACCCTCGAACCCGGTGCTGTACTTCCGTTCCCGGCCGAACCGGTTCTTGTACTGCACCACAACCTTGTGGTCCTTGCCATGCAGCACCGTCTGGCGGACATCGCTGCCCAGCTTCTCCCACGGGGTTTCCATGGAGAAGCCAAGTTCCTTTGCCAGGCCTTCCAGGAGCCGGTTCCAGTATTCGGTGGTGGCGGTGCCCAGGGACCACGGAGCGATGGCCCCTTCGGACAGTGACAGCTCCGTGTTGGGAACGATGAGTTCCTCGTCGACCTCCAGCTTGGTGCCGATGCCGCTGCAGGCCGCGCAGGCGCCGAAGGGGTTGTTGAAGGAGAAGGACCGCGGCTCGATTTCGTCGATGGCCAGCGGGTGTTCGTTCGGGCACGCCAGGTTCTCGGAGAAAGCCCGGAGCCGGTGCGGATCGTCCGCCTCCAGGTCCACAAATTCGGCCAGGACCCTGCCCTCGGCGAGGCCAAGCGCGGTTTCTATGGAATCGGTCAAGCGCTGGCTGATTCCTTCCTTGACCACCAGGCGGTCCACCACAACTTCAATGGTGTGCTTAAACTGCTTGCCCAGCTTCGGCGGGTCGCTCAGCTGGACGAGGTTGCCGTCCACGCGTGCACGGGAATAGCCCTTGGCGGTCAGCTCCTTGAAAAGGTCAACAAACTCCCCCTTCCGGCCGCGGACCACGGGAGCCAGGACCTGGAAACGTGTTCCCTCGTCCAACTCAAGCAACTGGTCAACAATCTGCTGGGGCGTCTGCTTGGCTACGGGCTCGCCGCACACCGGGCAGTGCGGCCGGCCCACGCGCGCCCAGAGCAAACGCATGTAGTCGTAGATCTCGGTGATGGTTCCCACGGTGGAGCGGGGGTTTTTGCTGGTGGACTTCTGGTCGATGGAGACGGCTGGGGAGAGCCCCTCGATGAAGTCGACGTCGGGCTTGTCCACCTGGCCGAGAAACTGCCGTGCGTAGGCGGAGAGCGATTCGACGTAGCGGCGCTGGCCTTCGGCGAAGATGGTGTCGAACGCGAGGGATGACTTGCCGGAGCCGGACAACCCGGTGAAGACGATCATGGCGTCCCGGGGAAGGTCCAGATCCACGTTGCGCAGGTTATGCTCGCGGGCACCCTTGACCACGAGACGGGAAAGGTCGGGGCGCTTCGGCGGCGTGGAGGGCGCTACGGTGACTTCAACGGATTGGATGGCAGATTCTTCAGCTACGGCTTTAGGCACTTACTAATGCTAATCGAAAACTTCTTCGAACACTCACGCGTGAGCCGTCAGCCGCCGTCGTACGCCGCGGCGAGCAGCTGTACCGCCTCAGCGAACGACGCTCCCTGGGCTTTGGCGGCGGCAGCATACGCCGCGGCAGCCTCTGAAAGCCCGCCGAGACGTTCGTCACGTGCGCACACCACCGTGCCGTTCCTCCCGCGTGTGGCCACGACGCCGGCTGCCTCGAGCTCCTTGTAGGCCCTGGCCACCGTGTGCGGGGCGACGTCCAACCGCTCGGCCAGCGCCCTGACAGCGGGCAGCCGTGTTCCTGGCGGAAGCTTCCCGCCGTCGGCCCAATGGATGACCTGGAGCCTCAGCTGCTCGAACAGCGGCACCGAGCTGGCCGCGTTGGGCTTCCACGATCCCGGGAAGTCGGCCACCGTTTTCAAATGCCGGCCTCCAACGCGCCTTTCCGTCCCGCCTGCCGGGAGAACTGCGCGTTGTAAAGCCGGGTGTAGTAGCTGTTGGCGGCCAGGAGGTCATGGTGGCGGCCCTGCTCGACGATGTGTCCGTGGTCCATGACCACGATTAGATCAGCGTCGCGCACAGTGGACAAACGGTGGGCGATAACAAAGCTGGTCCTGCCGTGGCGCAACCGCTGCATGGCCTGGCGGATCAGCAGTTCCGTCCTTGAGTCCACCGAGCTGGTGGCTTCATCAAGGATCAGCACTGCCCGGCCGGCCAGCTGCGCCCTTGCGATGGTAATGAGCTGCCGCTGGCCTTGGCTCAGCCCGTCGCCGCCGTTCTCCAGCACCGTGTCGTACCCCCGGGGCAGGGACCTGACAAAGCGGTCCACGTAGCTGGCCTCCGCCGCGGCCAGGATGTCGGCTTCTGCCGCGCCCGGATGTCCATAGGCGATGTTCTCCCGGATGGTCCCCGCAAAGAGCCAGGCGTCCTGGAGTACCACACCAAATTGTGCACGCAGGAGGTCCCGTGGAATGGCCGCGATGTCCTTCCCGTCGATGGTGATGCGGCCCGAATCCGGTTCGAAAAAACGCAGCAGGAGGTTGATCACGGTGCTCTTGCCGGCCCCGGTGTGCCCCACGATCGCCACTGTCCGGCCCGGTTCCACCGCAAAGGTCAGTTCGCGGACCGCCGGCGCTGCTTTGCCGTAGCCGAACGTCACGTCGTCGAAGACGATACGCGCGCGCGTAGGGACGACCCCACCTGATGCCGGCGGATCGGCGGGCTCCTCCCCCGCGTCGAGCAGGGCGAAGACACGGGCTGCGGAGGCCACGCAGGACTGCATGAGGTTGAGCATGCCTCCGATCTGGCCAACCGGCTGGGTAAATAGCCTGCTGAACTGGATGAACGCCTGGATGCCGCCGATGGTCATGGCTCCGGCGATGACCTGGAGGGCCCCTACTACTGCCACCGCGATGTAATTCAGGTTGGACATCAGGACCATCAGCGGCTGCACCACCCCGGCCGAATACTGTGCCCGGGTGGCGGCACGTGCCAGCCTCTCGTTGCTGCGGGCGAAGACTTCCGCGGCCTGGGACTGCTGCCCGAACGCCTTGATGACCTCGTGGCCGGTGACAAACTCCTCCACGTGCGCATTCAGTTGGCCGGTCTCGGTCCACTGGCTGGCGAATTGGGTTTGGGATTTCCTGGCTACCAGCCAGGTGATAAGGGTGGAAAGGGGAACGGTGGCGATGGCAATGGCAGCCAGCAACGGCGAGATCCACAGCATCATCGCCAGCGAGCCGCACAGCATCAGGAAGGCCATGATGAGTTGTGTCAGGAGCTGGTTCAGGGCCTGGGTGATGTTGTCGATGTCGTTAGTGGCACGGCTGAGGACATCGCCCCTGGAGCGTTCCCCGAAGTAGTTCACCGGGAGCCTGTGCAGTTTTTCCTCTACTGACTCCCGTAGGCCGTACATCAGGCCCTGTACCGAGTGGGCGGTAAGCGCCCCCTGGATCCAGTTGAAAAGGGAGGTGCACACATACATAAACGCCACCACCGCGAGTATGGCTCCAAGCCCTTCCTCGTCCAGAGCACGGCGCAGGACCCCTTCGACAACGACGTCGGTGGCGTCCCCAAGATACTTGGGCGCGGCGACGTTCAGGCCGGCGAAGGCGCAGGTGGCGGCAACTGCGCCCAGCATTCGCAGCCGAAAGGGCCGCAACAGGGCAAGGAGCCGGCGTGCGGTGGGCCAAAACCGTACGGGGGCCGCCTCCTCGACGCCGTCTGCCCCACTCATGGGCGTCCGTCCAGTGCCAGTTGGGATTCCGCTATTTCACGGTAGGTGGCGGATGTTTCCAACAACTCCTGGTGCCTACCCTGCGCGACGACGCGACCGCCGTCGAGCACCAGGATCAGTCCTGCGCCTTCAACGGCGGAAATACGCTCGGCGACCACTACAACCGTTGCAGCGGCCAGCGTGGTCTGCAGTGCCTGCCGCAGCCTGGTGTCGGTGTCATAGTCCAAGGCTGAAAAACTGTCATCGAACAGGTACAGGGAAGTTTTGCGGAGCAGGGCGCGGGCAATGCACAGCCGCTGCCGCTGGCCGCCCGAGAGGTTGGTGCCGCCCTGGCCCAGCGGCGTGTCCAGCCCCTCCGGCAGGTCCCGCATGAAGCGCATGGTCTGGGCGGTCTCCAGGACTTCCCAGAGTTCCTCATCCGTTGCCTCCGGCGCGGCCATGCGAAGGTTGCTGGCGATGGTGCCGGTGAAGAGGTGGGAGCGTTGGGGGACTATCGCCATGGCTGCGCGAAGGCTGTCCAACGAAACGTCCTTGATGTCCACACCCCCCAGGCTGATGGTCCCGGCCGTGGAATCGAGGAAACGCGGGATCAGGTTGACGAGGGTGGACTTTCCGCTGCCGGTGGAGCCGACAATCGCGGTCGTCGTGCCCGGACGGGCGGTGAAGCTGACACCGGCAAGGACGGGCTCCTCTGCCCCCGGGTAGGAAAAGGCCACTCCATTGAACTCCAGGGTCCCGGGAGGCGCGGGATGGGACGGTTTTCCATCAGCCGCGGTGGCGGGACGTTCCAGGGTTTTCGGGTGCAGTGGTTCCCGTACTGAGGGCTCCGTGTCCAGGACTGCGGTGATCCGCTCGGCGCAGACCGCTGCGCGGGGTGCCGTCATCAGCACGTACATGGACATCATGATGGCCACAAGGATCTGCAGGTTGTAGGAAATGAACGCTGTTAGTGCCCCCAGGTTCATCAGGCCAGCCTGGATCCGGTGGCCCCCGAACCAGACCACAGCCACTGAGGAGAGGTTGACTACCAGCATGACCATCGGGAGCATGCCGGCAACCAGGAGAGCGGACTGGAGGTTGTTGGCAGTAAGGCTGCCGTTGACCCGGGCGAAGCGGCGGATCTCATGGTCCTGGCGGACAAAGGACCGGATGACGCCGGCACCGATGATCTGCTCGCGGAGTATTCCGCCGGCCCGGTCCAGCAGATCCTGTCCTTCCCGGTAGAGCGGGATCAGCCTCCGGACAATGAGGTACATGATCAGCAGGAGCAGCGGCACGATGACGATCACCACCGACGAGAGCACCACGTCCTGCTGCAGGGCAAGGACCACGCCGCCAACCCCCATGGCCGGTCCCGCTACCAGCATGGTGAATACCAGCACAGCGAACGCCTGGATCTGCTGGGTGTCATTGGTGGCACGGGTGGTCAGACTTTGGGTTCCGAAGACTGCAACATCCTGCGAGGACAGCGATTGGATCCTTGCGAAAATCCCGCCCCGCAACTGCCGCCCGATCCGCATCGCAACAACGGCAGCAAGGTATCCCGCCCCAATGGCGGCCGCCGCCTGGAGAACGGCGATCACGGCCATAACTACGCCCAGGCGGGAGATCACGGCGGGTTGGCCCGCCACAATTCCGTCGTCGATGATGGCTGCGTTTACTGTCGGCAACAGGAGGTTCGCCCCGGCCTGAACCAGCTGTAGGAGGACAATGGCGGCCACGGCAAGTTTATGGTCCGCCAACAGCTGCCTCATCAATGCGATCAGCACCATACCTCCACTGCGCTCAGGGAAGCCGCCAACGGCGGTGCTGGCCTCCCCCACGGGCCAACTCCGCAATTGTAAGCCACATCACTTACCTTTGCTGTCACACGCCATCACGTTCGGCAGAAAACCTCCAGCGATTGGTTTTCGTCAGTCATTCTTGCGCCCAACGGCGAAAATCCTGCGGAAAGGGAACACCGTTCCGTGCGGGCCCTGCGGGTAAGCCTCCCTCAGTGCGGCAGCGTATTCGGCCTCGAACTCTGCGCCGTCCTCAGGCGGCAGGACGGCCAGCACGGGCCGCAGGGCAGTGCCGCGGACCCACTCCAGGACGGGGTCCGGACCGGTGAGCACCTGCTGGTAGCTGGTCTCCCAGGCGTCCGCCGTGAAACCGGCGTCGAGCAGGATCCGGAGGTAGTCCGCGGGCTCACCCACCGACTCACCGCCCCGCAGCACCCCCTGCAGTATGGGCGCCCACCGGGAGGACCCGGCCAACCCGCGCATCAGTGCATGGGACGGGGCATTGAAGTTGCCCGGGACCTGCAACGCAAACCACGAGCCGGGACGGAGCGCCGCCAACCAGGAGCGCATCATGTCCTGATGGCCGGGGACCCACTGCAGGGCCGCGTTGCTCACCACCACCCCGGTCTCCTCAGAGGGCATCCACTCGGCAATGTCCATGAGGCCAAATCGCAGGAAAGGCGTTCCCTGGGCAACAGCCTCGGCTTTGGCAAGCATCTCGGCCGAGGAGTCCAGGCCCACAACATTGGCGCCGGGCCAGCGCTCGGCGAGGGTGGCTGTGAGGTTTCCCGGACCACAGCCCAGATCCACCACCTGCGCGGGCGACTCCGCGTGGACCCGGCCCGTCAGGTCGAAAAACGGCCGGTCGCGGTAATCGCCGAACTGGACGTATTTTGCCGGATCCCATTTCATTGCTGTCTCCACGTTCTGGTTCTGTCACGGTACGGCGAAGCCTAACCCGCCGGCGGCGGAATTCCGGGCGCGTCCGGGCACTAAGCTGGAAATCAATGAAACTCGTTGACCAGCTGCCCCTTCTGCCCGCCCGGGACCTGCCCGTGTCCGCCGTCGATCCCGACGCCCTGTACACCCGGTTCGTTGAATGGACGGAAAGCCGGGGGCTGGAGCTGTACCCCGCCCAGGACGAAGCGATCATGGAGCTGGCAACCGGGGCCAACGTCATCCTGGCCACGCCCACCGGGTCGGGGAAGTCCCTGGTGGCCATTGCAGCACACTTCCAGGCCATGGCCCAGGGCCGGCGCAGCTACTACACCGCACCCATCAAGGCACTGGTATCCGAAAAATTCTTTGCCCTCTGCGATATCTTCGGCGCGGAGAACGTGGGAATGATCACCGGCGATTCCGGTGTCAACCAGGACGCACCCATCATCTGCTGCACGGCCGAGATCCTGGCCAACACTGCCCTCCGTGAAGGGGCAGCAGCGGAACTGGGTTCTGTGATCATGGACGAGTTCCACTTCTACTCCGACCCGCAGCGCGGCTGGGCGTGGCAAGTGCCCCTGCTGGAGCTCCCCCAGGCCCAGTTCCTCCTGATGTCCGCCACACTGGGTGACGTCAGCAGGTTTGAAGAGGGCCTGACCGGCCTGACCGGGCGCCCCACCACCACGGTGAGCTCGGCGGAACGGCCCATTCCGCTGCATTACTACTACCACGAGACTCCTGTGCACGAGACGCTTGAGGAGCTGCTCTCCACCAAGCAGGTGCCGGTTTATGTGGTGCACTTCAGCCAGATTGAAGCGATCGACCGCGCACAGACACTGATGAGCATCAACGTCTGCACCCGCGAGGAGAAGGACAGGATTGCAGAGCTGATCGCCAACTTCCGGTTCGCCGCCGGTTTCGGGAAGACCCTCAACCGCCTCGTCCGCCATGGAATCGGGGTGCACCACGCCGGCATGCTCCCGAAGTACCGCCGCCTGGTGGAGCAGCTGGCACAGGCCGGGCTGCTGAAAGTGATCTGCGGCACGGACACCTTGGGGGTGGGCATCAACGTCCCCATCCGCACCGTGCTTCTGACCGCCCTGAGCAAGTACGACGGCGTCCGCACCCGGCAGCTGAACTCCCGTGAGTTCCACCAGATTGCCGGCCGCGCCGGGCGCGCAGGCTACGATACCGCCGGCACGGTGGTGGTCCAGGCCCCCGAGCACGTCACGGAAAACGTGAAGGCGATGGCCAAGGCCACCGCCAAGTTCGGGGACGACCAGAAGAAGCTGCGCCAGGTGGTGAAGAAAAAGCCGCCGGAGGGTTTTGTGTCCTGGGGCGAGCCCACCTTTAAGCGCTTGGTCGAATCAGTGCCGGAGCCGCTGAACTCCAGCTTCACCGTGACCCATGCGATGCTCATGAACCTGATGGAGAGGCCCGGCGACCCCTACGCTGCCGCCCGGCGCCTCCTGACGGAAAACCATGAGACCCGGTCCTCGCAGCTGCGGCTCATGAAGAAGGCGCTCGGCATCTATCGCGAGCTGCTGGCCGCCGAGGTGGTGGAGCGGATTCCGCCCGAACAGCAGGGACGGGACGGCCGCACTGTCCGCCTCACCGTGCACCTGCAGGCCAACTTCGCGCTCAACCAGCCGCTGTCCCCCTTCGCGCTGGCCGCACTGGAGCTCCTTGATCCGGAGTCGCCGTCGTACGCCCTGGACGTAGTGTCCGTGATCGAGGCGACGCTGGAAAAGCCGCGCCAGATCCTCTCCGCGCAGCAGAAAAAAGCCCGCGGCGAAGCGATAGCGGCAATGAAGGCCGACGGCATCGAGTACGACCAGCGCATGGCGATGCTGGAGGAAGTCACGTACCCGCAGCCCCTTGCTGAAATCCTCGGCGAAGCGTTCGAGGTGTACCGCAAGGCCGCCCCCTGGGTGGGCGATTTCGAACTGGCGCCAAAGTCAGTGGTGCGGGACATGTACGAGCGCGCCATGAACTTCGGCGAATTCGTCCAGTTCTATGGCCTTGCCCGCTCCGAAGGCATCGTCCTGCGGTACCTGGCGGATGCCTTCAAGGCGCTGCGGCAAACGGTGCCGCAGGACATGCTGCGCGAAGACCTGGAGGATCTTATTGCCTGGCTGGGTGAACTGGTCCGGCAGGTCGACTCCAGCCTGCTCGATGAGTGGGAGGAGCTCGCATCTGGCGCAGCACCCACCCCGCACGACGCACCGCCGCCTCCTCCGCCGTCGCTCACGTCAAACATCCGTGCCTTCCGGGTGATGGTGCGCAACGAGATGTTCCGGCGGGTGGAACTGTTCGCGGACGAGGACGCTGCAGCCCTGGGCGAACTCGACGGCAGCGCCGGCTGGGACGCCGACCGCTGGGAAGACATTTTGGACGACTACTTCGACGAGCACAACGACATCGGCATCGGCCCGGACGCCCGCGGCCCTGGGCTGCTCATCATCACCGAGGAACCCGGCGTGTGGAAGGTCCGGCAAATTTTTGACGACCCCGCCCGGAACCACGATTGGGGCATCTCTGCCGAGGTGGACCTCGAGGCCTCGGATGAAACCGGAACTGCAGTCCTGCGGGTGACGGACGTCAACCGGCTCTGACCGGCGGAAGTGTGCAGGCTTTCGGGTGGCGCCGCACTGTAGGGAGCCGCCATGGAGAGACCGCCTTGCAGGACCGACTGACTGCAAGGCGGCGGTCCCGGCGGTAAGCTCGAACAATGAGTGTAATCCGCCCGGCAACCCCGCAAGACGTCCCCGCGATTCTCCGCATGATCCACGAACTGGCGCACTACGAGAAGGAACCGGACGCAGTCCGGAACACCCCTGAGATGCTGGAGCAGGTGCTGTTCGGCAGCAACCCGCGGGTCTTCGCGGCCATGGCCGCGAACGATCGCGGCGAAGTCCGTGGCTTTGCCCTCTGGTTCCTGAACTACTCAACGTGGGAAGGTGTCCACGGGATCTACCTGGAGGACCTCTACGTCAGCCCGGAAGCGCGCGGCGAAGGGCACGGCAAGGCGCTGCTGCAGCACCTCGCCGGGATTGCCGTCGACAACGGCTATGCCAGGGTGGAGTGGAGCGTGCTGGATTGGAACGAGCCGTCCATCAACTTCTACCGTCGCCTGGGCGCCCGTCCCATGGACGGCTGGTCCACCTTCCGGCTCACCGGTGATGCCCTCGAGCAGTTCGCCAGTACTGTGCCGGCCGCCGCCAATGGCTGACGTGCAGTTAGCGGCCGCACGCGGGCAGGTGCGGCACGAGGTCCGGGCCAGACATGAATTCCGTGGCATGCGCACCGTTGAGCACTTTTTCACGGTGCCTTTGGACCACTTCTCCACGGACCCCGGGACCATCACCGTCTTCGCCCGCGAGTACGTCTCGGCCTCCCACAGTGAGGAAGATGCCGCCAGGCTGCCCTGGTTGCTGTTCCTGCAGGGCGGTCCGGGCGGCCGCGGCAACAGGTTCGGTTCGCTGGGCGGCTGGAGCAAGGCCGCTGCCAAGGATTTCCGGATCCTGATGCTGGACCAGCGGGGCACCGGGCTGTCCACCGCCCTTGACCGGAACACCCTGCCCTTGCGCGGCACGGCGAAGGAACAGGCGGCCTATCTGGAGCATTTCAGGGCTGATTCAATCGTCGCAGACGCCGAACTGATCAGGAATGCGCTGGGTTCACCGCCTTGGGGTATATACGGGCAGAGCTACGGTGGCTTTTGCGCGCTCACCTACCTTTCGTTTGCCCCCGAAGGCCTTTGCGAGGCGTTCATCACCGGCGGCCTGCCCCCGCTGACCCGCCCGGCTGAGGACGTATACCGTGCCACCTTCAAGCGCGTGGCCGCACGGAACGCCGAATACTTTAGCTGGTATCCCGAGGACCGGTCCACTGTCGACCGGATCGCGCGCCATCTGCGGAGCACCCCGGAGTTCCTGCCCGACGGCGGTCCCCTCACCGTGGAGCGTTTCCAGATGGCGGGTGCCTTCCTGGGCGGCAACACCCGGGTGGACAGCCTGCACTACCTGCTGGAGGACGCGTTCACGGAGACCGCCGGCGGCAGCAGGCTCTCAGATCCCTTCCTCGAACAAATGCAAGGGATAGTGTCCCGCCGCTCCAACCCGTTGTACGCCCTGATGCACGAGTCCATCTACGGCCAGGGCGAAGCCACGGACTGGTCTGCCTGGCGGGTGCTGCGTGAGTATCCGGAGTTCGAGCCGGACGCGGACCCGCTGCTGCTCACCGGCGAAATGGTCTACCCGTGGTACTTCGACCAGGACCCCGCCCTGCGCCCCCTGCGCGAGGTGGCGGAGCGGCTGGCAACAAAATCAGACTGGAAACCGCTCTACGACGTTCACCGGCTGGCCGTCAACACTGTGCCCGTGGCCGCCGCCGTCTACTCGGACGACATCTACGTGGACCGGAACCTGTCCTTGGAGACGGCCTCAGCCGTCCGCGGGCTTCAGGTCTGGGAGACCGGGGATTTCCATCACGACGGGATCGCCGACGACGGCGAGGGCATCTTCACCCGCCTGCTGGGCATGGCCCGCTCCGTTCGCAGCTGATCCAGGGTACCGCTAACCTCCGGTGCCAACTGACCTACGCCGGCGCGCCACCACTGTGACCGCGGCCGCCGCGAGGACAGCCACACCCACCAGGGCTCCCGCCATGTTCAGCCCCAGGTAGCCGGCCTGGCTCAGGACCAGGCCGGAGGTGGCCCCGCCCACCGCGCCGGCGATCCCCATCAGCATGTCTGAGACGCCCTGGACGACCACCCGGGAATCCTGGCGGACGCTCTCGGCCAGGAGGGTGGAGCCGGAGATGGTGGACGCCGACCAGCCCATGCCCAGCAGGACCAGCCCCACAGCGACGGCGGCGGTGGAGTCCTGGCCGAACCCGGCCACCGCGACGGCGGTGATCAGCAGGCCGAAGCCGATCATGATGGTTTCAATCCTGCCCGCCCTGTCCGTCAACCAACCCATCACCGGCGACAGAGCGAACATGCCAGCGATGTGCAGGGAGATGGTGAATCCGATGACCACCACGACGTCCCCCGACGCCGTGTGCCCGGCATGCGACGCGGCCGGCCCTTCCACAAGGTGCTGCAGGTGAAGCGGCGTCATCGACATAACGCCCACCATCACAGCGTGGGCCCCGACGACGGCGGACACGGCGAGCAGTGCCATCCGTGAGCTGCGGATGGCCTGCATCCCCCGCGCCAGGGATCCGCCCGCCGGCGTCGCAGGGGCCCGTGCCAAGGGTGTCTGTGGTGAGGGCGCTTGCTGGGCGGAGTCCTGCGGGGCGGGAAGCGCGACGGATGCGAGGCTGCGGGCGAGCAGCAGGGGGTCGGGTCTCAAGCCGGCGAAGAGCAGCACAGTGGCCACGAGGAGACCTGCCCCGGAGATGATGAACGGGCCCGCTACCGGCGGCAACCCGAGCGCCTCGCCCACCACGGTCCCGGGCTGGATCAGATTGGGGCCGGCCACAGCGCCAACGGTCACAGCCCAGACGACGGCCGAGAGGGCACGGCCACGGTGCTCGGCATCAGCGAGGTCGACGGCGGCGAAACGCGCCTGCAGGCTCGCGGCCGTCCCTACCCCAATACCGGCTGCGCCGAGCACGAGCAGGACAAACACGCCCCAGACCACCGACAGAACCATCAGCAGAGTGCCCAGCAGGGCGGCCGAAAGCCCCGCGACCTGGCCTATCCGGCGTCCTCGGCGGTCGGCAAGGGCGGCGAGGGGCAAGGCAGCCAGCGCGGCGCCCAACGTCATGACCGTGGCCACGGCACCCGCCCAGGCACTTGATCCGGAGAGCTCCACGGCAAGGATGGATCCGATGGAAACCGTGGCCCCGGTTCCGATTCCGCCGAACACCTGGGCCGCACTCAGCAGCACCACGGTGCGCCGTTGCACCTGGCGCACTCCGCTTTCCGTCATCAAAGTGCCGGCCATGATCAGAGCATAGTCCTCGGCGTCCGGCTCTTAAAGAGCCACTTTAAAGCCGGCAATCCCGGCCGCAGGGCGGCCGGGATTGCCCGTGTGCAGAAACGGAAGGAACTAGTCGACGTCGCTGTGGCTCTTCCGGACGTCTTCCTCGAGGCGCGGGTCCAGGTGTGCTTCCTTTGCCTTGGAGCTGAGGAGGCTGGCAACCACCGCGATGACAATGGTGCCCACGATGACCGCCAGGGACACAAACGTGGGGATCTCGGGAGCCCACTCGATGTGCTGGCCGCCATTGATGAACGGCAGTTCGTTGACGTGCATGGCGTGCAGGACCAGCTTGACGCCGATGAACGCCAGGATGAAGGACAGTGCGTGCTTCAGGTAGATCAGGCGGTTCATAAGTCCGCCCAGCAGGAAGTACAGCTGGCGCAGGCCCATCAGCGCGAACAGGTTCGCCGTGAAGACAATGAAGGGGCTCTGGGTCAGGCCGAAGATCGCGGGGATGGAGTCGACGGCGAAGAGCAGGTCAGTGAGGCCGATGGTGATGAACACGATCAGCATGGGGGTGAAGACCTTCTTGCCGTCCACCGTGGTGCGCAGCTTGCCGCCGTCGAACTTCTCCGACATGGGGATGACCTTGCGGATCTGGGCGATCAGCGGGTTCTCGCGGTCTTCTTCGTCCTCGCCTTCATCCTGGGCCTGCTTCCAGGCGGTCCAAAGCAGGAAGGCGCCGAAGATGTAGAACACCCAGCTGAACTGTTCGATTACGATGGCGCCAAGCAAAATGAAGATGCCGCGCAGGATCAGGGCGATGATGATGCCCACCATCAGCACTTCCTGCTGGTACTTCCGGGGTACGGAGAACCTGGCCATGATGATGATGAAGACAAACAGGTTGTCAATGCTGAGGCTGTATTCCGTAACCCAGCCGGCGACGAACTGTCCGCCGTATTCAGGGCCGGTAAAGGCGAACATGGCGCCGGCGAATGCCAGGGCGAGGCTGACGTAGAACGCCACCCAGAGGCCTGCCTCCTTCATGGAGGGTTCGTGGGGGCGGCGAACCACCAGGAGAAGGTCGATCAGGAGGATCAGGCCGAGGACGACTAACGAGCCGACCTCGAACCACACGGGTAATTCGAGCACAGGGCAGCCTTTCGCAGGTACAGAGATGCAGTGTAAGTCTCTCCGGCCTGCCTGTGCACTTGGTGCTGATGTGGCGGCCCGCTACGCCCGGCGGGGCAACTATGCCCTGCGTGTTGACGATCGTAGCGCTTGGGATACTCCCCTACGTGGCATTAACTGTACCGCAGGCCGCTGCCCGGACCATTCAGCGTTGACGATTGTGTCAGGCGTGCCCGGCTGCCTGCATCTGGCGCAGTTCCTTCTTCAGTTCGCTGACCTCATCCCTGATGCGCGCTGCCACCTCAAACTGCAGCTCCGCTGCGGCCCCGTGCATCTGCTCCGTGAGCTGTTCGATCAGGCCCACCAAGTCCTCGGCGGGTGCGGCCGCGAGGCCGTCGGAGCGGACCTGGGCAGTACCCTTCGCCGCAGACTTGCGCTTGCCGCCCTTGGCCAGGCGGTTGTTGCTGAGCAGTTCCTGGGTGTCAGCGTCTTCCTTGGCCAGTTGGTCTGTGATGTCGGCGATCTTCTTCCGCAGCGGCTGCGGATCGATGCCTCTCTCCGTGTTGTAAGCGACCTGAATGGCGCGCCGGCGGTTGGTTTCATCGATGGCGTGCGCCATGGAGTCCGTGATGCGGTCCGCGTACATGTGCACCTGGCCGGAGACGTTGCGGGCGGCGCGGCCTATGGTCTGGATGAGTGAAGTGGAGGACCGCAGGAAGCCTTCCTTGTCGGCGTCCAGGATGCTCACCAGGGAGACCTCGGGCAGGTCCAGGCCTTCGCGGAGCAGGTTGATGCCGACCAGGACGTCGAAGGTGCCCATCCGGAGCTCGCGGAGCAGCTCCACGCGGCGCAGGGTGTCCACATCTGAGTGCAGGTACTCCACCTTCACGCCATGGCCCAGCAAGTAGTCCGTGAGGTCCTCCGCCATCCGCTTGGTGAGCGTGGTGACCAGGACCCTCTCATTCCTATCGGTGCGCGTTTTGATTTCGCCCAGCAGGTCATCGATCTGGCCCTTGGTGGGCTTGACCACCACCTCGGGGTCGATCAGTCCGGTGGGCCGGATGATTTGCTGGACCGTACCGTCCGCTTTGCCCAGCTCGTACTTGCCGGGAGTCGCGGAAAGGTAGACGGTCTGGCCCACCCGCTGGAGGAATTCATCCCACTTGAGCGGACGGTTGTCCATGGCGGACGGCAGGCGGAAGCCGAAGTCCACGAGGTTTCGTTTGCGGGACATGTCGCCTTCATACATGGCACCGATCTGGGGGATGGTCACGTGGGACTCATCCACCACCAGCAGGAAGTCGTCCGGGAAGTAGTCAAGGAGGCAGTGCGGAGCGGTACCGGGGGCACGGCCATCAATGTGCGATGAGTAGTTCTCGATGCCGTTGCAGAAGCCCATCTGCTGCATCATCTCGAGATCGTACGTGGTGCGCATCCGCAGCCGTTGCGCCTCGACGAGCTTGTTCTGGCTTTCCAGGACCTTCAGCCGGTCGGCGAGTTCGTCTTCAATCCGCTTGATGGCCTTGGCCATCCGCTCAGGCCCCGCCACATAGTGCGAAGCGGGGAAGACGTACATCTCCTCTTCATCCCGGATCACTTCGCCGGTCAGCGGGTGCAGCGTGTGGATGTTCTCGATTTCATCTCCGAAAAACTCGATCCGGATGGCCAGTTCCTCGTACATGGGGATGATTTCCACGGTGTCGCCGCGGACTCGGAAGGTGCCGCGGTGGAAGTCCATGTCGTTGCGGGCGTACTGCATGGCGACAAATTTCCGGAGCAGGTGGTCACGGTTCATCTCCGCCCCCTTGCGGAGGGTCACCATGCCGGCGATGTATTCCTCCGGAGTACCCAGGCCATAAATGCAGGACACGGTAGCCACCACAATGACGTCGCGGCGGGTCAGCAGGGCGTTGGTGGCGGAGTGGCGGAGCCTCTCCACTTCCTCGTTGATGGAGGAGTCCTTCTCGATGAACGTGTCCGTCTGCGCCACGTAGGCTTCGGGCTGGTAGTAGTCGTAGTACGAGACGAAGTACTCCACCGCGTTGTTGGGCAGCAGTTCACGGAATTCGTTGGCCAGCTGCGCTGCGAGGGTCTTGTTCTGGACCATCACCAGGGTGGGCCGCTGGACCTGTTCGATCAGCCACGCCGTGGTGGCGCTCTTGCCCGTACCGGTGGCGCCGAGCAGCACCACGTCCTTCTCGCCGTTCTTGATACGCTCCGTCAGTTCGGCAATGGCGGCAGGCTGGTCGCCGGCCGGCTTGAACTCGCTGATGACCTCGAAGGGCGCTACAACACGGTTGACTTCCTGCGCAAGGCTCATGGTTCTAATTTACAGTGGGGCACCGACACTGAGGGGGCAAGTCCGTTACGGGCGAACACCGGACCCAGCAGCGCGGGAAGAGTGCCAACGAGGCAGGTCAGGACACCGGCGACGCCGGCTGCCAGCCGGACTGCTTGGCCCACCGTTCAAGGGGTTCTTCAATGGACGTGAACCAGTCTTCCTTGGCCGCCGCGTAGTCCTCCGTTGATGTGTCCCCGGCGTGGGCGGCAGCGAGTCTGCGCTTTAGTGCCAGGTACTCCGCCGCCGCTGCCGGTTCCGCCCGCAGCCAGTCGCGGAAGCAAAGGGCGAAGCGCCAGCCGGGCGAGCCGGCGGCCCTGATGTGCAAATTAACCGGCCGGCCCGGATCGGCGTTCGCGTGCATGCGTTTCCGCCAGTCATCAGGGTTCGGGTGGCCGCGCTTGGGGTTGTCGGTGGTGATCCCCGGAATCACGGGGAATCCGGCCGCGGCCAGCGCTGGTGCAAGGGCGTCGGCAATGTCCAGGTCCGGGACGGTGAGCTGCAGGTCGATGACGTCCTTGGCGTCCAGGCCGGGAATTGATGTGGAGCCGATGTGGTCACCTGCCACCATGTCCTGCTGCCCGGCAGGAGTGGCTTTGATAATCCTGTTCATCAGTCGCCGGGCTTCGCTCGCCCAGTCGACCCGCGCCGACACCAGGACCGGTCCCCCGGCCCTCGCTGCCCTTTCTCCCGCCGACAGGTTCCGGGCAAAGGGCGCCAGGCGGTCATCCCACAGCCGATCTACGTCTGCCACCAGCTGCTCCAGCGTGCCCGAGTTGTCGAGGACGGCGTCAGCCACGGCGAGGCGTTCCTCCCGGGTTGCCTGGGCCGCCATCCGGGAGCGGGCTGCCTCAGCGGTCATCCCACGGTGCTCCAGCATCCGCTGCAGCCTCATCTCATCCGGGGCGTCCACCACCATAACCAGATGGAAGTCCGCGCCTTGGCCTGTTTCCACCAGCAGCGGGATGTCCTGCACCACCACCGCGTCCTCCGGGGCTTCCGCCACAATGGCGGCCGCCCGGGAACGGACCAGCGGGTGGACAATTCCGTTCAGCGCGGCGAGGCGGGCGGAGTCGCCGAATACCAGGGCCCCGAGTTTGGGCCTGTCCAGCCTGCCGTCAGCGCCCAGGACGTCCTCGCCGAATTCCGCCACAATCCGTTGCAGGCCTTCGGTGCCGGGTTCCACCACCTCCCGTGCCAGCGCATCGGCGTCCACCAGCACTGCCCCGCGTTCCCTCAGGCGCGCGGCGACTGCTGATTTTCCTGAAGCGATTCCACCCGTCAACCCAATCTTCAGCACTCCACCACCCTAACCCCACCAAGCCCAGGCGGTGGGGCCTAGACTGGGCCGGGTGCAAGAGCAAGCGAGCCGGGCCACCAGCTACACCACCCTGGCGTCCGGTCCTGACTTCCGCCACGAAATCGAGATCAAGCGCTCAAGGTTCATTACGGTGCTGCGCCGGGCTGACACCGAGGAAGCCGCGCGGGACCTGGTGACAGGCCTCCGCCGCGAGTTCCACGACGCCCGGCACCACTGTTCCGCATTCATCCTCGGCCCCGACCGGGATATCCAGCGCTCGAGTGACGACGGCGAGCCCTCGGGAACCGCCGGCGTCCCCATGCTCGAAGCCCTCACCAAAAGGGAAACGATGCCCGGGGCGGCCGACCTCAGTGACGTAAGTGCCGTCGTCGTCCGCTACTTCGGCGGAATCCTGCTGGGGGCGGGCGGACTGGTGCGCGCGTACTCGGAGTCCGTGTCCTCAGCGTTGTCCCTGGTGCCGCTGGTGCGGCGCAGCCGGTTGCGGATCTGCTCCGCGGAAGTGCCCCATGCTGCTGCCGGCAGGCTCGAAAACGATCTCCGGACAGCGGGATTCGTGATGGCGGAAACAAGCTACGGTGCACAGCACACGGTTCTGCGTGTGGCAGTACCAGACAACGCCCGGACGATCGCAGATGCGGCGGACCGCCTCCAGTTGTTGACCTCGGGCAGTGCTTCCCTCAGCCCGGAAGGGACGGAGTGGGTGGATGTCCCGCTTCCCTGACGTGTCCTTGGTGGACGTGGATGAATCAGTGCTGGAGCAGCTCCTCGCGTTGGCCAAGCGCGACGCCTCCCCAGACGAGGTGGCTCCCCCGCTGGGCGGCCCGGGCTGGAACCTGGAGCGTACGGCGTGGTTTTTCAGTTATCACCGCGCCGCTGCCCAGGGCCTTACCGGCCATGCCGGGTTGAAGACGTGGGGCATTCTCGCCGACGGCAGCCTGGCCGGGTCCATCCGCCTCCGCCGCCTTGCGCCCGGCAGTGCCGACTCCGGCAGTTATGAATCCGGTGACGCTGTCTTTGGCAACGGCACAACTGTTGCAGAAACAGGCATCTGGCTCGGCAGGAGTTTTCGGTCCCGCGGCATCGGAAGCGCAGCGTTCCGCCTGGTCCTGAGCGAGGCCCGCAGCGCCGGGGTCGCCCGGGTCACCGCCCGCACCTTGACCGGAAACCTCGGCGCCCAGCGCCTCCTTGCCTCCGCCGGCGCCGTACTCAGGCCCGACGACGACGGGACGGTCAGCGCCGTCGTCGTACTTTAGGCTTGGCTGACCCTAGAGCTCAGCGGACCAGCAGCGCACTAACGCAACAGACCCCCTGCCTTGTGGGCAGGGGGTCTGTTAGGTGGCCCGGAAAGTGCGGACCGGAGGCAATTAGTTGCCGGTCAGCTTCTCGCGCAGTGCTGCAAGAGCCTCGTCGGAAGCGAGCGTGCCGCCACCGGTGTTGGACTCGGCTGCAGCCGGCTCAGAGGAGTAGCTGGTGGTGCCGGAGTCGCTCTCGCCGGACGTTGCAGCTGCAGCGTCGTCGGCAGCGTGCTGGGCAACCTGCTTCTTGTGGGCTTCCCAGCGGGTCTGGGCGTCAGCGTACTGCTGCTCCCAGGCGGCGCGCTGGTTCTCGTAGCCTTCAAGCCACTCGTTGGACTCGGGATCGAAGCCCTCGGGGTACTTGTAGTTGCCCTCTTCGTCGTACTCTGCGGCCATGCCGTACAGAGCCGGATCGAATTCGGTGCTGTCGGCGTCGACGCCCTCGTTGGCCTGCTTGAGGGACAGCGAGATGCGGCGGCGCTCGAGGTCGATGTCGATGACCTTGACGAACAGCTCGTCGCCAACGGAGACAACCTGCTCTGCCAGCTCCACGTGGCGCACGGCCAGCTCGGAGATGTGGACCAGGCCTTCGATGCCGTCTTCGACGCGGACGAACGCACCGAACGGAACGAGCTTGGTGACCTTACCCGGAACAACCTGGCCGAGGGCGTGGGTGCGGGCGAAGGTCTGCCACGGATCTTCCTGCGTAGCCTTGAGCGACAGGGAGACGCGCTCGCGGTCCAGGTCGACCTCGAGAACCTCGACGGTGACTTCCTGGCCAACTTCGACAACCTCGGACGGGTGGTCGATGTGCTTCCAGGACAGCTCGGAAACGTGAACCAGGCCGTCTACGCCGCCCAGGTCCACGAAGGCACCGAAGTTGACGATAGAGGAAACGACGCCGGGACGGACCTGGCCCTTTTCCAGCTTGTTGAGGAACGTGGAGCGGACCTCGGACTGGGTCTGCTCGAGCCATGCACGGCGGGACAGGACCACGTTGTTGCGGTTCTTGTCCAGCTCGATGATCTTGGCCTCGATCTGCTGACCGATGTACGGAGCCAGGTCGCGCACACGGCGCATCTCGACGAGGGATGCGGGCAGGAAGCCGCGCAGGCCGATGTCGAGGATAAGACCACCCTTGACAACCTCGATGACGGTACCGGTGACAACACCGTCTTCTTCCTTGACCTTCTCGATGTCGCCCCAGGCACGCTCGTACTGAGCGCGCTTCTTGGAGAGGATCAGGCGGCCTTCTTTGTCTTCCTTGGTGAGCACCAGGGCTTCGACCTGATCGCCAACGGAGACAACGTCTCCGGGATCAACGTCATGCTTGATGGACAGCTCGCGGGAGGGGATGACACCTTCGGTCTTGTAACCGATGTCGAGCAGGACTTCATCGCGGTCGACCTTGACGACGGTACCTTCGACGAGATCTCCGTCGTTGAAGTACTTGATGGTCGCGTCGACTGCTGCGAGGAAGTCCTCAGCGGTACCGATGTCGTTAATGGCGACTACGGGGGTACCGGGCTTCTCGGTGGAGGTGATGGTCATGTAGTAGGGGCTCCGTTGTGGATAGTTAGTCGGTCAGGCAAACCGGCGCGCCCGCGTTATGGAACGCAGGCGCGATTTGCGGTGAATCCGACGGATCCTCCGGGTCATCCTGATTTTGTGGATTTCAGAAAGCGTGCACGTGGTACACGCCCGTTTATTCTAGTCGCTGCGCGCAACACGGGTCAAAGCGGCCCGCCTCGCCTGAGGTGCATGCCCTCAGAAGTGCGTGAGGCAGTGTGTTGCCCGCTCGACGGCGAACATCTGCCTGGCCTTCAGTGCTGAGCCGGCCGTATTCTCCAGGATCCGGCCTGCTGCCGTTAGGGTGACGGGACATACGGCGCCCAGGTAAATCGAGGACAGCGCCGAGACATCCAGCACAAGGTCCGCTTCGGGGGTCTCCGGAAGGCGCTCGATGGCGGCATTCCCGCTTTGGACCTGCAGGCCGAAAGTTCCTTCCGTGAGGCCCAGGGAGTCATGGACTTCGAGGACCAGCCGGCCGTCCGCCGGGTACTGCCTGGCCTCCAGTGCCTTGGCGGCGTCGAGGATGCGGAGCCACAGCATGTCCCGGCTGTCCGAAGAATCGATGCAGCGAGGGTCTGCAAGGGCCCAGGTTAACGGGTCATCCAGCGGCGCCTCGTCCCACGAAACGCGCTCCACCAGGTCGATGGCGCCGAGGAACTGCCAGAGCTCCAGGTAGGCGTCGTTGCCGGCGGCCACCAGGTCCACCACTTCCACGGTGTAGGGTTCTGTGTCCCAGCCGAGGAATTTGTAAGAGACGTAGCCGTCCACGGCTCCGTCCGCCGAGTAGTGGAGCGCCACTTTGATGGCGGGATCCTCCTTGCCATCGCGACCGAGCGCTCCCGACGCCAACTGCCGGTACCAGTCCTGCCGGCCGAGGGACCCGGGAGTAAGTTGGTGGACACGCTCAAAAACCTCCGGTGCGAGCTGCAGCAGGGCCGTGGGGTCGGCAATTTCCACGCTGCCCGTGGGCCGGTGCGCCAGGCTGAACCTCGCAGTGGTGTCAACCTTGATGGAACGTTCGAAGCTGGCGACTCCGTAACCGAAGCGCCCGTAGATGGTTCCTTCCGAGGCGGTGAGGGCCGCCATCGCGATGCCGTCCTCCTTCGCGAGGCGCAGGTCTTCGCTCATCATCCGGCGCAGCAGCCCACGGCGGCGGTGCGAGGTCCGGACGGTTACCGCTGTGACCATTTGGGTTTGCAACATGCGGCCGAAACCGATGTTGAGGTTCTTGCGGAACGTGGCGAACGTGGCTACCGGCACCTCAGCAGGCAGCGATCCCGGCGCTACTGCGCCCGTTTGGTAGACGCCAGTAAGGACCCGGCCGTCCGTCTCGTAGGTGGCGAGTGACTTTGCCACGTGTTCGGGCGTGCGCGTGGACTCGTGGAACCCGAAGGACACCGCGCGGGACCAGGTCTCCGCCTCCGCATAACCGTCATTGTCTTTGGACACCGCGCCGAAGCGCCGGATTTCATATTTCCCGCTCAGGTCAGCCATCCGTCCGAGCCTAACCAATGAATCCGGCACCTGGCCAACAGCGACACTGTTCCGGGCCGGCAAAGGCGAAACCGTTGGCCGGCATGAACTCGCTGTGCAGGCGGAGCAGGTCCAGCCCGGGGACCTTCTGGCCGCCGCCTTTGCGATGCCGCCCTGCACGTCCGCCGGTCCGATCCAGAAGGCGGCCGGATCTGGTGCCGCCGGTTCTATAGCCGGGTTTCTAGTGCCCGGCGTCGTACCAGCTGGGACCCACACCGATCTGGACCTCCAGCGGAACGGTGAGGTCGGCCGCGGCTCCCATCTGTTCCGTGACGAGCTTCTCCGCGGCTTCCCGCTCCCCCGGAGCGACTTCGAGGACCAATTCGTCGTGGACCTGCAGGAGCATCCGCGACTTCAGGCCTTGCGACTTGAGCTCTGCATGGACACCGAGCATAGCGCGTTTGATGATGTCCGCGGCCGAGCCCTGGATGGGGCTGTTGAGGGCGATGCGCTCCGCGTTTTCCCGCAGCTGCCTGTCGGTGCTGGTCAGGTCGGGGAGGTAGCGACGGCGTCCCTCAATGGTGGCCGTGTAGCCGTCCACACGGGCCTGGTCCACGACGCCGCGGAGATAGTCGCGGACTGCCCCGAACCGGTCGAAGTAATCCTTCATCAGGGTGCGGGCCTCGTCCACGGAGATTTCCAGCTGCTTGGACAGGCCAAAGGAGGTTAGGCCGTAAGCCAGCCCGTAGGACATGGCCTTCACCTTGGAGCGCATGGCGCTGGTGACTTCCTCGGTGGGCACGTGGAAGATGTTGGAGCCCACGAACCGGTGCAGGTCCTCGCCATCCTTGTAGGCCTGGATGAGGCCGGCATCACCGGACAGGTGCGCCATGATCCGCATTTCGATCTGGGAGTAGTCCGCGGACAGCAGGCATTCGTAGCCGTCGCTGACCACAAAGATCCCGCGGACGCGGCGGCCTTCCTCACTGCGGATGGGGATGTTCTGCAGGTTGGGGTTGTTGGACGAGATCCGGCCCGTAGCCGCGACGTTCTGGGCGTAGGTGGTGTGGATCCGGCCGTCCTCGGCAACGGACTTCTTCAGCGACTCCAGCATCTGGCGCAGCTTGGAGGCTTCCCGGTGCGCCATGAGCTGGACTAGGAACTCGTGGCCGGTTTTCTCCAGGAGGTTCTTCAGGGACGCGGCGTCCGTGGTGTAGCCGGACTTGATCTTTTTGGTCTTGGGCAACTGGAGCTCTTCAAACAGCACGGTCTGCAGCTGCTTGGGGGAACCAAGGTTGACCTCATGGCCGATCGCCGCGAAGGCCTGCTCCTGGGCGCTGTCAATAACCCTGGCGAGGTCTGCGAGCTGTTCGTCCATCCGGGACATGTCGATCCCGATGCCTGCGAGTTCCATGTCGGCCAGGACCCGGCTGACCGGAAGTTCCAGGGTGGACAGCAGCTCCTCGGCACGGCGCTCCTTCAGCTCCGCTTCGAAGAAATGGCTCAGTTTAAGGACAACGGCGGCTGCCTGCACCAGTGCGCCCGCGGCTGCTTGGTCGTCGCCGTCGAAGGAAAGCTCGAGCTGGCCGGCTTTCGCAGTGGCGGCGGGAATCCCGACGTTGAGGTGGTGCTGGGCAAGTTCGGCAAGTTCGTACGTGCGGCGGTCCGGCTGGATGAGGTAACCGGAGATCGAGGTATCGTCCACTACGCCGCCAAGCTCCAGGCCGCGGGAAGCCAGGGCTTTCAGTGCGGCCTTGAATCCGTGCATGACCTTCGGCGCTTCGGCGTCCCGCAACCATGATGCCAGGACATTTTCCGCCTCGGCGTCCTGGGCAGAGAGGTCGACATAAGCGGCAGCACCATCGCGTACGAAGGCCAGTCCGGCAGCATCCTCTCCGATCCGTCCGGGCACCAGGTCAACAGCCACAGCGTGGCGCTGGCCCGCCCCTGCATCCAGGAATTCGGCGAGCTCAGCGGCCCCGGAGGGCGTGATGAAGTCAGGGGTTTCAATGATCGCACGCTCAGGGGCGGGAGCATCGTCGTCGCCGTAAAGGGCGAAAAGCCGGCCGCGGATGGCCTTGAATTCGAGCTGGTCGAACAGGTCCTCGAGTGCAGCCTGGTCCGGGCGGGGCTCGTACAGCTCATCAAGCGTGACGGGAAGTTCCAGGTCCGTGTGAAGCTGGTTCAGTCGGCGGTTGCGCTTGACGGCGTCGACGTTCTCCCGCAGCGCGTCACCCACCTTGCCGCCAATGGAGTCCACGTGTTCGAGGACTCCCTCAAGACCGCCATACAGGTTGATCCACTTGGCTGCCGTTTTGGGACCGACGCCGGGCACTCCCGGGAGGTTATCGGCCGTCTCCCCCACCAGCGCGGCGAGATCTGAATACCGTGAAGGGCTAACGAAGTACTTGGCTTCGATTGCGGCGGCATCCATGCGGGGGATATCGCTGACGCCCTTCTTCGGGTAGAGCACAAAAACGTTGTCCGTGATCAGCTGGAAAGCATCCCGGTCCCCCGAAACCAGGAGGACCTCGAAGCCGGCCTTCTCGCCCATGGCGGCAAGGGTGGCAAGAATGTCATCAGCCTCGTAGCCGGGCATCTTGATGGTCTTGATGCCCCAGGCTTCCATCACCTGGCCGATGAGGTCGATCTGGTTGTTCATCTCGCGCGGGGTTTCGTTCCGGCCCCCCTTGTATTCGCTGTACTCGGCCTTTCGGTGCGTGGACGAGTCAGAGACGTCAAAAGCCACGGCAATGTGGGTGGGCTGCTGTTCCTTGATGAGGTTGATCAGCATGGAGGTGAAGCCGTGGATGGCGTTGGTGTGCTGCCCGTTCGCCGTGGAGAACTTGTCTGCAGGAAGAGCGAAGAAGGCGCGGAAAGCCATCGAATGCCCGTCCAGCACCAGCAGCCGAGGCTGGCCCGTCATGGGAACCACGGGGGCGGCAGTCGCCGAAACCGAGCCACCGGCCTGAACCGGAACCGTGTCCTGAACAGCAGCGTCCTCAAGGGCAGTGGAGCCCTGCGGGGCGGTGTCCTCCTGCAGGACATTGGACGGGAAAGGGGCCGGTTTGGTTGTTTCACTCACAGGTGCCAGCCTAGTTGCCATGATGGACAATTTCACGCCCGGGCCCTTTGCCGATGAGCTCACCGCCGCCGGTGTGCCGGACCACCTGCATGCCTGGCTGGGCCAATTCGGGATCGGCGCCCTGGTGGTGAAGATGGGCATCCGGTTCCTGGAGATGAGCCCGGAACGGACAGTGGCCACCATGCCTGTGGAAGGCAACACCCAGGTGGCCGGAATCCTTCACGGCGGCGCTCACGTGGTGCTGGCCGAAACACTCGGATCATTCGCGGCGGGCATGCACGCCGGGCCAGGCCGCCACGCCGTGGGCATTGAGGTGAACGCCACACATCACCGGTCCATCACAGCGGGAACGGTGACGGGCACGTGCTCCGCCATTCACCTCGGCCGGACACTTGCCACCCACGAGATTGTGATGACGGACGAGCAGGGGCGCCGGTTGTCCACGGCACGCATCACCAACATGATCCGGGATAACGCCGCACCGCGTCAGGGCTAGAAACCGTCCGCTGGCACTTCGGCCGGAATGTCTGACCCCCTTGTCATGATGGGTTTATGGGTACAGCGGCGGTAGCGAAGGCGTTTGAGGACATCAATGCCGCTCTTGCCGTGCTCAATGCCGAGGCGAAGGGATGCGGTTCGGAGCCGTTCTCGGCTGCTGATCCGCTGGCAGGGCTGGCTGATGGCTGCCTGGACATTCTTACCGGTGCCTCAGGGGTCCAGGCCCGGATGTCGGCGTTAGTGGTCAACGCTACAGGGACGTACGCCCAGACCGCGCGGGCGGCCGCTCCGCCCGACGCACCTGTGCAGGGACAGGAAATGGCTATCGCCGCGGAAGTCGGCAGCCTCCTGGCCCTCAGCAGCCGGGCCGCCGGTGCCCTGCTGGCCCAGTCCCACGCCCTGACCACCTCCCTGCCCCGGACCCTGGCAGCCCTCGAAGCAGGGACGATCCCGTGGCGGCACGCCCAGGTCATGGTCGACGAAACCGCCACCCTCGACCCCGCCGGCGCCGCGGCCCTGGAAGGGCACTTCCTGGACCCGGACACCCCGAAACCCGCCACGGCCGCCGCGATCGGGGACATCCCGGCCTACCGGTTCAAAACCAAAGCCCGGACCTGGCGGGAACGCCACCACATCGAGTCCATCGAAAAACGCCACGCCAAAGGTGTGGCAGACCGGCGGGTGGAATACCGGCCCGACCAGGACGGCATGGCCTGGCTCTCCGCCTACCTGCCCGCCGACCGGGCCGTAGCGGGCTGGAACCGGCTCACCGCCATCGCCAGGGGTATGCAGAGCCCCATCGAACACCGCACCCTGACCCAACTGCGGGCCGCCCAGTTCGCCGAAGCCCTGCTGAACAGCGGGACCAGGATCAGCGCCGGAACTACTGCCGGCAGCGGCGACGGCGCAGGCACAAATGCCGGCCCGGACACAGGCGCCGATGCAGGCGCAGACACGGATCGTGAACCTGAAGAAACGGATTGCGAACCATCGTCATCGATCCAGCCGCAGGTTCTGGTCACCGTGCCCGTGTTCTCCCTGCTGGGCCTCACCGAAGAACCGGCAATGCTGGACGGATACGGCCCCATCCCGGCATCCATGGCACGAAAACTCCTCGCGGACGGGGCAAGCTCGTTCCACCGCGTCCTCGTCGACCCCCGCGATAGCGCCCCACTGGAAATCGGCCGCACCAGCTACCGCCTCACCAAACCCATGAAAGGAGCCGGCACTACAAAGCCGAACACCACCACTGGGAACCAGCACACTGGCCCCACCAACTACAGACCGTGCCGGGCGATCCTCCGCGCAGCGACGTGGATTTCATCCGCACCGGATACTCTCTCGGCGAAGAAGACATTGCACGGTTCCTTCGCGCCCACGGCGGATAAAGCCGCAGGCGCCGCCGCCAGGTTCGGGTTACTTAGGCGCCGCCGCCAGGTTCGGGTTACTTAGGCGCCGCCGGGCGTTGGGAGGCGGTGGGCTAACGATCGCTCAACTCGTACCGCAGCTCAACAATGCCCCTGCCCATGGCGCGCGTGGCAGTCAACTCAAGTGGCGGCGTCGGGCCCGTCAATGGGAGGAGCCGCTTGCCATCTCCAAGAACCACGGGAATGACGGAGAGGATGAGCTCATCCAATAGACCGGCATCGGCGAACTGGGCGGCGAGGTCTCCACCGCCCACCACCCAGACGTTCTTGCCTGCCGCATCGGCCCGGAAGTCTGCAGCGAATTCGCTGACACTCCCTCGCACGAATGTGAGGTCCGCCCCGGGAGGTGCCTGGTACTCATGCCGGGTGAAGACGTAGCAGGGAGTATCTGGATAGGGCCACGTTCCCGGTTCGTGTTTCATCAACCAGGCATAGGTGCCGCCGCCCATAACAATGCAGCCAATGCCCGCCATGAACGTCTCGTAGCTTTCCTTGCCGCCCTCAAAACCGTCGAACTGAAGGAGCCAGCCAAGATCATCTGTGGAGGTGGCAATAAAACCGTCAAGGGACGCGGCTACAAAATACTGGATCCGTGACATGGCACCAGCCTAGTGATCCGCCCCGGCCTGGCCAACGGCCCGGCGGTTGTTCCTCTGGTTCTGGCAGCGCCTGCTAGCCGGAGAAGTACGGAATGATCAGGTAAAGACCGAAGAGCACGGCGAGTCCGCACAGGCCGAAACAGAGGTACGCAAGGGACCGCTTCACGCCGGGTGACGCCTGACGCACGTCACCTGCGATGGCCGTGAGTCGAACGCCAAGCGAGTAGAGAACCACCACGGTCACTGCGGCCGCCAACGTGGCACCGGCCACGGTCAGCAGTTCCAACCACTTCATCGTTGGGCATCCTTCGTAGTAACGGCTTCGGCTTCGGTATTGGCCCCAGCACTGGTGTTCGCTTGAGTGCCGGTATTGGCCCCAGCACTGGTGTTGCCCTGGGCGCTGGTGCTGGTTTCAGCAACGGCGTTGGACTCAGGGTTGGCCTTGGCGTGGGCCTTGGCCTTGGCACGCGCACGGGCCATGGCCTTCTTCTTGGCGAAGCGCACGGCCTGGCCGGCCTCCTCCACCTCGATGGCATTGTGATGGCCCACGGCCGACTTACGTGAGTAGAAGAACATAAACAGAACGGCGGCGGTGCCGGCGACGGCTGCAATGAGGACGCCCACCACCCCGGTCTTGACCAGCAGCGCTGTCAGCGCGCCGACTATTCCGGCCGCGGGAAGAGTGAAGAGCCAGCCCAGTGCGATCTTGCCCACCATGTTCCAGCGGACACTGGTTCCCCTGCGGCCCATGCCGGAACCGATAACGGAACCGGACGCCACCTGGGTGGTGGAGAGTGCGAAGCCGAGGTGTGAGGACGCGAGGATGGCAGACGCGGTGCTGGTCTCGGCAGCGAAGCCCTGCGCGGGCTTCACTTCGGTGAGCCCGGCACCCATGGTCCGGATGATGCGCCAGCCGCCGGCGTAGGTGCCGATGGCGATGGCAAGGGCACAGGCCGCGATTACCCAGAACTGCGGACCGGAGCCCGGCGTCTGGGTGCCGGCAGCAATCAGGACGAGCGTGATGATGCCCATGGTTTTCTGGGCGTCGTTGGTGCCGTGGGCCAGTGCCACCAGGCTGGAGGTGAAGATCTGTCCGGTACGGAAGCCGCCGCGTTTCTGGGTGAGCTTGCTGCCGGTCTCGGGGTCATGCCGCGCCGTCAAAGCATAGGCGAGGCGCGTGCAAATGTAGGCGACGATGCCGGCGATGAGCGGCGCGAAGATCGCGGGCAGGATGACCTTCTGGAGCAGGCCCTCAAGATTGATGGAATTAAAACCGATGCCGGCGATGGCTGCACCGATCAGACCACCGAACAGGGCATGCGAGGAACTCGACGGCAGACCCTTCAACCACGTGATCATGTTCCACAGGATTGCTCCCATGAGGCCGGCGAAGATGATCTCCGGCGTGATCTGCACGCCCTCGGATCCTTCACGGATGATGCCGCCGGAGACCGTTTTGGCCACTTCCGTGGACAGGAAGGCACCCACCAAATTCAAAATGGCCGCGAGTGTGACCGCAGTCTTCGGCTTGATGGCACCGGTTGCGATGGGCGTGGCCATGGCATTCGCTGTGTCGTGGAAGCCGTTCGTGAAGTCGAAAAATAGTGCCAGTCCGATGACCAGCGCCACCATGAAGGTGATATCCACCTGTTGCCCAATCTGCAGAGTCGACGTTCAGCAGTTTCTTTCCCCCGGCTGCCTTGCACAGCATAATTCACCAGCTGTTTGCTTGGAATGACCTGCGCTGTTAACACAACCGGCGTGAAACCCTATCGATCGTACGCGTACCCGGCATGAGGTCAAAACAACGGTCCTTGCAGAAACGACCGTATCCGCTCCAGTTCCGCCGGCTCGATTCCGCACCTGGGGTTCGGCGACAGCGTGAGCAAGCGCCTGCCCATGACCGCCGCCCAGGCCTGGGCTTCCGCCTCGAATGCAAGCTGGTCATCCGCCCAGGCAACAGCAGCGGGTCCCGTCGCTTCAACGTCGGCCTGGATGGCACGGAGCTTCCACCATTCGGGTCCGCTACCGGAACCTTCAGCTGCCAGGAAGGGCCAGCGGCCACCGTCCAGGCCGATGGCCGGACAAAGGTATTGGGGCGCCAGTTCCTCCCAACTCGTCAGCCAGACGCACCGCAACTCCGGCAATGCAGCCAGGCTGTTCAATTCCTTCACGAGCTCACCCGCGAACGCCACCGGCAACAGGCCGGCGTCAGCACGCCTCCACGGGGTTCCCCAGCCGTTGCGCCCTTCGGGACCGAAAGGACAGATGACGCCGTCGACGTCGAGGTAGAACGTGCAGACGGCCACGGCGTCTCCCGGCTGATCAGCCGTGGTGGGAATCTGAGGGCCGCGCGCCGGGGTCCAGCATGGGTGCGATCTTGTCCTCAAGAGCCGCCACTGTCACGTCGGGCAGCACGATGAGGCCGTCCAGCTCCCGGCGGGCCCGCTTGTACGCGGCCTGGCGTTCTGCCGGCGTGGCGGCATGGTTTTCCGCGATTTTCAGCAACTGCCGGGCGGTGGCAAGCCGCGCCCGCTCGGGCCCGGAGAACTTGCTGTCCCTGATGCGCCTGGCTTCACGCTCGGCCACGTCCAGCGCCACGCTGAAACCATCCACCGCGTTCCGGTACGCCTCGAGGCGGGAGTGCGACGTTATGTCCGCTGCTGATACCGGCCGAAGCCCGTCAGCTTCTCGCTTTGCCCGGAGGAACGCCACCGTCAGGGGTTCCCGCACGTCTGTCATGAGCGGGAAATCGATTAGTTTGCCCACGTCGAGTTCGTAGTCCAGCCAGCGCTTGTTGGTGGCATCATGGGCGGCTATCAGTGACTCGACCTCCGCGGCAGAGGCTCTTTCCGCCTCACGTGTCTGGTTCCTGAGCTTGTACAGCTCCACCTTCCGCTGGTGCCGGCGGTCCGTGGCCTTGCGCCACGAGTTCGCCCAGTGACCGGCAAAAGCCAGGGCGGGGAAAACGAGCCACCATTTATCGTCAAGGATCTCGAAGAGGGACTCCACGCATACATCCTCGCACTGCGTGGCGCCCCTCCTCAAGGAAGCACTGCCCGGGGGGCTACCCGGCTGCCTGCGGGTTGTTGACGTTTACCAGCCAGGCCACACCAAAGCGGTCAGTGCACATTCCGAAGACGTCTCCCCACGGTGCCTGCTCCATGGGCACAGTAACGTTGCCGCCGTTGCCGCTGAGCTTTTCGTAGTAGCCGCGGAGTTCCGTTTCGTCATCACCGCTGAGCGAGATGGAGATGGACGACCCTCCGCTGAACTCCATGCCGTTAGGCGTGTCCGCACCCATCAGCACCAGGCCCTGGGTGGTGGTCAGCATGGCATGCATGATTTTCTCCGCCTCCGCAGGGTCCTCACTGGCTTGGAACTCACCGAAGGTGCTGAGCGTCAGCTCGCCGCCGAAAACCGACTGGTAGAAGTTCATGGCTTCGCGGGCATTGTCGCGGAACCCGAGGTACGGGTTGAGGGTGGTGGGCATGGCTGGATCTCCTTGAGTCGTACCGAAAGGGATGGAACCAGACAACATCCTGCCCCAAGTGACTGCCCTCCGGGTAGGGGGCGGCTGCCCCTATTGGCTGGTGGGGTACGCCCCGGCCGCGAATGCGTGCGGCGGCCGGGCGGGGAACGTAGGCTCGGGTGCATGGCCAGATACTTTGACGTTCATCCCCAGGATCCCCAGCCCCGCGCCATCACCCAGGCAGTACGGATAGTGCGCGACGGCGGGCTGATCGCCTACCCTACGGACTCCTGCTATGCGCTGGGGGCACAGTTGGGCAACAAGGACGCACTGGACCGGATCAGGGCCGTCCGCCGGCTGGACAGCAAGCATCACTTCACGCTGGTCTGCCGGGACTTCGCCCAGTTGGGGCAATTTGTGAACATCGGCAACGACGTCTTCCGCAGCATCAAGTCCGTAACTCCGGGGAGCTACACCTTTATCCTGCCGGCCACCAAAGAAGTTCCGCGGCGCCTGCTGCATCCCAAAAAGAAAACTGTGGGCGTCAGGATCCCGGACAACCGTGTAGTGCAGGCCCTGCTGGCCGAGCTCGGCGAGCCGCTGCTCTCCAGCACCCTGCTGATGCCGGACGAGGAGGACCCGCTGACCCAGGGCTGGGAAATCAAGGAGCGCCTGGACCACCAGGTGGACGCCGTCATCGACGCCGGCGACTGCGGATCCGAACCCACCACGGTGGTGGATTTTTCCAGCGGCGTGGCAGAGGTGGTCCGGCGCGGGACGGGTGACCCGTCCCGCTTCGAATAGGCCCGCTAAACCTGCTTCCAGTCGCTAATCCTGCTTCCGGGCACGGCTGGGCTGTACCCGCGGCGGCTCCCCCGGCATCTTTGGGTAGTCGGGCGGGAAGGGCATCTCCTCGAGGCCGTCCTTAAGATCCCGGTCCCACCACTCCAGCAGCGTGTCGATCTTTCCCGGGTTGCTGTTCATGTCCGCCCAGGGGTCCCCCACGGTCTTCAGCCGGTCCGGCACGGTGAGAATGGTGAAGTTCTTAGGGTCGGCAGTCTCCAGCTCATCCCAGGAGATGGGGCATGACACCGAGGCGTGCGGGAGCGCCCGCGGGCTGTAGGCGCCGGCGATGGTGCGGTCACGGTTGGCCTGGTTGAAGTCGAGGAAAATCTTTTCTCCCCGTTCTTCCTT
Organism: Pseudarthrobacter sp. Hb11; assembly: GCF_059383655.1. Lineage (NCBI taxonomy): Bacteria > Bacillati > Actinomycetota > Actinomycetes > Micrococcales > Micrococcaceae > Pseudarthrobacter > Pseudarthrobacter sp. Hb11. Next base: position 430,775 of record NZ_JBWZCM010000001.1, read on the forward strand.
CCACCACGCGGTAGTGACTTTCTCCGGCATCCGGCGTTCCACTTCCCGGGCGGCCGCAATGACGGCATGCCGCACGTCAAGGAACTCGCGGGCGGGCTCGATGGGCGCGTACACATGCAGTCCCCTGTTGCCGGAGGTCTTGATGAAGCAGGTAAGCCCGGCCTCGGCCAGGACTTCCTTAAGCACCAGCGCGGCGGGGACGGCATCGTCGAAATCCGTGCCGGGCTGCGGATCCAGGTCGATGCGCAACTGGTCCGGGTTGTCCGTGTTCGCGGTACGGGAGGGCCAGGGGTGGAACACGATGGTGTTCATCTGGACCGCCCAGATGGGCGCGGCAGGTTCGTCCAGCACGAGCATCGGATGGGAACGGGCGCTCGGAAAGACCACCTTCATCGTCCGGATGAACTCGGGGGTTCCTTTGGGCGGATTCTTGGAGAAGAACATCTCGCCATCAACGTTGTCCTTGTACCTCTGCAGCGCCACCGGCCTGTCGCCGTTGGCGGCGATGAACGCCTCCCCTACGTCGACGAAATAGCGTGCAAGGTCGAGTTTAGTGATACCGAGGTCCGGCCAGAGCACCCTGCTGGGACTGGAAATGCGCATCTCGCGCTCACCGTGGGGGCCCGGAACCGTGATGGTGGTCTGTTCGCTCGCCATGGGGACAACCTACACCCCGGCCACGGAACGCGAACGGATTTGGCCCGCCGGGTCCGGCATGATGGAGGCATGCCCGTCTCAGAAGTGCCCCTGACCCTCGCGGTGGGCGACGTTACTGTCACTGCTGCGTACGCCCGCCCGGATAACCCGTCCGCAACCGTCGTGGTGGCCCACGGAGCCGGGGCCGGCATGGAGCACCCGTTCCTACGCGGGTTTACATCAGCGCTGAATGAGCTGGGGACAGCCACGCTGCGGTTCAACTTTCCGTATCGGGAAGCAGGCCGGAAATTTCCCGACCGGCCGCCGGTGGCGATAGCCACGTGGCGTACTGCCATGGCCGTGGCGGCGGAGCGGGCAGCAGTCCATAACGACGCCGGCCCGATATGGGCTGCCGGCAAGTCCTTTGGCGGACGGATGGCATCCATGGCGGTGGCCGACGGGATGGAAGCCGCCGGGCTCGTGTATCTGGGCTATCCCCTGCATCCGCCGGGCAAACCTGACAAGCTGCGGGACGAGCACCTGTACGGGCTCACGGCGCCCATGTTGTTCCTGCAGGGCAGCCGTGACACGTTCGCCACAGCGGAGATCCTGGCGGGCGTGGTGTCACGGATCGGGAACAACGCCGTTCTTCAGTGGATGGAGGGCGGCGACCATTCCTTCGTTGTCGCCGGCCTGAAACGTACTGCTGACGAAGTGGGCGCCTCCCTCGCCGCGCCGGTGGCCACCTTTATCCGCGACCACTCCTGATGAGGGCCGCCGGGCAGGTGCCACGCGGAGCACGGCCAGGCGGCCGTTACACAACGTCGTTCTGCCACCAGCCTTCCCACGCGGCGGAGCTCAACTGTCCTTGTGGGGAATCCGACTTTCCGTCGCCACCGCTGTAGGATCGGCTGTCATCATTACGCTGGCCGTCGAGCAAAAGGTTGAGGCTGGTGAGGAGAAACATCTGCACGTCCTTCGAGTCGGGGTGTGGACAACGTCGTCCAGGTGGAACCGAGCCTAGCCATCGGTTGTTTCAGTCCATCGACGCGAGGTTTCGACTGTGTATCGGAGATCTCACGCCGCCCTCCATCAAGCCGGGATCCGCCCTTTGGGTGGCTATTTCCTCCGCTTGACGTGTGCGGTGGCCGGGGCCGTCCAGGGGTCCTCGGGCCAGGGATGCTTGGGGTAGCGGCCGCGCATTTCGGCCCGGACCTGCGCATAGGGGCCGGACCAGAACGACGTCAGATCATCCGTTACGGCCAGGGGCCGCCGGGCCGGCGACAGCAGGTGGAAGAGGACCGGTACCTGGCCGTTCAGCAGCCGCGGTGTCGCTGCCCATCCAAAGCACTCCTGCAGCTTGACGGCCACCACCGGCCGCCCAGTGTCGTCGGCAACGTCAGGGTACTCAATCCGGATACGCGATCCGCTTGGCACCTTGAGCCACTCCGGGGCTAGGTCTTCGAGCCTGGCCGCCTCGGGCCAGGGCAGCAAACGGCGCAGCGGATCGCCGAGGTCGATGGCGCGTGCGGCTGCTCCGCCGGCGAGGGCTTCAAGTTCCGGTCCCAGCCATTCCTCCAGCCGCAGAAGCAGCGCCTGATCGGCAACGTCCGGCCACGGCGCACCCAGCCCGCGGTGCAGGAGGGCCAGACGGCGGCGCAAAGCGTCGGCCGCCGTCGACCAGCCAAGGACGCCAAGGCCTTCCTTCTGCAGTGCGCCCGCTACGGCCGCGCGCCCCTCGGCAGGTGGTGGCCGGACCGGCGTCGACGCCAGGACGATCGCGCCCAGGCGCCGCACCCTCCGGGCCGAGACGCGGCCGGCCGTAAATTGCGCCTCGACGGCGTCAGTGAGGAGGTGCGACGCGGCAACCTCCGCCAGTTGGGGTGAGAGCGGCGCCGCCGAGCGGATAACGGCGCCGGTTCCGGCAGAGTCCCTCCCGTCGGCCCGCGTCACTTCCGCCACCGCCAGCCATTCATGGCCGGACAGTGGGCTGCCGGCGGGCAATCCGGCGCGGGTCCCGGAGGACAGGAGGTAGCGGTTGGGGACGTCCCCTTCCACCCTGCGTGCCACCCGGTCGGGGAAGGCGAGTGCGACGACGGCGCCCACCACCGCCGCGCCCGTGACCGTCGCGGGCGGCGGGGCAGTAGCGGAAAGGGCGCGTTGCTTCGCCAGGGCTGCCAGGCGGCGGGTTTCTTCAGTCCAGCGCCGCGCTTCCGGCCCTGTTTCGTTCCGCATCTGGGACAGCAGGCGGGTCAGGTCAGCGCCGGGAGCACGGTAGTCACCCGTCACCAGTGCCACTGCTTCCGCGGCCGGCACGTGTCCCGCGAATGCCGCCCCGTCAAGCAGGGCCCGGGCCAGCCGGGGATCAGCCGGAATGGTCGCCAGGAGCCTTCCCTTGGCGGTGGGCAGGCCGTCCTCTGTCACTGCACCAAGTTCGCGCAGGACCTCCATCGCCTCGTCCATTGCCTGCTGTGGCGGCTGGTCGGGCAGGGCGAGCCCCAATCCGCGCGGGGAACCCCAGGAGGAAAGGAGCAGCGCCGCCGCTGTCAGGTCGGCCACCTTAATTTCCGGCGTTACGTGGGCCGGGGCGGCACCGAAGGCCTGCTGGTCGTAGCAGCGGACCACCCTCCCCGGACCCTGGCGTGCTGCGCGCCCGGCGCGCTGATCCGCAGAGGCACGGGAGCAGGAAACGGTCACCAGTCCGCTCATGCCCCTGCCGGCGTCGCGCCGCGGCTCCCGGGTGAGGCCGGAGTCGATGACCAGACGGACTCCCGGGACAGTAAGGGAGGACTCAGCGAGATCGGTGGATACGATGATCCTGGCACGGCCGCCGGTTACCCGGCCCGAAACCGCGCGGTCCTGCTCGGCCGGACCCACCTGCCCATGAAGTTCAAGGACATCGACGGCCGGTCCCAGCCGGTTGCGGAGCCCTGCCGCCACCCGGGAGACCTCCCGCGCACCGGGGACGAAGACCAGGGCATCCGTTGAGCTGTCTTCGCTGAGCGCAAGCGTGAATGCCTCTGCCGCTGTGGCGGCAAGGTAGTCGAGGAAGGCGGGTGCGACTCCCCTGCCGTCGAGGCGGGCTCCCGCAGCAGGCCGCCACTCCGTCTCCAGTGGGTGGAGCACCGAGGGACTGTCCACGACGGGAACCGGGATCCCGTCGTCGGTACGGAGCAGGGCGGCGAACCGGGGCGCGTCGAGGGTTGCGGACATGGCGACGACGGTGAGGTCCGCGCGCAGTTCCCGGACCTCGGCGAGCATGCCGATGAGCAGATCGGTCTCAAGCCCCCGTTCGTGGACCTCGTCCAGGACCACGGCGGCTACCCCGTCGAGGCCGGGGTCGGACAGGAGGCGGCGCAGCAGGATGCCGGGCGTCACGAACTCGATGAGCGTTTCGGAAGTGGCCTGCCGCTCACCGCGCACCGTATACCCGACCCGGCTGCCCAACCGGCTGCCATCCAGGACCGAGAGACGGCGCGCCGCAGCACGGGCAGCAACCCGGCGTGGCTGCGTGACCACCACGCGCCCGGTACCCTTCGCCGTGAAATTCGCGAGCAGCGGCGGAACGAGAGTGGTTTTCCCGGTCCCTGGCGGCGCCTGCACTACAGCGGCGCGCGAACCGCCTTCGCTGCGGCCGGGGAGGGCTTCGGTCAGTCTTCCCGCCGAGTTTGCAAAGGCCAGGCCTGCGCCGATAACCCCGATGTCAAAGGGTTTACCGGCGGTTGGCTGCTGCTGCCTGCCCCGTGAAGTCATCCGTCCATTGTGCCCGGAAGTTCGCCTACGGCTTTCCCTGCCCCTTGCCCTTGCCCTTGCCGTTGGCTTCCTTTGCGGGTTGCGGCAGGACCGGTGCTTGCTGGACGGGCGCAGGAACAGGGGCGGGAACTATGACGGGTGCCTGGGGCTCAACCTGGACTGGCTGCAAAACCTGGGCGGGCTCTGGAGCCGCGGAGGTATCAGCGGCACCCCCCGTTGACGCCGCAGGGGGCTTGGCGGTGCCCCTCGTGGGTGCCACGGCCGGCGACACTGCTGCGACTTGGCGGGTGATGTCCGCACGGACCGACTCCACGGCTGCCTCAATTCCCCGGTACCTGGACAAGGAAATCCGCCCCTGCCCGGCGGCGTCGTTCAGGTCCTTCTCCAGCGCCTCCAACGACGCCAAGGCACCGTCCATTCGGTTTTCAGCTGCAGCCTGGCTGATGGTCAGGACCCGTACCTGCAGTCCGCGGAGCGTGGCTTCATCCGAATCAGCGGGCCGCAGGAGCGGGGTGGCAGCAACCAGGGCCGCCGCAAGGCCGGCCGCTGCCGTCAGCGCGGCGGCGGCCCGCCAGTAGCGAAGGCGCTTCGGGCGCTGTTTGCCGTCTTGAGTATCATGCGGAGGCTGCGTTTTAGGCGGCATGCCTGCCCCGCAGCGGTGCCATCGCCGGGGGCCTCGCAGGCAGTACGGTGACCGTGGCCATGTGTGCAGGCGCCGGTACGGCACCCGCTTTCTCCTGGTCTGCGGAACGTCCGGTCACAAGGCGTCTCGTTGCGTTCCGCAGCAGGATGGCGATTGAGTAGCCGAGGCCCAGCCCCAACAGCACATGGCCGGCAAGATACTGGCCCCCATTCCCGGCAGCGCCAAAGGGGGCACTCAGAGCCGCGGCTGCTCCAGCAGTGGTCACCGCCAGCGCCGTGGCGGCAGCAAGAACTGTGCCCATGGCCCTACTCCTATCCTCATTTAATCAGCAAGCTTACTAGTATTGATCAGCAAGCTTACTACCTGATCCCGGTGAAGCAAGAACCATCCCCCATGAGTCGACCCCGGCAGGCTGCCCGCCTTGGGGTGGTTCAGAGGGCATCCGCGGCCTGAGTCTAGCGGGCCGCCTCGAGCAGGTAGCCGGCCGGTGCAATCCCGGCGTAGCGGCCCTTGAAGAACAACAGCGGCTCGGCGTCGTGCCGTGCGCTCAGATGCCGGACGGCAGCCACCACAATGGTGTGGTCACCGCCGTCGTACTCCGCATGGAGCCTGCAGTCGATCCAGGCCAGGGCATCGTCAAGGACGGGGTTGCCCAGCGGCGAGGCTGAGTAACCCACGCCGGCAAACTTGTCCTTTCCCGACTTGGCGAACTGCCCCGCAAGGTACTGGTGCTCTGCGGGGAGGATGTTGATGGCAAAGGACCCCGCCTGCCGCAGCACCGGCCATGTACTTGAGGTCCTGGCGGGACTAAAGGTCACGAGTGCCGGCTCGAGGGACAGCGCTGCAAACGACTGGCAGGTAAACCCCGCCGGCCCGTCCTCAGTGGTGCTGGTGATCACCGTCAAACCGGTGGCAAAAGCTCCAAAGATGTCCCGAAGCCGGCGCGGAGCAAGATCTGCGGTGCCCGTCATGGATTGCCCTCTCGTTGAATCGTTACCTCACCAAACCATCAGCCCTTCTTCCAATACAACCGCTGTGCAATGAACGGACGCGGACGGAAATGGAGGGTCATGCCGGTACATCCGCCGTAATGCGGGGAGCTGTCCACCTCCAGCAGCCGCTGAAATCTATTTCAGGAATTTTCCATGCATCTGCATCCAGATGGGCTTCGCCGCCGGTAGTAGGGGTGTAAGCAAAAACCGCCCGCTCAGCGGGCCGCAGAAGGAGAAATCATGCGCACCAGCATTTTCGCATCAGGAGCAGTGGCAATCGCGGCAGCACTGGCTTCCGCCGGTCCGGCACAAGCGGCGGAAGGAGATGCCCAGCTGTCCGTCCTGCACGGAGTCCCGGGCCTGACAGTTGACGTCTGGGTCAACGGCGAAAGGACCCTGGACGACTTCACTCCCGGTACGCTGGCCGGTCCGCTGGCTCTTCCGGCCGGAAACTACGCCCTTGCCATCACCGCCGCCGACGCGGCGGACGCAACGGCTGCCGTCATCGGCCCGGTGGATGTGACCCTCGCTGCCAACGGCAATTACACGGCGGTGGCCAACCTGGACGCAGCCGGCAAGCCGACGGCAAATCTCTTCACCAACGACGTCTCGCAAATTGAACCCGGCAAGGGCAAGCTGACCGTCCGGCACACAGCTGCAGCTCCCGCCGTCGACGTCCTGGCCGCCGGCTCCGCGGTCATTTCCAACCTGGCCAACCCCAAAGAGCAGACCCTGACCCTGGATCCCGGGACCATCCCGGCAGCTGTGGCAGCAGCAGGGACCACTCAACCAGTGATCGGCCCGGCTGATGTGACGGTCGCCGAAGGCACCCACACCATCGTGTACGCCTGGGGCAGCCTGACGGACCAGAACCTGCAGCTCGCAGTGCAGACCATCGAGGGCCTGCACTCGGCTCCGGGAGCTGTACCGGGTGGACGTTCGGGTGCTGCTGACCAGGGAGCCACGGGGCAGGCCATTGCAGTTGCCGGCATTGGAGTTGCAGGGATCGCACTCCTGCTGGGTGCGGCTGCGGCTTCCCGTTCGGCGGCCATGCGCAGGGTGAGCTGAGCTCACGGCTACAGGTGGGCAGGGCGACCAGCCCTCGGCGCTGACCCCCAGACCCCGGCCGACCGGCATTCCCCTCCGGTCGGCCGGGCTCGGCACGTCCGCCCTTGACGTCCTCCCGGCAGGAAGAGGCCGCGGATTTCCAGCAGGCCCGACAGAGGGAGCAGTTCAATGAGAAGCACGACGACGTCGCAACAGACCCGCGTTACCGCGAACGTTGCGGACGTGGCCGCCACGCCTGTAGCCGCCACAGCGCGCAGGGCGACGGCCGCCGTCGTCCTGACAGCGGTGGCCCTGCTGTCCGGATGCGGCGCACCGGCAACGCCAGGGCCGGAAGCTGCCCCGACCGCCGCAACCTCCGGTGCCGCCGCCCCGGCCGCTTCCCCTGCAGCCTCAAGCGCACCCGCCGCGGTGCCCGACGTTCCACTGCGCCGGGCCACGCCTGCCCCGGCCGCTCCCCGGGACCCCGCACCGCGCTTCCTGACGGTCGAGGGCACCACCATCAGCATGGACATCGTGGACGTCAGCGTCTCTCCGGACGGCGCGATGGAGATTCCCGAAGCCTTCGACCAGGCCGGATGGTACCGGCATGGACCTGCCCCTGGCGCAGCCGCCGGGGCAGCCGTCGTCGCGGGCCACGTGGACACCACCTCGGATGTGGCTCCCCTTTCGCAATTGAAGGGCCTGGCGGCGGGTACACGCGTCACCGTCGAACGCCACGGCGCACCGGCACTGATTTACCGGGTGCGCTCGGTTGAGCTGATGGCCAAGGACAAGTTCGACGGCGGTTCGCTCTTCCGCCGCGACGGGCCGCACCAGCTCAAGCTCGTGACCTGCGGAGGCCGGTGGCTGGACGAGAAACAGGACTACAGTGACAATGTCATTGTCACTGCGGAACTGGAATGAGCCGCTACGCAGCCCTGGCACTCAACGCCGAGGAGGGGAAGGAGGCCGGTTTGGCACCTTCTGGCCAGGCGCCCTCCGGCGATGAGCAGGGTAGGGGCAGGGCTGCTTCCCGCCCATCCGCCCTCGGCGGCTGGAACCCGCAGCTTAACCTCTCCTTCTCCGCCGGCGACGAAACCGCGCTCGCCGAGGCCTACCGCCAGTTCTCCCCCCTGGTGTACACACTGGCGCTCCGGGCGCTGAGGAACCGGAGCGCAGCCGACGACGTCACCCAGGAAGTCTTTATCCGCGTCTGGAAGTCACGGTCCACTTTCGACCCCCACAAGGCGGAACTGCCCGCATGGATTGTCGGCATCACCCGGAACGCCGTCACCGATGCCCTGAGCGCGTCGGCCCGGGAAAGCCGCAAGGTGCTGGCGGCCGCCGAACTCCAGCCCGGGGCCGAGGATGCGGCGGCTTCCGCTTCCGCCGAAGTCCTGGCCGACCGGCTGCTGCTGGACGGGGAGCTTAACCGGCTCGGCGAACCCCAGGGTTCCATCATGCGCCTGGCGTTTTACGACGACCTGACCCATGACCAGATTTCACGGCAACTGAACCTTCCCCTTGGTACGGTCAAGAGTCACATCCGCCGCAGCCTTAGCCACTTGAGACACAGATTGGAGGTGGATCATGCAGCACCTTGACCCGGAAGTCCTGAGCCTGTTCGCCCTGGACGAGCCCGTTGACGCCGGCAGCGTCGACCACCTCCGCTCCTGCCAGGAATGCGCAGCCGAGTACGCTGCCCTGCGCCGGGCCGTCAACGCAGTCCGGACCACCCCCGATGCCGGCTCTTTGGAGCGTCCGGGCGCGAACGTGTGGGAAGGGATCCACCAGACCCTGGGACTCTCCGCGGCGGTTGCGGCGGATCCGCTTGGAGCCGCCGGCGCTAAAGAAGCGCCCGTTGCGGAACCAGAGCCCGTCAAGACCCGCAACAATGTGGCCTGGCTCCGCCGGCCGGCCACGTGGGTGGCAGCAGCCGCGGCCGCCGTCGTCATCACCACCGGGGTTGTTGTCGCCGTCAACCAGTCCGTTGCCCCGGTTCCGCTTGCCTCGGCGCGCCTGGAACCGCTGGACCGGTTCTCCGCCACGGGATCCGCCACCGTGACCGAAACCAGCGACGGTTCCCGGACCATCGAGGTGCAGCTGGACAAGACCGAGGCCCGGGGCTACCAGGAAGTCTGGCTCATTGCCCCGGACCTTTCCCGGTTGGTGAGCCTGGGGATCATGAACTCGTCGTCCGGCCGCTTCGACGTTCCGGCAGGGCTGGATCTCTCGGGCTACCCCATCGTGGACATCTCCGATGAACCGCTCGACGGCAATCCGGCACACTCCAGTGTCAGCATCGTCAGGGGCACCCTCAGCTCCTGACCATGGCGCCGCCGCCGCGGAACGGGTACAACTTATTCATGACATCGCCCCTGGTGCTCGGCCCCATGATGAGATACGTGGATGAAACCTCGGCGAGCATCTGGGCGGAGACGCACAGCGCCTCGGAGGTGACGGTCCGCGCGGGAGGAAACGACTGGGCGGCCCGCACCTTCGCTGTTCACGGCCACCACTACGCACTGGTGGAGGTGACCGGGCTGGAGCCGGGAACTGTCACTCCCTACACTCTCGAGGTTGACGGGACCCAGGTGTGGCCTGATCCGGAATCCGACCTGCCGCCGTCGAAAATTGCAACCCTGGCCCCCGGCAAGCCACTCCGGATGGCTTTCGGCTCCTGCCGCACCAGCGTTCCGCACGATGCGTCGGGCAACCGGAGCCACGGCGTGGACTCCCTGCGCGCCTATGCGCTGCGGATGGCATCCGACGGCGGCACGGCATGGCCCGATCTCGTGGCTTTCCTCGGAGACCAGGTCTACGCCGACTCAACCAGCAAACAGATGCAGGAGTTCATCCGCTCCCGGCGGGACATCGACGAGCCGCCAGGGAAGGAACTCAAGGACTACGAAGAGTACGCCCACCTTTACAATCTGGCGTGGTCCGATCCCACAAACCGTTGGCTGTTATCCACCCTTCCCAGCACCATGATCTTTGATGACCACGACATCCGGGATGACTGGAACTCCTCCCAAACGTGGAAGCAGGAGATGGCGGCAACCCCGTGGTGGCAGGAGCGGGTAGTTTCGGGGCTGGCTTCGTACTGGGTCTACCAGCATCTGGGGAACCTTTCCCCGCAGGAGCGGGCGCAGGACGCCATGTGGCAGCGGGTGGTCCGGCACACTGGCGACGACGAGCCGGACATCAGTGCCGAGCTGGACCAACTGGTGGAACGCGCCGATGCCGCCCCCGAGACCTACCGGTGGAGTCTCTGCCGGGACTTTGGTGACACCAGGCTGATTGTGCTGGACTCACGCGCGGCGCGTAATCTTTCTCCGGACCGGCGGGCCCTGCTGGACGACTCGGAAATGGCCTGGCTTGATGACTGCATGCGGGGCGGTTTCCGGCACCTGCTCGTGGCCACGTCGCTGCCGTTCCTCCTGCCGATGGGACTGCACTACGTGGAGTCCTGGAATGAAGCCATTGCCGAGGGCGCCTGGGGAAAACTGCCCGCCAAGGCCGCTGAAAAGCTGCGCCAGGCTTTGGACCTGGAACACTGGGCAGCCTTCCAGAAGAGCTTTCAGCGAGTGGCCGCCATGGCCGCCGAAGTGGCCGACGGCAAACGCGGGAGCGCTCCGGAGACAGTGATGTTCCTGTCCGGGGACGTCCATTTCTCCTACGTCTCGGAAGTGCGGCGGGCAACCGGGAGCAGAATCATCCAAGCGGTGTGCTCTCCTATCCGTAACCCACTGCCGCGGCTGATGCGATACGTCACGGGCCTTTCGTCCTACGGGCTCTCGGCATCCCTGGGTGCTTTGGCGGCGCGCTCGGCAAAGGTTCCGGACCCGCCTTACAAATGGTCGGGCATCAAGGGGCCGTGGTTCGACAACAACCTGGCGTGCCTTGAGGTCACGCCCGAAGGCATGGACCTTTGGTGGCAGAAAGGCGTGGTGGAGGGCGGTGACCAGCTCCACCCGCAGCTGGAGCGCGTCGCGTCCCTCACCATCGCTGCCAGGAAAATCAAGCCCAGCAGCGTGGAGCAGCACGCCCCGCAGAGACCCTGACCCTTCAAGCGCCATAACCCTTTTGAAGTCCCAGGATCACCTGCCGGCCCCGGCAGCGGCCAGGTTGCCGGGGACGGGATCATGCCGGATGTACTGGCGGCTGAAGGTGCCGGTGCCTGCCGTCAGGGCACGCAGTTCCACCGCGTATTTCAGCAGTTCCTGGTCCGGCACTTCCGCCGTGATCTCGGTCCGGTCCCCACCGGAGGAGGTGGTGCCCGTCAACCGGCCGCGGCGCCCCGAAAGGTCGCTCATCACCGTCCCCACATGCTCGTCCGGGACGCTGATCGCCACGGACGAGACAGGTTCCAGCAGTTGGATATTTCCTGCGGCAGCAGCTTCCCGTAAAGCAAGGGCTCCGGCTGCCTGGAAGGCCGCGTCCGACGAGTCGACGCTGTGTGCCTTGCCGCCCACCACGGTCACGCGCACATCCACCACCGGGAAGCCGGAAGCAACACCCTTCTGCATTTGCGCACGCACGCCCTTCTCAACGGAAGAAATATACGTTCCGGGGATCACGCCGCCCACTGTCTTATCGATGAATTCGAAGCCCGTGCCCCTGGCCAGCGGCTCAACCTCGATATCACAGACGGCATACTGGCCGTGGCCGCCGGACTGTTTGACGTGGCGCCCGTGCCCTGCGGCGCGGGCTGAAAAAGTTTCCCGCAGCGGCGTCACGACGTCCACGGCGTGCAGCTTCACGCCCTGGTCGCGCAGCCTGTCCAGCACCACTTCGGCGTGGGCCTCCCCCATGCACCAGAGGATCAGCTGGTGCGTCTCGGAGTTCCGTTCCACCCGGAGGGTAGGGTCGCCGGCAGCTACCTTGCCCAGGCTGCGGGCAAGGGCGTCCTCGTCGCCATGGGAATCGGCTTCAATGGCAACCGGCATCAGCGGCTCGGGCATCTCCCACGTGGCCAGCAGCAGTGGCTGGTCCTTGGCCGAAATGGTGTCCCCGGTCTCGGCGCTGCCCAGTTTGGCTACGGCGGCGATGTCGCCGGCAGTACAGAAGGGCACGGGCCGAAGGGTGGCTCCGAGCGGGGAGTAGAGGTGGGTGAGGCGCTCGTCGGTGTCGTGGTCCTGGTGTCCGCGGTCCGCCAGCCCGTGTCCGCTCACGTGCACGGGGGTGTCCCCGCGCAGCGTGCCGGAAAACACCCGGACCAAACAGACGCGGCCAAGGAAGGCGTCCACGGTGGTGCGGACCACCTCGCCCGCCAGCGGCCCCTCAGGGTCGCAGGAAAGGGCGCGGACGGGCGCTCCTGCCAGGTCAGTTGCCCGCGGCAGGCTGCGTTCCGGCGGCGAGGGAAACGCCGTCGTGAGCAGCTCCAGCAGTTCCGCTGTACCCAGCCCGGTGAGCGCCGAGGCGGGCACCGCGGGAAAGAAGGAGCCGCGGGCGACGGCGGTTTCCAGGTCCGCGATGAGGACGCCGGCATCGATGTCCTCGCCCCCAAGGTAACGCTCCATCAGCGTCTCATCTTCGCTTTCGGCAATGATCCCCTCAATAAGCTCGGCCCGTGCAGCATCGGCCGCCGCGATCTCCTGCGGCTCCCCGGTGCGTGCCGTGGCACCCGCGGTGCCCGGCGAATATTCGTAGACTGTCCCGGACAGCAGGCCCAGGAGACCGCTGACGTCCCCATCGGAACTGACGGGGACGTACAACGGAAGCACCGTGTCGCCGAACGCCGCCCGGCAGGCGGCCAGGACGCCTTCGTAATCAGCCCGGGGATGGTCCAGCCGGGTGATGACCACAGCGCGGGGCATCCCCAGGTACTGGCACTCCTGCCAGATCGCGGTGGTGCCCGCATCCACGCCGTCAACGGCTGACACGGCAAAAAGGACGGCATCGGCGGCGCGAAGGCCTGCACGGAGCTCGCCGATGAAGTCAGGATAGCCGGGGGTATCGAGGAGGTTGATCTTCATCCCGGCCACGGGCAGCGGGACCACTGACAGCGCCACGGAGCGCTGCTGGTGGATGGCGGCGGGATCGGAATCGCTCACGGTGGTGCCATCAACCACCGAGCCCTTCCGGGTGATCATCCCGTTGGCCTCAAGCAGTGCCTCGACAAGGGTGGTTTTGCCGGCACCGGAGCGGCCGACCAGTGCCACATTCCTGACCGTGGCCGGGTCCCGCGGCGAGATGCCGGCAGAGCCGTTGCCCGGGCGCCCTTCCGGCCCGCCCCGTCCTGCGGTGCCTGCTGCGTCCTTGGTGCCTTTGACCGACATCGGAACCTCCTGGCGTCTTTGCCTGGTTGTTGTCTATTTTTCCCGTGCCTTGCGTGTTGCGGCCTCGTTTGCCTTTTGCAGCGCTTTGACGAGTTCGTCCTTGTCCATCTTTGAGCGGCCGCCAATGTCCAATTCACGCGCGCGCTCCAGCAAATGTTTTTTGGAGGCGTTGGCGTCAACGCCGCCGGCAGTGGGCGCCACTGCGTCGGGTCCTTTTTCCGCCCGTTCATCCGAGGGGCCGCGTTTCTCCTTGGGCTCCCAGTGGTCCCCCACCTTTTCGTAGCTGTGCTTCAGGGAAGCGTAGGCGGCGCGGGCGGCCCGGCTTTCGTCATCGTCGTAGGACTCCATGGCGGAATCGTAGGTTTTCGCGAACGTATCCTGCGCCTTCTGGTCCGAGCGCTGCAGGGTTGAGGGAAGCTCGTCCTTGCGGGCGTGGTCGTTCTTTCCCGTCTTCGGCATTGCACTCACCGCGCTTTCGTCAGCAGGCTGGTGGTCCGGACACACCAAGCTTAGCCACGCCCCGGTTGGCTTGTCTGCTGGGGGGCCGGACATCCCCGTGCAGAAGGCGGCATCAGTTGACCTCCGGCCATTGGTCGGGGTCGTAGCCGTAAAGGCGCGGACGGCGGAACTCTTCCTTGGGGGCGGCAGCAGGGGCATCCGCCTGCAGTTCCGCATCGTCCGCATCGGGTGCGTCGCCGCTACCGTTTTTCATTGCGTCTCCGTTGGCATTGCCGCGCCTGTCCGGGCTGTCAGCCATGAGCATTCCAATCCCCCAAATGGAGCGGCCCGGCTGCTTGAACCACTGAAGCCCACCCTAACGGGGGGAATGCCGGCCCAACATGTCACTTTTGCTCAAGAAATGGACAGTTTCTCCAGTGCGCCCACGGTCAGCGTCAACCGCACGCGCGCTGAACCTTCAGCTTGGCCTGGTGCGGTCCAGCGCGTCGAGCAGCCGCATGACCGATCCGCCGAGGTTCCATTCAGTGGCGAGGCGTTCCAGTTCTGCGCGCGCCTCCCCGGTGACGGGGTGCAGCTGGGCGCCGGCTTCCTCCAGTGAAGGCAGGTCAAGGTTCCGCACCAGGCGTACGACGGCGGGCGCGGCCATAAGGTAATCGGCGGCGGCATCGAGCTTGGCCCGGACAGGTGACGACAGGCCCCCGCGCGGGTCAGCTGCTGCTTTCAGCAGGTTTTCGAGGGTGCCGTACTTCAGGAGCAATGACGCTGCTGTCTTTTCCCCGATCCCGGCCACACCCGGCAGGCCATCTGAGGCGTCGCCACGCAGGGTGGCGTAATCGGCGTACTGCTGAGGCAGCACGCGGTACTTCCCCACCACCACGGATTCGGTCATGATCTTAAGGTTCTTCATGCCTCGCGCGGTGTAAACCACCCGCACCTGGCGGGCGTCATCGCAGACCTGGAAGAGGTCGCGGTCCCCGGTGACCACATCGACAGGGAGGTCGGCGTGGCTGGCGTAGGTGCCCACAACGTCGTCGGCCTCGTGGTGGGCAGCACCGACGATGGCGATCCCGGCCAGGCCGAGTACGCGCCTGATCATGGGAAGCTGCGCCTCGAGGGCATCCGGAACTACCTCCACGTCCGGGGCGTCCGTATTGGCCTCCGCCACACGGTGGGACTTATAGGTGGGGACAAGGTCTACCCGCCACTGCGGCCGCCAGTCGTCATCCCAACATGCGATGAGGTGCGTCGCCCCGTAGTCCGTCGTCAGCCGGGCGATCATGTCCAGGAGCCCGCGCACAGCGTTGACGGGCGTCCCGTCGGCGCGGCGGATGGAATCGGGCAGGCCGTAGAAGGCACGGAAGTACAGGGAGGCGGTATCCAGCAGCATCAGGCGGTCAGGCATACCCTGATCCTGACATGGAATGCGGCTGCCCGGGGGCTGGCGCGGCGCGTCGCCTCTGGCACAAGGAGCCTATACGGGGCGAGAATGGCCTCGTGTTCCTTGCACGGAAGGGCCGGGCCGGCGAACCGATGAACGCCGCGGCCCGGAGGATCCAGCGCATCTATCTGACGCTGACGCTGGGCAATACCCTTGCGGCGTCGTTCATCTGGGGCGTCAACACGCTGTTCCTGCTGGACGCGGGCCTCAGCAATTTCGAGGCATTCGCTGCCAACGCCTTTTTCACCGTGGGAATGGTGATTTTCGAGGTTCCCACGGGAGTCGTCGCCGACGGCTGGGGCCGCCGGGTGTCGTTCCTGCTTGGCACCGTAACGCTGGCGGGGTCCACGTACCTCTACTACCTGCTGTGGCAGTTCTCCGCCCCGTTCCTGCTGTGGGCTGTGGTGTCGGTTTTGCTTGGCCTGGGTTTCACCTTCTTCTCCGGTGCGGTTGAGGCCTGGCTCGTTGATGCGCTGCGCTACTCGGGCTATGAAGGCGGACTGGAAGCCGTGTTCGGGCGGGGGCAGATGGTTGCCGGCGTCGCGATGCTCGCCGGCTCGGTGGCCGGTGGCGTGATCGCCCAGGCCACCGACCTCGGTGTGCCGTTCCTGGTGCGGGTGGGCCTGCTGCTGGCCATGTTTGCGGCCGCCTTTGGCTTGATGCACGACGTCGGATTCACCCCCGAGCGCTCAACGCACCCGTTGCGCGCAACACGGGCGGTGCTGTCCGCTTCGATCGAGCATGGTTTCAAGGTGCGCCCCGTCCGTTACGTGATGCTGGCCGCGCCCTTCAGCGCCGGCGTCGGAATTTATGTTTTCTATGCACTGCAGCCATACCTGCTGGAGCTCTTTGGCGATCCCCGCGCGTATTCCATCGCCGGGCTTGCGGCCGCCATCGTGGCCGGGGCGGAGGTGGTGGGTGGCTGGCTCGCGCCCTACGTCCGAGGACTGTTCCGCAAGCGCACTTCGGTGTTGATCCTCAGCGGCAGTATCAGTGCATTTCTTCTGGTGGTGCTCGGCTTTACCCGGGTGTTCTGGCTGGCTTTGGTCCTGTTGACGTTGTGGGCAGTCATCGATTCCGCGTCCATGCCGGTGCGGCAGGCATATATAAACGACATGATCCCGTCAAAGGAGCGCGCCACCGTGCTCAGCTTTGACTCGCTGATGGGATCGAGTGGGGGCGTGGTGGTGCAGCCGGTGCTCGGCAGGAGCGCTGACCTGTACGGCTATCCGATGTCGCTGGCCCTGGCGGGAATCTTCCAAACCCTTGCGGTTCCGTTCCTGGTGGCCAGCCGGCGGCAAGGCTCCCCGGCGGACCGGGCCAGCTCGTCACCGGAGCACCCGGACAAGGGACCGGCCGAGGAAACCCTCCCCTGACAGACCACCAGGCTACTGCCGGATTGAGGATAATAGCCGGGACAGTTATCAGTGCGTGGGAAAGGCGCCGCATGATCGAGATCCTGAACTCCGCCGAACTGGACCGGGCAAAAGAAGCAGGCGCCCTGGTTGCTGACATTTTGCAGGCACTTAAGAGCCGGAGCAGGGTGGGCACCAACCTCCTGGACATCAACCAGTGGACCAAGGCCATGATCGTCGAGGCCGGAGCAGTGTCCTGTTACGTCGACTACGCGCCGTCCTTTGGCCGCGGGCCGTTCGGTCACTACATCTGCACTGGCGTCAACGACGCCGTGCTGCACGGACTGCCGCACGACTACACGCTTGCCGACGGCGACCTGCTGACGCTCGACCTCGCCGTCTCCAAAGACGGGGTGGCTGCAGACTCTGCCATCAGCTTCATCGTGGGCGGGTCAAAGCCGCTGGAGAGCATCACCATGATCAACGCGACCGAACGCGCCCTGTACGCAGGGATAGCCGCCGCTGGCCCCGGTGCCCGTATCGGTGACATTTCCCACGCCATCGGCACGGTCCTCAGCGAGGCAGGCTACCCGGTCAACACCCAGTTCGGAGGCCATGGCATCGGATCAACGATGCACCAGGACCCGCACGTCCCCAACACGGGACGGCCCGGACGTGGATACACCCTCCGCCCCGGGCTGTTGCTGGCACTGGAGCCCTGGGTCATGGCGGACACCGCTGAACTCATCACTGATCCCGACGGGTGGACGCTCCGGAGCGCGACAGGCTGCCGGACAGCACACAGCGAACACACGATCGCGATCACCAACGACGGAGCCGAAATCCTCACCCTGCCGACGCAGGCGCACGCGTGAGGCCACGCTACTGAATCAACGCCCCCGGGCAGGGCATTCAGGTAACCCAGTCGGTCTCGCCGAAAGCCCGCCCGCGGAAGTGCGCCCGCAGGTACTCCCCCACCACCGCGGCCCCGAGCCCCCCGACGTCGGGCGCGGCCACCCTGCCCCCGACCCGCCGCGCCATGCGCTGGATGAACCGTTCAAGGCTCGGGTCGTCGCCGAGCCGGAAGAACGTGACCTGCGTTCCTGCCCGCCCGAGCCGGTCCAGCTCAGCGACGGTGACGCGGATGGTTTCCGGGTCCGAAGGCCAGCAGAACCACGGTTCGCCCTCCGGCAGCAGATGCGCGGTCGGTTCGCCGTCAGTCACCACCAGGAGGACGGGCTGCATGGACGGGTGCCGGCGGAAGAAACGGCCGGCGAGCAGCAGTCCGTGATGCAGGTTCGTTCCCTGCTCCCGCCGCACCGGCAGGGCCGTCAGCCCGCCGATATCCATGGACTGCGCGTAAAGGCCGAACGTAATCAGCTCCAGGCGGTCTCCCCGGAAGCGCGTGGAGACGAGGTGATGCAGGGCAAGGGCAGTGCGCTTCATCGGCACCCACCGGCCCTCGGCCGCCATCGAGAACGACACATCAACGAGCAAAACGACGGCGGCCTGGGTGCGGGCCTCTGTTTCGCTGACCTCGATGTCAGCCGCCGTGAGGTTCACTCCTGCGGCAGTGTTTCCGCCGTCCGCCGCGATGCGTCGAATCGCGTTGGTCAGGGTCCGAGTGACGTCCCACGGCTCGGCGTCGCCGAACTGCCACTGGCGGCTGGAACCCGTCTGATCCCCGGCGGCCCCGGCCACCCGCGTGTCCCGCCGCCCCTGCCGGCCGGACAACTGCTTCGCAGTGTCCCGCAACAGGGACTTGCCAAGCCGCCGCATCGCCTGCGGAGACAAGCGGAGGTCGCCGTCGGCTCCCCGGCGGAGGTAGCCGCCGTCCTGCATGGCCCGCTCTATCTCCCCGAGCGTGCGGGCGGCCACGACGGCGTTTTGTCCAAGCTGCCGGGCGAGGGCGTCCAGGTCCAGATCGCCGAGATTTGATCCGTTGTAGGACTGGGACAGCTGTTCGGCCAGCCCGTCCAGTTCGGCGATGTCCTGGAGCACGCCGGTGCCGTCGCCCAGGCCCAGGCCTTCCTGGCCCTCGAAGCGTTCGGAACCGGTCCAGTCCTCGCCGGGGCGCAGGGCCCGCAGGCTCGAATCGAGCTGATCAAGCTGGGCCATCAGTTCGGGCGAGCCGAAGGCCTGGGCGGACAGCCGCATCAGCTCATCGCGCTGTTCAGGGGACATGGATTGCAACAGCCGCTGGGCCGCCGCCGCGCGCTTGGCGAGAGCGTCAATCAGCTCCTCGACGGACTCCGGGTTTTCCGGAAAGAAGCTGCCGTGCCGTGCCATGAACTGCTGGAAGTCCGCGTCGGTGTCCTCGCCGCGCCGATGTTTGTCCAACAGCCCGTTCAGGTCCCGCAACATTTCTGCCACGCCCGCCCGGTCCTCATCCGTTGCGTTTTGAAGCGCCTGCTTCATCCCGGCGAACCGCTGGTCCAGGACTTCCCGGCCCAACAGGTCCTTGATCCGCTCGTAGGCCTCGCGCGCGGTGCTGGACTGCCAGTCGTAGGAGGCGAGCTCGTTCACGGCGGCCGCCGTGGACTGCGGCAGGTTCTGCAGCTGCATTTCCCGGAAGGCCCGGTCTGTGTTCTCCATCATCGCGTCGCGGGCGAGCTGCTTGCGTTCCTCCAGCACCGCCGTCTCGAGCAGCTTCTGGACCTCGTTAAGGGTGCCGTCCAGCCGGTGCCGGTTCAGGAGCTCACTGCGGCGCTGCTGGACGCGCCGGGCGAGGTCGTCCAGGCCTTCCCGGTTCCGGCCGCCGCGCCGCAGGAACTCCTCCAGAGCACGGCGGGGCGAGTAGCCGGCCATCACGTCCTCGGCGACGGCGTCGAGCGCCTCTGCGAGGTCAACCGGCGGCGCAAGAGGGTCCGGCCCGCCCGTGTACCTGCCGTACCTGGCGGAGTGGTTGTGGATGCCCATGACGCCTCCTGGTTATTCCTCCGGCCGTGCTGCTGCTGGCCGACCAGTTCCCGGCCGCGCTGCTGCTAACCGTAGATGGTTTCCTCGTCGTCGGATTCCTTGGAGATCCGGCGGCCAAGGTAGAGGCCCTCCAACGCGAGTTCGATGGCGGCGGCGCGCTGCCCGTCGTTAGTCGCCCCGAGGCGGCCGCTGATTTCGTCATAAAGTCCCGATCCGTTGAGGGACGGCAGGTTGTCGAGGAACTCCTGCGCCGTGACGTGCTCGCCCGTGGTGACGGTGGTGTGGCCGTCCAGGGCGGCGACCAGCGGACCAAGATCAATGCCTTGATAGTGGGCCCGCACGGCTTCGGCTGTGGCGGTGCGCAGGAGGTGGTCCAGCACGGCCTGTTCCCGGCCCTCCTCGCCCGACTCGAACTCGATCTTGCCCATGAGGACGTCCACCGCGGTGCCGACGTCAACGATCCTCGCAACGGCCTCGCCCTCCCCGCGCACGCTGGCACGGCGGAGCGCTGCTGCGGCGACGGTTTCAGCTCCTGCGATGCCGAACCGCGCCGATACTCCCGAGGTCTGGTTGATCGCCGGGGATTGCCGGAGCGCGCGGGTGTAGCGGGCGAGGATCTCGAGGATGACGGACGGGACGTCGGCCACGAGCTGCCCCTCCTGCCGGATCACCGCCACTTCGTCGTCCAGCTCTATCGGGTAGTGGGTGCGGATTTCGGCACCGAACCGGTCCTTCAGGGGCGTGATGATCCGGCCGCGGTTTGTGTAGTCCTCCGGGTTGGCGGAAGCGACGACGAGCACGTCCAGCGGCAGCCGCAGAACGTAGCCGCGGATCTGGATATCGCGTTCCTCCATGACGTTGAGCATCGCCACCTGGATCCGCTCGGCGAGGTCGGGCAGCTCGTTGATGGCAATGATCCCCCGGTTGGAGCGCGGGACCAGGCCGTAGTGGATGGTCTCCGGGTCGCCCAGCCGGCGGCCCTCGGCCACCCGCATCGGGTCCACGTCACCGACGAGGTCGGCAACGGACGTGTCCGGGGTCGCAAGCTTCTCCACGTACCGCTCGGAGCGGTGGCGCCACGCCACCCGCAGCCGGTCCCCTTCAGTGAGGGCACGGGCGCGGGACTGCTCGGTGATCGGCTCGTACGGGTGCTCGTTGAGTTCCGAGTCCTCGACCACCGGGGACCATTCGTCCAGGAGCCCGGCCAGTGTGCGCAGGAGCCGTGTTTTGCCCTGCCCCCGTTCCCCCAGCAGGACCACGTCGTGCCCTGCGATCAGGGCACGCTCGAGCTGGGGAAGGACGGTGCGGCTGAAACCGTACAGCCCCGGCCACGGATTCCGGCCGGCGGCGAGCGCGGCGAGCAGGTTGTCGCGGATTTCGTGGCGCAGGTCCTTCTGGGTATGGCCGGCGGCACGCAGTTCACCAACGGTGAAGATATCGGGTCGATCACTCACCCCTCCACGGTAGACCGACGTGTGCCGTGAATCGAGGAAAATTTCAGATCGCTGCCCGCAGGGTCATCAATCGCCCTACGCTTAGGCAGATCAGTGCAGCAATGCCGGAGCCAAAGGCCACCCTTCTCCTCCTGGTCCGTCACGGGGAGACGCCCACCACGGGACTGGTTCTGCCCGGGCGGGCACCGGGGCTGTACCTGTCCGAGCGGGGCCACGCTCGCCGAACTGGCCGGCTTGCCGCAGTGGCGGGAAGTGCAGCAGAGTCCGTAGACTTTCCGCTTCCCCGGCGGCGAGAGCTTCACCGAAATGCCGGCGCGGATGGTTGGCGCACTTGAGGTGCTGCGCGGCACCTGGACCTGTTCCAGCGGATCGTGATCAGCCGGGCCTCGGTGTCGGCCATCTCCTATACCAACGGGCAGCCGCCTGCTGTACTGATGGTGAATTCGCCGTCGGATCCGCTGAGCGGGCTGAGGACGCCGTGATTTCCCGCGGGCTGGATGGGCACTGGCGATGAAAAGGATCCTCAGGTGCAGGCGCGGGACCTGCAGCTGGGCTAAGCCGGCACATTCAAAGGTCCCCGGCTCGCACCCTTCTAGTCCAGGGCGCCGGTGTCGGTGGGGGCGGCGCGGTGATCCACCCCGGCCGTCAGTTCGTCGATCCGGTCAAGGGCCGAATTAAGCTGCTGGACAGTTGTCCACAGAACTGGATGCTCTTCGCGGATCCCTTCGAGCGTGGCACCGGCGGATCGAAGCGTTGCGAGATCGAAACTGACGTTCGTGCGCGCACCAGTCACTGCCGCCCGGAGGGCGCCGAATGCGACGGTGACGTCGGCGATCAGCGCCGGGTTCCCGTGGGAAGCGAGCCAGCCAAGGTCTTCGATGGCTGCCATGGCCCGTTCGCCCAGCACGGCCGACGCCTTCGCAGCGTTCACGGACGCGTGGTGGATCGCGTCATCGCGCTCCTGCCCTGGTTCCAGGCGGAAAGCCGCGCCGAACGCCTCGGAGGCGGCAGCATCGTCGTCGGCCAGTTGAAGGGCAGCCTCGCGGAGCGCACGTGCACGCGCATGGATATCCGTCAGCTCCCCGCCCTGGTCCTGGCTTGGTTCTGTGTAGCCGGCTACCATGGACGCCAGTGACGCGGCAATGGCGAGCATAACCCCCGTTCCTGCCCCTCCGCCCGGCGACCCCTTGGACTCTGCCAGCGCTTGCGTCCATTCCTCTACCGTTGAGCTTTGGGTTGTCACCGCTTCAGATTCAGCCATGGCTCCTATTGTGCCCCCTCATCAGTTGTTTGCTCGCGGCGCCACGGGAAGGCGCCAGGCGGCGCCCGAACGGTCGGGTTGGCCGCGCGTCACTGATTCCTCGGGCGATCTTGAGCTAATTTGGGCGTACCCATGCCGTTTCCTGATAGTCGTTGAGCAGGATCAAGGTAACGGGGTGTGCGGAGAATACGAGTAAGGGGAAATGCCATGACACAGGATGGTCCTTCGTCAGAATTTTCTTACGGAGACGAGCTGGGCAGGGCAATGCCATCGATGGGCACCCTGGTTATCCGCACCTGGAACGAACCGGACCAGTCGCAGCGATTTCGCGCACGCGTGACGTCCAGCCAGTCCCCCCACCTCGGAGCCAAAAAGGTATACACGGTGGACCCGGAGGAAGTCCTCACTGCGGTCCGCCAATGGCTTCACCCCCAGTCCGAGGCCCCGCGGGAGGCCTAAGGACTTTCCGTTTGGCCTGCTTTCAGGGCGATGTCCGCTGCGAGGCGCCGAGTTGCCTCCGACGAGGTTTCCGCCTTGGCGGCGATCGCTTCCCTTCGCATCGACTGGGCTCCCTCCGCCACGAAACGTCGATGCTGCCGGAAGGATTCGGTCAGGCGGGATTCTCCTGCCACGTCGTCCAGTGGAGCAGCTCCGCTTTGTCCAGGGCGGCCAGGTCGCCGTCCAGGGCGTCACGCCGCTGCTGGGCTTCCAGCGGCAGCCCAACCTTCGCGTCCTTCGGGAGCGGAAGGATCTGGAGCTGGAGCTCCGAGTCAGGGCCGATGCCGGCGTCGTGCGTGTCAATGGCCCAGGGGGAACCGTCCCAGAAGCGGTCGGCAACCCATGAGCCGTCAACGAGCAGCCGGGCAACGTCGCCGGCCCACTCGATCTCCAGTTCGCTATGCCCCTCTCCGCCAAGGAAGCCCGCCGTCGTCAGGTCAATCCTGTAAACCTCCGCCAGTTCCGCGATGGCGGCATCACTGGGGGCCGCCGCCCGGCCGGCCAGGGAACCGAACGAAGCAGGGACCGGCTTTGCATTGCGGATCCGTTCTGCACCGAGTGCCGCCCGCATGCGTGCAGTTTCCGGCACCGTTATGTCGACGTCCTCGAACTGGCCGGTCCCGCTCGCGTACTGCCGGACGGAAGCACACCCGAGAGACCTGCCGGCCAGGAGCCCGATCTCACCGGCCCAGAGCGGGTCAGCTGACAGGAGCAGGTCTCGTCCGCGTGGTGTCTCAAGAACCCACGCCTGGTCAGCCAGCTCAGAGGGTAGAACGAGAATATTCATGGACCCTTCCGTGGACTTCACAGTCAGGGTGGCTGGTTCTGCGGCATCGACGCCGTAGACGTTGTCACCCAGGGCAAAAGCAGGCCCTTCAACCGATGTTCCCTCGGGCAGGCACAACTGCGGCATTATTCCGGCGTCGGCGGCGAGAACCAGGGTTGGTGAGGAGGCCGGGCCCAAAAGGGTAAGCGGTGATGCCGTGGCCCAGTTAAGGCGCATTCCCGCTATCTCGAGGTTCACCGGCCAAGTGGTGATTGTTCCGGAGGGGATGGAGACGGGCTTGGCGGGAAAGGTTACCGTGTCCTCGCTGAGTGACAGGCTGAACTGGGCTGCCGCGTAGTCCGGCAGCGGGAGGTGGGGCTGGTGCCAGGAGATGAATACAAAGCCCGAATGCCCGTCCGAGCGCATCGCCCACCGGAGCGTCTCCGAGTCCTCAATGCCGGCCGGCACCTCGTCCGGGAGCGTCGACGGCATCGGTGCCAGACGGTCGCCGAAGGCGGCAAGGAACGCGTGCTGCCTGCGCAGCAGGCCGAAGCTGGGAGCCAGCCTGCCGGTGGCGCCGATTGGGGCGTGGAAGTCATAGTCGAACACCGGAAGATCGTTCGGGTACCCCGTTGCCTGCGATTCCTGGAAGCCGCCGGGGGGATTCGTGCCGCCGGCGAACATGTAATAGCCCTGCCAGCCGGAGCCGCTGCCGATCTTGTTGTTGGCTACGGCAGCCACATCCTTGCCTCTGGGCCACGGCCTGCGCTGATAAGCAGTCGCCATGCCGCCGGTCAGCTCGCAGGTGGCTGCCGGGTAGAGGGCGGACGGCGAGCGCGGCGGTGCTGCATCGCTGCCGGAGAAGCGCTCGCGAAGGTCGGCGCCGATGCCGGGATCGTCCCACTGGTGGCTGAAGAAGTAGTGCTGCCGGAACGTGGGGTCCCAGAGGGCATCGGCGTCCACCCAGAATCCGTCACCGTACCCTCCGAAGACCGGCAGTACCGCCTCCTCCGGGATATCAGCCCCGCCCCAGGCAGTCGCCGTCCAGATCGGGGCGCTGAGTCCGGCTGCGCGGGCCAGTTTCTTGAGCTCGTTGATGTGTCCGGGCTGGTCGTAGAGTTCGTTTTCCAGCTGGATGCCGACAACGTTGCTGTCCGGCCCGGTCAGCCCCCGCAGTTCCCCGCCGAGGCGGTTGAACCAGCGTTCCACCAGGGCGAGGTAGGCAGGGTCGTTGGTGCGGTGTTCGACGGCGGCCGCCTGCACCCAGTCCGGGAAGCCGCCGTTGCGGACCTCGCCGTGGGCCCAGGGCCCGATACGCAGGACTACGTCAATGCCAAGAAAGTCGCACAGACGGACGAAGGCGGCAACGTCGAGGTTGCCATCGAAGCGCGCCTCACCCTCGGATCGTTCGTGGTGGATCCAGAAGACATAGCAGGCTGCTACCGTGATGCCGCCGGCCTTCATCAGCCGCAGCCGATCTTCCCAACGGCTGCGGGGCAGCCTGCTGAAGTGGATCTCGCCTGACACCGGCACCGCGGGACGGCCCGCGCATTCGATGTAGTGGCTGGTAAGCCGCCACCTGCTGTGGGGATCCTCGATGTTGCTCATGGGTGGGAGTTGCAGGCCCAGTTCGTGGGGCCGGTGGGTGGCCTTCAGGAGTTCAACGCTGCCGGCCATTTCGAGGGGGCCCTGTTGCTCCAGGGTGCTGTCATCAAAGCGCATGTGTGGATTCTTTCAGCTTCGGGGGCGGTCCGGATGAAGCTGTTCATGCGCGCGGCTCCGACCTGATCCCCAAATACTGGTGACCGCAGGCCTCCTGCAACAGCGTCAGCGGCCGGATGGCGGGCCGTTGAGGATGGTGGGGACGTACTCAAGCAGCTGGAGGCGACCGTCAAAAGTCCTGCTGTCCGCCATTTCCAGCGAGACGTCCGGATAACCGTCGTAGATGCGCTCCCGCCCCGTCCTGCCTGTAATCACCGGGAACACGACCAGCCGGAACCTGTCCACAAGGCCGGCGGCCAGCAGCGAACGGCTGAGGCTTAGGCTGCCGAGGGTGCTCAAGGGCTTGGTGCCGGTCCGTTTCATCTCCCGCACGGCCTCGACCGCGTCAGCCGCCACCAACTCCGAGTTCGGCCACGTGAGGGGCGCCTGCAGGCTGGAGGAGAAGACGACCTTAGGCACGGCGGCCAGTCCAGTGAGGCTGGCACCCTCCTCCTCGGAAAATCCAGAGCCTTCCGCCGCGGCCTCATCGGACATGCTGGACATTAGCCGGTACGTGTTCGCGCCCATCAGGAAGGTGTATTCCTTCTTCCCTTCCCCCTCGAGCCAGGCAAGGTATTCGGGCCCCTCCATGCCCCACCAGCCAGGCCATCCCTCGGCCGAGGCGTACCCGTCAAGGGAAATAATGAGGTCAACCATAAGTTCAGCCGATGACGCCTCAGAAGAGTTTTCGCCCATGACCGTCTCCTTTGATGGCAGGTGCCGGCAATGCTATCCCCGCGGGGATAGCACCGACAAGGGACCGGAGCGCGGGTCGCAGCGCTGGGCGTTCCCGGCGCTCTGGTCGAGATCAGCGCTGTTGTCGCCGTGTTCCAGTAAGCAAGGACCTGAATCCGCCCAGCCGAAGCGCCCGATCATCGCGCCCCTTCCGGCCGCCGTCGAACGCCAATAGCATGGCCCGTATCGATTTACGCCCCAAACAAACGGCCACCGCTGAAGGAAGCCATGAACAGCGTCACCTGCGATCTCACCGTATCCCTCGACGGATTCCTTGCCGGCCCGAACCAGAGCCATTCCAACCCCTTGGGCGAAGGCGGGGAGGACTTGCACCGGTGGCAGTTCGAGGAACCCGAGGACAACGCCGCGGCGCTGGAGGGGATCCTCTCCGCAGGCGCGTACATCATGGGCCGCAACATGTTCGCCGGCCCGGGGGCAGGGCCCTGGGATGAAGACTGGCGCGGCTGGTGGGGCGAAGAACCTCCGTACCACGCCCCAGTCTTTGTCCTCACGCATCATCAACGCCCGCCCGTGGAGATGGAGGGAGGCACCACGTTCTATTTCGTGAACAACGGAATAGAGTCGGCACTTAACCGGGCGCGGGAAGCGGCTGCCGGCAAAGACGTCGCTATAGCTGGAGGCGCCGAGACTGCCCGCCAATTCCTTTCGACCGGACTGATCGACGAGCTGCGGCTCCACATCGCGCCGCTCGTCCTGGGAGGAGGCGAGCGGCTGCTCGACGGCATCGGGAACCTAAAGCTTGAACCGACGGAAGTGAGCGGCACCCGCCTTGTAACGCACGTTCGCTACCGGGTTATCCGCTAATACCTAACGTCCACCCTCAGCTGTCCGGTGGTCCGGGCGCCCAGGATCACCGACGTGACCGCCAGCCTTGTTGCCAGCCAGGCCAAAGCCACCTGGGTAGGGCTTACTCCGCGCGCCGCGGCGATGTCCTCCACAGCCCGGAACAATTTCAGATTCGATGTCCCGGACCAGCAGGCTGTACTGGCGCTGCAGGCTCACCGGCGGGTGCCAGCCCTCGGCGCGGGCGACATGCACGGCCTTGGTCAGCTGCCACCCCAGAAAGTTGGAGAAGCCGTAATACGTTATTTTGCCCCGGCTGACTGCGTCGTCGAGGAAGCGCAGGGTCTCCTCCAACGGGGGTGATGGGGTCCCGGTCATGGTTCCCAGCGCGTAGGTAGAAACGACGACGCCGGTTCGGCCCAGGGTTCGGTATTGCACGCTTGCACTCGTGATCAGTGGTTGGTGACCTGATGATTCGAGGCCGCCGCATCGCGTGTGGTGGTGCGGATTCGGTACAGGCTGGTGGTGGCGGTGATGTAAAGTTCCTGGCCGTCCGGGCCGCCGAAGCACAAGTTCGATACCCTCTCGGGCACGGCCACGGCGCCCAGGAGTTCGAAGGACGGTGAATAGACCCGGACGGCGGGGCCGGCAGAGGTCCAGATCCTGCCTTGGACGTCTACCCTCAAGCCGTCAGCAGCATGGCCTTCTTCAAGCTCAAGAACTGTTCCGCGGGAGTCGCAAGCGCCGTCGCGCACATCGTAGGCGGCAATCCTCAGCGGCACCCCGCGACCGGGACCGGCCGTGTCCGCGACGTAGAGGACCGACTCTTCCGGTGCGAAGGCGAGACCGTTCGGGTAGACGAGGTCGGTGATCACCGGAGTGAGGGTTCCCGATGCAGGCTCGAACCGGAAAACGTAACAGCCGCCGTACTCCTGCTCTCCCTCGTTCCCTTCCTTCGTGCCGGGAAGGATCCCGTACGGCGGGTCGGTGAACCAGATGCTCGAGTCCCGGGCAATCACGACGTCGTTGGGTGAGTTCAGCCGGCGGCCCTGGAAGGAATCAACCAGTCCTGTCACTGTTCCCTGGCGGTCGCGTTCAACCCGGCGGCGTCCGTGGCTGCACTGCACAACACTGCCATCGGCGTCGAGGGTCCGGCCGTTGGTAAATTGAACCCCGACTGCGTATTCCCCGGTTTTCCCCGTGGCCGGGTCGAACTCGAGAATACAGTCATTCGGGATATCGCTCCAGCGCACAGTCTGCGACGACGGGACCCACACGGGGCCCTCAGCCCATACCGATCCCGTAAACAGACGCTCCAATCGGCCAGTGGTCAGTCCAACACCCATTGGAACCCCTTCTGTGTATCCCTGCCGCTGCTTACGAAAGCGCCCGCGGCGGCCGCCCAGGGTCCGCAGGCATCACGGGAAACGATAGCGCGAAGGGATCCACAACCACGGTAGGGATGGGCCCTGCTCTTCCGTGGTCCTTTATTCGGGCGGGGTGTATTGGGAGTCCGAGTGCCTGTTGAGGCCTCCCTATACCCTCGTGACGGAGAGCCGCATGGGCGCGCACCGATCAGCGTGCCTGATCAGCGCTGCCTTTTCCGCTTTATCCACAGTCAGCCTCCAACGGGCCTTCACGGTGGTCCACTGTGCGATGTACAAGCACACGTTAGCCGGCGGCAGCCACTGCTCAGGCCCGGAAGCCTGCTTGGAGGAGTTCAATCTGCTGGTCTGGGCGCTCAACGAGCCCGCGTACCCAAGGTCGTTATAGAACGCGATTCGGCGCGCCTGCGTCCACGCCCTGGCGCCCGAACCCCATGCCTCGTGCACGGGCACCATATGGTCGATCTGCACGGTACTTGCTGAGGTGTGCGTGCGATTATCGAACGTTGTCACCCATTTACCGTTTGCCACGGTGCAACGACGAGAAGTGGTGTAATTAGGGGCGACTTTGCTCTCGGAAATAAGAACTTCTGCCCGAGTGTTCTGGCAGTCCCTGTTCTGGTCATTCCATTGCCCGAAATATCGGTTCCGGTCATACCCGGCGTTGTTCTCTGCCGCTACGGGCAGTGCGCGAACTGCTGCGCGAAGATTAGTCACGTAGGTAGGAGTGCTGGCCTCCGCTGGTGCAGAGATGCCTGTGAAGAGCAGTCCGAAGGAGAGCGCTGTGACAAGCGCCAATCTGATTTTCAATGTGTCCCCAATGGAATGCTGGAGCGCCCTCCGTGAGCGCTGAATCGAGTTTCGCAGGGGGCACGGGCCTATTCCTCAAAAATGCGCTTAAACTGCGGAACTCTTTCGGGAACGAGCATCTGCATCGGAAAAATCGTTCTCGGTCGACATGACCGGCAGGGAGGCTCCGGCGACTCCTTAGGTCTGCCTGCAGCGTTCGAGAATCCCGGTTATGGTGTCGTGCTCCGCCTGGGTAACCCAGAGGTCGTACTTGGCCTTGACGGCAGTTTGGCGTGCTACGTACTCACATCGAAAGGCCCTGTTGGGCGGTAGCCAGGTGGCCGCGTCCTTGTCACCTTTGGCACTGTTAGTCGGGCCATCAGCTGCCATAAGGTTCAGGGCGTCATTGGCGAGTTGCTTGCGCTGGTCGGCGCTGAGCTGCTGTGCGCCTTTCTGCCATGCGTCGCTGAGTGGAACGATGTGGTCTATCTGGACCTTCGAGCTCGTATTTTGGCCGCGTACGAAGTTAATGGTCGTGCCGGTGTACTTGTCGGCCAGCGTCCCAGTGGTGACCACACAGCCGTTGGTACCCGGCTTGAACGTTTCGTTGGTCAGATCCCTGGCGAGGATGTCATTTCGGGTGTCGCACCCGTTGTGGTCCGTGTCGGACCACGCCGGTCCAAACTCGTCCCGGGTGTAGCCAGTCTTAGGCGCGCGTCCCTTCACCGGGATGCTCTCCAATTGGACGAGCGCGTTGGCGGCGCCACTGCTAGAGGCCGGACCCGCTGGAGCTGACGCACCGGCAGCGATGCTTGGAGGACGATCAATGACCTCAAGGGCGTTGGCTGCAGCATCACAACCTACTAGTGACCCGGCCACCATCAAGGCGGTCACGGCGGTCAGGATTTTCGCGGGAGAACAGGCGGTCTTCATGGTCCTAATTGTTAGAAGGGGTTGTTCCACGCTAACTTCGACAACCGCCCGCCGCGGGTAGGCGTGTCCGTGGTGCCCGCCACACGCCAGTCCCTTTGTCGGTCCGCTTAGGTCGTCATGCTCGGGTGATTGTTACAACCGGGCAAAGAGGTGCATCGATGGCCCCGGCTCAGTTCGCGCTGGCCAGTTTGACTTTCGAGCGGGTACCGATGAGGACGAAGCGCCCCCATTTCACGCTCAGGGATTCAGCAGGCGCTGGCTTTTCACATTCATGCCTGCGCAAGACGAAAGTACCAACAAGGAATGACCCGGGACGTCAGCGCCATAACTCGCCCCTGTCGAACTCTCCACCAGTTAGCGCAGAAATGCCGTCATCGTAGCCGGGAAGCTTTTGTGTCCCTTGCAAACACTGGAAAGTCCCGAAAACCTGCGGAGTCCCGAGCAGTACACCGGCTGTAGAACGCGATCTGTAGCCAAGTTTGTGGACAATATCCACAACCTTTTCCTTTCGCTTTGACGAATGATTCGTAGACTGAACATCCGACGCTTCTTCGCATGCAGGAAGGCATGGACTAACAGATTGTGGACTCATCCCGCGGTGTCTGCGTTGGCTGCGTATGCCGTGGCCTGGTCACGCACCTGCCGGATGTAGGCATCGGACTGGTTGTAGGCGTAGATCGCGGCGGTCCACCCGTCCGTGGTGGTGAGGTCACGGCCGTCGGCGCACAGATAGGTCGCCGCACTAAGGGCGGCATCATCGATATTGAACGGATCTGCCGTTCCATCCCCGTTCCCGTCCCGCCCGACGAGCTGCCATGTCGAAGGAATGAACTGCATCGGTCCCACGGCCCGGTCCCAGCGGCTATCCCCGTCGAGGGCACCAGCGTCCGTGTCGGCGATAGCGGCGAATCCGTCACCATTAAGAACCGGGCCCACAACAGGGCGGCTTACAAGCCCCTCGACGGTAAGGGTCCCGCCGCCGTACGTCCCGTGTGCTGTTTCGACAAAACCAACGGCCGCCAAAGTGTTCCACCCCATCCCGCAGGTAGGAGCAACAGCACTAACGGTCCCAGCAGCGGCAACATACGCCCGCAGCGCGCGTTCAGGGATGCCGGTCTGCCCTGCTGTCCGCACAAGCCAAGCGGCATCCGGGCTTCTGATGACGTTCACGGCGGTGGTCATGCCAGTGGACAGCTTTTCGAGTTCAACATCCGCGCGAGGCGGTGGAGAAAAGGCACGCCGGGCATCGCCGGGTTGCCCAAGCGCCCAAAACGAAGACGCGAAAATGACACAAACTGCAAACACGACAAAAACCAAGAGGCGTCTGAGACCGAGCACCGACTAATCAAACCATCCCCAGCCCTCCACGGTTGACGAGGGGCTTGCCTCCGCACGAAGTTTTCGCCCCCGGCGCAGGTCCCCCAAGTTGTACTCCGGCCCCTTGGCCCAGCGGGTGGTCCCCTACGCACACACCGTCGCCCACTACCTGGCCAGCGACATCGCCCCCCCTCGGGCAGGCAAAAAGCCCCACGCCGGCACCATCGCCGCGCTCACCGGGGTCCTCGCCGCACAGAGCATCACCATCCGCGACGGACTCTTCGTCGGCGACGAAACCTTCTCCCCCTACGACGGCGAACCCGGCACCAGCCTCGCCCTGCCCATCAACTCCACCCAGACCAGCGCAATCAACGCCGAATTCATCTACCGCGGCAGCTTCATTGAACCCACCGACCGGATCACCCTCCCAACCGCCGGCCAAACAGCAGCCAAAGTGGCCGCCGTCGAACACCACATTCACACCATCGCCTCCCAGCCAACCGACACCGCGCTCCAGCAGGGCAGGAAACTCTGGGCAGGCATGCTCGACTCCAAAACCTTCCCGAGCGAGGACAAATGCCACGCGCTTCGTTGCCAACCTGCAGTTCCCGGCGATCCGCGACCGGCTTATCGCCGACGTCCCAGGAGTCGACGAACCCATGCAACAAATCCTGTTCGCCCAAACCGAAGCCGCGCCGAAATAGTCACGCATCGAATGGGCACAACAACTGCTCCTGCACGCCTACACCCGCACCCGCGCCAAACACGCAGCACCAGTCCTCACGGCCATTGGCTACATCAACTGGTGGGAAGGCAGAGGCAGCAAAGCGCACCACTTCCTCCAACTCGCCCTCGACACTAACCGAACACTACTGCGCTAGCTACTCCAACCTTCTTCGCGGTACCAGCGGCGACTACCCGATTCCCCCCGCAGCCTTGGTTGACAAAAGGTCCATTATCGGCGTTCAGAAATGCACGGGCGAGAGAGCTTACAACTGGCCCTTTAGAAGTTGTCGAACGGTAGAAACGTGCTGTGAGGCGCACCGAGGGCCAGGGCTGGTGCTGTGGTTCTCGGGCAGGTCGTGCAAGACCTCGTGGAGTGTGAGCGCGCGCGGTCCGTGTTGCATCGCAGGGTAGACAGCGAAGCGCCCCAGGAGAGTCGGCTCCGGGGGCGCTTCTGGGCGTTGCGGTCAATTAGGCGAGGCACCCGCCGAGCCCGATCGTCCCGTCGATGACGGTGATGCGGTCCAGGGCTACCTTGTACTGGGCCTGCAGGCGGGCGACGACGACCTTCTGGGCGGCGACGGCGTCGCGGTTGACCTTCTTGGCGCTCTCGAGGGTCCGCAGGGTCGCGGACTCGGTGACGATCTTGGCGTCGAGAGCGTTCAGGTCGGATTTGGCGGCGGTCAGGGCCGCCTCTTTGTCGCTGATCTCCTTATTGAGCGTGTTCAGCGAGTTTTGCAGCGGGGTGAGCTGGTTCTGCAGGGACAGGATCGCGTTCTCGGCAGCGGTGATCGAGGTGTTTAGCGTGTCCAGCGTCGTGACCTGCTTGGCGACCTCACCGTCGAGTCGGGTGACCTCGGCGGTCTCGTTGGTCACCGCGGTGTTGGCGGCGGTGAGGGTGGCCTGCAGACCGGGCAGGGCGTCCTCGAGCGCCTTGAGCTCGCCCTGCTTGGCGGTGGTCTCCGCCTTGGCGGCGGTCAGGTCTCCGGTCAGGCCCGGCAGGGCAGCCTCGAGCGCAGCGATTTCCGCCTTCTTCGCCGTGACCGCGGTGTTGGCGTTGGTCAGGGCGGTCTTTGCGGCGGTCTGGTCGGCCTTGGCGTCGGCCAGGGTGGAGGTGGCACTGGTCACCTGCCCGTTGGCGCCGGCGAGGCTGGTCTGCAGGCCCGGGAGCTGCTGCTGCAGGTTGCTGCTCTCCTGCTGCTTGGCCGACAGCTCGGAGCTCAGGAGGGCAAGCTGGCCCTGCAGCTTCGTCAGGTCGCCGTTCAAGGCGGTGATCAGCGCCGTCTTGTTGGTAGCTGCCAGCTCGGCGGCGGCGATCTCCGCCTTCTTGGCGGTGATCGCCGCGTTCAGCTCCTGCTTCTTCTTGTCCGAGTTGCCCTTGAGTGCAGCGAGCTCGGCCTCCAAAGCGGTCAGCTGCGTCTTGAGCGCGGCTGCGTCGGCGACCGGCGTCGCGTTCGCGCCGGCGATCTCCTTCTCCTTGGCGGCGATCCCGGCGTTCTTGGTGGTGATGTCACCCTGCAAACCCGCGATTTCGGTTTTCAGCACAGGGAGCCTGGCCGCGATGGTGCCGATCTGCTGGGTGAGGGTCGTCACGCTCTGCTCGGCCAGGCGCAGGTTCTCCTCAGCCCTGACCACGGTGGCGGTCGCGGCGGCGGCGTTGGTGTCTGCAGTCTTGGCGGTCGCCTCCAGCGCCGGGAGCGCCGCCCGGGCGTCGGTCAGGTTCTTCTCCGCCGCGTCCACCAGCACCTGCGCCGCGTCACCCTGAGTGACCAGACCGGCCAGCTCCTGTGTGGCCTTCTCGATCGCGGTCATCTGGTTGTTGACCATGGTCTGCGCTGCCGTCGCCGCGCCGGTCAGGGTCTGCAGGCGGGTCGTCGCCGCGGCCAGGTCGGCCTCCTTAGTCGCCTTGTCGGCGAGGGCCTGGGTTCTCTTCGTGCTGAGGTCGGTGAGCTCAGTCTGCGCGGCTGCGAGCTGTGTCTGCAGCGTTGTGATCTGGTTCACCAGCGTCGTCTTCTGGCCCTGGAGCGTGGTCAGCTCGGTGTTTGCTGCAGCGATCGCGGCAGCCAGCGTGGCCTTGTCGGCCTCGAGCTTGGTCAGTGACATAGTCACCGTGTCGAACTTACCGACGAGCGTGGCGTACTGAGCGTCCAGCGAGGCGATCTCCTTCTCCGCTGCGGTGATCTGTGTCGTCAGGGTGTTCTGCGTGGTGACCAGCGTGGCCCGCTCGGCGGTCAGCGTCGCGATCTGCTCAGCGTTCTGACGCCCCGCGGCCTTGAGTAGGTTCGGCTGCACGTTCCCGCGGTGCGCGAGTTGGTTCGTCACACCGTTGCAGATGCCCGATACAGGGGCGGTCTCGGCCGACGCCTGCGGCGCGAGAACCAGCATGCTGGTCAAGACACCCGGCAGGACGACAGCGCTTGCAACGCGGTGGACAAGGACGGCTTTTGCACTAGTGGCGCGCACAGTTACTCCTGGTGATTTCGCGGTAGGTCCGGTCGCGACGCGAGCCGAAGCTTCCTTGCTCATGGCGTGGCTATAGCGGGTTTGGCTTAGCGGCGCCTTCTGCTCAGCGCCGCCAAGCACAGAGACCGTCAGGGGTACCCCAACCTGATCCTGGCTAACTGATCCAGCTTTCAGTTGCACTTCCGTGCATTCCAGGTCTTACCCGCACCACTGTCCACTGCCCGGATCAAGACCCGCCACAGTAACCGTCAATTGTTCATCAAGATCCAGCCCACCCAGATAAAGGTCACGACAGGAGGAGGTCAAGGTTGAGGGTGGTGCACCTGCCCGAATCTGTTACCTGCCCAGAGACAACAACGCCCGAGCCTAAGAGCCCGATGGCTTTCACCTACGCGGAGAGTTCACCGAGTGGTACGGCTGCAACCACATGTACGCGTGGCCTGCCGTACCGCCGCAGCGGTCGATCTGCCCGCCGTGCTGACGGCAACGTGGGCGGGTTTTCGCGGGAAAACTTTTTTCTCCGATACCCGCCATGAACTGAAAAAGTTGCGCACCAGCTGCCTCGTTCTGCAGTGCTCCGACGATCGGCTTGCCCCGCCGGAAGTGGGCGCCTACCTGCACAAAGATCTGGAACACAGCACCCTGATGCAGCTTCGGGCCACCGGACATTGCCCGCATCCCAGCGCCCCGGAGGAAACGCCCCGGGCGGTTCTGCACTACTTCGACACCTTCTCGCAAGAGACGCCGCCAGCCAACCACGCTCAACCCGAAGCCTTCTTCCTGCCCGCACTAAGGAAGCTGGAGCGAAGCCCTCCACTGCCGGTCCAGCCCCACGCCACGGAAGACCGACAGCTTGGAAAGGGTCCTTATCGGCGTTCGAATAACGGCCCAGCGTTTCGACGCTACGCGCCTTCCCGATTAAAGGCTGTGCTTTTGTCGCCGGAGGATGCCGATTAAGACCAGGGATCAAGGGCCCAGCACCGCCGACTGACGCCGTGACACTCCTAATGGTCCGCCGTCCTGCTTAACTGCGCTCCCCTTGCCAGATGTATAAGCCACAAGACTTAGTGATGATCCACGCGCTGCGGTGAGTGTGGAAGACCTCCGACTGGAGTGGGGCTTGTCTAAATATTCAATCCCGTAAAGGGAGGTCTTCAATGTCCGAGAAGAGGCAACGGCGGGGGTGTTTTAGAGGTAGCTGCAGATCCGTGCGGACTCGCAAGCTTCGGGGTTGGCGGCGGTCACGGTGCGGTGGAGTTCGGCAACTGTAGTCCTGAGGGCGGTCAGTTCGGCGATTTGCCGGTCCAAAGCGTGCAGTTGCTGGGTCAGTTGGTCTCGTACCTGTGTGCACGGGGCGTATCCGGCGTCGCGAATCTGAAGGATTTCCTTGATCTGGGCCAGTCCCAGGCCGGCGTCTTTACTGCGCCTGATGAATTCGAGGCGGCTGACCGTCGCCGGGGTGTATTCGCGGTACCCGCTGTCGGAGCGCCCAACGTGAGGCAGGAGACCTCGTTCTTCGTAGAACCGCAGGGCCTTCGTCGTCATACCAGCCGCGGCGGCCGCCTCCCCGATACGCATGTTCCTTACCTTTCGACTGATTCGACCGGCTTCTGACCTTCCGCCATAGGGGAATGTTAGCCTCATCGGCCCGCGCTCCGGGGAACAGAGCTTGACCTTCCCCCACGGGGAGGGTTGAGAGTCGGTGAGGACATGCATTCACGCAGCACCGGGATGAGTTCCGGCGCCGCTCAACCCGGGAGGTATCGTGACTGAGATCACCGAACATGAGTTTGACCTCGAGTCCCGCGCCGAAGTGAGCTGCCAGATGTGGCTCCGTGACGGCAGCCAACAGTGAATATTCAACGGCGGAACGATACAGATCACATGCACGCTATCTATGCATTCTGGCGGTGGTGGTCAGCAGAAGGTGTGGGGCACCTCAGTGATGCCGTCACGACAGGTGATTACCGGGACCTTCCGAACACTCTTGATGCCATGGTCACAGAGATCGGCCCCGGACTCGGCTGGGGGACCGGTCCGGGCATCCATGCAAAGCACCAACTCTGCGTCTCTGGCGGTGGTGATCCCAGACTGCGGGTTTTGACCGAACGATGGCGGCGGGCGGCTCCCCCGGCCACGCCGATATGGGAATTCGCCGCGGCCAGGCAGCCCCAACCCGGTATGTTCGCCGTCAACGTCGAAGTTGCCGGGACATCGATCAACGCTGGCCTGAGCCGGGTCTCCGTGACCCTGGACATGGAACGGGCCGTTGCCCACGTCTGCATCCACCACCCGGTCTTCCCCCGGCTAAACCCCGGCAACCGCCACCAACTCGCATGCCTTCTGCTGGACTGGCTGCTCGGAGAAGACAACGTCGAACGATGGATCGGCACCATCAACACCGTCGAGACCCCGCCCCCGGACAGCCTGCCAGCGACAGACCTCCCCGGGATCATCGAAGCCATGACCACCCGGCACACGCACACCGGCTGGACCCTGAAGGACGCCGGAAGATCCCCGGGACCGCGCACGATTGTGAGAACCCTGCGTCCCCTACGGTGGATCGACCATCCCTTGCTGGACCTGCACACGGCCATCCAGATCGGTTACCCGCAGACCCGGCACGACGGGTTACCGGACTACGACGAAGCAATAGACCTCCACCGAATCGAAGCGGACCTGGCCGCAGCCCTCGGACCCCGAGGTTTGCTGGTCGCTGCCCACACGTCAAATGGCTGGCATACCCTGCACTACTACACCGACTCCGAAGACCAAAACGACCGGGACATTATCGACCGCTTTGCTGAAACCCGGCCGCACGTCGAAGTGACCCACACCCACGACCCCGGATGGGCTTTGATCCACCCGCTCACTTAACTGCATTCTCCAAACGCCGGGAATCCCCCCGGGTACAGTGACGCCCATGGCAACTCGAACGCCCACCAGCTCCCGGGCCGTCGAGTTTGGCTAAACGGCATCGTGGCCTCCTCACCCCGTCGTCGCGGCTTCTACGCAGCGCCTCAACTGAGGAGAACCGACAGTATGTGTTCACCGCTCAGTTCTCCCTCTCGCATGCCTGCTACATCATCACCTACCCTCTCGCCGGCTGGTTCGGCGCAGCCGCAGGGCTCGGTCCAAGCTCCGGCTGAGCGGCCTGGCAGACACCCGCAAGGACGGCCGGCACGTCATGTACTCCCTGCTCGACGGACACCTGATCCGGCTGATCCAGGAAACCAGCAACCACGCAGACCACCAAGTCACCGGCGAACCCGCCCACGCCTAGCCACACCCAATCGCCCTTCCCGAAGGGGGCCGGCTTCACCTTCGTAAAGGCAGGACTATGACCCGACACGCGCCCCTGCGCTTTGTGCGGACCGGGTCGGAGTAAATTTTGCTTTCCCTGCGAACCACGGAGCGTCATCTCTTCGGAGGCTTCATCCGGCAACCTTCTGGACTCTTCATTCGCTCAGCCGCACACTGATGCTTGTCGCAGTACAGCGAGAGGATGTCAAAACGGTGCGGGTTCTGCTTGTGGAAGACGAAGTTCTCCTGGCTGAGACAATCAGGCAGGGGCTGACGGCCGCCGGCTTCGTCGTGGACGTTTCCCATGACGGTGTTGATGGTCTGTGGGCCGCCACGGAGAACGTCTATGACGTCGTCGTACTTGATGTGATGCTTCCGGGCATGCATGGTTACGCGGTTCTGAAGCAGTTGCGGGAGCGGCAGAACTGGGTGCCGGTGCTCATGCTGACGGCTAAGGACGGTGAATACGACCAAACTGATGCCTTCGATTTGGGGGCGGATGACTACCTGACCAAGCCCTTCAGCTTCCTGGTGCTGGTCGCGCGGCTGCGGGCAGTCATCCGCAGAGGGGCGCCGGAACGGCCGGTGACTTTGGCAGTGGGTTCGCTGAGGCTGGACCCGACAACGCGACGCGTGACGCGGAACGGCCAGGACGTCTCCCTGACTGCCCGGGAGTTCGGTCTGCTCGTCTACCTGATGCGCAAGCCGGACGAGGTCTTGTCGAAGGCTCAGATCCTCGAGAACGTCTGGGACCCGGAGTTCCGGGGCGGGGACAATGTCGTTGAGGTGTATATCGGGTATTTGCGGAGGAAAATTGATGAGCCGTTCGGCCTTAACTCGCTTAGGACGATACGGGGCATGGGGTACAGACTCAGCGCCGATTAGAGTCTGGTGGGCACATCGGCAGGGGGCACGGCGCCAGCCGGGCCGTTGGTGGGAAACTGACCTCAAAGCGGCACCAGCCCTGTGAGGTCTCGGTGGCAATAACCCGGCCATCGTGAGCCTCCACGATGCCACGGGTGATCGCAAGACCCAGGCCGCTTCCGCCCTGGTGGCGTGACCGGCTTTCGTCCAGGCGGACGAACCGGCCGAAGATCCTTTCCCTGTCGGCCACCGGTACGGGGGTTCCATCGTCATCGATGGTTACAACCACTGTCTGAACCATGACCGACAGCTTCACGGCGATGGTCCCTGCGGCATGGCGGTCGGCGTTGTCGAGCACGTTCCGAAAGGCCTGACTCAGCCGGAGCGGATCTCCTGCAATCTTGGCCGGAACCAGGTCAGCGACGATCCGGTGCTTGCTCGTGGCGTTTACCCTGCGCAGTTCAGTGGCCAGCACATCGTCGAGGTCGACATCTTCACGGCGCATGACCAGTCCTTCGTCGTCCGCCTTGGACAATGTTAGGAGGTCTTCCACTAGGCCCTGCAACCGTTGCGTCTCTTCGGCAAGGATCGGCTGCATGCCCCGCCAGGTCTCCCCGGAGGGGTCAGCGGTGGAGATGTCCAAGCCTGTGCGGATTGTCGTGAGCGGGCTCCGCAATTCATGGCTGGCATTGGTGATGAACTGGCGTTGCCTTTGATCGGCTGTTTCGATCCGGTCCAGCATGGAATTCATTGTGACGGCCAAGGCCTCCAGCTCGTCGCGTGTCCCCGGGACGTCGACCCGCTCGCTCAACCTTGCTGCGTCTATGTGGCTGACTTGTCTACGGATCGTGTCCACCTGGCGCAGTGAACGCCCGACGAGGAAATGCACGGACAGGCCCACCACGCCCAGCAGCAGTGGCATGCCAACCAGTAAAAACCCGCTGACAATCCGGACCGTGTCCGATTGGGGCTGAATCGTCCTCCCCGCCAGAACCCAATACTTGCTGTCCTCGTCATCGACGCCCAACACCACAAGGTAGCGCTCGTCTGCGTCACCTAGGAGTCCGGGCGCCGAGACGTTATCGGACGCGATCTGCTCGGCAGCCGGTCTGAGAGAACTGAGCGGAGCCGCCAATAGCCCGGGCTCCGTCGCCCCGATAACAGTCCCCGTCTCGTCGATGATTTGCACCAAGGGGTCTTTATTCACAGTGCCGGCGACCGCCAGAATGGCTTCTTCGGCATCGTGGCCTTCCATCATGACCGCTACGTCCTGGACCCTGGTCCGTAGCATGCTGTCGGTACCGGAAACTAGCGCCGACTCCAGTGTCAGGAGCAGCAGTAGCCCTCCGGTCAGCATAGCGACGGCGACGACGGCCACCGCCGCGGCAGTGGACTGCCACCGGAGTCCACGCCGCACCTCACGCCCTCGCCAAGTTTGCTCTAGTACCCGCACCGGAAGCGAAGCGCCGGACGACGGACTCGGTTGAACCATAGTCCAAGGATTCAACCTGAACCGTCACGATGCAATGAGGGCCTATGCCGGTCTCAGGCTCCTCTCAGGAGCCTGGCCGCATCATGGAAGGGAACGCTTCGGCGACCGAACACGCCCGAACCGCGGCGTCAAAGTGGCTCACTTTTTAGCCCGCGAAATGGCTCACTTTTCGACCATCCTGACAATTCGTCAAGTACCTGCAAGAGAGGAAGTTTGAAATGGAGATATCGAACCAGTGTCCGGTTGCTGGCTGCGGGGAGACAGGAGTGAAGTTATCGCCTCATCATGACCCATTTGGACCAACTACTTTTGACGTACTAGCGGCCCGACGGATGGAACTTGCCTGTCCGCTTCATAGTGAACTCCTGTGGGGTCTATACAGGAAGCAGGTAAGTGCAGCCATGATTGCTGCTTCCCGACGTGGAACTGCTGCTGCGCATACTGATGCTGTAGCAAGAGTGTCATGGTGTCTGAACTCCCACAATGACGCCACATCAAAAGCAATCGCGTCTCTACTGGCACTGGAAGAGAGCGCATAAATGCTCTTCACCCTTGGAA
This sequence comes from Pseudarthrobacter sp. Hb11, assembly GCF_059383655.1. Classification (NCBI taxonomy): domain Bacteria; kingdom Bacillati; phylum Actinomycetota; class Actinomycetes; order Micrococcales; family Micrococcaceae; genus Pseudarthrobacter; species Pseudarthrobacter sp. Hb11. The sequence goes on from NZ_JBWZCM010000001.1 coordinate 471,404, forward strand.
CCCCGCTTCGGCATGTTCTTTACGGTTGCGTGGTTATTGGCCACTGAGAACTGGAAGGCGGACGGCGGACGCGCGAATGTCGGGCAGCAGGCCGTCAGCGTCTCGGGTGGCTGACTCCCGGTGAGGTGGCGCGGGGCCTGGCTCTGGCGGAGACAACCCCTGGCCCGTTGATCATGGTGGTCCAGTTCGTCGCGCTCCTTGGGGCGTTCCACGACCCCGGCCCCTCGGGCCTTGGGGCGGCGCGCTCCTCGCAGCACTGCTGACCATATAGGTCACCTTCGTGCCCAGCTTCCTGTTCATCCTCCTCAGCGCCCCCTACGTCGAACGGCTCTGGCAGGCGTGCACTTTTACGCGATCAGCAGGTTCTGTTGGCTCTGCCCACTCTCAGCTTCTTCTCAGGCGTTATCGGGGATTATGGAATAACTCCCGATGGATGAACCTGCCAGCTTTGACCAGCGGGATGGACAGTCGGGTCGGGCACGACCATCCCCCCAGTGGCGCCCGCTCCGGCTGTCCAACACTTGCATTCTTCCCGCTGGCTGCCGCGTGAATCACTGCTAATTCCAGCCACGTCGCCTCCTTCCAAGAGGGGACGATGGGGCTGGACATTGGGTGTTTTTATGGGTGGTCCCGATGAATTCCAGGTTTGTCCAGCACCCTGAGCTGCATGCCAATATTGATCCGGAGTAGCCCAAGACTGAAAGTTGAGGGGATAGTGATGGCTGAAAACCCACAGCGACCTCCATCGAGCGTGGTGCTTTGGATCGTGATGATCCCGCTCGCGGCGGTTATGGTGGCCGCGGTCACTTTCATTGTTGTCACTCAACTTGTCCCTGTCATTGGCGAAGTATGGGAAGCGTTGTTCTAGACCTGACCTTAAGGGACGAGGCCGTCGGCCCCCGGCGTGCGGGTCCCTTCCGGGCGATCGGGGAGGTGCTGCCGGCCTGGCGGCTACTTCATGTCAGGCCCGCACCAGCAGGGCGAGCAACGCTTCGCCCGACCCTTGTGGGAGGCTTTGCCGGGGCCGATCCGTCCGAATACAGCATGTGGGAACAGTCGTGGCGCGAAGGGGTTCTATCGAGTTGAAGTACACCCCAACCTGGCGTCAACATCGCCTGACAAGGGAGGATTAGTCCTGTGGGCGGGGTCTGACTTGTTCTCGGCGGCCCGCCCAGTCACGATGTGAGACAACCACCGCCTGCCCCAAACGGGCTTTACTAATCCAGGTTCTTTGGGCTATTTTGGCGATTCTCGAGCTACCCACCCCCGCTTCCTTCCCCTCCGACTGGCAAAGTGACGGAGCCAGAACTACTCGCGATTAGCTGCGACCCCAGAGTGCTGGACATGACTATGTCCAGTTTGTCCGAAGTAGAGCTGGCCAGGCTGCTGGACGCCCTCTACCGAGACTTGGATACCTTGAGACCGGAAAGGTCGTTTATGGCACGGACAGCTCCTCGCGACTGGAAGGCATGCTCCGGTGCAAGGGCCGGGTATCCCGCTTCCAGGAAACGCGTACCGATTACTCGAGCTCCCAGCAAGTAGAGATCGTAGGGTTATGACAGGAGCTGGCGGCGACGGTGTTCGCCTGAGACCACGAACGCCTCCCCCAGCCGTCGCCAGCTCCCACATGTCGGATGGGCAGTAGGCTCCCTCCCGAGGCAAAGCTCAAGATTTGAACAATAACTTTCATTGATGGACAAGTTTGCTTCCGTCCCACCCCATGGCTTTCTAAAGTGTGCTTACACGCACGGTCAGGGTTATATCCATGATTACAAACGTCAAGGGGGACGGATGAGCGCAAGTATTCCGCTCGTATCCAAGGAGGCAAATACCGAGTTTCCGCCGAAGGACCGGACTCCTGTTCCCACTCCACCCAGGAAAATCTCAGCCAGAATTCGCTCAGTTCAACAACAAACTCGGCATTCTATGCGCCGGGAACATGAGGTCCAGCGGGTGATCCGGGATCTCGCGGCCCTTGCAGCCAGGCATCAACCGCAGGTTTCATAGGCCGATGGCAACGATCGTGGGTCTTGAGGGAAACTGTTTGGCTCCCGGCGTCCCGTAGCCTTTCGGCTGATCGACGTCAGAGGCCGAAGATGGAAAAGCGCGGGTTTGTTGCCCCTGTCCCTGCCCCCATGATGGCCGCCGCAGAAGTGGAGCCGGCCATGCTCCCGGGCCTGGCACTTCTCGCCGGGCTCCTCGCTGCTGGCATCGCAGTACCGTCAGTGGTCGCCATGAGGATGCGTCGCCTGGAGCGCAGCCGCAAGTAGGCACACGAATTTTGGAAACACAAAAAAGGCCCAGCCAGCGCCGGCCCATCCGCCGGCGCCGGCTTGCCGTTCCTGCCGTGGCCGGAGCGGGCCTGGCGGCCGCTCTATTCCTGACGCCGTCAAACGCTGTTCCCCCGAACGACGGCGGCAGCGCCGCCGTCGTTCCTTCCACTGCTCCTGCTCAGGTGAGCACCCCAAGGGCCACTGCTGCCCGCAGACCGGCTCCGCCCGCAGCAGCAGCGCCCTTGAAGATTTCGATCGAAGCCGCAGGCCTTGACGTGCCTGTGCTGCCGCTGACGCCCAGCGCGGAGGAGTTGTCTTCAGAATCGCTCGTGCCGCCGCTCACGGTGGATGCCTACTGGCTCACCAGCTACGGGGTGCCGGGCGCAGGCTCGACTAACACGACGTACATCGTGGGGCACAGCTGGGACGGCAGGGACGCCCCGTTCAACCGTCTCAGCGACAACAGCCTCGTCGGCAAGGCGGTCACCGTGACTACCGCGAAGGGGACGCTGAAGTACGTGGCGGACTCATTGATGACGTACGACAAGAACACGCTCAAGGACAGCGACATCTGGAACAACCGGGTGGATCACTTGGCCGTTTGAAAGGAAGGCAGGGAAGCCATAGGGACGACTGCGCTTCCATAGGCTAGATCTAACTGAGCTTGCCCATATAAAGAACCCTCTACGGTCCTCGCTTAACCACTTCGAGGACGTGGGCAAAGTTCTGTTCGAGTGTGGGCTCCGGGATAGCCAGGCGTCGCAACGCGACTCGAACGCCGCCGGCGTTAGTCGGCGGGGGCACCATGGCATCCGAAGTAACTGGCATATATTCTGCGTACCTTCGCGGCATTCCCCCTGGCAGTTTCTGCAGAGGTTCGGCGGGACCTTCGGGGATGCTCATGCGGTCATCCTAAGCGCACCCATTTCGCGTTGGTCAGATCCCCGGGAACCGAACCTCGCGAGACAATCGTGGGCCGAGAAACGAGCACTAGTCGGAACCGCCGCAGTGTAGACAGGTACTTCCTCCTCGAACGTTCGCGCCAGTCATGGTGGGTCTCGGCTTTCCGGGCATGGTCCCGGTGCGAGCCCGTCGTCGCGCACAACTCGTCCAAAACCTGTTTCTTCGCCCCGCGGTCCGAGCGAGCGTGGCGGGTGGCAATCGCCTTAGTGACAGCACGGCGTTTGCTCATCGAAAGCTCCATGGCTCACATTGCCGAAACGGCGGGCACCATCTCCGGCGGACATGCCGCTACGCGGGCATTCTCAGATGACTCTTCGACTACCGCCAAGCGGACATCTTTGATGAGTCAACGCGGGTCCTTGACACCGGCCAACCTGCAAGCTGTAATGGTGGCCTCTACTCAGCAGCCCTCACGGGATGGGATCTGCCATGGACGAGTGACCAACACGGAACTGCGCTGCCGACTCGGGCGATGCCTCGAAATACACTGTCGCCCTGGCCCAGACTTGGTCACTACTCTTTTGGGCCCGGGGACGCCACGTTTCCGTAGTAGGGAGAATCTGATGTTAGGCACCAAAACACGTCTCGCTGCAGTATCTTTAGCCGTCCTCGGAATGACGGCCATCACCCCACCCGCTAACGCGGCCCCCGCCACGCTCGTGAGCGTGGGGCCCGGATCCCTAGTCGCTGATGGAGCCTCGGTCGATGTTCCGGTGACGTTTATTTGCGACACGGACCCGACCCGTCTCATCGCTGTTCCGATCGTCGAGGTCAATCAACGAGTCAGTGACGGACGCATAGCCAACGGCTTTGGAAGCAAAGACACCAGCTGCACAAGACAGGAACAGACGATTACCGTGAGGGTCATCCCTCGCGTGATGGCCTACAACCCGGGAACAGCGGTCGTTACGGTCATGCTGCAAACCTGTGACGTCCAGTTCCAGTGCGCCGGCGCTACCTTCACTACCGAAATCCAGCTCGAAGAATCGGGAGGCGCCCAGATTCCTCCGGTAGCCTCCGAGTAACAGGCAATCCCGGAAAGGCGGTCCGTAGCGGCCGAACCGGGTTCAGAACGCACCGTCGTCCTCCTCTTTAACTGCCCTGGGCAGGAATTGAACCTGCGACCTTCCCCTTAGGAGGGGGACGCTGTATGCGCCCGCCCTTGGGGCGTCGTGACACCAGTTCTTTTCCTGGCTTGCTCGCTACCAGCGGGACCAGCAGCTCCACCAGCGAGGGTTCAGTCCGATGGTGCGCATGCCGGCACCAGTCTTCGTCGCCCCGATGGAGTACTGGTTCTGACCGTCCCGTTTCCAGGCCTTGTTTATCCGCGCAGTCGGTGGCTTAGGCAGCAGATCGATGTCAGCCACAGTCAGGGCCCTGCCTCTCCAAATCGAGTGCCAGTTATAACGAGGAAGTTGATGAAGACCTTGTATCGCTCCCCATCCCCTCCAAGATGAGACTTAACTCAGCATGAGTGAGAAACATGGCCTCATCCTCGGCCTTTTCAATATCGGGAAGCTGGACCCCGCGGCAGGGATTGCGGGAGATGTCCCCAGCATCTCCGCGGTGTTCATAGCGGCCGAAATCAGGCCGTGCACATTATGGATGGTCTTGGGTGCCGTGCCCTTTGCCATCATCGACTTCACCCAGTGTGCGATCAGCCGGTAATCCATTTGTCCACCGGCACGTGACCGATGACGGGCCAGTATGCAGGGGACCGCCCCCGGCTTTTTGACGCCTTGACCTAGCGAGCGGGTGCTCGTGGAAGGATGCTGACCATGCCCACGGGTTATGGGGCGGAGTTCCGCCAGGATGTTATTGGTGTGGCCCGCAAGGGCGAGGCGCCGCTAGCGCAATTTGGGAAGGATTTTGGGCTCTGGGTCACGACGCTGGATCGCTATAGCCGAGCGTAAAGAATCCGGCGGGGCCGACAGCCTCGGAGTCGGCCGAGATGCGGGAGTTGAAGAAGCGGAACCGCCTGTTGGAGCAGGAGAACGAGATTCTGCGCCTGTCGGCTGCCTATCTTGCCAGGGACATCAACCCAAAATGATCCTTCTATGGCTTGTGTCAAGCCATGACGGTCTGCAACTGCCGGAAGATGGACCGGCAGACGTGGCGTTTGAGGTTCCGGCGGATTTCACGGTTTGATTTTCCTGTTGCCTTGTTGCGGGCCAGATAGTCCTTGGTTTCGGTGTCGAAGCTCACGCGGGTGCGGACGATGACGACGAAGGCCCTGTTGAGCTAGCAGGCGCCGGAGCGGTTGAGGCGGTGCCGGGTTGTGTTGCCTGAGGACGCCGGGCGCGGGGCGACGCCGTCGACTGCAGCGAATGGCTGGTGGCTGACCTCTCAGGCCAATACATCTAGCTAGCGGCCCGCCGCCCCCCAATCGTAAACTGAGTGAGAGCGAAGGAGCGGCGGCGATGGACGCTGAAGTTCGTCATTTAGAGCTTGAATCCCATGCGCTGGGATCCGGGGGGCTGGTAGCCGTGGCCCTGGGGCGGGACATCCGCAGTTGCCGGCCGGGAGCATCCGAGTGCGGGCGGCCAGTATGACCCGGACATCGGGGATGCGGGCCCTCACGGCCGTGCTCGCGTTCCTCGCACTCCTCCTGGGTTTCGTCCCCGGCGCGCCTTCCGCCCAGGCTGTGTCCCTGAGGGGCCACGACATCTCGTGGCCGCAATGCTCGAGCGCGGCTGGCGGCTTTGGTTTGCCCCTGCCGCCCGCGTCGTCCCAGTTCGTCATCATCGGCCTGACGAAGGGGCTGCCCTTTACCGAGAACCCGTGCCTGGCAAGCCAGGTAGGCTGGGCCAGGACCAACAACAAGCCCGCGCAGGCGTACACCATGGCGTCTTTTCCCACGCCTGCACAGCTCGCCACCTACAGGGCGCAGGGCCCCTGGTCCTCCACCACCCGCGCAGGCCAGCTGTCCAACGTGGGGTACGCCGAAGCGCGGTTCGCCATAGCCAGCCTGGCCCGGGTGGGCTTTGCGCCACGGGTGGTGTGGATCGACGTTGAGCCCCGGCCAGCCCAGCCCTGGCCCACGGCTACCGCAGCCCAGCAGCGCGAAAACCGGTACATCATCGAGGGCATCATGCGCGGCCTGCGGGATGCGAAATTCTCGTACGGCCTCTACTCGTTTGCGTCAGGGTGGGCCAGCATCACCGGCTCGTGGCGGCTGCCAGGGGTCCCGGTGTGGGCAACGGCCGGCAGGCTGGACTATCCCGGCGAGGCGCTGGACCGCTGCCGTCAGCCAAGTTTCTCGGGTGGACGTGTCTACATTTCGCAGTGGTACGACGACACCCGGGACTACGACCTGACCTGCGATCCCTATGCGTTCACGCCTTTGCCCATTCCGGCATCGAGCCTCTCCGGGTCGACCGCGGACTTCAACAGCGACTGGAACACTGACATCCTCGCCCGCCTGCCAGCCACCGGCGAGTTGCGGATGTACCCCGGGAACGGACGCGGAGGCCGGCTCCCCGGCGTGTCCATCGGCAAAGGCTGGAACATTATCAACTCTCTCGAGACGCCGGGCGACTTTAACGGGGACGGCGCGCTGGACGTCCTCGCCCGGGAAACTGCCACCGGCTACCTGTGGCTCTACCGCGGCAACGGCACCGGCGGCTTCCTGTCCCGGGTCCGCATCGGCAACGGCTGGAACATCTTCAGCGCCATCGTCGGCCCCGGCGATTTCAACGGCGACCAGCGCGTCGATGTCCTCGCGAGGGAAACCCGCAACGGGAACCTGTGGCTGTACCGCGGCAACGGCAGCGGCGGCTTCCTGCCCCGGGTTCTCGTCGGCGGTGGCTGGAACATCTTCAGCGCCATCGTCGGCCCAGGGGACATGAACAGCGACGGGGCAGCCGACGTCCTGGCGCGGGAGCGCGCGACGGGTGTCCTGTGGCTGTACCGCGGGAACGGCGCGGGTGGCTGGCTGCCCCGGACCAGGGTGGGCAGCGGATGGAATGTGATGACCGCCGTCGTAAGCCCTGGCGACTTCAACGGCGACCGCCGTCCCGACCTGCTGGCCCGCGACGGTGCCGGCGTGTTGTGGCTCTACCCCGGCAACGGCACCGGCGGCTTCCTCTCGCGGGTCCAGGTGGGTCCGGGCTGGAACGGGCTCTCACCGCTCTTCTGACAGCCCCCGGTTTGATGCGGCTTCACGTCCGCCTTCTGGGACCGCACAAACGTTGCCTTCGCCGCCGCCGGGATCACCGTCCGCCGGGTCGTGACCGACAACGGCTCCTGCTACCGCGCCCAAACTTTCGCGGACCATACACGAAGCAGCTCGCTACTTGTCATTCTGAACTTCATAGTCGCTGGGCCGTTCTCCTGCACTACCAAGTCGCTACCCCGGCTTGTAATGCGAGATTCCCTTCCACACCCAGGTCAAATAAGGACCCTCAAAAGCAGACATACGCGTGGACACTGTCCACACGCCCTGTGGCAGGACAAATCATGCACCCGCAGCTCCCGCTGACGTCTCAGAGGAGCCCCGCAAGAAGAGTTTCTTACCAAAGGGGACTGCCCCCGGTTTTGTTGACTCCTTGACCTCTCGAGTTTGTGCTCGTGGAAAGATGCTGACCATGCCCACGGGTTATGGGGCGGAGTTCCGCCAGGATGTTATTGATGTGGCCCGCAAAGGCGAGACGCCCCACTGCCGGGGAAGCTCTACCTCTGCGCGGTGAAGGATGTCTATTCCGGAAGGATCGTCGGCTACTCGATGGACTCGCGGATGAAGTCCTCGCTTGCCGTCGCCGCCCTGGAGAACGCGGTGCGCTCACGCCACCCCGCAGGAACAGTGGTCCACTCGGACCGCGGGTCCCAGTTCCGCTCTCGGCGCTTCGTCGAATCACTCCGCCACCACGGCCTCACAGGATCGATGGGCAGGGTCGGTGCGTGCGCGGACAACGCCGCGATGGAATCGTTCTTCTCTCTGCTGCAAAAGAACGTCCTGGACCGTCAGCAGTGGCTCACCAGGCAGGACCAGCGCCTGGCCATCACAAACAGGACCTGCGCCTGGCCATCACGACTTGGATCGAGCGGACCTACCACCGCCGGCGGCGGCAAAGACGGCTGGGAAAACTCACGCCCATCGAATATGCAACAAGCAATCGGACCGCGCTCACAGCGGCCTAAGACCCCGAGTGAACAAAAGCCGGGGCAGTCCCCAAGAACAAAACCGGTACCTCTACGCAGGTGCAAACCCCATCAACAACACCGACCCCAGTGGGCTTTGTACGTCAGCTTGTCCGCAACCGCACGCTTAATCGTCTGCCAAGGTGTCTCTCTTAACTGGGCCAACGATGGGATCTACCTCGGCCACACAACCGGAATTGGAGTTCGGGCTGAACTGGGGGCTGGCGTAGCAGGGAGCCTTATTGGAGGATTGGGTGGCTCAGACGTTCCCGCGGTCGAGTGTGCTGGTCTATGGGCTGGCGGTGCTTGGGGAGGCTTCGGGCTGGACACGACGGCCCCTGATGCGTATGGCGGGTTAGGCGCCAGCTTTGGAGGCGGTTACTCGCTCAACTTCACCGACTACTAGAAAATATTCAAGAAAGAGTCTCTGGTGTCCCCTCTCGTACTCTCGGGCCTTGCAGCTTTCTGCGTCGGCTTCCTCCTGTTGGCCGCGGCTGGTCCTATGTCTGGGTTTGCAGCAAAACACCCAATAATACTGGAATCGGAAAGTAATAGAGAACCTTATCGAAGACGTAAACTTTTTATAGTGAGTTTCGTAGCGGGCGCTTGGGTACTCATGGGGGCCGGATTATGTTTGTTTGCCCTGATCACGGGAAATTAAGCTTCTGCAAATGACGGAGTAGAGCAGTTCAACCCAGTGCTAGAGAGGACAATACTAATTTTGCTCAGAAGTTAGGCGGCAGTGGTGGCTGGGTCTGGTTCCTTATTCTCATTTTTTCGGAATCTCGACGATTATTTGGACCCTTAAGGAAGTTTTCCATCTTTACTAGCACCGAGCACGACCCCAGAGAGGTCGTTGAGGGCGTATCCGTAAAATCGCGTGGTGGAAAAGGCAAAGCCTCAGAGGGATGTACAGAAATTGCGGTGAGCATGGATGCTATTCTGTGCATCCGGTGCGGACGGTTGGCATGCCGACATTCATTGGATCGGAATTTTAGGTCGGCACTGATCTCGTCGAAGCGGTCGGCCTCGGCGGGTTGCTAGGCAAAGCTTTTCCATAGTAGATTTGATCAAGGAGCCGTCTTGCTAATACTCGCCACACTGCTCTTAGTCGCGCTAGCTTATGGCGCATTGGCCCTAATTTTTCTTCCTATGTTCGTGCAAGTGAGCTCGACAAGAAACACGTGCCACGAAAGAACTGGATACTTGCCGGCATTTTGGTGGCAACCGGGATTTGTCTTGGGCTCCTCGGGATGCCTGCGCTGAGCGCCTAACCCGGCGACTTCTAGACGTGGGAACCCAAGTGGGATGGGTATATTCACTGCACTCTGTCAATCTGGACCCGTCGGTCCGGCCGCCAATCAGGTAGCTGCTGCCGCACTAATCCGCTCCGGCTTACGCGCGCTCACACCTGTCTCATAACTAACGATGAGTACTCAATTTTTGCCTGAAGGTTGCAAGACATAGTTATGAGAATTGCCCTTGCCACCGCACGTCCAGAATTCCGCCGAAAATCTGTGACCGTGCAGGTGAGGCGCCTGTTCACTCGTTGAGACGTCTCGTTTCCCAAGGGTTACGAGACGGTTTACTGGCTCCATTCGGGGGACCTTCACTGAGCGATAAATCGGGCAGGCCATACGGGCTTCCGGACACCAGCTTTCACCAATGCGAGAGTACGAGGGATTGCGCCCTTCCATCGCCCCCCTTTCGGGGCGTTATGCGGACGGGCCTATTACGGACGTTTTTTTAACGCTCGGGTATGGACGGGCGGATAGCCTGCAACCTTCTTGAGGCATCCCGATTAGTGCGCTCGGTGTTGGCCGCTGTTACGCTGACGGCACTGCTAGCCGTCGGACGGACGCTTGCGTCCACCACGGCAGCCAAACGAGGAAAAATTGGCTCTCATTTGAGGCACAAGAGGTGATGACTTGAGCACCAGAGGGAAGCTGAACCTTACCGATATTGAGGAGACAAAGGATGCGCGCTAGGAAGTTGGGTTTAATTCTTCTCGCTGGCGGGATTGCGCTTTTCGTCATTATCGGCATTAATCAATTCTTCCGGGGTGACCTTCTCAGCAGCGGAATAAATGTTTTGTGCTCCCTTTTGGCCGTAGCGGCCCTCCTTTACGTAAGGAAAGCACCTACCCACTAGCGACTGGACGCTCCCTGACCAGCGTCCCCTTGCCCCTACGGCACTGGCCACCTCCAGCAGCAGTTCGACGGGTACCGTTGCTTCATGCCGCTTCAATCTAAGAACCGACTGACTTTCCAGATGCGGACGTCTGCTCTCGGTCCTGATGGCGCCGTCCTCGACCCTGACGAGCCGACTCTCGACCAGATGGAGTTTTTGGACATTATCGTCGATGGCAAACCGCTAAGGGACACGCTGCACGTCAGTTCGGAGGACGATCGCCCGGCGCAGCACACCACGTTCCTCCGTGAAGCCCGACCCGAACTTGCTATCCCTCAAATCGACCGTTGGTTAGGCAGAATCAACGGAGACTTTGATGAGGGACGCATTGCCCTCTTCGTCTGTTGGTCTGCGCAGGGCCGACAACGATCCCTCCGCGTACCAGCGTTAGCGCGAAGATAGAGTAACCGCATGGAAGCGCCTACTGATATTTGTTCTGAGCAGGTACAAGCGTGATTGAGCTTCCTGCCCTCATTGCGGCACTCTCGAATGTTCTTCCGTCTCATGTTCCGATGACGAAGCGGCCCGATCCGGTGGATCCGCAGGACGTCCTTCTAGAGTGGAGACCGAAAGCCATGGGGGCCAGCATCCTTGATGTTGGTTGGGAAGCCAATGGAGGCGACATCCAGATCGGATTCGGCAATCGGTACTTCGATCTGTATCCCCCGAAGAAGGGCGCACCAGATGGTCGGCTCGAAGACATTCTCGAGTACGCCGAAGCCATCTCTTTGGGTCCGCTCGTCACTTTCAGCGAAACAGAAGGGAGCAGGCGAGTGGAGACGACTGTTTTCGGCTGCCGATCCGGACCGCGGTTCTACAGGGCTCACGGGAGAGCAACTGGTGAGCCGGACATCTACCTTCCTTACGCACCATGGTGACCGAGAACGTGCGTCCTATAGGGGTTCCTGTCCCAACCGGGTGTCTCGAAACTTCTGCGACTCGAAACCCTAGGGTTATGAGACGGCAAGGTACCTCAGTTGAGAGACGCTCAGCGGGAGGCAAATCGGACAGGTCATACGGGCTTCCCGACACCAGCCCTCACCGAGACGAGAATCCAGGGGTTGCGCCCTTCCATCGACCGGCTAACGGGACGTTATGAGGCTTCTATGCGGGATACCTCTTGTCGGACGGTAGGCTAGTCGCCAATTGCTTGGCTGGGCTTTGTTTTGGCCATGGCAATGATTCAATGATGCGGGAACTTTCTGCCGAGCAATTCTGCGTATGGCTTGCTTCATCGATAAGCACTAGGGTTCCGCATATGACGCCTCGGCTCCTCGGGATTGCTCTTCTATGTGTTGGCACGCTCATGGCCCTGATTGCAGTGGTGGGAGTGACGGAACCCAGGCTGGCGCACATCCACTGGGCTTTCCTCATTACGGGATCATGCGGTGCGGTGTTGATGATTTGTGGCTACTTCATCGGAAAACGCAAGAGCTGGGACTGAAACCGAGGCGTCGGAAGGATGCTACGACACGCTGGTTCCCTGCAATGAGGATCCGAGTGTGGAAAAGGCCATTGTGAGCACCGACTTGCCGGACCGAGAAGTTTTGCGAGCGGGTTCTGCAAGATCACCAAGAAAACCTAGGTACGATGCGCCTGACGTAAGGCTGGCTTCCTGCTCGGGCGGAGCAAGGTGTTCGGCCCGTACTGGCAGCGTCCCAAGGCGCATCCAGGATAGGTGTGCCGGCCGGCCCCACGCCTCCAGTGAAACATCCGAGTCCGGTGGGACTGTCTGAATAACGGTGGATCCATGGTTGGCCTGGCACGCCTCACATCCTTTTCTTGAAATAGGTTGCTAATGGGGGCACTGCGATGGCGGCCGCGACAACGAGTCCAACTGTCTGCGGCACAAGCCCTGCCTCTGGAAAGGGTGCTTGCAGTAGAAAAATTACGACAATGCCAGCAATCAAGCCAGAAGCACAAATCAGTATCATCTTTCCGAAGCCTGAATCGTTTGCCGTGTCGGCCTTTCCGATTGTTTGACCGCAGTTACGGCGTACCTGGAGGAATGATTTTGCCGCGGAGGGATGGTCCTAAGAGACCTTATCTAGCTCTTCACTTATGCGCTCAATTTAGTAGAGAGTTCACATCAGACGTATCGAAAAAGCAGGTGAGTTATGGGCATCTCTGCCCTGCCCATGATGTGGGTATCCACCAAGAGAACATGAGCGTCTGGAGGCACCTCATCCCACGCTGCCAACGCAACATTTTTGTCGCTTGCCGCCAGGCGCGGCAGCTCCAAACCGACGTGTAAAGAGCCTGCAACTTGCCGTGCGCTGATTGACAAGCGAGCCTGAAACGGCCTCCGCTCACCAACGGGACCAGTCGGCACGTCCAGCAAAGTTTCTGCCGTGCCTGCAACTGCCACCAGGCTTAAGCTCTCAAGGTCCACCGCTCCTGATCCCAACATGTCTGCATCAGTCCATAACGTGATCCCGCCAGTACTTTCTTGAACGAATGCCATCCCCGTCATCCATGAAGCATTTGCAGCGGCTGTGAATGCTACGACAGCGTGAATGCATTGCACGCTGCTGGATCCAATGAGTATTTGCATCGTTCTCTCCTTGCCCCGTGGGACTGTCAGTCTAAGGGTGGTCCGACGATTGCATTTAGTTGCTTCCTCCTTCGAAGTTAATGGCGAAGGAAGGACACGATGAAACTGACGGCAGCGGATTCGGCTGAGAACAGCCGACCCCTTCTCAAAGCCTGCTTCGGTGTTTCGAAACCTCTGCGCCTCGAAACCCTAGGGATTTGACGGCGGGGCCCTGATAACTCATTAGAGGTTCGTATCTGAGCCACGAAGAGGGCTCGCTAAGGAGTGTCGACGTAAGCGGTAGGTAACCCTGACTGGTGATCGTAGGTCCTCCCATCGGGCAGGTGGTCAGACGACCATGGGGTTCATCTCCACCCTTGTCACCGGTGTTCGACAGCCTAATGCGAGGGACGATCGATGGGGAGTAGAGGAAAGGCCAGGTTGCATACCTTGCGTTAAGAATTTTCGGCCCGACGTCACGTCGTGTCAGCTTGTGGACGTGGAGGCAAGGAGCCTGACCAAGCAACGGTAAAGCCCCTGACCCTCCTGATTGCCGGGGCGGGCGATCAGGAGGGCCAGGGGCTCCCGTCCTTTACTCAGGAGAACTACACTTTGCGCCTGGCGCGGTGGCGGAGGTGCTGGACAGCGCTGAGGACCAGAGCCGCGGCCAGGACCGTGTAGAGGGTGATGGTGATGGGGCTTCCCACCAGGATGCCCAGATCTCCTTCGGAGACCGCGAGTGCACGGCGCAGTTCTGTTTCTGCCATTGGCCCGAGGATCACTGCGATCAGGACGGGTGCCAGGGGGATGTTGTAGCGGCGCATGAGGAATCCGACGAGTCCGATGGCGACGAGTAGCCACAGGTCCAGGATCGCGGAGCTGACTGCGTAGACGCCGAGCATGGAGAAGACTGTGATGCCGGCGTAGAGGTAGTGCTTTGGGATGCTGAGCAGTTTGGCCCAGACGGAGGCGAACGGGATGTTGATCATCACCAGGATCACGAGACCCACGAACAATGATGCCAGCAAGGTCCAGACCAGATCACCGCTTCGCTCGAAGAGCAGGGGGCCGGGCTGCATGCCGTACTGCTGGAAGGCGGCCAGCATGATTGCGGCAGTTGCGGAAACCGGTAGTCCCAGTGCGAGCAGCGCGCCCATGGCGGTGCCAGCGGTGGCGTTGGCTGCGGCTTCCGGAGCTGCGAGGCCGCGGATGGAACCGGTGGTGCCGAACTCCGGATCGTTCCGCCGCTTGGCCAACTGCTTCTCGGTGCCGTAGGCCAGGAAGGTGGGCACTTCCGCGCCGCCGGCGGGGATCAGCCCGAACGGTGCCCCGAAGGCGGTGCCCCGGAGCCACGCCGGCAGGGCCTTTTTGAAGTCGGCCAAGCTCAAGCGGGCGCGGCCGCTGGTTTCAATGTGGGTGGCTACCGGGTCGCGGTGGATGCGTGAGGCGATGTGGAAGACCTCGCCGAGAGCCAGGAGACCGACGGTGATAACGATGACGGAAATTCCGTCGAAGAGCTGAGGCATGCCCAAGGTGTACCGGGCGGTGCCGCTGGGGCCATCAATGCCGACAAGTGCCAGGGCGAGGCCGATCCCGAGGGCTGCGATGCCGCGGATTACGGATTCGGAGACGACGGCGGAGATGGCCAGGAAGGCGAAGACCGCCAGGGCGAAGTACTCGGCCGGGCCGAAGATCGTGGCCATTTTGACCAGGGTGGGGGCAAAGAAGACCACCAGGGTGGTGGCTATGAGGCCGCCGATGAAAGCTCCGATGGCGCAGGTGGCCAGGGCCTTGGCGGCTTGGCCGCTTTTGGCCATCCGGTGTCCCTCGAAGGTGGACGCGATGGCGGATGAGTGGCCGGGAGTATTGAGCAGGATCCCGGAGGTGGAGTCGCCGAAGAGGCCGCCGAAGTAGATGCCGGCGAACATGATGAAGGCCGCGGTCGGTTCGAGTGAGAAGGTCACGGGGAGCAGTAGTGCTACGGCCATGGCGGAGCCGAGTCCGGGCAGGACGCCGACGGCGGTGCCGAGCAGGGCGCCGATCAGTACCCAGAGGAGGTTGATGGGGGTCAGTGCGCTGGCGAAGCCGCCCATTAGGAGTTCGAGTTGTTCCATTAGAGGATCCCTCCTATGAAGCCGGAGGGCAGGCTGAGGCCCAGCCCGGCGCCGAAGGCCAGTTGAATGATTGAGGAGAACAGCAGGCCCACGCCGATGTCGAAGTACCGTCGGTGGCTGCCGAGGGCGTAGGCGACGATCCAGAACAGCATCGTTGCGCTGATGATCCAGCCGAGGGGTTCCAGCAGAGCGACGAAGGCCACGACGCCGGACAGCATCAGGCCTACCGTCCGCCAGTCCGAGTACGTCTTCCAGGTGTTGGCAGGGCCCTGGGGTTGAGCATCGTCATACGCTTCGTCTTCTTGCTTTCCCAGGTGCCCGAGGTCGTGGAGCATGTCCGCGGAGAACTGTCCGTGTCCGGGGTGGATGGAGTTGTCCGGGACCTTCGGTGAGCGAAGGATCTGGATGGCCAGCAGGGTGGCCACGAGGTAGAGGACGATGCACACGATGATGGGGAAGAACTGCGGTCCGGGGGCTGATTTGCCCTGGACGTTCATGGTCGCGGTGCCGATGGTGAGGAAGATGGCCACGGCGTAGAGCACGGCGACGACAGCGAATTCGCTGCGTCCTGTTCCGAAGCGGCGCTTGGGTTTGCCGTGGGGTTCCATGGCGGAGCCTGCTGCCGGCTGGTTCTGGGTGAGGCTCATAGGCCGAGGTCCTTTACGATTTCTTGGGCCGTTGCAACTTCGTTGGTGATGAACTGTTCGAATTCTTCGCCGGTGGCGAAGGTGTCCGTCCAGTTGTTGCGCTTCAGGGCTTCTTGCCAGTGGGCGCTGCTGCGCATCTCGGTGATGATGTTGATGAATTCCGCTTTCGCTTCGTCCGTGGTTCCGGGTGCTGCGACGAATCCGCGCCAGTTGGACATCGCCGCGTCGACGCCCTGTTCCTTGAAGGTGGGCACGTCCACGCCCTCGAGCCGCTCTGCGGAGGAGATGGCCAGGGCACGCAGGGTTCCCGCTTCGATCTGGTCGCTGACTTCGTTGTAGCCGGACATGCCGGCGGCCGTGGTGTGGGACAGGAGGGAAGTCAGTGCTTCGCCGCCGCCGGAGTAGGCGATGTAGTTCACGTCCTGGGGATCCATGCCCACGGTCTTGGCCACCATGGCGCTGAGGAGATGGTCGATTGAGCCCAGGGATCCGCCGCCGATCGAGGTTCCGCCGGGATCTTTCTTCCAGGCGTCCAGGAAGTCATCCAGGGTTTTGAACTTGGAGTCGGCCGGAACCACGAGGGCTGCGTAGTCATCAGCGAGCCGGGCGATGGGAACAACGTCGGCCATTGATTCCGGGTTGTCTCCGAGTTCGATGGCCCCCACCATCACCCCGCCGGTGACCAGGAGGGCGTCTTCGCGCCCCGGGGTCTGGACGAACTGGCTCAGGCCGATGGTTCCGCCAGCCCCGGGCACGTTGACGACCTGGGCGTTGTTGACCACGCCGCCGCTCTTGAGCGCCTGCTGTCCTTCGCGGGCAAAACCGTCCCAGCCGCCACCCGGTGCTGCCGGGGCGATCAGGGTGAGCTTGTTCCGGGCCGTGCTGGTTCCGCCGGCTGTTCCGGCGTTCAGGAACGCCAGGGCGGCCAGGACTGCCACGACCAGGCCGAAAACGGCATTTCGTAGGGGATTCTTCATGGTTCTCGTTCCGTAACGACGTTGTTGGGCGGGGCGAAAGTACTCTGCCGGGGCTAGAGCCTCAGCCGTATGCCGGTGCTCCCATGTTTAGGGCATCCACCGTGGGATACTGCTGTACACAATGAAATACATTTATACCTGTGATCGCAGTCACCGGCAAATCGCTCTGTGATGACCACCGTGCTCAGTCTGTGACAACCATCTTGCGCTAATTGAATACGTTTGTATACAGTTGGATTCATCAATCCAGTGAAAGGACAGCCAATGTCTATCGGTAATGGAGCCGGACCCCAGAGTGCGGACAGCGTTGACGTGATCGTGGTGGGCGGAGGAAACGCCGGATTCACGGCCGCGCACGCCGCCGCCGTGCGGGGACGAAAAGTGGTCCTGCTGGAAAAGGGTGAGAAGGACATGGCCGGGGGCAACAGCTTCTACACGGCCGGCGCCACCCGCATCGTCCACAATGGTCTCGATGATTTGCAGGGCTTGGTGGAGCCGGATGAGCGGCATGGCCGCACCGTTGTTCCCCCCTACAGTGCTGAAGAATACGCCTCGGACCTGGAGAAGGTCACCGGGGGCCGGAACGACCCCGCGCTGACGGAGGTTTTGATCGCGGAGAGCCAGTCCACCCTCCGGTGGCTGAACACCCTGGGCCTGAAGTACCGGCTGATGTACGAGCGTCAGGCCTATGAGCGCGCAGACGGTTCCTACCTCTTCTGGGGCGGCCTGCACGTGGGCAACGTAGGCGGTGGTGAGGGCCTGATCGAGGATCACACCAGGGTTGCTGGCGAGCTGGGCATCGATGTCCGCTACGGCCACTCGGCGCAAAGCCTCATCCTCGAGAAAGGACGCGTTGCCGGCGTCGTAGTCAAAACCGCTGACGGCGAGCAGCGCCTGAGGGCAGAGTCCGTGATCCTCACCGCCGGCGGCTTCGAGTCCGACCCCCAGTGGAGGCGGGAGCACCTGGGCGAGGGCTGGGAAAACGCCAAGGTCCGGGGGACCCCGTACAACACCGGCGACATGATCGCCGCAGCCCTGGCGATCGGCGCGACCAAGGGGGGCGACTGGAGCACCTGCCACAGCGTCCAGTGGGACGCCTTCACGGCAACCAACGAGAGCAACCGCGAACTCACCAACAGGCTGACCAGGCAGAGCTACCCGCTGGGCATCATCGTCAACACCGACGGCAAACGATTCCTGGACGAGGGCGCGGACTTCAGGAACTACACCTACGCCAAGTACGGCAAGGAAATCCTCAAGCAGCCCGGCTCAGTGGCCTACCAGATCTTCGACGCAACCCTGCGCCCGATGCTCCGCAGCGAGGAATACGACATGCCCGGCATCTCCGTGGAGGTCGCCGACACCATCGAGGAACTGGCCGCCAAAATCGGCCTGAACCCGGAGAGCCTGTCCAAGACCGTCACGGACTTCAACAATTCCATCGACCGCTCCGTCCCGTTCGATCCCACCATCAAGGACGGCCGGGCAGCGGCGACCGAGCCGGTCAAGAGCAACTGGGCCGCCCCCATCGAAACCGGACCCTTCTACGCCTACGGCGTCACCTGCGGGATCACCTTCACGTTCGGCGGCATCAAGTCAGACACCCACGGCCGCGTCCTGGACACCAACGGCAAGCACATCGAAGGACTCTTCGTGGCCGGCGAAATGCTCGGCGGACTCTTCAGCACCAACTACCCGGGCGGCACCGGACTTGCAGCGGGCTGCGTCTTCGGGCGGCGGGCCGGCGTTCTGGCGTAAAGTTCGATTCGAGCCAGCGCCCCGGTAACAACCACTCCAATTCCTCAAGGACCAGCCACGTGACGGACACAGCACCCCCCCGCATCGACGGAGAAAGCATCTTCCAGAGCCTGCGCAGCGAAATCCTGTCAGGAGTGCACCAGCCTGGAACCGCTATTCGAGAAACATCGCTTGCCACCCGCTTCGGCGTCTCCCGGACACCCGTCCGGGAGGCGCTGTCCCGTCTCCAGCAGGAACGGCTCCTGGAGCGTGTGGCCAGGGGTCTGCAGGTTCCCCAGGTGGACCCACAACAGGTCATCCAAATTTATGACATGCGGATTCTCCTCGAGGAGGAGGCTGCCCGCCAGGCAGCCCGTGCCAGGCAGTTCCCCGATCTGATGCGGCTTGAGGCGTTGCTGCAGCGCGACCGGGAACTTCAGGAACCGGATGACCACACCAGGATCACCACCAACCTGGAGTTCCACGCCGCCGTCTGGAACTGCGCCCACAACCCTGTCCTCCGGGACCTGCTGGACAGGCTGTCAACACACCTCATCCACGCACCGCGTTCCACCCTCTCCACGGGAAACCGCTGGGCAGAAGCCCTGGACGAGCACGAGGCCCTGGCCCGTGCCATCGAACAGCAGGACAGCGATGCCGCCGGAGAAATCGCCCGGCAGCACATGGAAACAGCGCGCACACTTCGTCTTCAGCTTCTTCGGGAAACAGCCCTGCAACAACCGCTGACTAACAACGGTTCCCGCCGCTAGGTCCACTGACACCTGCACGCACCCGACCGGTTGATATCGGCGCAGCGTCTCGTCGGCAAGGATCACGGGCTCGAACCACATCGCCAGAACTTCGCAGACCGCCGGATACCGTTCCGGCCATGCGTGAGTCCAATTCCTGCATCCCATCGCAACAGGCAGCCCGAAAGACGGGCGCGGGACAGGGCTTACGCGAGGGAGGTGGGGCAGCAGAATGCCGCCCTGCCTCCTCCAAATTTATCTCCGAGATCCAACAGCGCGCAGCCACCACATCCGGCTACTCAAAGACACGGCATGACACCGTCCCTGCACCTGCCCGGGCGAAAGCCGGGAGCCCCCCGAAAACCGGAACCCACCAGCATCTGGTCCAAACTTTCACGATCCGACTACGTAGAAATCTACCGTCAAGGCGAGGTCATCGCACAAGGAAAAATAGACATGCTTGCCCTCGACGGCAGCGTTCTGTGGCTTAACCAGGACGAAGGAAAAGGCCGAGTCATGTTCATGCAAAATGAAGGCCTGCGAATCTACAAACTGCCACGTGCCGACCCCATACCCTCAACCCCTCAGTGAAGAATCGCACCCGAAAGGATCCCGCCAGACTCCATACGCCAGCTCTTCAGCCTTGTTTAGAAAGTCGGCCACCGGCGGCCGGGGCGACATCTAGCGCTGCGAAAACACCGCCATTATCGCTGTGATTCACACCTCTTTGGTTCAAAGCTCGCGAATTTTCGCTTACTGCTAAGGCACTGCTTCGTCTCAGCAGTGTGTCTCACATGAGGTGTTCTCAAATGAATAGATGTCCACCTTTGATGATCATTTGTAGAATCGCCGGAGGACACCGGATACACCAGGGTCAGCACAGTGGACCAGAACGCGGATCTGCAGCATGCGGCATTTACTGCGGCCGTCTACCGCCGGCTCTTGACCCACCACCACGGCGTAAGCGAAACGAGCCAGCCGGCCCTGAACTAGACAGGATGTTGAACTATGTCATCAGCGTCCTTGGTGCAGGTTCAGATCACCTCGAACAAGCGCGCCATCGTGGACGGCCCGCGACGTCCGCGCAGCTGACGAGCCAGTGTGGGTCTTTCAGACGCAGGCCGTCGCCCTGGAAGAACGGGCATTGAGTCCGACTGGCCGTTCCTCCGGATGCGTTTTGCTGCGAAAGCCGCGGCCCAGCGCGGCGCATGGCTTCCGGGCCGAACAGGCTCCCGCAGAGGCTGCTTCGCTGGGCTTCGGCCAGGCCTGTCTGTGCGTGTACTCGCGTGACAGAATAAGCGTTACGCACCACCGTATCTGCACCTGAGCTTGCGCCGAGGATCAGAAATGAAGAGAGAGCTGAAGGACGCCGCGAACGCGGTCGAGGATGCATCCAACTCGAGGGCTCTCGTGATTGCCGCCAGGGCAGGTTTTGCTGTTAGCGGCCTGTTGCACCTGCTGATCGGGTTCGTCGCCATCCAGTTGGCATTAGGCACGGCGGGAAAAGCTGGACCGGCAGATCAAGCCGGTGCAGTCGCCCAACTCGCCTCCCAGCCGCAGGGTCTGCTGCTGCTGTGGGCCGGATTCGCCGCCTGCGTTGCTCTGGCTCTCTGGCAAGCCAGCAACGCCGTCTTTGATTACGGTCAGCTGGAGGCGCGGAAGAAAGTGGGAAAGAAGCTTTCCGCAGCTGGCAAGGCGGTGGTGTTCGCAATCATCGCCCTGACGTTCGCTGCCTCCGCCAGCGGAAACAGCAAGACCGGTGGACAGTCCACCAGCGATTTCACGGTCTCCATCATCAAGGCGCCCGGGGGTGCGTTCCTGCTGATCGCCATCGGGGCCGCGATCGCCATCGCCGGCCTTGTCTTCGTGGTCTTCGGAGTCAAGGGATCCTTCAAAAAGGATCTGCAGTTGCCACCCTCCGGCACCGCCCGGTCCGTCGTGACGGGGCTCGGAGTGGTCGGCTATGTAGCCGAAGGCATCGCCCTGTTTCTGGTGGGATTGCTGTTCATCATTTCCACCGTTAATGCCAGCCCTCGGGAGTCCACCGGCCTGGATGGCGGGCTGAAGGCGCTGCGCGAGCAACCGTACGGGGTCTACATGCTAACCGCCGTCGGCGCCGGTCTGATCTGTTACGGGCTCTACCTGATGGTGAAGGCCAAATTCGCGCGGATGTAAGCTTCCCGCCCGGCCAACTAGAGTTTCGAGACAGTTGGCCCCAGCGGTGCGAAGAAGAAATCACAGAATGCCGCCGTTTACCGGCAAACTCCACACGACCTGTCGCTGCGGTACTGCATGATACTTTCAGCATTCCGATCAGAATGAGACTTGGAGGAATCATGAGATCGATAGCTAAACGGTGGTTATTCATAGTCGGTGCTACAGCAATAGTTGCATTGTGCGGCGCGGCAACAGGACGGTGTACCCAGCATCACCGCCGCTTTGAGCTGGGGATACTGTCCTCGATATAACGCGTAACCCACTGTTGGAGTTGCTCGATGTTCCAGCTACGTGTGGTGACGAGGAGAACTTCGCGGTCTTCACGGACGGCGCCTGAAATTCCTTCTTCCTTCACCAGGGCTTTGATCAGCCGATCCACCTCCCGGGAATACTCGTGGGCGATGTCCTCACGCAACGACACCTCAAGCTCCCGCCCGCGGAGCTCGTCTTCGCCCAGGTCCTCGACCTCGACGAGTGGTTCATCATCAACAACAGCCTCCTTGTCTGCATCGTTCGGCTGTTCGATGACTGCTGCCGCGATGCGAGCGAGCTTGTCGTCATCTGATGGGCGCCGCCCGCTGGCCTGTCCTCGGGCAATGCCTGGGACAAGGGCAGCAAGTGGCACCTCCTCGTTGTCGTGGGCCAGCACCGGGTGTTCTGCCACATGTAGGACTTGATGCGGTTGTATCCGACCCGCCACTGGGCCTGGGGAGCTGCTTGCTCCACGCCCGGCACAAGTATGAGATGACGCCATCGATGATTTCAATTGACGCGGGCGCCAACGTCGGTTCCGTGACAATGCCGTACCGGATCCAAGTGGGTCTCGCCGAAATTTCTGGATCAAGGGTTTCCGTTGTCCGCTCTGTTAGAACCGATTTGACCCAGCGCCATAGGGGAATGAGGCTTTCTACCGTCCCATCGAGGCTAACGGCGTGGTCGGAGCGGTGAGCTAGATATTGAGTCAGATTCTCCAGCGCGTGCGGCCGCTCATCCAGGAACTCCTGCAGCGCTGCGGCAGCCTCTTGCTTCAAAGTGCCACACTGCACTGTCGATGCCTGTTCCCCCCCGTCCGGACTAGTACCGAGTCTTTCTCGATCTGCCGAGTGATACTCGACTGGTACTTTACGTAGCCTGATTTCACTTCATGGGCCACGTCGTCGATGTCCACTATGTCAAGGCCAGCGCTGCTGAAACCACGGTCAGGTACCACCTGGCCATCGCAGCCAGGCTCCATCCCCGCATCAGGGCTGAGCATCAGGCTGCGTTTCCTGCATCTCCGTAGCGGCTGACGACCGCCGGCCGGCGGAACCTAGAAGACATCATCGCGTTGTGCAAAGCCGAAGGCCGGTTGCCCACCAGGCGGTCAGCCCGCGAAAAAACCCTGTCTGCTTGGCTGCACCATCGCCGCCAGGAAGCAGCACAGGGCACCCTCTCCCCTGTCTATGCTGAGGCTCTCAATGTCATCCCGGGTTGGAGCAGGCCATCTACAAGGCAGGCTGATGATGGAGCGCGCTGGAAGCAGCGCCTGGCTGAAGTCTCTGTCTACAGGGCGGCCGGCAATGACTGGCCGCGGCACAACAAGACTAACGACCAGGCAGAACGGGTACTGGGTGTGTGGCTGCACGTCCAACCCCAACGCATCAACGACCGAGCCGGGAAGCTGGACCAAGCCAAGAAGGCCCAGCTCGACGAGGTAATTCCTGGGTGGCGGCTGGGCAGGGCTAGACGAGGCGCCAACAGCCAACCACACAGCCTGTCTCCGACGTCTCGCACGGCTAGTATCCAATGATGGTCAAACAGATGAGGAACCCGGCCTTCAAAGCTGAACAGTTTGCCGGGGTGCACCTTCCGCACGTCACCGCCGTGAACCAGTTGGTCGAGTCGCTCCGCCAGCCTGAGCCTTCGGCCGGCCGAGGATGGGTCCCGTACGTGGCGCCTCTGCATGGCGGCTCGGAGGCAAGGATCCTGAGCATCCTGCGCGACCCCGGCCCAATGACCCATGAGATCAAGGGCTCCGGAATGCTGTGCGTGGAAAACGACGACGACTCTGCCGCACTTCAATGCGAACTGCTCGCCTCGGTGGGCCTGACGCCGGCTGACCTGACCCCCTGGAACGCCTACCCGTGGTACCGGCACGACCAGTCCAGCGGTCTGAGGAGCCCGCAGATCACGGAAGGACTGGAGCCGTTATCACGGCTGCTGGAGCTGATGCCACGTCTAAGAGTCGTGCTCCTTCAGGGCGGCGAAGCGCAGACCCTGTGGAAGCGGTTCGCCCGTAAGGCAACCCAGAGTCGCTGCCCGGTATGCAGCAGTGGAAACTTATCACCCTGGAAGGACTGCGCTCAGAGATCCTGATCCGGCAGTTCGGGAGGCCCGGGCCAACCGCCGCTTCGAGGCATTCCGCGAGCTCCGGCACATCTTGGACCGGGGCTCAGGTCACGACCTGTAGGTTTGTGGTCATGAGTGAACCCGTTGGACAGCTTGCGTCCATTTCTCTTGATTGCCCCGACACCGCTGTGCTTGCTGGTTTTTACTCCCAGCTTTTGGGACTTGAAGAGGCCTTCGCTACTCCCGACAGAGGTGTTGTTGCCCTCGCCGGAGCCGGCCCGATGCTGACGCTGATGCGTGTGGACAGCTATGTCCCGCCAACGTGGCCCGAAGGTCCACAGCGCCAGCAGCTTCACCTGGACGTCGCGGTGGAGCACCTGGAAACGGCGACAGATGCGGCCATCGCGTTGGGTGCCACTGAAGTGGCGCACCAGCCCGCTCCGGACCAGTGGCGTGTGCTGCTGGACCCGCCCGGTCATCCCTTCTGCCTCACGGTCGTCCGTCCCGATTAATTCCGGACCTGCCGCGGAGCGGCAGGACTAATTAGGTCGGCGTCCCACTTCTGCTCTTGGTCTGCCCGGCATTTCCTCACTGTGCCCTGCGGAGGCTTTCTTCGACGGCTGTTTCGTACCAAAAGATAGCAGACGGTTCCGGCGCAGAAGTATCAAGGTTCCGGTAAAGGGCGTCCACCAGTGCTGCTAATTCATCGTCCGACATGCAGGACGTAGCTACCTCCGGCCCGTTGGGATCGTTGAGAATCCTCTTTAGCTGCGCGTCTGTCATCGTCAGCTGTTGCCGCTTCCCTGCGGCGAAGCCCTCACGCTGCTTCTCTGGCGCTTGCCCTCATATACGGCCCGCGGCAAGGTCTGCGTCAGTCTCGGGCCCCGCATCATCGCTCTGGCACAGTCAGCGAAGGCTGAGACTCGTCCCCTGACGTTTTCGCGGAGCGCCATACGCCGACGCCGGCAAGCTCATCAGCCAGCCGCCGCAAAAGCACTTGCAGGCGGGGTGAGGCGCTTTCAATGCCGGTATCCAAACCGGCCACCGCCCTTTGCAGCGCAGCCTGCACCCAGGCGTGGCCCATTCCCTGCCCTTGGTCAAGTGGGAGATGAGGTTTTCAGAAAGCCAGTGGACTTGCTCGGTTTCAGTCATTCGTTCTGCCGTGCGCATGGGTGCCTCCTGTGTGCGACAGATGGCCACAGCCTACGGCGGGCAGCAGCAGAGAAACAGGCGGTGTTGGAACGATTTGCCAGTATGACAGTTGCTCTCAGGCGGCGGCTCTGGCCAATCCATCAGCTGCGTTTTTCGACCGGCCTGTACTTCTCACCGAAGGAGATCAGGGAGTTCTGAAGCAGCGTCATGCTGCCCAAAATGTCCACCGGCCTGGAATGAGGTTCTGCCGGCAGTGGGCTGACCATCCAGGCGGCGAACACATTATGGGAATCTTCAGACTCATCGCGTGGTCAAACAGCCGCAGCACCGGTTCGTGAAAGAGCCCGTCTTTGAGCTGGAAGCCAGGGCAGAACGTTCCCTCACCGATGAAGACCCGGACTGCACGGCACATGGCTTCCGAATCGCCGAGAGACTGGAGGTGAGCCTCCAGTTCAGAGGCAGGCGGCAGGGTGAATTCTTCGCGGATGCTATCCCAAATATGCTCTGGGACAGCCGGCCAAAACCGCTCAGCCCTCACATTCGACGCAGTAGGCATGGCCGTCCTTCTCGCGCGCTTTCTGCGAACGGTGACGGACCAGGAAGCACGAATAGCAGGTGAACTCGTCATCGGCCTGGGGAATGACCTGCACAACGAGCTCTTCGGCAATAAACTCGCCGCCGGGGGTCAGGCCATCCAGGGCATCAGCCTCATCGAGTTCCTGAACCACGGACTTCGCGTCCGGTGCTTTGGCGGACTTCAGGGCCTCCAGGGAGTTCTCCTGGGATTCCTTGACGTCGGTGCGCAGTTCGTCGTAATCGGTTGCCACGGAGGCGCATCTCTCTTCTCTGTTGATCTGGTATTACAGGTCCTGCAACGTACAGGAGGCAGCATGAATTCCCCAAACAGCTCATGCCTCCGCAGGCCGGTGTTTTTCGTTAGGGTGAGGGCTATGTGTACGGCAAGTCGCCTGCAAATCATCACGGCTGCTCGGGACCCATCTTGGCGGATGCCGTACACATTACGACCAGAAGAGGTCTCTGAACTTGGACCACAGGAAACACCAGCAGGAGAAGCAACAATGGTCTATGACCGGGAGCGTATGAGGCGTGAGGACGCCGTCTACGCGGAGCACAAGAAGGCTGTGGCCGCTGGCGAAAAGCGCGTCCTGCGCACCACCAGTACCGGCGAGCTGCACAGCTACCCGGCCGACGAGATCGGGTTCACGCCCGGACGCGGGCAGGCCCAGGTCAGCACCTGGTGGGGCATGGGGATCATCACGGTCGTCCTGGGACTCGCCCTGATCGTCGGCATATGGCTTTTCCAGCGTCCGCTGTGGGAGGGCGGACTACCGGACTGGGGCGCCCTGTGGCTGATCGGCTTCGCCGGACTCATGACGCTCTACACGTTCAACCTCGCCCGCGACGAGTACCGGGCCACCAAGCTCCGCAAGCTGCGTGGCTCCCCGAAGCCCGGCACTTCCGGCCGCGTCGACATCAACCTTTTGGAACTCGGCCAGGACAGCCCGGACCAGCCCGGCCCGTCCCGATAGGATTCGACTCATGCTCAACCAGGACAAGCAGTTCCGGGTGAGCCTCTGTCCCAGCGTGGCCGCTTTATAAGAACCGGCCGCCCACCAATCACAACGCGGACCCATACAGCGGCTGGCAGGTCCGGGAATCCGTCTCTATGCTCCAGCCGCAGCGTACCGGCACTTGAAAGTGTTCCCGAAAGTCCTGTTTGGCTCAGAGTCACGAGTCGCGGGCTACCGTCGGCAGATCACCCACCTGGCAATCGAGCTCTTCACAAATCGCCGTTAGGGTCGAGAACCAAATTGCCTTTGCGCGGTCGTTCTTGAGGACCGACAGATTTACCAGGCTAACTCCGACCCTCTTGCTGAGCTCTGTCAAAGTCATGCCACGTTCTGCCAGAAGCTCATCCAGCCGGCAGTGGATATTCGACCGTTCAGCCGGCCCAGACCAGCCCCTCGGTGTCTTTCTGTAGCCGACGGCCGTGCTAAAGACCGCAGCAACCAGGAGCAGGGCGATGCCCAGCATCAACGGGGCCGTATTGAATCTATATGCTTATGAGCAGACATTGGTCGCGGCATGTGACCGCACGGATCGGAAGGCAGCAGAGATGACGGACTCTGCTTCAGTACCATTCAGCACGGGCAGTCCGGACAGCAGTGATGTCACTTTGATACTGCCTGATGAGATCATCAATAAGCGCAATGCGGCTCACGTTCCGACACTGCTGATACTGCTGGCGATAGCCGCCATGGTAGTTGTCCTTGCTATGACGCAGGACCCCATTCCGCTTCTCATCCTGTTCGTGGGATCAATGGTCGGGCCTGGTTGGATTCGGCTGGCCGTTGGCACCATAGGGCGGGGGCATCAGTCGGCGCGGCCGCTGGGCATAGTTGCCAAATGGTCTGTTCCTGTCCCTGCCGTCGGCTGCCCCGCTTCAGTGAGCCCGGCGAGCCTCTTGCTGGTTCCTGGCTAAATATCGCCGTAACGGTGCAGGCAATGCGGCGCCCCGCCTCCCCCTGGGAGCGGGGCTTCGCTGTCACCTGGCTTTATAACCTGGTTCTATCGGCGGTAGCATCGGCCGTCACAGCTGCTGTGACCAATGGTGGGCGACGTCGATCACGAGCTTGGATCCGCTACCGGGACCTGCAAGGGTGAAGACCTTGAAGGGCAGTCGGGCGCGTACGCCGAGGCCCAGGCTGGTGCGGCCCTCGAAGCTTCCTGCCCAGGCAACCTGCCTGAACGTGTTGTAGTTCGAAACGTTGGTCACCTCGGACCGGTTGGCCGGCACGAAGGTGGCCTTGCCCGTGGCGCTGTCATAGCTGGGCGAGTGGGCGGTGACCTGCAGGAATGCACCGCCCCTCAGCTTGATCGGCAGTCCGGACCCGTCCTGTACGACCTTTGAGACGTAGCGGACGTTGTAGCCGGCCGCCTTTCCGTTGATGTCGATCACCATGCGGTCGAAGCAGGGGTGCTGCCCCGATCGAATGTTGGTTACTGATGCGGCGCTCATGGCTTGGTTTGACTTGGCCAGCGAACTCCAGGCCAGTCCGCAGTTGGAAGCGGTTGCGGAGGCGAACCCCGGAGCCAGGAGGCTCAGCCCGAGTGCCATGATGATGGCAGTCAGCCAGGCGGTTATTTTTTTCATGTGAGTACCCCTTTCGGGTGTCAATGAGTGATTAAGTGACTCAAGAGTATGGGCGTCAATAGCCCGAAACGAGGGATGTTTCCGGTTCTTCGTGCAACCGTTAAGCGGCCGAAAATTCGATCACGGGACCGTAATTCCAGGGCGCATTTCGGGGCCGCCGAAAGACGTTTGTGGCCCTTTCTCCACGCGGCCGTTACTGCCGGTAACAGACAAAACGCGCCGGTAGGCAAGGGTGGGCACTCCGGGCCCGTAGATTGGCAAACTTTCCTTCCCCCACGAACACGCTCCTCATATAGCGCGAGAGAAAAGCAGGTACTCAGCCTGCTTACAAGTAGACCGTCGGTCAAAGTCGGGTACCTGTTACCCCTGTGACTCCTGGGGCAGGAGGGTTAGCGTGGGCCTCACGGTGCTACCGGCGCGGAACCATTCTCCGCAGGAAAACCGGGCCCGCACCACCAAGTGACTCAGCGTTTACCTCAAGGAGGACTGATCATTATGTGGGAAATACCTGCCAGCACGTCCACCCCGGACACCCAGCCCCGCCGGATGTCCGCATTCTTCCAGGAAACCATAGCCCGTGCACGCGCGCTTGCCATTCCCTACAAGCTCGGCGACGTGGTCATCGGGGAGGACCCTTTCAACGGCCGAAGGGAAGGTGTGATAGTGGCGAAGAACGGAACCCTCGTGGGGCTACAGACCGCAAGCCGCACTTTCTTCTACGACTACCGTCAGCTGCGGCGGGCCGACTAGCAAAACCCCCGCACCGTCTGACCAACAACCACGATCCGAAGCTTAGGAGCTCCGATTGACATGTCGACCGAAAACTTGTCCAGCCCGTACCTCACCATCGCCGAAGTGGCCGAAGCCATGCGGGTGTCCAAGATGACCGTGTACCGACTGGTCCGAGCCCACGCATTGGCTTCGGTGCGCTTCGGGAGGTCTTACCGCATCCCTGAAAACGCCTTCGCAGAATATCTCAGGAAAGCCGGAGACTCCGCGGGGTCCTGAAACCGGCCGCGCCCCATCGCCCCCGGCCTGTCACAAGTCCTCCTCATCCAGCCCCAGGCGGGTGATCGTCTGCGGCAACTTGTCCTGGAAACAACTGCTTTTCGAAACGCTCCTCCCGCCCCGGAAATCGGGGTGGCGGCTGCTGTTGGGGGACCTTCTTCGAGGGCGGGTGTCGAGATTCGCGTATAATCCGCTCGGCACCTGCGGCCCTTGCCTGTCTCAGGAACTCTTCGCAACGACAACTGTCTTGAGCCCTGTGTCTCCGGACTTGAAGAGCGATGGCCTTGCCTGAAAGCCGGACAGCCACCGGGCAAGACCTGCTCGGTTTCAGTCAAATGTTCTGCCGTGCGCATGGGCGCCTCCTGTGGCGATGAATGCCCATAGCCCATGGCCGGGAAGCACTAGAAAAATGGGCCCTACTGAAACCCTTCCACAACCTGTGGAACAGGGCCCAGGCGGGGGCTCTCACTGGATCGAGATGCTGCGAATGCCGGGTAATGTGGCTGTCCCGTAAATTTCTAAAACTGGCGCCATAATTCCCCGTCACAAGGGCAACTTTGGGTACGAGGCCAGCAGCGAAGAAACCCTGCTTCCCGGAGGCTGCAATGAACCAGACCAACAACGCAGACATCACGAAAGCCTTCAACAAGAACGCCCGCTTTTATGACCGGTGGATGACCTTTTTCGAGCGCTATATCGCCCATGGGGCCCGGGCCTGGGCCGTGTCGATGACCCACGGGACGGTAGTCGAGATAGGGGTGGGTTCGGGTTTGAACCTCCCGCTGTACGGACCCAAGGTGAAGCACGTAACGGGGTTCGACCTCTCTGACAAGATGCTTGCAATCGCCCGCCGACGCGTACGGGAAAAGCGAATCGACCGCATCGACTTACATCACGGCGACGTGCAGACCCTGGACCTGCCGCCGGAAAGCGCGGACACCTTTATTTCCACCTTCACGTTCTGCACCATCCCCGATCCGCTGGCCGCCAGCCGTGAGGCCTACCGTGTACTCCGCCCGGGCGGAGTATTCGTCCTGACCGAACACGGGCGCTCCACCCGTGCCCTGGCTCGCAGGGTCATGCGGGCAATCGAACCACTAATCATCCGCTTCAGCGCCGAACATATCACCCGTGATCCCGTGCCGTACCTGACGGGCGCGGGCTTCACCATTACCGAAGTCCAGCGCGGCGGACCTGGCGGCATCGTCTTTCGGATACTTGCCCACAAGCAACCGCTTGGAGAATAAGCCGCAGTAGCTCCACTAGATGTCGAAGTCAGCAGCGTGTAACGTCTAGGTCTGGAAGCCCGTCGGCCCCCAAGTGGCGGGCTTTCTTTGCGCCCAAAATGTAGGGCCGTGCCGGTGGAAGATCCTCCCTAAATTGGCTCCCATCAGTCGCGTTGGCGGCTCCCAATTAGTACTGTCACTGATACCGCGCGGTCGAACACGGCCGTTGCACCCCAGTTCGTCGAGCTTCGCCCAGCAAAAGTACTACAAATATGAGCGCCGAGAACCATCCCAGGTTCTTGTCAAAGGGCATCATCAGGGACCCTGACGAGGAGTCCGGTCTACGCGACGACGAGATGTACGGGTCTACTTGAGCTGGTGTTCCCTCAACAGAAAGCAGCCAGGCTCCGACCAAGCCTTTTGGGCTGCAATAAGGGAACTCGGCTACAGCAGGAATTACCACGATGATGGCCACCACGTTTGGCCTGGCTTACGATGACGGGCCCTGCAGCGGTGGATTACATCCTGTCCCGCCAGCCCAGTCTCATCTGCCCCGTCATAGTTTCAGGGCCCCATCTGGCACGCCATGATGCTCGCCTCATTATACGGGGATTGATTGAGGGGCCGACGGCGACTGGGGGGGGTATGAACCGTCTCTTGGATAGGTTCACTTCGCCGCCGACCCGGCCACACGCCACGCTTCCACGCGGCAAATCGACGTCCCCTCCGAGAAACGATATCCCACTCCAACTTTTTCTGTCACGGCTAGAAGGGGTACCCAATCTCTCAAAGGGGCAGGGGCGGGGAGCTGCTCGCGACGTCATTGCATGGAACACGACCGTCCGCCTTTCCTCTCTCGGGCGTCCTTCCTGTTGGTCCGGCTACCGGGTCCACGCAGTAGGAACCTTGGCCATCACCAGGGGATCCATGCTTTCGGTGCGATTGACTTTTGTCTCTCTACTACGGGGATGGTCGCCGCTGATGATAGTCACTCCCCCGGTTAGCGCAGTTTTGAGCCAGAGGGCGGTCTCCGGGTCCTCGGGGTTGAATTGCCGTGACCACACCAGGCTGTTGTCGACCAGCAATGAAACGAGTCCCTCGGTAGAAGCCCGGCACTGGATGCTGCCGTCAACTGGCTGCGCTTTGAGAACGACGTCTTCAACATCAACATTGCGCGCGGGCCTGAACCCACGTTCCAGCAACTCCTGACTCAGCAAAGGCCACTGCTCGACGTCCGGCTGCCTGACGGAAGTGGTGGGACGGGCGGCAGCAAACGCCAGAATCGCATAATGCAGAATCCCAAACGAGCCCTCAATCCCGACCGTCAGTGGGACTCCCTGCATCTCCGTACTCCGGCCCAACAAGCCAGGACTCCCGCACTGGACCTTCGGCCGGTCAGCGATACCTTCCCATGCTCTGCTTAGCCCGGCACCCCCGCGGAACAGCAGGAGCACGGACGACGGCGGCAGCGGAGACCGGGCTGGGATCGAAGACCACTCGTTCAGTGTCAACCGCGCCCCGATGGCAGAGCTGAACGGCCCCGCCGCTGCGAGCCGTCCGTTGGTTCAGCAAAGAGACTTCGTGAGAGGTTTAGGTAGCCTGCAGGGCGGTTCCCGCATGTCGGGACATCGCTCTGCGGGAAAACGTCACTGAATTGACCCCTCGCACCGACAGCACTTGATGATCCAGTAGGAGATAACCGAATGCACACTCCAGAACGGGCAAACCCGTGGCAGGACGATCTCGGCCGTGTGAGCATCAGGGCAGGCCAGACGTTGCTGCTGCTGGCCCTCGCTACGGTGCTCGTATACGCGCTGATCCAGGTGCGGCTCGTGGTCATTCCGCTGCTGCTGGCACTGATACTCGCTGCCGCCATCGCGCCCCTGGTGAACTGGCTGCGAAGGAAAGGCTGGCCCAGTGCGGCCGCGACCGGCTTCTCCTTCTTGTTGCTTCTGCTGACCCTGGGTGGACTCGTAACGGCTGTCGTTTTCGCCGTGGTCGGTCAGGCAGGCGAACTTGCGCGCAGCGCCACCGAAGGATTCGACCAGGTCTACAGCTTCGTCCGAAACGGCCCGATTCCGGTCGATGACCAACAGATCCAACAGGCACGCGATGCCATGCTGGACTTCGTCACCAGCAGCACCGCGGGCGCCGGCGTTGTCACCGGCCTCAGTGCCGCCGGAACGTTCATCACCGGGGCCCTGCTCATGGCCGTGATCCTGTTCTTCTTCCTCAAAGACGGCGAACGCATCTGGGCGTTCGTCCTGCGCGCGTTCAGGGGCACACGATTAGTCAAAGCCAGACGCGTGGGACAGGACAGCCTGGCCGTGCTCGGCGGATACGTCCGCGGGACCGCAATCGTGGCCGCCGTGGACGTATTCTTCATCGGCCTGGCCCTGATTATCCTCGGAGTTCCGCTCGCGCTGCCTTTGGCCGCCATCGTGTTCATCGGCGCCTTCATCCCGCTGGTTGGAGCCACCCTCGCCGGCGTGCTGGCCGCTCTCGTTGCCCTGGTGGCCAACGGGCCGGTCACCGCCCTGATCGTGATCATCGTCGTGGTCGTCGTTAACCAGCTCGAAGGCAACTTCCTGCAGCCGGTGGTCATGGGCCGAACCCTCAGTGTGCACGCCCTCGTCATTCTCCTGGCCCTGACCGCCGGCACCATCCTCGCCGGCATCATCGGCGCCATCCTCTCCGTCCCCTTAGCGGCTGTCAGCTGGGCCGCTATCAAAGCATGGAACGAAAAGCAGGACGATGAAATCACCGCCGAAGACGTGTCAAGAGCCGAACACGACACAGTCCGGGATGCACAAGGTCAACTCTCCAGCGCGCGAGAACCAACGAACCAGTCATCACGGGAAGCAGCAGCATCCAAAGGCGCCGCAGGAAACGAGGACTAAACCACGCAGACTCCAAGTCCGGACTAGGATGACTTATTCGCCAGCGCCAACGGACGGTCGGTGGAATTCATCAGCCTCTTTGGGCGGCAAAGGGGAGCGCATGCACGTCCGGGCCCGGCCGTAAACGACCTGACACGCAGCGGGAATATGCTGCTAACCAGTCGATGGTCACCGTCCCAGCAGCTTTTAGGGCGTGCGCCTTGAAAACTGCGATTGGCACCTTTGGACTTCACCGCCGAGGCCGTGCACACGCACGACACAAACGAGGACCTGATTCGGTCCACACAAAAGGGTTCCCTACCGGCCATACGGTAGGGAACCCTGCGTGTGTAAGGCAGTTGCGGGACCTGCTGCGGGGATGAGCAGGCCTGGACCGTTTGGTGCCTGCGGCACTACAAGGGTGCCCTCGTTGTCAGGCACTACTTATTCCGTTAGTTGCTCAAGGCGGCAAGGGCCTGTCGCAGGCTACTGCCGGCATCGTCTGCGACCTCTTTAACAGCCGGCGAAGCGCTGAGCTGGACCATGGTCTGCGGGTCGATGGCCTCGATGATGGTCGTTCCTGCATCTTTGCCTTGACGTACGACGACGTTGCAGGGCAAGAGCGCGCCGATTTCGGGCTCGGCAGCAAGGGCGCGGCTGGCCAGGCCGGGGTTGCAAGCACCAAGAATGACGTAGTCGCCGACCGCGTCAGCGGCTTCGGCGCCAAGCTTGGCCTCGAAGGTGGAACGGACGTTGATCTCGGTAAGAATTCCGAACCCCTGGGCTGCCAGGGCCTCCCGGGCGCGGTCGACGGCTTCGGCCCACGGAAGAGTGATGGTCGTGCTGAGTGTGTACGTCATGGTTGTCCTTCGGGTTAGCTCGGAACTCGGACTGGTCAGGCGAGGGAGAGGAAGAGCTTTTCCAGGTCTTTTTTGTCCATCGTTGCGTCCTTCTGGACGATGCACTGCTCCAGGCCCGTGGCGATGATGGCGAACCCGGCCCGGTCGAGTGCCTTGGACACGGCTGCGAGCTGGGTGACGACGTCCTTGCAGTCCCGGCCTTCTTCAAGCATGCGGGTAACGGCAGCGAGCTGGCCCTGGGCACGCTTGAGCCGGTTGATCACGGGCGTCAGTTCTGAGGGATTGAGTTCCAAGTCTTTCTCCAAATGTCGATGGCTTCCTTCAATCCTATACCCCCGAGGGTGTTTTGACTACCCCTGGGGGTATTTGTAATACTCGGTGGGGTATCCATCCTTCCCCCACCGAGAGGCCAGCAATGACTTCCCCTTCCACGGCTCCGGCCATTACCGCCCTTGCCCCTGAGACCCTGCGCAGCTGGATCACCGAGTACCAGGACCTCGTGGTGATCGATGTGCGCTCGGCCGCTGAGTTCGAGTCCATGCACATCCGGGGCTCCTACAACGTGCCCCTCCCGCTGCTGTCCGAGCACACCGATGAGCTCGCTGCCCGCCTGGGCAGCCGGGTTGTTCTGGTCTGCCAGTCCGGGGCGCGCGCCGAGCAGGCACGCCAGCGGCTCGCCAAGTCCGGCATCGACACCGCCTACGTCCTGACCGGCGGCGCGCCCGGCTTCGCTGCCGCCGGCGGCGACGTCGTCAAGGGCAAGGACCGCTGGGACCTGGAGCGTCAGGTCCGCCTCGCCGCAGGTTCCCTCGTGGTCCTGGGCCTGGCGGGCGGCAAGTTCGTTTCCCCCAAGATCCGGATGCTCGCCGGCGCCATCGGCACCGGCCTGACGTTCTCTGCCGCCACTAACACCTGCGCCATGGGCCAGGCGATCTCGGCGATGCCGTGGAACAAGGCCGCCACGGAGCCCACCCGCGAAAGCGCCATCCTGACCCTTCCTGTCGCGAACAACAAGAGCACGGAAGCCGCAGCCTAATGACCACCACCCTGATCCTCGTTCTTGCCCTGTCGGTGGTCATCGGACTCTCGCTCGGCGTCCTGGGCGGCGGCGGATCCATCCTGACCGTCCCCATCCTGGTCTACGTGGCAGGGTTTGAGGCCAAAGAGGCCATCGCGGCCTCGCTGTTCGTCGTCGGCGTCACCTCCGCGGTCAGCGTGTTCAGCCACGCCCGCGGAGGCAGGGTGATGTGGCGGACGGGCCTGATCTTCGGCGCGGCCGGCATGGCCGGCGCGTTCGTCGGCGGCCTGCTCGGCGGGCACATCCCGGGCCAAATCCTGCTCATCGCCTTCGCCGTCATGATGGTTGCCACCTCCGTGGCCATGCTGCGCGGGCGGAAGAAGAAGAACGACGCCGTCGCCGCACCCGTCAAGCACGAACTGCCCCTTGGCAGGGTACTGCTGGACGGCGCCGTCGTCGGGCTCATTACCGGCCTGGTCGGCGCGGGCGGCGGATTCCTCGTGGTCCCGGCCCTGGCACTTTTGGGCGGCCTGCCAATGTCCGTCGCCGTGGGCACCTCCCTGGTGGTCATCGCCATGAAGTCCTTCGCAGGACTCGCCGGATACCTCACCACCGTCCAGCTCGACTGGGGCATCACCCTCGGCGTGACAGCCGCAGCCATCGCCGGCACCCTCGCCGGTTCCAAACTCGCCGGCCGCATCCCCGAGGCCGCGCTGCGCAAAGCCTTCGGCTGGTTCGTCCTGGCCATGGGAACCTTTGTCCTCATCCAGCAAGCCCCGGCCGACCTGCGCTGGTTCATCGCCGCCGGAATCGCAGCCGTCACGGCAGCCACCGCCGGCATCTGCTGGTTCTTCATCAGCTCCTGCCCCCTGCGCAACCGCAGCAGCCGGCCCAGCAATATCCCCTCACCCGCCTGACCCGCCGCACGACAGCAAGGAGAACACCATGGGTGTCATCAACTCCCTGAAAAAAGTTTTCAGCAAGCCCTACAAGACAATCTCAGTAGCCGAGGCCAAGGAACTGTTGTCCTCAGGTGCCGCGCTGATCGATGTCCGGTCCGCCCAGGAATGGCGGACGGGCCGGGCACCACAGGCCAAGCACGTCCCCCTGGACCGGCTTCAGACCAGCACAGCCGGCATCAACAAGAGCCGGCCCGTGATCGCGATGTGCGCCTCCGGGGTCCGCTCCGCATCAGCAGCCCGGCTCCTCGCCTCCCAGGGCTATGAAGCGTATTCCCTCCGCGGCGGCATGGGCGCCTGGCGCCAGGCCGGCGAACCCGTCCGCTAACAACAGCCCACACCCTTTCGAAGGAGAATCCCATGGCTGAAATCACCATCAATGAAACAGAGCAGCGCCGCTCCACCGCCCGCATCCTCGATGTCCGCGAGGACTTCGAGGTCGCCGAAGGCATGATCCCCGGCGCACTGCACATCCCCCTGGGCCAACTGCAGGCACGCCTGTCCGAACTGGACCCGGCAGTGCCCGTCATTGCGGTCTGCCGCAGCGGCAACCGCAGTGCCGCCGTGGCCGACGCCCTCAACGGCGCCGGCTTCACCGCGGACACCATGGCCGGCGGCATGATCGCCTGGACCCGCGCAGGCCTGCCCACCACCTAAGCCCCCCACCACCAACCGCTTAAGATAACTCCCCGGAAGGACACGAAGACGATGGCAACCATCGACATCACCGAACAAAGCTTCGCCGAGACGCTGGAGAACAACGAGATTGTTTTCGTTGACTTCTGGGCAGCCTGGTGCGACCCCTGCCGCATGTTCGCCCCCACCTACGGAGCGGCCGCAGAACGGCACCCGGACATCACCTTCGCCAAGGTCGACACCGAAGCAGAACAGGCCCTCGCCGCCACAGCCAGCATCACCTCCATCCCCCCACCCTCATGGCCTTCAAGAACAAAACACTGGTCTTCTCCCAACCCGGAGCCCTCAACGCCACAGGCCTGGAAGAAGTCATTCAAGGCGTGAAAAACCTGGACATGGACCAGCTCCGTGCGGATGCCGCCCAGCAACGGGCCTAAATCAGGGTCCGGGCCGGAACCGTGGCGCACCATCACAGCCGACGGCCTCGCCGGCATCTGGCCCGCCGCCGCAGTATTGGACGTCCGGAGCCGGGAAGAGCATTCCATAGCCTTCATCCCGGGCAGCCTGAACATCCCACTGGATGAACTGGCCTCCCGCCTCGCAGACCTGCCGGACACCACCCTCAACCTGCTGTGCGGCTCAGGCAAGCGCAGCAGCCAGCCTGCCCGGATGCTCAACGAACGCGGATACAACACCGTGAATATCGCCGGCGGGATCACCGAGTGGTACCGCAACGGCCACCCCATCACCTACGCGCCAACAGTGACAGAGCGCCCCCAACCCGCAGGACGCCGACCCCTGGCCGCTGCCCTGACCCGGGTTTTCAAGCGCACCAACCGGTAGTCCCTGAGCCTAAACCCCCGCGGCACACCCAACCTTGCGGTATACCCCCCAGGGTATTAGACTTGATACCAGAGCCCGACGAAAAACTTCCCCCTCCACCCCTCACTTGAAGGAGAGCACCAGATGCTTATCGAGCGCATTTACGATGAAGACCTTGCCCAGGCCAGCTACCTGATCGGCTGCCAGGCCAACGGGACCGCCGTTGTTGTCGACGGCCGCCGCGACATCGCGGTCTACCAGGACCTGGCTGAGAAGAACGGCATGAAGATCATCGCCGTCACCGAAACCCACATCCACGCCGACTACCTCTCCGGCACCCGCGAGCTGGCCGCCGCGACCGGTGCGAAAATCTACGTCTCCGGCGAGGGCGGGCCGGACTGGCAGTACAAATTCGACGGCGAACGCCTCTACGACAGCGACACAATCACCATCGGCAACATCAGCATCAAGGCTCTCCACACCCCGGGCCACACCCCCGAGCACCTGTCCTTCCTGGTCACCGACGGCGCGTTCAGCGACCAGCCCGGTTACCTGCTCTCGGGTGACTTCGTCTTCTCCGGAGACCTTGGCCGGCCGGACCTGCTGGATGAGGCAGCCGGCGGCATCGACACCCGCTTCGAGGGCGCCAAGCAGCTGTTCGCCAGCCTGCGGGACAAGTTCCTGACCCTGCCGGACTACGTCCAGGTCCACCCCGCCCACGGCGCAGGCAGTGCCTGCGGCAAGGCACTCGGCGCCATCCCCTCCTCCACAGTCGGCTACGAGCGGCTCTACGCCTGGTGGGGCCCCTACCTCGCCGCCAACGACGAGCAGGGCTTCATTACCGAACTCCTCGACGGCCAGCCCGACGCCCACGCTTACTTCGGCCGCATGAAGCGTGAAAACCGTGAAGGCCCTGCAGTCATGGGCGAACGCACCCCGCTGCCAGAGCTCGCAACCGGCATTGTCGCTGCAGGCCTGGCAGAGGAGACACTAACCTTCATCGACACCCGCCCCAACAGCGAAGTCCACGAAGGCACCGTCCCCCGTTCCCTGAACGTGCCGGCCGGCAAGTCAGTGGCCAGCTACGGCGCCTGGGTGGTCAACCCGGAAACGGACAAGAACCCGCTCGTGCTCTTGGCCCAGGACCAGGAGCAGGCTCAGGACATGTGGGACCACCTGGTCCGCGTCGGCATCGACAACGTCGCCGGCTACGTCACCAGCATCGAAGGGCTCCCCACGACCACCCCGAAGCTGATCCAGCCCGAGGAACTCGACGGCTTCGACGCGGCCATGGTGCTGGATGTCCGCAACCGCACCGAGCACACCTCCGGGCACATCCCCGGCTCCCACCAGCTCAGCGGCGGCCGCCTCATGTGGCACCTCGACGAACTGCCCACCGACGGCACCATCGTGACCTACTGCCAGTCCGGTGTCCGGAACTCCGTGGCCGCCAGCGCCCTGCGCCGGGCCGGGTACGACGTCGTCGAACTCGACGGCAGCTACGCCGCCTGGGACGCCTTCCAGCAGACCCAGCGCAACGCCGTGACCTCAGCCTAAGCGTCCACCCCAGACCGCCCGGGCCGGGCCCCCTCCACCCCAGACCGCCCGGGCCGGGCCCCCTCCAGCCCGGGCACCTTACTTTAACCCGCACAAGGAATGGAGCGCCGCGAATGCCGGGCAGCACCCTCCCGAGCCATAGCCCTGGATCCAAGGGCGCCGTGCTCGGTCTTCGGCAGAACCTGGCGCAGTTCATGCTGCTGGTGGCCATCAACGCCCTGGTCGGCGGAACCCTCGGGCAGGAGCGCACCGTCCTGCCCCTGCTCGCTTCCCAGACATTCCATCTGGACCTGTACACAAGCGCGCTAACGTACATCCTCGCCTTCGGTCTGTCCAAAGCCGCGACGAACTACTTCGCAGGAACACTCTCTGACCGGTACGGCCGCAAACCCGTCCTCATCGCGGGCTGGATGGTAGCGATCCCCGTACCGCTCATGCTCATCTTAGGCCCGTCGTGGGCATGGATCGTGGCGGCGAACGTGTTCCTCGGCATCAGCCAAGGCCTGACCTGGTCCACAGCAGTGATCATGAAAATGGATCTGACCGGCCCGAAGCAGCGCGGCCTCGCCACGGGTCTAAACGAAGCGGCAGGCTACCTCGGAGTCGCCGTCACAGCTCTGGCCACTGGGTACATCGCCTCCACGTACGGGCTCCGGCCCGGCCCGTTCCTCCTCGGCGCCGCCTACATCGCCATCGGACCAGGCCTGTCCGTCCTGGCCGTGCGCGAGACCCGGCACCACGCCAGGGCCGAGGCTACCCAGCACGTCAGTACACACAGCAGCACACACGCCGGCCCCACCACCGGCCAGATTTTCACCCTCACCAGCTTCAAAGACCGCTTACTCTCCGCAGCCAGCCAGGCAGGCCTGGTGAACAACCTCAACGACGGCCTCGCCTGGGGCCTCTTTCCAGTCCTATTCGTCAGCTCCGGGCTCAACCTGAACCAGGTAGGGATCCTGGCCGCCGTTTACCCCGCGGTCTGGGGCGCCGGGCAACTCCTCACCGGAGCCGCCTCCGACCGGTGGGGCCGCAAATGGTTCATCGTGGCGGGCATGATCGTCCAAGCCGCGGGACTCACGCTGGTCGCCTCATCCCACAGTTTCGGTCTTTGGCTCATCGCCGCAGTGCTCCTGGGGCTTGGAACAGCCATGGTCTACCCCGCCCTCCTAGCCGCAATCGGAGACGTCGCACACCCCACCTGGCGGGCTCGCTCCGTCGGCATCTACCGCCTGTGGCGCGACGGCGGCTTCGCCGTAGGGGCACTCCTGTCGGGCCTTCTCGCAGACATACATGGGATTCCGGCTGCCATCGCCACTGTCGCGGCACTCACCGCCGCCTCTGTCTTAGTGGTTGCCGTCCGAATGCGCGGCAACGACCACATAACGGGGTAGAAACTATCGCTCAGCCTGACCCGCGGCCCGCACGATTCCGCACAAAACGGACTCCTATCAGCGACATATAGCGACAACAAAACGCCGCCAAGTACCGTCAAAACCCACATCTCAACAATGTGTCTCACTTGAAATTTGCTCAACAAACGGGAAAGAGGCCTGCGATGAACTAGAGAGAGTCGGTTTGGGGAGTATCGCGGAAGCAGCGCCCGCAAGCCGGTCGACCACCACCCTGGGAGCCTCCTCCTTCAATCCGTCATTTTCAGGAGTCGCCTGCACTAAGTTCATGGCGATCGGGCTTGGTGCTGCTCTACTGCTGCCCTTTATCCCGAGCCGCCTCGCCGGTCTGGCCCTCGCAGGGTTCTCCGGCGACCTGCCGGCCATGTACGTCCGCACACCCGGGATGACCCATGACGACGACATCCGCCCCACCCAGGAGTGCACGCCCGTTGCCAAGATGTGTGGATGCTCGGGATCGCCCTCGATCATCATGGACAGCCGTAGGAGGCGCTGAATAATACGGAATTGAGCACCGCGCATACCTCCCCATAGTGTTGCTCCTATGGAATCTCCAATCGAAGGCTACCTGGCGCGGATTCATCGGGAGATTTCGGAACTGAAGGACGGAAAGCCTTACAGCACTATTCCGGCCATGGCGAACGTCAACCCTGACAACTTCGGGATCTGCCTCACAACAGTGGACGGGTATATCTACGAGATCGGGGACACCCGGGAAGAGTTCAGCATCCAGTCCATCTCGAAGCCCTTCACCTACGGTCTGGCACTGGCGGACCTCGGCCTGGACAAGGTGGACGAGAAGGTTGACGTCGAGCCTTCGGGGGATTCCTTCAACGAGATCTCCCTCGCCGAAGGGACAGGACGGCCGGCGAACGCAATGATCAACGCCGGTGCCCTCACGGCGACCTCTCTGATCAAAGCGTCGGGCGGCAACACCCGGATCAAGCGCATCGTCAACACGTACTCGGCCTTCGCAGGAAGAGAACTGTCCATCGACGAGGAAATCTTCGCCTCGGAACTGAAGCATGGTCACCGGAACCGGGCATTGGCGTACCTGTTGCGGTCCTTCGATATCATCGAGAATGACCCGGTGCCGGTCATCGAAGACTATTTCCGCCAGTGTTCCGTCCTGGTGAACTGTTTGGACCTCTCCCTCATGGCGGCAACCCTTGCCAACAGCGGCCGGAACCCCATGACCGGGAAACAGGTGATGGAGATCTTGCCGGTGGAGCGGGTCCTCTCGGTCATGACCACCTGCGGAATGTATGACGACGCCGGATCCTGGATCAGTACCGTCGGGATGCCTGCGAAGAGTGGAGTCGGGGGCGGGATCATCTCTGTGCTCCCCGGCCAGGTGGGCCTGGCTGTCTATTCCCCGCCGCTCGACGAGCACGGCAGCAGCGTGCGCGGCATAGCAACGAGCCAGCGGCTTTCGCAGGATATGGAGCTCCATTTTGTCCGCGCGGCACGTGTCGGCAAGTCCGCAATTCGCTCGAGCTACGACATGTCGGCTGCTCCCTCGGGTATCCGGCGTAGTGACGAGGCTACGGACCTCCTCCGCGACCATGGTCACCGCGCCCGTGTGGTTGAGCTGAACGGCGACCTCCTTTTCGCCGGCACGGAGTCGATGGTCCGGGAATTGAGCAATCTGAACGATGAGGTGGAGCTCATCATCCTCGACTTGCGTCGTGTGGACGAGGTTGCGGACGTATCGATGCGCCTCCTTGCCGAGGTTCGTGAGAACCTCGTCGCTGATGGCCGGGAGCTGGTGCTGATAGATGCGGAAGGTACGCTCGCCGATGCTTTTCGGGACGTCGACCGTGACGTCCCGACTTTTGACACACGGACGGCAGCTGTCGAATGGTGCGAGAACCGGCTCATCGAGACCTATGGCACCGAGCTGGATTTGCCGAGTCAGGTCAACATCGCGCAGTGTCCCGCCCTGAGTCCGCTCAGCGATGAGGACATCCAAAAGCTCGCCGACCGGATGGAAGACCGAACCTACAACGACGGCGACGTCATCCGCCGCATCGGGCAATACTTCGGTGGAGTGTTCTTCATCCTGTCCGGCGGCGTCACCACGTCGGTGCTCGGTCCCAGCGGGCACCGGGTGAAACTGACTACGCTGAGTGCGGGGATGACCTTCGGAGAACTTGCGCTGGGCAGCGATGATCGGCAGGAAACCACGGTGAAGGCCACAGGAAAGGTCACCATCAAACTCCTCACGGCGGACGCGATATCGCGATTGGAGTCGGAGGATGAGCGGCTTGCGCTCGAATTGTGGAAGGCCCTGACCCGAGACGCCTACACCCGGGTGGACCTTTATCTCAGGGAAACGGCAGTACGGATCCGGGACTGATTCCTGTGACTATCAGCGCCGGTCGGACGGGAGCTACCCATCATTACGGCATCAATCCACTCGCCGTCCCAGTCGTGGCCTGCTACTACGCCCGCCGTGTTGCGCGTGTCGTCTTGCACATGGATACCGCCACCGTCTCGTATCCCTTGGGAAACGAGACGTCTCCCGACTGCCTGTACGCACCGTGCCCGTAGGTGTATCCCGGGACCCGTCGATTCTTCCAACTACATATCGCAACGCGGTGCCTCGGCATCGACACTCATCATTAGTTGCGAGACGACGAGGGCCACCGCTACATTCCATGACTGCGTCCAGATAAAGCACGCCCCAATCTGACAAGCATTTCCTTGCCTCGACTACAGAAGCAGTGGGAACTGTTTTCCGCTGCCGCCAAGACGCAACGCAATGCCCTGCAAAAGGTCCGGGCCCATCACAAATTGAAGGTGTAGCATCCCAATCGGGTGGGCCGGGAAGCCTGGTCGGCGGCGACGTCGCCCCGCCTTTGGGCGGCCAAGGAATCCGTTGAAGGAGCCTGCCATGCATGTCTTGATTATGTCTTTCGGTACCCGCGGCGACATTCAGCCCTATGCAGCCCTCGCCGGTGCGCTTGCAGGCGCGGGACATGACGTCACCCTCGCTGTTCCTGAAGCGTTTGCGGAGTTCGTGCCACATGCCGGACCCGGGACCATTACCCACGAGCCCGCGGGCTCGACGATGCTGCGCCTTGTGCAGGAGGTTATGCCCGAGCTGAGTGGTCCCCGGGATGCATTGCGAACTCTTGGGATCATGACGTCCGCGATGCGGGAGTTGAACGCGGAGTGCTGGGCTGCAGCCCAGGAGGCGCGCCCCGACGTCGTCGTGTACCACCCCAAATGTCTTGCCGGGCCGCACATCGCCGAGGCACTGGGGGTACCCGGGGTCCTTTCCCTCCCGTTGCCGTTCTTTACCCCTACGCGTGCGCACGCCATGCCGTTCTTCGGAGGCGCCTCGTTCGGTGCGACCACAGCCCTCAACTGAACCTGCTGGTTGGCCAACAGCCATTCACTGCGCCGCCTCGCCGTCGCTTCCGAGACACCGACCCGGCGCCCTAATGCTTCAAAGCTCATCCGGCCGTCGGCACACAGTGCATCGATCAGCTCGTTGTCCTGTCGACTCAACTCCTGCGGCGCCTCCAAGGCGCCCGAGTCAGCCGACCGGCCGGAGAGGAATGCCTCCACGCGGTCCGTGCTGAGGAGCTCTGGCCGCCATCCCCGGAT
This sequence comes from Pseudarthrobacter sp. Hb11, assembly GCF_059383655.1. Taxonomy (NCBI): domain Bacteria; kingdom Bacillati; phylum Actinomycetota; class Actinomycetes; order Micrococcales; family Micrococcaceae; genus Pseudarthrobacter; species Pseudarthrobacter sp. Hb11. The sequence continues at coordinate 515,587 of NZ_JBWZCM010000001.1, forward strand.
TGTCCGAAAGTAGCGGAGAACTGGGTAGCTCGTGGAATCCCGGAGACCGATGGTGGAAGGCAGTTCATCCGACAACACATTGCCCATTTGCGCTGGCTCGGTGAGGATTTCTGCCACACAGTCTCCCGTACCAGTTGTGGTGTATACGAAAGTAGTGTCGGCCCGCTGCGCGAGTGCCTGGGCGGCCGCCCGAACGGTACCTGGGGTACAACGCATCTCCACGAGCACCGCAGCCGGCTTAGGCCGCACCCCCACCACGGCAACAGCGCCCGACTCCAACAGTTGCGGTCCGCGACGAGCGACAGTCCGTTCAGCTTCCCCAAGCACGGCTGCCACCTTGCTCCATGGGCAACGCGGGTCCAGTTGGAGGGCAGCAACAATCTGCCGCTCCAACGCGTCAAGCACCACCATTCGAGCTCCGTTCATGCCTCGGTCAATTTCATCACGGACGCGCACCAATTGATTGGTGTGACCTCTCAACCCTCGAAGCACCAATCTTCGCCGGGGAGCTCAATCGTCTATTACCGTACTAGGAAGGAAAACGGCGGCAGAGCTGCCATGACGCCGGTCAGGTGTCCCTTGAAGGAGATACCGCTCGCGATTGGCGCGCTCGGAGCCGGTTTGGATACACCTTGGACCCGCGAGTAATCTCCGCGATCCCGGCGTGACTGGTCAAAAGGTTCCGGGCTACACCACGCCGTGCTGCAGGCCTTGACCAAGAGCGGATATGACAGATCTAGCCATGTGAGACCGCATGCCGGCGGTAAGCATCGATTGCACCGCCTGCGCAAAGCTGCAGCACCGTACCACCCATTGCTTGAGCACTGTGGGCCCGCAGCCCTCCACTGCTCCAGATTTGTATCTGAACATCTCATCTCCTCATCGGGCTATGCGAGTGACGTTTCTCGGAGGTCCAGTTATGGACTCGGCTCGGCTCGTCGCGTCGGGTCCTTAGACGGACTGGAGCCCGGCCGGCCATCTGCCATTCGGGGACCAACCCGGACCAGGCTCGAGGCCCTCGCCACTGACGGCCAGACCCGGGCACCGCAAGCCATAGGTGCCAACGACGTGGCGCACTGTTCGGGGCGCAGACACTGCGTCCCGTACCCTCGGGTTTGCCGCCGGCATTCGCCTCACCCCTGTTACTACCAAGTGCTGAGTGCTTGGCAGGAGCACCTTGCAACTATGCAGGTGGGAGTGGCGATGCCATCTGGTTATTCAGCAGGGGTGCGAAGAACGCGCCCAGCTCAGCCGTCGCCGTGAGCGGAAGGACGTTGGCGACGTATTGGTCCGGCCGCACCACCACCACCACACCGCCGCGGTCCAGTCCGCGTAGTTCGAAGATGTCGGCGGCGGGGTCGGTGGCGTACACCTTTTCGTAGTCGGTCAGCTTGAACGGGCCGACCTGCGGCTTGAACACGGCGGGAACGGCGCCGATGTCCACGGCGGTGTGCGGCTGCTGGTAGACCACCTTCACGTCGAACCAGGCGTCCGGATCAGCGTCCGACGGCGTCGCAGCCAGCGGTGATTCCGGCGCGTGTGCGATCCACTCGGCGAAGTCCGCCACGCCTGAGTGCGCACCTGCCGGTGCCGCGTCGGCGAAGACGTAGATGCGCCACCGGCCGTCCGCGGTGGCGTGGTGGCCGAGGTGCAGCGGGTTGGTGTCGCCCACCCGTACCGCGGGTGCGGACTTGAAGCGCTTGCCCACCGGGAATCCGGTGGCGAGGTGCTGGTGTTTTGCCTGGGCTACCAGCATGGATGGGGCGTATTCGGTCATGAATCCGGCCGGGAACTCGGCGGTCCGCACGTAAAAGTCTTCGAGGTCCGAGGGGTTTTCGAACTCCTCGGGCTTCTTGGCCATCATGGTGGACCATTCTTTGTCGAAGTCGATGAGGTTCTTCGCCACCACCTGCCGTTCCGCGGAGTAGGTGGCGAGCAGGCTCTCTGGGCTGCGGCCTTCGAGCACGTGCCCAAGCTTCCAGGCGATGTTGAAGCCGTCCTGCATGGAGACGTTCATCCCCTGGCCAGCCTTGGCGCTGTGCGTGTGGCAGGCGTCGCCGGTGATGAACACCCTCGGGGTCCGTGTGCCGCGGTCCTCCGGCAGGACGTCGTCGAACCTGTTCGTGAGCCGGTGGCCCACTTCGTAGACGCTGTGCCACGCAACGTTCCGCACATCAAGCGTGTAGGGCTGGAGGATCTCGTTGGCCTTCTGGATGATTTCCTCGATGCTGGTGTTCCGGACCGCGCCCTTGTCGTTGGAGTCGACTTCGCCGAGGTCGACATACATGCGGAAGAGGTGGCCACCTTCACGTGGAATGAGCAGGATGCTCCCGCCTGAGCCGGACTGGATGGCGCACTTGGTACGGATATCCGGGAAGTCGGTGACGGCGAGTGCGTCCATGACACCCCAGGCGTGGTTGGCTGCGTCGCCGGCGAGGGTGCAGCCGATAGCCTGGCGCACCTTGCTCCGGGCACCGTCTGCACCCACCACGTATTTGGCCTTAACGATGCGCTCCTGACCCTCATGGGGACCGGCAGTGTGGAGCAGAGTCACGCTGACAGGGTACTCCCCCTCCCCCACCTCAAGACCCCGGAACTCGTAACCGTAGTCGGGCGCCATGCGGGTGGGCGCATTGGCCATGTACTCGGCAAAATAGTCCAGCACTCGGGCTTGGTTAACGATCAGGTGCGGGAACTCGCTAATACCAGCGGGGTCGTCCGGGGTCCGGGCGGTGCGGACAATGCGCGACGGGTCGTTGACGTCCGGCTTCCAGAACGCCATCTCGGTGATCGCGTAAGCCTCAGCAATGATCCGCTCCGCGAAGCCGAAGGCCTGAAAAGTCTCGACACTCCGCGCCTGAATACCGTCCGCCTGCCCAATGGCAAGCCTGCCGGGGCGCCGCTCGATAATGCGGGTGGTGACGGTCGGGAACTGCGAGAGTTGTGCTGCGGCGAGCATCCCGGCCGGGCCGGTACCAACAATCAGGACGTCAACTTCTTCGGGGAGATCTGCGGGTCGGTCAATACCGACCCCGGCGGCGGGCTGAACCCGAGGGTCCCCGGATACATAACCGTGGTGGTGGAACTGCACGGGCTTTCCTCACTTCACTGTGGGCTTTGATTCACCAATAAGTGTTCTTTATGCGAATCAGCTTTTCTATATTTGAACGCATGGGTTCGGCAAATACTGTACGGCACATGTGACGGGGACGACAAGGGCGCAGAAAACCGGCAGAATTCGGGGGCTTGACGGATCCAGTGAGGCACCTCATCGTTGTTCGTATACGATTTCGTACTTGATGAGGAGACAGCTTTGGAGCAGGTCAACGGGGACACCCTGGCAGCGGCACGGAAGGTGATCGCGGTCCACATTAACTACCCCAGCCGCGCTGCACAGCGGGGGCGCACCCCTGCCCAGCCGTCCTACTTCCTGAAGCCGTCGTCGTCGCTTTCACTCAGCGGCAGCAGTGTGGAGCGGCCCGCGGGCTGTGAACTGCTTGGCTACGAGGGCGAGATCGCGCTGATCATTGGCAAGGCCGCCCGCCGCGTCGGGCTCGAGGACGCGTGGAGCCATGTGGCGGCGGTGACTGCCAGCAATGACCTGGGCGTTTACGACCTGCGCTGGGCAGACAAGGGCTCCAACCTTCGGTCCAAGGGCGGGGACGGCTTCACTCCAGTGGGCCCGGCACTGATCCCGGCAGAGGCCGTCGACCCCGCCGGCCTGCGCATCCGTACCTGGCACAACGGCGAACTGGTCCAGGATGACACCACGGAGGACCTGCTCTTCCCGTTCGCCCGGCTGGTGGCGGACCTGTCCCAGCTGCTCACCTTGGAAGAGGGGGACATCATCCTCACCGGCACCCCCGCCGGCGCATCCGTCGCCAAGCCCGGGGACGTCCTCGAAGTGGAGGTCTCTGCCAGGGACCTGTCCACAGGCCGTCTGGTTACCCGGGTGGAGGAAGGCACGACGACGTTCGCCGGCTTTGGCGCCGGGCCAAAGGTTGATGACCTGCAGCGCGAGGAAGCGTACGGATCGCGCAAAGCCGCCGGGCTGCCCGAAGCAGCAAGTGTCCTGACCCCTGAGTTGAAGGCCAAGTTGGAAAGTGTCGCCACGGCCACCCTGTCTTCGCAGATGCGCAAGCGCGGGTTGAACAACGTCAGCATCGACGGCCTGCAGGCAACCCGGCCCGACCGGCGCGTGGTGGGCCTGGCCCGGACCCTGCGCTACGTCCCCAACCGCGAGGACCTCTTCAAAACCCATGGCGGGGGCTTTAACGCCCAGAAGCGCGCCATCGATTCCGTGAACGAGGGTGAGATCCTGGTGATGGAGGCCCGGGGCGAGAAGGGCACCGGCACCGTGGGTGACATCCTTGCCCTGCGCGCCCAAGTGCGCGGCGCTGCGGCGATCATTACCGACGGCGGCGTCCGCGACTACACCGCCGTGGCCGGCCTGGAGATGCCCACCTACTTCGCCAACCCGCACCCCGCAGTGCTGGGCCGCCGCCACATCCCCTGGGACACGGACATCACCATCGCCTGCGGCGGGGTCACTGTCCAGCCCGGTGACATCATCGTGGCCGATTCCGACGGCATCCTGGTGATCCCGCCGGCCATCGCCGAAGAACTGGTGGAGGACTGCATCCAGCAGGAAAAGGAGGAAGCCTTCATCTTCGAAATGGTGAAGCAGGGCAACAGCGTGGACGGCCTGTACCCGATGAACGCCGAGTGGCAGGCTCGGTATAAGGAATGGAAAGCAGGCAACGCAGATGACTGAAACAGCCGTTACCGATCTGCCAGGTTCAACCATCGCCGGCAGCAAGTCCGAGCAGGCGTACCAGGCCGTGAAGGCCCGCATCGTAGAAGGTGCCTACTCCCCCGGCTACCGGCTTGTCCTGGCTGCCATTGCCAAGGACCTCGGTTTCAGCGTGGTCCCGGTCCGGGAGGCCATCCGCCGCCTCGAGGCCGAGGGCCTGGTGACGTTTGAACGCAACGTGGGAGCAACGGTTTCCGGGATTGATCCCACCGAATACCTCTACACCATGCAGACCCTGAGCATCGTGGAAGGCGCCGCCACCGCATTGTCCGCACCACTCATTGGTGAGACGGACATCGCCCGGGCCCGCGCGGTGAACGAGGACCTGCGCGAGTGCCTCCACCACTTCGATCCCGTCCGTTTCACCCAGCTGAACCAGGACTTCCACAGCGTCCTGTTCGAGCACTGCCCCAACCCGCACATCCTGGACCTCGTCCACCGCGGCTGGAACCGACTCGCATCATTGCGGTCCTCCACGTTCCGCTTTGTTCCCGGCCGGGCCCGCGACTCCGTGGACGAGCATGAGGCACTGCTGCAGCTCATCGAGTCCGGAGCAGACGCGGATGAGATCGAGAAGACCGCCCGGCTGCACCGCTCCGCCACCCTGGACGCCTACCTGAGCCAGGCCAAAAACCTCTGACCCCTCGTCCTACCAAAGACCCCATTCGAGCAGTAAGGAAACAACAATGACGTTCACTGCAGAACAGACCGCCACGCATTACGTGCCGCAGGACCTTCCCACCCACATCCAGCATTACATCAACGGCCAGTTCGTTGACTCCGTGGGCGGCAAGACCTTCGATGTGCTGGATCCGGTGTCCAACCGGAACTACGCCACGGCTGCGGCCGGGCAGAAAGAAGACATCGACCTCGCCGTCGCAGCCGCTCGCGAAGCGTTCGTGAACGGCCCGTGGCCGAGGATGAAGCCCCGCGAACGGGCCCGCATTCTCAACAGGATCGCCGATGCCGTCGAGGCCCAGGAGGCCCGGCTCGCCGAACTCGAAACCTTCGATACCGGCCTGCCCATCACCCAGGCGAAGGGCCAGGCGCTGCGGGCAGCGGAGAACTTCCGGTTTTTCGCTGACCTGATCGTGGCCCAGTTCGACGACGCCATGAAGGTCCCCGGCTCACAAATCAACTACGTAAACCGCAAGCCGATCGGCGTCGCAGGGCTCATCACCCCCTGGAACACCCCGTTCATGCTCGAATCCTGGAAGCTCGCCCCGGCCCTGGCCACAGGCAACACCGTGGTCCTCAAGCCCGCCGAGTTCACCCCGCTCTCGGCATCACTGTGGGCCACCATCTTCAAGGACGCCGGGCTGCCCGACGGCGTCTTCAACCTGGTCAACGGCCTCGGCGAGGAAGCCGGCGACGCACTCGTCAAGCACCCTGACGTCCCTCTGATCTCCTTCACCGGCGAAACCACCACCGGGCAGACAATCTTCCGCAACGCGGCCGAGAACCTCAAGGGCCTGTCCATGGAGCTCGGCGGCAAGTCCCCCTGCGTCGTGTTCGCCGACGCCGACCTTGACGCAGCGATCGACTCCGCCCTGTTCGGGGTCTTCTCCCTCAACGGCGAACGCTGCACCGCCGGCTCCCGCATCCTAGTCGAGCGCGCCATCTACGACGAGTTCTGCGAAAAGTATGCCGCCCGCGCCAAGAACATCGTGGTCGGCGACCCGCACGACCCCAAGACCCAGGTGGGCGCCCTGGTACACCCGGAACACTACGACAAGGTGGCCTCCTACGTGGAGATCGGCAAGTCCGAAGGCCGGCTCCTGGCCGGCGGCGGCCGCCCGGAGCACCTCCCCGAAGGCAACTACATCGCACCCACGGTGTTCGCCGACGTCGCCCCCGACGCCCGGATCTTCCAGGAGGAAATCTTCGGCCCCGTCGTGGCCATCACCCCCTTCGAGAATGACGACGAAGCACTCGCCCTGGCCAACAACACCAAGTACGGGCTGGCCGCCTACATCTGGACCCAGAACCTGACCCGCGCGCACAACTTCTCGCAAAACGTGGAGGCCGGCATGGTGTGGCTGAACAGCCACAACGTCCGCGACCTGCGCACCCCGTTCGGCGGCGTCAAGGCGTCGGGCCTCGGTCACGAGGGCGGCTACCGCTCCATCGACTTCTACACCGACCAGCAGGCCGTCCACATCACCCTCGGCACCGTCCACACCCCCAAGTTCGGCAGCATCGAAGCCTCCGCCGCCAACGAAGGCTAAGCCCCTTCCCCCGTTACAAACTCAAGAACCTGCTCGAAGAAGAGAGACCATCATGACCAACTTTGTCCCCACCCCCAGCGTCCCGGCACCGGACATCGTCCGCTGCGCCTACATGGAAATCGTGGTCACCGACCTCGCCAAGTCCCGGGAGTTCTACGTGGACGTCCTGGGCCTGCACGTCACCGAAGAAGACGAAAACGCCATCTACCTCCGTTCCCTGGAGGAGTTCATCCATCACAACCTGGTGCTCCGCAAAGGGCCGGTGGCTGCCGTCGCCGCGTTCGCCTACCGGGTGAAGTCCCCCGCCGAGGTGGACGCCGCCGAGGCCTACTACCGCGAGCTCGGCTGCCGGGTTGAGCGGCGCAAGGAAGGCTTCACCAAGGGCATCGGCGACTCCGTCCGCGTCGAGGACCCGCTGGGCTTCCCCTACGAGTTCTTCTACGACGTGGAGCACGTGGAGCGCCTCACCCAGCGCTACGACCTCTACTCTGCCGGCGAACTGGTCCGCCTGGACCACTTCAACCAGGTCACCCCGGACGTGCCCCGCGGCCGCGCGTACCTCGAGGACCTCGGCTTCCGCGTCTCGGAGGACATCAAGGATTCCGACGGCGTGACGTACGCTGCGTGGATGCACCGCAAGCAGACAGTGCACGACACCGCCCTCACCGGCGGCAACGGACCCCGCATGCACCACGTCGCGTTCGCCACCCACGAAAAGCACAACATCATCCAGATCTGCGACAAAATGGGCGCCCTGCGCATCAGCGACCGGATCGAACGCGGCCCCGGCCGGCACGGCGTGTCCAACGCCTTCTACCTCTACATCCTGGACCCCGACGGCCACCGCATCGAGATCTACACCCAGGACTATTACACCGGCGACCCGGACAACCCCACCATCACCTGGGACGTCCACGACAACCAGCGCCGCGACTGGTGGGGCAACCCCGTCGTCCCCTCCTGGTACACCGAAGCCTCCCTGGTCCTGGACCTGGACGGCAACCCCCAGCCCGTCATCGAACGCACCGACGCCTCCGAAATGGCAGTCACCGTCGGCGCGGACGGCTTCTCCTACACCCGGCCCAGCGAAACAGCCGGGGCTGAGGGCTTCAAGCTCGGCGCGCAGCTCTAGCACTGACTGGGCAGCCGATTCCGTATCGCAACAGCGGGACCGGCTGCCCTTACACCCGAACGATTTGTACCACCCTGAGGAGCGCAGAATGCTGGAGCCGAAGACGATTGAGGCCATCGCAGACGAGTTGCTGGAAGCCGGGCGTTCCCGGACCCCGGTGCCGCGGTTGACGGCCCGCTATCCGGAGATGACGGTGGAGGACTCCTATGCGGTGCAGCAGTTGTGGCGGCGCCGGAACGAGGAAGCGGGCCGGACCCTGGTGGGGCGCAAGATCGGGCTCACGTCCAAGGCCATGCAGGACGCCACCGGCATCACCGAGCCGGATTACGGGGCCATCTTCGATGACATGGTCCTCGAGACCGGCTGCTCGGTGGAGTGGGACCAGTACACCCACCCGCGCGTGGAAGTGGAACTCGCGTTTGTGCTCAAGGACGGGTTGAAGGGCCCGGGGGTGACCATCTTTGACGTACTGAAGGCCACCGACTACGTGGTTCCGGCCCTGGAGATCCTGGACTCCCGGATCGAGATGGAGGGCCGGACCATCGTGGACACCATCTCGGACAACGCCGCGATGGGTGCCATGGTGGTGGGCGGACGGCCGGTGAAGCCGGACGCCGTGGACCTGCGCTGGGTTTCGGCCATCCTGTACAAGAACCAGACTGTGGAGGAAACCGGCGTCGCCGCCGGGGTCCTTGACCATCCCGCCAATGGGGTGCATTGGCTGGCCAACAAGATCGCCGCGCACGGGGACTCGCTCAAGGCCGGGGACATCATCCTCGCCGGTTCCTTCACCCGCCCGCTTTGGGTTCACAAAGGCGATACCGTCCATGCCGATTACGGGCCCCTGGGGAGTGTGACATGCCGCTTCGGATAGAGGACACCTTCCGCGACGCCCTCGCCGCGGCCAACCGGCCGCTTGCCGGGATGTGGATATGCTCCGGCAGCCCGCTCATCGCCGAGCTCTGCGCCGGGTCCGGCCTGGACTGGCTCCTGGTCGATGCCGAACACAGCCCTAACGGGCTTGAATCCATCCTCGCCCAGCTTCAGGCCATCCACGGCTACCCGGTCCACACCCTGGTCCGCCCGCCCGTGAACGACACCGTGGTGATCAAGCAGTACCTCGACCTCGGCGTGCAGAACCTGCTCATCCCCATGGTCAACTCCGTCGCCGAAGCCGAAGCGGCAGTGGCCGCCACCCGCTACCCGCCCCAGGGCGTCCGCGGTGTCGGCTCCGCCCTGGCCAGGGCCGCCCGCTGGAACCGGGTCCCGGACTACCTGACCCGCGCCGGCGAGACGATCAGCGTCACCGTCCAAATCGAATCCACCGCCGCCGTGGAATCGGTGCAGGACATCCTGAAAGTCGAAGGCGTCGACGCCATCTTCGTCGGACCCTCCGACCTCGCCGCGTCCATGGGCCTGCTCGGCCAACAGGAACACCCCGAAGTGCGCACCGCCGTCGAACGCTGCCTGACAGCTGCAAAGGCAGCTGGCAAGCCGGCGGGCGTGAACGCCTTCAACCCTGACACCGCCCAGCACTACCTGGACACTGGCGCCAACTTCATCCTGGTGGGGGCCGACGTCGCCCTTCTGGCGAGGGGCTCCGAAGCCCTCGCTGCCCAATACATCAAGGCCACCGACGGCGACACCCCCGCCAGTTACTAACCCCGTGGTTGGGCCTGTCGGTACCACTGACCCATCAGGCCCATCCCCGCCCACACACTTTTTCAGGAGACCCGCATGACGACTTTGCCCGTAACCTCCCCTGCCATCCCACAGGAACGGGAAGCGTCCCTCCTCGCTTCCGTGCCCACCGGCCTGCTTATCAACGGCGAGTGGCGGGACGCGTCCGACGGCGGCACGTTTGACGTCCACGACCCTGCGACCGGGGAAGTGCTTGCCACCCTCGCCGCTGCCACCAGCGAGGATGCGGTTGCCGCGCTGGACGCCGCCGACGCGGTTCAGGCTTCCTGGGCGCGGACCGCACCGAGAGTCCGGGCCGAGATCCTGCGCCGTGCCTTCGATCTGATCACCGAACGGGCCGAGGACTTCGCGCTGTTGATGACCCTGGAAATGGGAAAGCCCCTGGCAGAGGCCCGCGGCGAGGTGGCCTACGGCGCCGAATTCCTGCGCTGGTTCTCCGAAGAGGCCGTTCGTGACTACGGCCGCTATCTGACCTCCCCGGAGGGAAAGAACAAGATCCTGGTCCAGCACAAGCCTGTCGGTCCCTGCCTGCTCATCACGCCCTGGAACTTCCCGCTGGCGATGGCCACCCGCAAGGTCGCACCGGCCGTCGCCGCAGGTTGCACCATGGTCCTTAAGCCCGCCAAGCTGACCCCGCTCACAGCACAGCTTTTTGCCCAGACCATGATTGACGCCGGCCTTCCTGCCGGTGTGCTGAACGTTGTCCCATCCTCGTCGGCCTCGGGGATTTCCGGCCCGTTGCTGAAGGACTCCCGGCTGCGGAAGGTCTCCTTTACCGGCTCCACCCCTGTGGGCAAGCGCCTGATGGCCGACGCGGCGCAGAACGTTCTGCGGACCTCCCTGGAACTGGGCGGCAACGCACCGTTCATCGTGTTCGAGGACGCCGATCTGGACAAGGCGGTCGAAGGTGCGATGGCGGCGAAGATGCGGAACATGGGCGAGGCCTGCACCGCCGCGAACCGGTTCCTCGTCCAGGAATCCGTTGCGCACGAATTCACCCGGAAATTCGCCGCCGCCATGGGAGTCCTGACCACCGGACGCGGTACCGACCCCGCCACCCAGGTAGGTCCCCTGATCGACGCCGGCGCCCGCGACGACGTCCACGCCCTCGTTACTGCCGCCGTCGACGCCGGAGCGGTAGCCGTAACCGGCGGCGCCCCCGTGGACGGCGCGGGCTACTTCTACCAGCCCACCGTCCTCGCAGACGTTCCCAACGATGCCGCGATCCTGGGCCAGGAAATCTTCGGCCCCGTCGCCCCCGTCACCACCTTCGCCACAGAGGAAGACGCCATCCGGCTGGCCAATGCCAGTGAATACGGACTCGCGTCCTACCTCTACAGCCATGACTTCAACCGCCTGCTGCGGGTGGCGGAACAGATCGAATTCGGCATGGTCGGCTTCAACGCCGGCGTCATCTCCAACGCAGCAGCACCCTTCGGCGGCGTGAAGCAATCCGGCCTCGGCCGCGAAGGCGGCACCGAAGGCATCGCCGAATACACCACCACCCAATACATCGGCATCGCCGACCCCTACGCCCGCTGACCCAAACCCCTCAAGCATCTGGGCTCTTGTCGATCTCCCTACGACAAGAGCCATGCGCAAAAGACAGTTAATCAACTCGCAGTCAACAAAAACTGTGGAACTCCGTCCAGCCATTCCGGCTGCACTCAAACGACTACCCGAAGTGGAGTATCTCTTGGAATCCTATGATGCGCTTCTCGCGTCCATCACCCCCTCGTTCGGCCCCACGAAAACCATCCTTAACCCAGCAACGGGCGAGACGGTCGGCGAAGCTCCCCTTCACGATCTCGAATACCTGGAGAACGCTGTTGCCGCTGCTGTTGCCGCGCAGCCGGCCTGGGCTGCGCTGGGCCACGACGGCCGGTCCGCTGCGCTCCTGAAGGCAGCCGACGCCGTAGAACGCTCCGCCGAAGAACTCGCGCAGCTGCTCTCCCGTGAGCAGGGAAAGCCGCTGAACGGACCCAACGCCCGCTTCGAAGTCGGCGCCTGCGCGGCCTGGCTCCGCGCCGCGGCCACGATCCATCTGGAACCAGAAACCATTGTGGATGACGGTGAAACCCGCGCCGAACTGCATTACAAGCCCATTGGTGTCGTTGGGGCCATTGGGCCCTGGAACTGGCCTATGATGATCACCGTCTGGCAGATCGCCCCCGCCCTGCGGATGGGCAACGCGGCGGTGGTCAAGCCCTCCGGCAACACGCCGCTGAGCGTCCTTGCGCTGATCAAGGTCATTAACGAAGAACTCCCCGAAGGTTTGCTGTCAGTGGTCTCGTGCGGCCGGGAGGTCGGCGCCCGCCTGACCGACCACCCCGCCATCGGCAAAATCATGTTCACCGGCTCCACCGCAGCCGGCAAGGCCATCATCAAATCTTCCGCGGACACCGTCAAACGCCTCACCCTGGAGCTCGGCGGCAACGACGCCGGCATCGTCCTTCCCGACGCGGACCCCAAAGCAATCGCCCAGGACCTTTTCTGGGGCGCCTTCATCAACACCGGCCAGACCTGCGCGGCCCTGAAGCGCCTGTACGTCCACGAAGACATCTACGACGCCGTCTGCGAGGAACTCACAGCCGTCGCCGCCGTGATGCCGATGGGCAACGGCCTGGACGAAAACAACGTCCTGGGCCCCTTGCAGAACAAATCCCAGTACAACATCGTCGCCAACCTCGTGGAGGCGGCCAAAGACTCCGGCGCACGCGTGCTTCTGGGCGGAAACCCCGACACGGACCAGCCCGGCTACTTCTACCCCACCACCCTGGTTGCGGACATCGACAACGACAACCCGCTTGTGGCCGAGGAACAGTTCGGCCCCGCACTGCCCATCATCAAATACAGCACCGTGGACGAGGCCGTCGAAATGGCCAACGCCCTCGACGTCGGACTCGGCGCGTCGGTCTGGTCCTCCGACCTCCCCGCAGCCCGCACAGTGGCAGCCCGTATCCAGGCCGGCTCCGTATGGATCAACAAACACGGCGTCGTAGATCCGCGCATCCCGTTCGGCGGAGCAAAGCAGTCCGGTTACGGCCTCGAATTCGGCGTCGAAGGCCTCAAAGCCCTCGGCGTCCCCCAGGTCATCAACGGCTAGGGGCCGTTCATAAGCAGGAGCACTGCACGCCGTGGCGTGCAGTGCTCCTGCTGTTTAAGTAGCTAGCTACTTGTGATGACGGCCATGGCGAGGGTCTTTTTGCCCTTGCGGAGGACTAAGAATTTTCCATGGATGAGTTCCTCCGCCGGGACTACATGCTCAGCGTAGGCAATTTGAGCGTTGTTGAAGTATGCCCCACCTTCGCTGATAGTTCGGCGGGCTGCGGAGTTGCTGGTCGCGCGCCGAGTGGCAACGAACAGACTGCTCATGGCCAAGTTGTCTCTGCTAACTTCCGTCGTTGCTATTTCCGCGGAAGCTGCCTGCAGCGTCTCGGGGTCCAGCGCCGCCAGGTCACCGTTGCCGAAGAGGGCAGCCGAAGCCGCGATCACCTTCTCGGTGGTCCCCTCCATGAACAAGGGACGTCACTGCGAGGCAAGCTTCCGCGGGCACTCCCTGGTAAACGGACGTTCGGCAACAGCCGTTGCGATGTCTTCGATTTCGGCCCGGCTCAGGAAGGTAAGCACCTTCAACCGGTCCACCACATCCGCATCGGCTGTGTTGAGCCAGAACTGGTAGAAAGCGTACGGGCTGCACATGCCGGCGTCCAGCCAGATGGCGTTGCCCTCGCTCTCCCGAACTTGGTGCTGATTGCGCCCTTTCGTCCTCAGGACAAAACGGGGCAAAAAGGGACATCGATAATGATGCGGCCGGCGACCGATCCTCTGATCAGGTTTCTGCTTGGGCGGCTACGAAGTCCCCCTGACACGCCAAACGAGACCGCCGTCAAGGCGTGAAACCAGTCTGCGTCCAAGGCCCGTGTCGACATACAGCCACAGGATCGTGCCATCGTCTGTTACAGCGTCAACTTGACCGTGCAACTCATGTGCGTCCTTTTCAACAAAGCACACCTTTTCCCCCGCTTGCAGGCTGGTCCAGTCGCGGACATATTCCGCATCTTGCGGGGGAAAGTAGTCGAGGGGGTAACCCTCAACTTTCCTCGGCGGTCGTAGCAGGGGTCGGCCTCGGGGCATGTTTTCCTCCCGTATTGCTTATGCGGCCAGTTGACCGGTGGATGTACATTCTGATTGGGCGAAGCAGGGCCGATTCGTCCCTGCCAGCCCGCTGGCCAAGAGTCGTATGTGGATGGTTGCGCCACCTCAGCGGCTACCGTGCAATGTTGCACGTTGGTTGGTCCGCAACCGGGCGATCAGCGTGGCGGCAAGCAGCCCCGTCATCAGCTCCAGTCCGACAATGGCCAGCAAGGTTCCGGTCTGGCTGCTTGCAGAACCTTGATCGCCGTGGTGGGCCAAGTGTGTGTGTCCCTCTGTTATGCCGCCCACCAGCAACATGCCGTGGAGGGCCACCATGGAAAGCGCGCAAACCATGACACGCTGCAGGGCACCTACATTGCTGTGCCGCCAGATGTGCTCAAGGCAGGGCACGCACACGGCGGCGAGTACAAGCATTAGAAGGCCGAGCCAGACCCCATGCCGGCCCGACGCCGCCACCCACAAGTGGACCAGGCAGGAGACCGAGGTAACCGCCGCGCACACCCGGGGGTGCAGGACGGGCCCGGCTGACCGGACCCGTCCCGCCGTCGTCGTCACTAGTTTCCAGTCCGTGGCCGCAACAGCGGGACTAGTGGCAAGAGCCACCGTTATCACCCTCGCTATGGCAGGACCCTGAGCTCTGCTTGTTCGGGTTGGCAGGTACGTCCAGGACGGGGCTGCGGTCGAAGAAGCCCTCCGGGCGGAGTTTAAACCCCACGGTGTCCACCGGCATGATGGGCCAATCCTCAACACGGGGAAAGTGGGTGAGGCCGAACGTGTGCCAGACCACGATGTCCTGGCTGTCGATGTCACGGTCCTGCGCTACGTACTCGGGCAGGCCCGCCCCGCCGCCATGCTGGTTCACGAAATCGCCCGTCGGGTAACGCTCGTCCTCCGCGTAGCGGGTGACCCAGAGGTCCTTCGTGGCAAAGGCCGCGCGCCTGGCGATTGAGGATCCCGGGTCCGCGAGAAGGGTGGGCTGGTTTTGGGCGTGGAGCTTGTAACCCACGGGCTCGCCCAGGCGGTTGCGCGATTCAGGGTTGGAGATGATCCAGGTCCGGCCGGCGCGGGCGTCGGCTTCACGGACCGCCTCGGATTCGCGAGTGAGCAAGGTGCGCTTGCGGGAGAAGGCATTGCCGCGCTCGTTGCCCGGGCCCATGGCCTGCCGGACGACGTCCTCCTCTTCCACCCTGTTGGTAAATCCGTCGATGGCCATGTCCAGCCGAGCGCCAAAGAGGTGCTGGTGGTACGGCGCGCCCAGTCCAGGGGCGAGCTGGGAGATGTTGTCCGAGCCGCCCTCAGGGAACGCGGAGGTGAAAACGACGCCGGTGGCCTTGGCTTCGAATTCGATGGTCCCGTCCAGGTAGAGGTACCAGTAGAAGCCGTAGTCATAGTTGCCGATGGTGGTGAAGAAGGAGATCACCAAGCGCCGGTTTCGGCGGGTGTAGTTAACCCCGCTCCACAGGTCCGAGTGTTTGGACAGGATGCCCCAGTCTTCCTCGTGCATGCAGATGCCGTTGCGGATCTCCCGCGGGTTGCCGAAGGCGTCGGAGATGACGGGGCTGAGGTAGGTGATGTCGCCGAGGCAGTCGCAGCCGAGCTCCAGGGAGTTGGCGTACTGGCCCACCAGGTATTCGCCGGTGTCGAAGTAGTTCTGCCAGGACCGGATGGGTGAGGGGTCGCCGTACGGGACCACCATTTCGGCGATGGAGGCCCGGTTGATGATGGGCCGCAGCCGGTCCCCGTCACGGAAGGCCAGGTTGTGCAGGACCACACCCTCGCGGACGTCGAACCCGACATCCACGCTCCACTTTTCCCATTCCACGTGGTTCCCGCCGGTCACGGTGAAGCTGGGGCCATCCGGCTGGGTGATGCTGATGGGCTTCTGCGTGGTGCGCAGCGGCCCGGTCAGCTCAGGATCAGTGTAGTTGCCGTGCTCGGCCGGGACCGGCATGGGTCCGAGGTCCAGGACCTGGGTGACTTCCTTATTGACCACATCAACGTAGGCCACCAGCCCGTCGACGGGATGCGCCCAGGCACTGTCCTCAGGGAACTCCTGAACAAAAGCCAGGCCGCGCAGGATGCGTCGGCCCTTCTCTTCGGTGTACTCGAAAGAGCCTGCAGAGAGCGGCGCCACCCGGACCTTGCTGACGTCCAGGTCCCGTGCCGCCAAGGCGGTAAGCCAGCGTTCGTCTCTGGCCAGCAGGGACTCCACCACCTCAAACTCTTCCTCGAGAACGGGCAGTTCGCCGGTCCGGGCGGTATCGAGGATGACGGCGGACTCCACATGCTGCTTGGTGACCGAAACGACGACGTCATGCGGCGTGCCGCCGGAGACATCGTGGATGAAGATGCGGAAGCGCCGGTCTGCTTCCTCCGGGGTGGCTCCGCGGGAAGGCTCCAGGAGCCCCAGATAGGCAATGCGGTGGTGGGGCTCAAGGTGGCCGGCTGCCCGCAGGATTGCCTGGACCTGGGAGATTTCGTCGCCAGAAGTCAGGCGGTACTGGGTGTCTGCGTCTGCATGTGCGAGTGTCATCGTCGACCTTACTTAAGACCGTTGCCGGCCGGAGAGTTTATTTTCTATACCTGTAGATAATAACCTGAGGTTAGATGGATCACAAGAGTTGAAGCGAGATGTTTCCCGGAAGGGGCAGCGTGCCAAAAGTTGTTGACCATGATGAGCGTCGCCTGGAGCTGCTGGATGCCACGTGGCGGATCATTGCACGCCATGGCATCGAGGGTGCCACCATGCGGGAGATTGCGATGGAGGCGGGCTTCGCCAATGGGGCGCTGAAACCTTACTTCTCAACGAAGGAGACGCTCCTGGAATTCGCGTTTGGACATGTCTTCAACCGCACCAATCAGCGAATTTCCAACGTAACCGCCGGCAAGTCCGGTCTTGCCGCTTTGCGAGCGTTCTGCCTCGAGGTTCTTCCCTTGGACGAGGAACGTGCTAACGAGGCGCGGATAGTTATTCCCTTCTGGCAGAAGGCGGTCAACGACCCCCAAAAGGCGCTTATTCACCAGCGTTCAATGGCTGAATGGCTCGACGCTATTCGGCGCTGGCTAACCGAGGCAAGGAAGGCCGGCGACGTAAGCACCACAGTGGAGGACTCCGTCCTCGCCGGCCAGCTCCTGAACATGCTGCTCGGTGCGCAGATTGAGGCGGCCCTTGCACCTGCCGGCAAAGGGGATTTTCAACATGCCCTTCAACTTGAGGGCTATCTGGCCCTGCTTCGACCGGAAGGCGTCAGCACCTGATTCAAAGCCAAACCAAGGCTGTGGCAACAGGGGCTGCGTTTCCTGTTACGGCATTGAATATTGACAGTGTCATTCAGCCTGGTAGTGGACGTCTCGCGCTGTTGCTGGTGATGGTCGAGTGGCCGGGTGTGCCACAGAGCAGCGGTTCGGACCGAACCGATGTTGGCAGGGGCTCGCCGCGCACCCAGGCCTTCTCCGAGTTTGTGCGTCAAGCGGTACAACCTCCGGGCAGGAGCCCGAGCAGCTACTTGCCAGAATAGCTCCGCATCACGGCGCAAGCTGAAGTTTTTTTTCGACGTTTGTGGAAAAAAGATGACAGATGAGTCCTCGTGGGTTTAGCCTGAGTGGAATGTGTTGCGCGACACAACGTTCGTTGCTACTCCACCGAGGTATTGGATGGATCTAGTCACTACCGGCAGAGTCCCTGATGTCCCTGGATGGTCTCCGCTGTGCGTTGCTTCAACCGGGTTGAAGCAGCTGCCGGCTGCGGTGCTCAGTGTGTGAATAAGTGATTTCGAGGTTGCTGCCTTCCTCGCCCAACATCGGGGGATGGCAAGCCGCATCCTTCCATTTCCTGTAGGCGCAGTGCCTGATCTGTGCTGAACGTCTCAAGTCCCACCCCGTTCGCAGGGCCACTTCCCTGTTCTTCTTTTGGAGCATTACTTGCAACCTAAAACTTCGTCACCGCTGACGGCCAATGCGTTGCCCTCCCTTAACCGCCAGACCATAGGTGTTCCGGGACTCGTCTTCATGATTGTCGCTGCTTCGGCGCCACTTACAGTCATCGCCGGTGGCGTTCCCAGTAACTTTGCCGTGACGGAGAACGTCGGGGTGCCCCTTTCGTTTCTCCTCCTGGGAGGAGTGCTGGCCCTGTTTACGGTGGGCTACGTAGCCATGAGTGCTCACATTCGTAACGCAGGCGCGTTTTATGCCTACGTAGCTCAAGGACTAGGCCGCGCTGTTGGCGTGGCAGCGTCGTGGGTCGCCCTTGTGTCCTACAACGCGATGCAGGTCGGCATTTACGGCCTTTTCGGTTTTGCTTCCGCATCCTTTGTGGCAAGCAAGACCGGAGTGGACCTACCCTGGTGGGCGGCGGCGCTGGCCGGGTTCATCATTGTCGGGTGGCTGGGAATCAACAAAGTGGACCTGTCAGTGAAGGTCATTGCCGTGCTTGTGGGCCTTGAATTCCTGGCCGTTATCGTCTTTGATGTGCTGGCCTTTTCGGTAGCACCCGAAGGTGTTTCGGGAGCTGGTCTGGATCCGTCCAACCTGTTGGTTCCCGGGCTGGGAGCAGTCCTGGCATTCAGCATCGCTGCCTTCATGGGATTCGAGTCGGCAGCTATCTACAGCGAAGAAGTGAAGGACCCCAAACGTGCTATCGGGCGGGCAACCTACGTCGCTGTCGGTATTGTCGCCGCTTTCTACGCATTTTCATCATGGGCCATGACCGTGGCGACCGGTCCAGGCAATGTCGTGGCCAGTTCGCAGGAAGCAGGGCCTGACCTCATTTTTGTCTTCTTGGCAGAACATGCCGGGCAGGTGATTACCGACATCACCCAGATCTTGTTCATAACCAGTCTCCTTGCGGCTTTGATTGCTTTCCATAATGCTGTGGCGCGCTACTCCTTCTCCTTGGGGCGGGAAAGCGTTTTGCCCCGCTGGCTGGCCGGTGTAAATCCCCGGACTCATGCTCCTGTAGCCGGTTCCCTCGCGCAGTCCGTTTTCGCTCTGGTTGTTTTGGTCTGTTTCGCCCTTGCAGGGGCAAGCTCCGAACTTGGTCCGCTCTTCCCCGTCCTGACGCTCTTCACTTGGCTCACCAACGCAGGAGCGGTGGGACTCGTGCTTCTGCTCGTGATGACTTCCCTGGCAGTCATCGGCTACTTCCGCCGCCACGCCGGCCAGCACACGGCATGGACGCGAGCAGTGGCACCGGGACTGTCGGCAGTCCTTCTTGGAGCAGTTCTCACGGTAATACTGGTCAACTTTGACGTCCTGATCGGCGCCGAGGGCGATTCTGCACTGTCCTGGATTTTGCCGGCACTGGTACTTCTGCCGGGCGTCGCTGGTCTCGGCTGGGGTCTGTACCTCAAGGCCCGCCGGCCCGGCGTGTACTTAGGCATCGGTTTCGGTGGTTCACAGGACCCAGCAGACGATCTGAGGACTGATGGTGGCATGCCGGCCCAGGACCGCGACAACACAGCAAAATAACCAATACTCGCCTAGTGCCGCTAGCCACTCAGAACCGAGTACCCACAGAGTCAGAAAGATCCCCGAGCAACTAACTACGCGAAGTGGAGTAATCATGGAAAGCTACGAAGCACTTTTGGCCTCAATCACGGGCGGCGCCGGCGACACGAGGACGATGCTGGACCCCGCGACCGGTGAAGTTGTCGGTCAGGCGCCCGTTCATACTGTCGAGGACTTGGACCGCGCGGTCGCCGCTGCCGCAAACGCCCAGCCGGCATGGGCGGCGCTGGGGCACGATGGCCGCAGCGCCGCTCTGCTCAGGGCGGCCGATGCTGTCGAACGTTCCGCTGAGGAGCTTGCACGGCTGCTTTCCCGTGAGCAGGGCAAGCCGCTGAACGGATTGAACGCCCGCTTCGAAGTCGGCGCCTGTGTCGCCTGGCTTCGCGCTACCGCTACTACCGTCCTGGAACCAGAGACGGTCGTGGATGACGGCGAAACCCGCGCCGAGCTGCACTACAAACCCATCGGTGTCGTCGGCGCCATCGGACCTTGGAACTGGCCCATGATGATCACCACCTGGCAGATCGCCCCCGCCCTGCGCATGGGTAACTCCGTGGTCGTTAAACCTTCCGAATACACCCCGCTGAGCGTGCTGGCCCTGGCTAAGGTCATCAACGAGGAACTGCCCGAAGGCCTCCTGACCGTCATTTCAGGAGGTCGTGAGGTCGGGGAACGTCTGGCCGGACACCCGGCTGTTGGCAAGATCATGTTCACCGGATCCACCGCCACGGGCAAGGCGATCATCAAATCCTCCGCCGACACGGTCAAACGGCTCACCCTGGAACTGGGCGGAAACGACGCAGGCATCGTCTTGCCCGACGCCGACCCCAAAGCTATTGCCGAGGGTCTGTTCTGGGGAGCGTTCATCAATACCGGACAGACCTGCGCAGCCCTCAAACGCCTCTACGTCCACGAGGACATCTACGACGCGGTCTGCGAAGAACTCAGTGCGGTTGCCGCTGCTGCTCCGATGGGCAACGGGCTGGACGAGACCAGCGTTCTCGGCCCCCTGCAGAACAAGCAGCAGTTCGACATCGTGAACAGGCTGGTTGAGTCCGCCAAAGACTCCGGTGCGCGCGTCCTGATGGGAGGCAACCCGCCGCAGGAACAACCTGGCTACTTCTACCCCACTACTCTGGTCGCGGACATCGACAACGACAATCCACTCGTGGCTGAGGAACAATTCGGCCCGGCCTTGCCGATCATCCGCTACAGCACGATCGATCAAGCGGTCGCCATGGCCAACAGCCTCGAGGTCGGGCTGGGAGCCTCAGTCTGGTCATCCGATCCCGCAGCTGCCCGCGAAGTTGCAGCAAGGATCCAGGCCGGCACCGTATGGATCAACAAACACGGAGCCGTCGACCCACGCGTTCCCTTCGGCGGCGCCAAGCAGTCAGGCTACGGCTTGGAATTCGGCGTCGAAGGTCTCAAAGCCCTCGGCGTCCCCCAAATCATCAACGGCTGAACTCACGACGGTCTTCGGGCCTCGAGTATGGAGGCCTCCAAAGTACAGCTTCGTTAGGTATCCGCAAAGCGGCCGCGACAAGCTGTCGTTATCTGGCAGGACACCCCTATGTGGCAGATCAACCTTTGGTTGGCTTGCCGTATAGCTGCGCGGCGAGTGTGATCATCGCCTCGACGCTTCGGGACGGCCGGATTGCTGCGGGCCAGGTGATGGATACGGGAACGTTACGCACTGGGGGCTCGATGGGCCGGACCGCGAGTGGGCGCCCCTCGTAGGATTGGTTGGATGCGGGTTGCTGGACAAGGATCGCGTAGCCCATGCCGCGTCCCACCAGCGATCTGGTGACCTCGTAATCCAAGGTCCTGAACCTGATGTTCGGTTCTATACCCGCACTGGAAAACATCATCATTGTGTTTTCCCGGCTGGGATTGACGTCCAGCAGGATCATCGGTTCATCAGCTACGTCTGTCAGTCCCAGCGCCGGGTGCGCGGCAAGTGGGTGGTCGGCGGCGAGGACGATCGCTGGCACGGCGTCGAAGAGTCTTTGGCTCACCAGCCCGTTGGGCAGTGACAGGTCGTAGGCGATGGCGAGGTCCAGGGATCCAGTTGCCAGGCCGCTCTGCACCTCGGACTGCGGACCAACGAAGAAGTCGAGTTCGACGAATGGATACTGCCGGCTGTAGTCGTCAATGAGTGCGGCCAGGACCGTAGGCGCAAGGGTCCTGTAGCAGCCCAAGGTCAGGGACCCACGCAACTCGGCTCCCGCGTCCGCGGCATGAAGCTCCAAATCGGAAGCCGCGTTGAGCAGCCCCTTGGCCCGGTCCAGGACGTACCGCCCGGCGGCAGTAAGTGCCACGCCGTGGGCCTTGCGCCGTATCGTCAGTTGCGCTCCAAAAGCATGTTCCAAGGCGTTGATTGCTCCAGCGACCGCCGACTGCGACACAAGCAAGGCGTCTGCTGCAGCCGACATGCTTCCGTGCTCTGCAACAGCAATGAAGATCTCAAGCTGTCGCAACGTGTAGCGTGCCATGCTTCACCTCCCTCTCCTCATTAAAACCGTGGATATAGCTCAGATAGTTGTACTTTACCGGGGATATGTTCTAACCCACACTGAGTACAGGCAAAGTCGCGCAACACTTAAGGAGACCAAAGATGATCATCCAGGGAACCCCCAAAGCCCCAGGCTGCCCGTTCACAGGGGCGCTGCCGGAAGACGCAGCGGAGCGGAACGCACTACTATCCTCGGTTCCAGCGGACCACGGCGTCGTCGCAGACTCCTCAGCTGCTGCGGCCGCCGTTGAGGCCCCGGTGGCTGACTGGGTGACCATACCGGACCTGTACCGCGACCCGTTCCCCATGTACCGGCGCATGCGTGAAGAAGCTCCGGTGCACTGGGTGCCGGCAGTGAACCGCTACATGGTCACCAGCTACGCTGCCTGCCACACCATCGAACAGGACGCGGACACGTTCTCCGCCAACGAATCCGGTTCACTCATGAAGCG
This sequence comes from Pseudarthrobacter sp. Hb11, assembly GCF_059383655.1. Lineage (NCBI taxonomy): Bacteria > Bacillati > Actinomycetota > Actinomycetes > Micrococcales > Micrococcaceae > Pseudarthrobacter > Pseudarthrobacter sp. Hb11. The sequence goes on from NZ_JBWZCM010000001.1 coordinate 538,091, forward strand.
GGCGATGGGCCACTCGATGCTGCGCAAAGATGACCCCGAACACAAAGTGGACCGGGACTCCTACGGCAGCACGCTGCGCCCCGGAACGATCAAGAATCACTGGGCATCAATCTTTGAGAAGAACAACACCAAATACCTGGAAGAGATCGCCGCCGAGGGCCCGGGCGCGGACTTCGTCTGGGACTACGCCGCCCCCTACGCGGCAGAAAACCTCAGGCTAATCTGTGGCTTCCACAACTCCACCCAGGAGGACTTCCAGCGCTGGAGCCAGACAATGATCGATGGCACCGGCAACTACGCCGATGACCCCGCCGTCTGGGCCAAGAGTGAAGCATCTTCCAAAGAAGTTGATGCGGCCATTGATGACATGATCCCGTACCTGCGCAAGAACCCCGATCCATCGCTGCTCTCCGGGCTGGCCTCCATGCCTATTCCACTTGAGTCCATAAGGGCCAACCTGAAGATGACCATCGGCGGCGGCCTCAACGAGCCCCGCGACGTGCTGGCCACAACGGTCTGGGCACTGCTGTCAAACCCGGACCAACTGGCTGACGTGCTCGCGAACCCGAAATTGTTCTCCGTCGCCTTCGAAGAGTCCGTCCGCTGGGTCGCGCCCATTGGAATGTATCCGCGCCAAACGACCCGCGAAACAGTCCTCGAGGGTGTGCGCCTCCCCGCCGGTGCACGGCTGGGTGTCGTGCTCGGCGCCGCGAACCGCGATCCTGCCGTGTTCACTGACCCGGAGACTTTCAACATCAATCGGCCTAAGAAGCCGCACCTTGGCTTCGGTGGAGGCGCACACTTCTGCGCCGGGACCTGGGTCGCCCGTGCCCAGGTGGCCCAAGTGGCGATGCCCGTACTCTTCGACAGGCTGCCAAGTCTGCGGCTGGACCCTGATAACCCCTCTATCGACGCCGGCTGGGTATTCCGCGGACTGACCAAAATGCCAGTCCTCTGGAACTGAAACCAGCCCCATCCAAGCACTCCAAGGAAGAATCATGCCAACCATCACCTTCGTACAGCCCACCGGAAAATCCAACACCGTCTCTGTGGATGAAAAGACATCTCTCATGCGCGCCGCGGTCGCCAACGGCGTTGAAGGAATTGTCGGCGAATGCGGCGGCCAAGCCATGTGCGCCACCTGCCACGTCTACGTCCGCCCCGAGTTCGAGGACGCACTGCCCGCGCTCAGCGAGGACGAAGACGAAATGCTCGACTGCACCACGGCAGAGCGGACAAACCAGTCCCGCCTTGGATGCCAGGTGAGCGTCGGCGCACACCTCGACGCAATCATCGTCGACGTCCCCACGGACCAGGTCTAAACCATGGGGGTAATCATCATCGGAGGCGGCCAGGCCGGCATTCAAGCGGCCGACTCCCTCCGCTCCGGCGGATATACCGACAGCATTACCATCCTCGCCGAGGAAGAGGGCCTGCCATATCAGCGCCCGCCACTGTCCAAGGACTACCTGGCCCCGGGCGGCCGCCCTGCGGCCCTGCCACTTCGGCCAGGAACCTTCTACACCGACAACGACATTGACCTGCGCACCGGTGTCTCAGCAACGGACATCGACCGGGACAACAAGACCGTCACCATCTCAGACGGGACTGCGCTTCCCTACGACCACCTTGTCCTGGCCACTGGTTCCCGCAACCGAAAGCTGACCTGCCCAGGAGCGGAAATGACAGGCATTCACAGCCTGAAGACTCTGCAGGACGCAGAAGAACTCCACCCGGCTCTCGCCCAAGCCCGGGACGTCATCGTCATTGGAGCAGGATTTATTGGCCTGGAATTCGCCGCGGCCGCCCGAGCCCACGGGTGCTCCGTGACAGTGCTGGAATTTGCCCCCCGACCCATGGCCCGGGCCCTGACGCCTGTTATGAGCGAATGGTTTACCGATGCGCACCGACGGAACGGTATCGAGCTTCGTCTGGAAGAAGGCATCAGCCATTTTGAAGCTGGCCCTGATGGCAGGGTCTGTGCCGCACATTCCACCACTAATCGGCGTTACCCGGCTGATCTCATAGTCGTCGGTGTGGGTGTCATACCCAACGACGAGATTGCCGCGAGGGCCGGACTCGAAACAAACAACGGCATCGTCGTGGACCAATCCCTGAGAACTTCAGACCCCCGAATTCTCGCCATTGGCGACTGCGCGAACTACCCGAACCCCCACACCCGGACCAGAACCCGGCTCGAGTCGGTCCAGAACGCTGCGGCGCACGGGCGGCACGCAGCACAGGTCATCCTTGGCGCAACGGACCACTACGAAGAAACACCCTGGTTTTGGTCAACACAAGGCACACTGCGCCTGCAGATGGCCGGAATGTACAGAGCCGGTGACACAACCACACTCATTGGAGACCCCGCTGCAGCTAAATTCTCAATCCTCTGCCACCGGGACGGCCAACTCGTAGCAGTCGAATCCGTAAATGCCGCAGCAGACCATATGGCTGCCCGGAAACTTCTATCCGCCGGCCTGGGACCATCACCCGAAGAAGCCCAAGCCCCAGGTTTCAGCCTGAAAGCACATACACAGAAGGCACTGCTAAACCCCGCCTAGCGCTCCCCCCTTATACGCCGCCTTGACCAAACGCAGGAGAAACCATGCCCAGTGCATTAACCGACGCCGCGGCGAAAAAGACGCAACGCCGCGTCGCCTTCGCCACCATCGTCGGAACCACCATCGAGTGGTACGACTTCTTTATTTATGCCACAGCCGCAGGACTGGTCTTTGCCCAAGTCTTCTTCGCCCCCGCGGGGGAGTCGATCGGGCTTCTGCTGGCATTCGCATCCGTGGGGATAAGTTTCCTCTTCCGCCCGCTCGGAGCCTTCTTAGCCGGACACTTTGGCGACCGCATCGGCCGTCGGCCAATGCTGGTCCTAACACTCATCCTGATGGGAGCCGCCACTACACTCATCGGCATCCTGCCAACTTACGAAACTGCAGGGATCCTGGCCCCCGTCATGTTGCTGCTGCTCAGGATCCTCCAAGGCATCTCAGCAGGCGGTGAATGGGGAGGCGCAGTCCTCATGGCCGTCGAGCACGCCCCACGGGACCACCGCGGCCGCGCCGGAGCCTTCCCTCAACTCGGAGTACCGCTGGGCATGCTCCTGGCCTCCGGAGTCACAGCCGTTATGACCGGATGGGTCTCCCCCGGAGCAGCCTTCATCGAATGGGGCTGGCGCGTGCCCTTCCTGCTCAGCATCGTTCTGATCGGCGTCGGATACATGGTCCGGCGCGCCGTCGACGAATCCCCCGTGTTCCAGGAAATCGCCACCAAAAAGCAGCAGACGAAAGTCCCGGCCGCCGAACTGTTCCGCAAACACTGGCTGCTGGTCTTGCTCGCCGCACTCGTCTTCGCGGGAAACAACGCAGCCGGCTACATGGCCACCGGAGGATTCATCCCCAGCTACGCCACAAGCCAGGTAGGCCTGGACCGCACCGACGTACTCCTGGCCATCACCTTCGCCGCCGCCATGTGGTTCCTCTTCACGCTTCTGTCCGGCTACCTCGCAGACAAAATCGGCCGCAAACGCACCTACCTGATCGGCTTCGCCTCCCAGGCACTCATGGTCTTCCCGCTTTTCTGGCTCATCGACACGGGGTCGCTGCCCCTGCTCTACCTCGCCCTTGGCCTGTTCACCATCGGGCTAGGACTTAGCTATGGGCCACAGGCCGCCTGGTACAGCGAAATCTTCCCGGCCTCAGTGCGCTTTTCCGGCGTTTCCATCTCCTACGCCATCGGCGCCATCCTAGGCGGTGCGTTCGCACCGACCATCGCCCAAGCACTCATACAGTCCACCGGGAGCAGCGCCTCGGTTTCCCTTTACCTGCTTGGCATGACCCTACTATCCGTAATTGCTGTCCTAATCCTGAGGGACCGGCCAGGCATCGACCTCTCCATCAACAACCAAGCCGAGCAGGAAGTCGGAGCCACAATCTTCGATAAGCGCAGAGAACCAGCCTACGAAAAAGCGACCGTCTAGCAGCACTACGAGCAGAAAGGCCCTGCGGGCTCTTGTCATCCTGACGAGAGCCCGCAGGGTTCAGCTGTTTAGTGATGTCCCAAGGGACCAAAGTGCGGGCCCGGCGCCGGCAGCATGCTCACCTACGCCCGGCGCAGCCAACGGCGAAGAGTTCCGAGAAAACGCACTCGTGTGAGTCCTATCCGCAGCCAGTTACCAGGAGGGGCGACCAATCCATGAACCGTGCAAGGTAAGGGACGCCAGCTGTTATCGCCCAAGCAAGGGAAGTTAAGTGAATAGTTCGGCATCGGCGAACTCGACTTGCCGCCGAACAGGGCAGCGGGGCTTGGAGTCCCACAGAGGAGGACTGCGCAAAAAGTGAACACTCTGTCGTAAATCGACAAGCGACGAGGCCGGGCTGCGGGGAGAATGAATGCAGCGTCTCTCAGCAAACACATGGAGATGCGGGTAGGCACTGAACCGCGGGTCAAATGCCGCCCGCGCTCCATTAGTGACGCTTGGCGCCATCACTGGCAATCATTCAGATCCGAGTATGACGTGAATTCCACGACAGGTACAGGAAAATTTCTGCCAGAGGACCAATGGCTTGGTCCACAAGGAATGATCCCTGGTTTCGGCGATCCAAGCCTGCCGGCATCGCAAGATCTTGCGGGGCGGACAATCAATACGATATGACGCAGGTCACGCAACGGTGGCAAGAGTTTTGAAGCAGGAATCTTGCGATGAAGGAAGATAACAGTGGTACTTTTCGGCGGTTTTGTCAACACTCAAAGAGGAAACAGGCCCTTGACCTGCGAAAATACTGTGCCCGAGGTGGGACTCGAACTACATTCCCGGCCTTGCAAACATAGGGAACCCGCCAAAACATGCGGAATCCGGGCCAGTCCGGAGGCTCTACGAAGCAATCAGAGAAGAAAAGTGTGGACAATGTCCCCACCCCGGTGCTCGGGCGCTGGAGGATTTCAGGGGACCAGATACCTCGACATCTGGGCGGAGGGGTCCCGCAAGTTGATATTGCCCGCAGCGAGTGTCAGTCGCTGAGCGGACGTCCATAGGGATAGTCGACCCACTCGCCCGGGACGCCATCGCCCGCCAGTGCTCGCGCACCCTTCATAACGGAGTGGTAGTCAGCCGGAAAGCTGGATCCCTTAAGCACCTTATTGAGGTCGACGTTGGTTTGCACTTCGCCGCTCTCAAAGCGCACATCATAAATGAAGTACCACCTGCCAAAAATGAGCGATGGTCGTTTTCGGGTTACCCTCGTAGCCCTAACGTGCATCGGTAGCTTCATGGTTAATCACTTCCCTAATTCAAGTTGCGTCACGGTCGACTTGCTGTTTGCAGGACGCGTAGATCCGCATTCGGCTGGAAGTCCCTGGAATATCCCGGGTATCCGGCAACTGCGTGGCGCTCGATCTGGTAAAAGGGAGAATCCAAATCTACGCCGATATCCACGATTCTCTTTCCGGAGTTTACTTGGGTATTGATCCAAGCTCTGTTGAAATTCTCGTCCACGGAGTTCATGGCGCCGCCCAGCACTCTATGTGCAAGGGAGTTATCATCTACGCGTTCAACAATGTTTGCCATCGGATTATGGATCCAGCCGGGCGTGCCCTTGTAGTAACCGAATCCATTGGCATCAGCGTATGGAATGACGCGCCCGTCCATCCATCTGCCCATGGCCACAGTTGAAGATGAGGCATTCTGAGTCAGGGGTCGCATCAAACCACGGGCAACGAAGGTGCCGGCAACGCTACCTGCACCACCGAGTACAGTTCCGAAGGCGGCCCCTTGACCGGCTGCACCGAGAGCGCCGGTAACCGTGTGAGGCCCCTGACCTGCGTAGTAGCCATACGTGCTCTGAATCCCTCCGCTGATACCGCCGGAGCTGACGCCTGCAACTGCCGTCGCTCTTAGCCCCGTAAAACCAGCCCGCGCGGCTATACCGGCTCCACCAAAGCCTCCCAGTGCCCCACTGAGCGCGACCTGGCCCCAGTTCACCTCGCCGGTGGTTGTTTTCTGGATGATCGTGTCAGCGCCGGCACCGATGAGCATCATTCCGACCGGGCCTCCAACTCCCGTGGCCATGAGGACCCCGCCAGCGAGCACCATGGCGCCACCTGCAACATACTCCCAGTTGTCTCCGAGCCAATTTTCGGCGGCGGCGATGGCGCCCCCGGCGGAACCGTCGTAGATCTTCAGTTCCTCATCGGTTAGGGGACGCAAGCCCGTGGGGTCCGTGGCGTTGAGCGGGTTGTTACCGGCGTAGGAATACGGGTTGCCATCCCACCCCGCACCCAGAACGGGAGCGAGGGGGTCGGTGGAGAGGAAACCGCGGACGGCGGGGTCGTAGGCGCGTGCCCCGAGCCACTCCAGGCCTGCGACGTCGACGCCGCCGTTGCCCGTCAAGTTGATACCGGTAGGCAGCATTCCGGCCGCCCCCGAAACGGCACCTGCCGTTCCGCCGGGAGCCGGAAGGGCAGACAGACCGATGACGGACCATGGGTCGGTCTCGTCGGTGGGCCGGGCGGCGCGCCAGCCCGGCACCGTCCACACGCCTCCAACACCGGTGACGCCACCGGGCAGGACAATGACCTGCCCGCCACCCATACCGGCCAAAGAAGGTACGGGGTTGGCGGTATCCCACCACAACTCACAACGGTCGACGGCGGCAAGCTCACCCAGCGCATCAACCCACAACGAGTGTCGCGACACCTCCGCCCCATCACGGTCCCGAACCACAGAACCACTCAGCAGCCCGGTGGGACCCCATGCGTACTCAGTCCAGGAACCATCCGGACCAATCAACCGCGTCCGCCGGCCCAGCCCATCATGGATGTACTCCGTCCGGGACCCATCCGGTTCCCTCACGGACAGAAGCTGACCCGCAGCGTCATACCCATAAACCCGGGATCCGCCCGGGACCGTTTCACGCAGAAGCCGCCCACCGGCGTCGTACTCCCACCCCAACACCACGGCGGGGGCCTCAGGCTCACCCACACGTGTGGTGGACGCGGAAACCATCTGCCCGGCCCCGTCGTACCCGTATTGGGTGACCGCACCGGACCGGGTCAGTGCCGTGATCCTGCCGTCATCATCGCGGCCGATCATCGTCACATCAGGGGCACCGCTACCTGAATGGTCAACCCTCAGGTGCTCGGCCAGCGCCCCGTTACGGTAAGCCCACTCCTGCACCAGATCCCCGGCAGTTGCGGAAGTCATCCGGCCCGCAGCGTCATAGCTGAAGGATGCCTCCCCCAGCAACGGATTACCAACAGCCGTGATCTGCCCGGCAGCATCACGGGCGTAGGTTGTGGTGGCGCCGTAGGCGTCGGTGAAGCCGGTCCGGTGCCCGTCCCCGTCGTATTCCCAGGACAGGCCTTGGGAACCACGGGTCCGGGAGGTCAACCGCCCGCACCGGTCAAAAACGAGCTCATGCTCGACGGCGAGCCCGTCCGGGCCGGTGTAATCGGTAATAACAGCGCGGCGCCGCAGCAGATCGCGGCTGATGGAGGAAATAAGCTTCCCGTCCACCGAGGTGCTGGCTTCGCGGCCCGCGGCATCGTACGTCCACGAGGTGGTGTGGCCGTCCGGATCCGTTTTCGAGAGCAGACGCCCGGCGGGGTCATACGTGGCCGTGGCCACTCGGCCCAACGGATCCGATACCAAATCGACGAGGTCCGTGACCGTGTAGGTCCTCGTGGTGACCCCACCTAACGGGTCGGTGATCCGAACCAGCCTGCCGCGGAAGTCATACTCGAACCGCGTCCGCCCACCCACGCCATTAACGGACTCAGTAAGCTCACCGGCGACGTTGTATTTGAACCTGCGGGTGCCGTACCAGGTGTCCTGCGAAAACGTGAGCCGCCCGCACGCGTCGTATCCGTAGCGGGAGAGTCCCCGGCCCGGGGTGCGCAGGGCAATCAGCCGCCCGCCGGCGTCGTACTCGAACGTCTCCACCTCGCCCGTGGGCAAGGTCCGGGAACTGATCCGCTGGTCTGCGTCATAGGCCAGCTCCGTGACCGCGCCGAGCGGGTCCGTGGTGCGCCAAGGCCGGCCACAGCCGTCGTATTCGTACCGGGTGACGGCGCCACCAGGTGAGGTGACCGAGGTGACCTTGCCCGCGACGTCCCGCCCCAGGACCGTCAACCCGCCTTCACCGTCCACCAGCTCTACCGGGTTGCCGGCGGCGTCGTACGTGACCAGTTCTGCTGACCCGTCAGCAGCTTCCACTTTGGTGGGGCGGCCGAACTCGTCAAAGCGGATGGTGGCGGACCCGAAAGCCTCCGTCAGGGTCGCGGTGCCGGCCCTGCGGTCAGAAGCAGCGTCCGTCCGGACGCCAGTTGGGTCGATGACGGCTGTCAGGGCGCCAACTTTGTCGTATTCCCGGGTCCAGTCGTGCCCTGCCGGGTCAGTGATGCCCACCAGCCGTGAAAGCGCGTCATGCGTGAAACCCCAGGCAGCGCCGTCGGGCAACAGTGCCCCAGTGAGGTTCCCCAGTTCGTCGAAGATCCTCTCGATGGACCGGCCCAAAGGGTCGATGGTGCGGACCAGTTCACCGTTGGCGGCGTACTCAAGCTCTGTCCGGCCACCGTCCGGTGCCACGGACGTTGTAACACGCCCCGCTGCGTCGTGCTCAAAGGCCCATATGGCCCCGTCCGGGTCCTCCCGCCGGACCAACAGTCCGGCATCGTTGTAGGTGAAACGGGTTTCGGCACCCGTAGGGGTCACCGCCGTCACCGGCCGGCCGGCCTGATCCCGGATTATCCGGGCAACATCGCCTGCCGCATTGCGGGTGGCCACCAGGTCCCCGAAGGAATCGTACTCAAACCCGACCTGGACTCCCACCGGGTCGGTAACCCGGGCCAGTTGCCCGTCCCGCCACTCCAACTCGGTACGGCCACCCAGGGGATCCAGGATCACTGAAGGATCCCGGGAAAGTTCATCGGCGTACTCGTAGGACACCGCGGCACCGGAGGCGGTCACCAGCGTGGTGATCCGGTCCTGGTCGTCCCAGCCGTACGTAAGGTCCGCACCTTCCGGGGTTACGGTGCGGGTCTTGCGGCCCCGTTCGTCGTAGCCGTGGACCGTGACCGCACCGTCGCGTTCGGTGAACGACACCAGGTTTCCGTGTGCGTCATAGGCCATCGACTGGCGCTGGTCCTGGGAGTCCAGCACCCCCACCAGGCGGCCCTTTGCGTCTGCGATCCACGAGTTGGAGCGGGTGCCATCCTCGTCCGAGACAACAGTGACCCGGCCCGGCAGGTACGCGAACCGGACGCGGCGGCCGTGTTGGGTTACCTGCAGGACCACTCGGCCGGACGAGTCATAGGTGTTTTCCGCCTCGAGGACGCCGGCGGCGGAGTACACGGCGTCGATCAGGCCGGCTTCGTTCCACCGGTAGGTCCTGGCACCGAGTTCGGTGGTGACGCTCACCAGGCGGCCCGCGGCGTCATATCCGTATTCGATGCGCCGGCCATCTGAGGCACGCACGACAGCGGCACGTCCGGCCGCGTAGTCGACCTCGAGGAAGCGGCCCCGCACGTGTTCAAGCCTGCCCACCGAACCTGCCGTGGCGCCGTCGGCCGCTTCTTCCCGCAGGGCCGATACGGTCCGGCCCGGCGCCGATCCCATACCGAGCCACACGCCGGAAGGGCTGAACGCCCACCACGAGCCTTGGTTGTCGCGGACCACGAGGAGTTCCGCAGTGCCGGCAGGCAGGGAACGCAACTCCCGGAAAGCGGCATTGGTGGCAGCTTCGCTGGCGACCCAGTAGCTCTCCCCCACAGCCCGGCTCCAGCCGGCGCCTTCGCGCGGAAAATCCACCGCCCGTCCATCTGCCATCACCCATCGGCAGCCCTCGTCCGAAAGCAGCAGCGACTGGTCCAGGACGGAGGCCCAGCCCGGACCGAACACGCCCTCGCGGTCCAGGCCCGAACCCAGGGAGTTGTACATCCGTGACAGCACCAGGTTTGAGGAAGCGCCTGCGAAGGCCAGATCGGACTCGGGTTCGATGAAGTTTCCCGTCGCCGTGTTCACGGGGTCGTTGGCATAACCGCTGGTGGGCATCGCGCCGGCAGCAGTGGGTGGATCAATGGCAAGTGAAGACCGTGTGGCACTGACCCCTGCCGCGGCCAGCGCAGCGTTGACAGCGGCGTCCGAAACGCTGGAGACCGCACCCTCACCGCCGGCGGCCGCGAAGGCATCCGCCACAGTGGTGGCCCAGATAGCATCGTTTTCATTCGCCTGCAGATACCGCCGGTAAGCACTGATCACGCCGGACGCATCGATGGAACCCCAATAGCAGAAGGAGGCGAACGAGGACATCTGCCCGTCCAGTGAGCCCGGTTCCGCCGCAAGACTGTCGTCCAGGCCGCGTGAACCCGCCGCGAAGGAGCGCAGGTCGGCGGGCCGGGCCGAGGAAGTCCCCCCTCCGTATCCGCCACCGGGCGCCGGGTTTTCCCGGGAGCCCAGGTTAGGGGACGGCGACGCAAAGGTCGGGGCGGGGCCGGGGTCTGCGTTGGGCCGCTCTGCCTCGCCAAAGAACCAGTCCCTGACCTGCTCCAACCCGTTCCGGTCGTTGTGCTCGCGGACCCATTCGTTGTTCCGCCGGCGCCGGTTGTCTTCCTCGTGTGCGGCCTCGACCATCCGCCCCACGTAGCCCGCAACGGTCCGCATGGCCGAGGCCAGTGCTTCCGCGTCCCCGGCAGCCGTGGCGGCGTTAGCGGCAAACAGCTCCGAAAAATGGCCCCCGAAGTCCGCCTTTGCTGTTGACACATAGGAAGCGCGGGATCCCGCCTGCCCCTCAATCCGTGAAGCGGCGGATTGGAAGACCGACTGCACCGCCTCAGCCACGGCGTAACTGAACCGCCCGCCATTGGAAGCATCCGATACCGGCAACAACGGCACCTCAACGAATTCGGCCACAACCAACGCCCCCCACTGAGCAATTACGCGAAACGATCAAAGGAAACAAAGGAACCGCACCCCACCCGGGACAACACCACCGGACGGCGGAGACGGTCCACCAAACTTCAAACCGGACCAGGACACCCCAGTACCGGACACGCATCAGAAAATGGACGGCGCAACAGCCGGGTGGATGCCCCAGGACGGAACACCCACCCGGCCGTCACACCGGAAAGTACAGGCTAGGCGCCGCCGCCGGCGGAGAAGATGTCCTGGGAGATCTTCTCCAGCTGCCCGCGCAGCTGCTCCAGCTCTTCCTTGGCCTTATCCAGGGCCGCCTTCGTCTCAGGCCAGGTGGACCCACGGAACTGTGCGGCCAGCGGACCGTCCCAGACGTTCGGGTCAGACAGAACCCGGCCCTGCGCGTCCAGCGCGGAGATCTGGTCCGTGAAACCGCCGTTGATGATCGACTGGACCTGCCCGATGGCAGCCTTCGCTTGCTCTGTAGACAACACACGCGACATAAAAATTTTCCTCCCCAAAAAAATTCAACCAGGACATCGCCGGGCACATGACCGTCCGGCGACCAGACAGCCATGACGCTACCAATGACGGACAATATATCCAACAAAAAGAGTAACTGTTATTGCTGGTCATACGGATTTCACACGTCCGGCGAACCCCAGATTAGTCCATTCATCAGCGCAACCCCGTATATCCTTCTCTAGGCACCGTGAACGATTGAGGGGACAATCATGGCCAGAAGGACCAATACTGACCAACAGATGGGCGACCGGCGCATGGCGCCGGGGTTCGTTAACCAGGTGCCTGAATCACTTGCCCGGCAATCAAACGGATGAGTCCGATCGTTCGAGACGTCGCTGCAGGGACTCGCCGGCTTTGACAGTAATCGGCCTTTCACTGACATCCTGCTCAGCTGCAGCCCAAGACACGACCCCGGTTGCCACCAGTTCGCTCGCTGCAAAGCAGGAGCTGCCGACCGAGTTGCTTCTGAGTGAAGCCGGCAAGAAGGCTGTGGTTCATTCGGGACCGTCCTCGGCTCCGAGACAAGACGCTGAGCTCAAGGGGCGCCTCGATGACGACGGAGCCGGTTGCTTCATCCTACGGGCGGAGGACGGTGACGATTACACCCTGGTCTTTCCAGAAGGCACTAAGTTCGACGGTGAGTCAGTCGTCTTTCCTGGCACCTCGCCTTTATCTGAGGGTGCAACCGTTTCCGTCGAGGGCGCACGAGTTCCGGCGAACGAAGGCTTGAGCATGTGCTTGAACTACGCCCGGCTCCTATCCGTCGAAACTGCAACCGTTGTCGCGTCTTGACCTCGAAGTAGCGCGCCACTTCTACGAGATGAAGCCCCGCCCGTTAAGGGATCGGCTTACGGGCGTCCGGTGAACGATCCCTCACCGAACGCCCCGTAAGCCGAATCTTCAACGTGTCGGCTCCTCGTTGGAGTGCAGAACGGGTGCCCTAAGTGGCCTCGTGGCCGCCACAGCCAATGCTGATCCTGCTAGTACGGAGACCGGAATCCACCATCTCGCTGAACTCGTAAAGAGTGCCGGTCCCAACAAGACGAGCGGAGGAAGGGCGACTCCTACTGCGCCCCCAATCCCTGCGGCAGTGGCCCGCAACCCGCTGGATATCTTCCTAGCAAGTGCATGCAAACCAAGGGAACAAGCAGCAGACCCGCCACCCAATAGTGCGCCGAGGCTCGCTCCCGATAGGAAGACCAATGGCACTCTGCCGACATCCAAGGGAGCTGCTCCACCTACCGGCAGCAGGTGCAAGGTGACGGAAAGGGCGACGCCGACAGCGACACCGACCACAACGGTTTTGAAAAAGATTGCTGAAAGAGGCGTCGCTGAATCCCCATATGTGTTCCCCATGGTGGGAGCTTACTCCTGGGTTTTTCTGCAGAACGATAGTCCCGTTAGCCGGTCCCCTACCGGCGCTGGCTGGCCACTTCGCGACACTCTTAGCCTGTCCAATGTCTAAGGAAGCATAGGGGAAAACCGGCGGCATCCATATGAGTAAACTCGAGAGGTCTAAGACTTGAATGACCTAGAGAATTCGATCGCGGTCGGATTGCCTCGCAACGCCAGCCAATCGTGCGGCAACTAAGTCAAGGCGCTGGCCGGTTCTGGTCGAAAATTTGGCAAGACTTGGTGTTATTTAGAGGGGACCAAAATGTCACCGGCCCGAGAGTTGGATGCTTACTACTACCAGCACGTAGGACACAACCACACTAGCTGGGGCAGTTCGAATGGGTCATCGGCTTCAGCAGTGGTGATACGTGAGTGGGAAGCAGAATCCAATCGGCTCGGTATCCACTTTTACGCCACTTTCGGAATGTCACTGGACACACTGCGAGGAGCATCAAGTCATGGAAACGAGCTATATTCTGGCGTAAGTCAAGCATCCGCTTCGTACCGGGAAGCGTTGGCTACGCTGGCTACGAATGCGAGAAACTCCTGCGTTACCTTTCAAGACTGTCAGATACTGGATCTGGATTTCCCAGTCATTGACGGCCTTGGCTTCACTGGCTGGATTTTCTTCGATCGGTCAAAAGATCTGCTCCCGGTCCTGGATCTGAGTAACGGTGCGCACGTGCTTCTTCTGGACACAGCACCAATATTCACCTCTGAAGTCGAGCACGCACAGAATCGTGGTGTTGATTCGTTGCTGGACGTCTGGACGTCTGAAGGAACAGAGATATGGGACCTGTCACGAACTGTGCCGCAAGGTCTAGGAGCCCCAGGAAAAGCGGACAAGTAGCCGCCCCATCCCGCTACTTTCCGTGTGCCGCGACATGATCCATGGCCGCCCGGTAGGGGATCCTCAATCGGACTCCACAGCTGTCCATGGACTGAGAGACTGTCACCGTGACGATCGACATCAAAGCCATGCTGCACCGTGTCGTGGACGAAGTGTTTAACGAGACGTTTGCCGTGGTGGACGTTATCCCTGAAGCCGATCCCTGGCTGCACAGCGTTCGTGTGAGCGGCCGCTTCGGCAACGACCGCACGGCAAGGATCAGAGCCAGCTACGAGTGGGCGAATGTGTTCATACCTGAGCTGGACGTCGGCGCGATCCTCTTCGAATACGACGACGTCGAGGATGAAAAGGAAGCCGAACTCCGTAAGCTCTGCCTCGTGATGCGCGCCTACCTTCAAGGGCAAGGGCACATAGAAAAGCGGCGGCGGCTGTTTCGCCGAGGCGAGGTCTCAGTTCTGAAAATTGAAGTGGACGGCTACGAATGGCGTCTTGGCCGGTCCACCTCGTCGTATGGCTACATCGAGCCCGAGCGGTAGTGGCGAGCGGTCAGCGTCCTGCTGTCTCGCAGAAGGATCCTTTTCGTGCTGCAGTAAGTCTCACCGCTCAGCATCGAAAGCAGGCCCGCACCCCCGAAGGCCCCGCTCGGCCAAGCATCCTAGCTACCAGTTGCATCGCCGTTGAGTTTTCGTGCTTCCAGACGGTCTATCCTGCGGTTGTTGAAGATAGTAAAAGCAATGGCTGCTAAAAGAAAAATCGGTGGCCAATAGCCAAAGCGGCTGTCATTTGAAACAGCTATGAATAACGAGATACACACGATCCCGGACAGGATAAGGGTCACAGTCGGTGTTTTCTTATCCCAATAACGTGCCATTGGTCTTCCTTGACTCCCAAATGCCATCGAATGGATACGGGGCCCACCAGGGGATTAAGGGTCAAGTGTCCCTTACCTACACGATGAAGTCGATGGTGCCCCTGCTCCCGAACCAGGAACCTCCCGTTGAAGGTTCCTGCAGCGGGGCCACTGGCAGAGCCAGCCCTGACTTCAGAGCTGGGAAACTAGATTTGTGGAGAAACTGATCAATTCACTGACGTTCGTTGAGAACGAGCTGGAGTGGACGGAGTCGAGGTTCCGATTGTTCCGCCGGCGGCAGGTAGTCCAAGTCCGCGCGCCCATTCAGGAAATCTACATAGACGGCCTACCGTTGCTCGCGCTGACCGAACCGTCCGAGGCAGACAACCCCGATCGCAAGATCCCCCTGCCCTGGGCCGATAGCCCTAAAGAGTCTTTGGATCAACTGAGGCAGCTCCTTGGCGGCCCACTGCCAGCGGACAGGAACGGACGAACCTGGCTCTTGTACTGCCAATGTGGAGACCCCGGCTGCGGAGGCGTGAGCACCCGCATCAGCATCACGGAGAAAACTGTCACCTGGTCTGACTTCGGGTGGGACGACATCTTCGGCAACCCCACGGAAGCCGTAGAGATCGACAGGACGTTCGTATTCGAGCGGGCAGAGTATGAAACTCTACTTCACAGCCTCATCGGCCAGTTCTCAGGAAAATCCAATCGCAATCTCTGAGACCTGGAAGCCCGGCTGCCGGCCATCGCGTTCGCTTTGGTCACTCGCGCCGATTGGGCTAGTCCGTCAGTACCGTTCCGGTAGCGGTTCGGCTTACGGGCACCAAGGTGACAAATAGCGCTGCTAAAAATGCCGCCACTTACCGGGGCGAATCACATACTTGTGCGGATGGTAGTCGTCGCCGGAATCGTGTGCAGCGTCCTGGTCTCCAAGCTGATACCGCAGTTCTAATGGGCTGCGTTTCCTCCCCATGGGATTAGCCTCCGGTATGCGAACTCAACATATAGGATTCGCGGATGAGGATGTCTTACCCGCACTGGATCCAATTTCAAGGTCAAGGGCTTGGCCTCGTGTGGCAAACGGATGATGAGGCTGGTGACGAAGATACGGACGGCGTTCTCGTCCACAACGGCCAGATCGTCTGGGCCCGCACCCAAGAGGACTTCCCGGAGTTGGCCCGCCAGCACAACCTCACCTTGGACCCAGGCAACGAGGAATTCCAGAACCTTGATGGGATCGAAGACCTTCTCCAGCTGCCGGCATCGGATGACACCTGCGCGCAGCTGCTGAATGCGTGGAACCTTCTGGGCGACATTGCATGCAGCGTCAACGCATCCCTTGATGACCGCGGACCAGAAACAGACAAGTGTTACGACAAACTCTTTTACGGCAATAATCTCCCCAGCATTACCCCACCAGGTGAGCATTACAGCCCGCTTTTCGATGACCACGAGCAGCGTGTCATCAGCGAGATATTGAACCGTGGCCGGGTGATCTTGACCAACCGCCTCGACCGCAGCGCGACGACGCCCGGAAACTGACACGGCCATGAGGCCAGCCGGTGCTTTCATTCCGGTTGCCGGTCCCGACAAGAGATCAGGGCTTGTAGATCCGGTGCGCGCCGTTAGCACTCCGACTCCCGCCTTCCTGGCTACTTGGCCTCGGGTATCTCCCGGTCGCTTCCTAATGGTGGTCACTCTTGGTTCTTTGCGCAGCCGGGCTCGCGTATCTGGTTTATGTGCGCGGTCGCGACGGTCATTACTGGAATGAGGAAGAAGCTCGGCGGGCAGACTGGGACCGTCGGGGCAGGCAGCTTTAGTCGGGACACAAAGGATCCGAAGGCAAACCCACAATGAAACAGGTCGTCGTGGGCTAGAGCTCCCGAATATGGAAGACAGCCTTGAGGTTCAGTTGGCGGCGCGGCGGGCTTTCCTTGAGGTTGTCGATCAGCACGGACGCTCCAACCCACGTCGCTCCGGTCTCCGCGACGAGTCTTTGCAGTGCCAGCAGCTGGCCGCCGGTGTCGATTAGATCGTCCACAGCGAGAACACGGTCTCCCGAGCGGATGAGGCCTTTGGGTATCCCCAGCTCAAGGTGACGATCTTTATAGTCGGGCGGGCTGGTGACTGTTACCCAAGGATCGCTGTCGAAGGAAGGCGCTGCGTCTTTAGGTATTGGGCAGAAGCCGGCACGCAGGCTGGCGGCGGTAAGGCTGCCGGTCAGGTATCCGCTGGCTGATGGGCCAATGACCACAGTCGGAGCGGCGTCACGAAACGGTTCGGCGAGCAGGTCTCCAATGCCGGCTATGACTTCTGGCTCCCGCCACCACTTGTACAAGTTGAAGTATTCCCGGCCGGTCTGGGGACTGACTTTCCACTGAAAGATCTCCGCCATTCTCTGTCGAAGTTCCTTGGTGGTGGTGATGGCAGCCATGGATCGAATCGTAGTTCGTTACTTTCCCGGGCGGCGTCGGTGACCCTCTGGCTACGACTTCCTCGGTCCCCGCTTCCCCAGGTCACGGTGCCTTCGTGAAGTGTCCCGTTAGGGAGTGGCACATAACCCTGAGACCTCCGGGCAGGCTCAAATAGACAGAGTTTGCCCTGTTCAGACAGGAACCACCTGTGTAACACTTCGGGCATGAACGATCCACGAAGCCGGATTCTGCCACTCCTCCGCCAAGGCGAACGGCTTTTATGGGTCGGTCAACCCGACCCGAAGGTTCGCTTCACAGGCGCTGATGCATTCCTCGTGCCTTTCAGCATCCTCTGGGGTGGATTCGCGATCGTGTGGGAAACCATGGTTATTACCCAAGGCGAGTCACCTCTGTTCATTATTTGGGGCATTCCATTCGTCTTGGTGGGTCTGTACTTCATTTTCGGGCGCTTCATCGTCAAGAAACGTCGGAAGATCGCCACCGCCTACGGCCTCACAGATAGTCGCGCGATCGTCTGCACAGGGGACAGATCAGTTGCTGATGCTCCAGTAATGGGTATGCCAAGCAAGGTCGACAGATCCAGGGACGGCAAGCATGTGAGTGTGACATTCGGGTACCAGAGCGCGATGGGTCTTTTCGGCATGTATCAGAACACAGGGATGGACTTCTTCAGCTTTGGCTTGGGACAAAACGTCGCCTTTTTTGACGTCTCAGACGCCGATGGCCTGCTGATGGCTTTGGATCAGGTCCAGGCACGGAGTAAACCGTAACGGCAGAACCCTATCGTGCCTAGCGTGGCCAGCATGAGGGAATGGGGCACCAAGCATCCCGGTGCACTAGCCATATTGGTTGGTGTGGCCGGGGGCGTTCTCATCCTGGCCGTTGACCTACTCCTCGCACGCCGTCTCGATCAGGCGACTTTCAACGCAGTCTTCTACGCGCTGTTTAATGGTGGGGGCTGGTACTTCACCGTGAAGAAAACCCGTAAGACCGCGGCCAGACTCGCCGAGCACGGGCAGGCGGTGGTGTTTCTGCGGTATCCGAACTCACCACCCGGCTCTTTGAGCGGCATCTGGGACATGGGCGTGGCCACCCCAGCTCCGGTTCGGATCGAGTTCCAGCCGGTCGTTTACGACACCTTGGTACCCAGGGGCCGCAGCAAATCCCTTACCGGGCTCCGC
Organism: Pseudarthrobacter sp. Hb11; assembly: GCF_059383655.1. Lineage (NCBI taxonomy): Bacteria > Bacillati > Actinomycetota > Actinomycetes > Micrococcales > Micrococcaceae > Pseudarthrobacter > Pseudarthrobacter sp. Hb11. The sequence continues at coordinate 556,254 of NZ_JBWZCM010000001.1, forward strand.
GTCCTGGCACCGCCGCGACGACGGGAGCGCAACGACTCAAAGCAGGGCATACCGTCGAGGTTCCAAGTCATGGCACTCCAGTCGGACGGGGGAGTCATCGAGATAGCCGCAAGCCCCGAAACCCTCCAAAAGATCCAGGAAACCCTCGATTCCACAGACCCGTGAGCGGGTTGCAGTCGGCCACCGGCTTACGGACAGTGGCTGGAGCTCCCGCACATAGGATTCACGCATGACTTCACCCGCCCAACTTTCCGGACATGAGCCCAGATCTCCTGAGGGTCAGGCATTTTCACGCCGATTAGCCGAAATTGTGACCCAGTGGGGTATTCCCGGCGCGGGCCCTGACGCTTTCAACGTGGTCGGTGGACTTATCCCGTTAGTGATCGTTCTGCAGGTGCCCGACGTCGTAGTGCCCAATAATCAGTGCACTCTTCAGATTGCTTACTGGCCTGATCGGGACGGCTCTCCACTCGTCAGTGGAGAGTGGGGCGATGATCACCTGCTGGAAGGGCAAGGGCACGACGAAGGCGACCTCCTGATCAAAGGCGTGGCGCTCTCGCCAACCGAGTGCGCGGAAAAGGCCGCCGCATGGTTGAAGGATCAGCTTCATCGCCCACTGGTACGAGAGGACTGGACAAGAAGGGGAAAGGTGATCAAATCGAAGTGGATCCTAGATGACACCAAGAAGGTAGTCGTGGCTCATCATAAGATTTCGATGTCCATAGGATCACTTGAACACCGCACTACTCGCCTACGCTGAACCCCTCCCGAGGGTATCCACGGGTCACGCCCGCCTAAAGCGCCGGCGATGCTTCCCCTAGGCTAGGACGATCAGCACCGGAGCAGCTCGTTGCCCGGCGCGGTTTGTCGAATCAACTCAGGGGGAAGTTGTGAAGGTAAGACTTGGACTAGCAGGAATTGCTGCTGCCATCGCACTGGCGGACTGCGCCAGTGCGGAAGCCGCCTCGCCCGATGCCGCACCTTCAGTAGCAGCCGCGGTCGAACCTCCGACAACAGTACGTGGGTACGAGGGTTGGTGGAATGCAACCCCGTTCTCCGGTGACGCCACAGGACTCCCCCAGGAGACCGTGGCCGTAAATACCAGGACCGGTAAAGTCGTCGATGCCTTCAACCGCTCGATGAACGACGCCGGGAAAGTCACCAACGTCTCCGATGTTGATTACGCCGTTGTACCTGACCCTGCCTGGCCGGCGGACTCGGTGGTCATTATTGAGACAGCTACAGGCGAAGTCATAGAGAGCTTCCCCGTGAATCAGAACGGCGAGCCCATCTACGACGCCACAGGCAACTCAAACCGGGAGAGGCCCCACGGGGTCAAGCCCTAGGACGGAGGTAACCGTGAACCTCGCTCCAAGCTTCGGTATCTTGGCCGTGCTCTGCATTGTCGTGATGGCTGTACTGATCGGCCTGGCGATCTACGTCCTGATCCTTGTGATCACATTTCTTCGACTGCGCATAGCTGAGCTGCGACGCACCGCGCCGCCAAAAGGAGAAGATCCTACGTGAAGCGCGCCGCCCCTGACCCGGAGTTCGTGCTGATGTACCGGAAGGGCATCCCAACATCAACGATTGCCGCCCTAGAGGACGTCGCGGAGACCACCGTCCGCTACCACCTTCAGATCGCTGCCCGTGCAGAGCCTGGCATCCGGGCCGAGCACAAAGCAGCCCTGCCCCCTAAAGCCCAACGAACGCCCGAGGCAGGCTTGCGGAACCTGGCCGACGTCATCGCCTTCCACGAATCCGAGGGCAGGCTGCCCGTCACCCACGCCAAAACGGCAAGGGAGTGGGCCCTGGGTTCGTGGCTGGTACACCGACGGCGGGAATCGGCACAAGGAACCCTCTCCCCCACCTACCGTGAGGCCCTGACGGTCATCCCCGGATGGGACAGGACCTCAACACGAAAGGCGGACGACGAGGCACGCTGGCAGCAGCGGCTTGAGGAACTGCAGAAAATCCGGGCCGCCGGCGGCGACTGGCCGAGGCATCAGAAAACGGACGACACCCACGAACGCACCCTGGGCGTGTGGCTGCATGGACAGCGGATCGACTACCGCGCCGGCCGGCTGGACCCTGCCAAGGAGAAAAAGCTGAACGAGGCCATACCTGGATGGCGGAAAGGCCGCGGCCACAGGGGCGGTCTCCACCGGCCCGGGTCAAAACCCTCTGACCTGTATTCTGACCAGCCTTGATACCGGCAACCGGTTCTGAGCAAAACAGCGACTGGAAATCCCCGTCTTCGCCGACAAAACTCCGCAACTCAGAAGTTGGTATAAAACGGTCGTTTTTGATACTCCCGCCGGCGCGCACCAGTGCGTACCGGGCAGCTGCCACAGCTGCCGCCTGCAGTGGCTCGTTCCCTAGCGGGCAATCAAGCAGAACGAGGTCGTACTCCCCCGCAACATTGGCGAGCAGTTTAGCCAGGGCTAACTGTGCAGCGTCTCGGTCTTTCTGGGCCTTGGCCCCCAGGAATGCAGCAGCGTCGTCAAGTTGTGGTCCTCCAGCAATGACGTCCAAATTGAGTCTGATGTCCATTAGCAGGTCCGGCTCTGCCCCAAAGCACAGCGCAACTGCCAAGCTGCTGCCACCATCCCCTTTGTCGGCATAGCCAAGGTCCTCAGCCAGGTTGCCCTGGGGATCCAGATCGACGAGCAGGACACCTGGTCCGGCCTCGGACTAGAAGTCCGCCCACGTTTGCAACCAAGCTGGTCTTGAAGACCCCACCCTTGCCGTTGAAGACTGCGATGACAAGCTCCACCGCCCGGAGGATGAACCGTCGCGGGCATACGTGGGATGCTGGTCGAGGATTGCTGCTGATGGCCCCGCCCTGCGGTTGCACCCGTAAGCATCTGCTTTAGGGGGCTGGTCGTCCTGGCCTGCAAACCCGGTACGCCTTATCCGGCCCATCGATTCTTGCCAAAGATGCGCGCAACGGCATCATTGATGCGCTGAATCTCGGCTTCGCTGTAGCCCTTCTCGGCGAGGCTGGGAGGGACCTCCCTTTGCAACGGGGCTCGGTACGACCGCCGCGACGGGGCCTCAACCGGCCTCGTTGTTCCCTCCCGATATGCCCTTAGCTGTGCCAGCCGGGCTGACTCGGGCTTATCCCCGATGTACTCTGCCAGACCGGGCGGCGGCACAAGAACGCCCGCGGCCGAGATGCTCCACTCCGCCAGCGGCGCAGACGCGTAATGGGTGGGGACGCGCACCTGATCCTCCGCCGTGGGGTGACGGTACCCACTAGAGTAATTCGCGACGAGGACCCCTATCGACTCCTCTTCCACGTCTAACACGACGCTCGTCAGCGGCAGGTCGAGGACCAGATGGGGAACGTCCGGGGACCACAGCCATACGTCACGAACTCCCCCGCTTTCATACCCGCCGTGGCGACGGTCCCAGTCCTTCCGTTCCATCGGCATGCGCTGGACCTCGAAAGCGAGCTGTTGGCCGCTGGCGAGAGCCGCCTTCACGTCGCTCCGCAGCCGGACACCGGTCACCCAAAACTCTTCTTCAATGGACCACGGGAGGACGTAGTGCTGGCCCCTTGGCCCAATCCATGATGAGTTGCTTGCCGCGCAAGTGCTCAGCAGTTTCCCCGTGCCTACCCAGCCCGTCGGGCGCCTCCCCTTGCTGGTGCCGGAAGTGGAGACGCCTCCTCTGGGACTCGACGAGGATGACTGCAACGTCGCGGCCGTCCTGCTTGCAGTCGATGCACACGATGTCCTTGGAGCCCTTATACCCATAACGGTCGTAGTAAGAGCTATTCCCCCGGCTCATCGCCTCCGCGGCGACAACATGTCCTTCGGCGTTGTTGTACGCGACCAAGGGGTCCGAGGGCTCCCAGTTGCGCGGGTAGAGCGGACGTACTTCAACCATGGAGACAGTATGAGCCGACGGGCTGACATTTCGTGACGGGTCGCAACAAAGGATCCTTTGTCGAGACAGGAGAGCCGACCTGTCAGCCGTTTGGAAGCCCCTTGCTTCGCAGCGGTTCCAGAGAACGAAGGCGTCTCAACAACGTGTCTCACTTGGGACTATCTCAACTAAAGGGAAAGTAACCTTTGATGCCCCGACCCACCCTGATACATCGCCCTCTGTCCAAACACTTAAGGAGTTAGTTATCAGTCCACTCCTGTCCGTCCGTCTTGGAGCGCTCCGCGCCCACGCTCTTGAACCCCAAGAGCAGGCTTCGCTGTTGTCCTTCTGACGGCTCCTGCGCGTCTTAGTGGAGCCCTCCAATAGCGTTCGCGCCCCAATTCGGCGAAGTCATGTCGTCCCCGCCACCCGGACCATGAACAGGTGTTGACCACCCCCGACCAACCCGACAGAACCGGAACGAGGAACCGTATAACCCAGACCACAGCAGGCGGAGGCCCATTAGCCAGGGCCTTGAACCCGCCACCCCATACACCTGAATAGGCCACCGCGGCGGCCAGGCCACAGCCCGCGCCCTAGCGTCAGAGGGACGCCACCACAAGCTATGTCAACACTTTAAAGCAAAAACCCCTCTGACGAGGGGATCTACTGTGCCCGAGGTGGGACTCGAACCCACACACCTTTCGATACCGCATTTTGAGTGCGGCGCGTCTGCCAATTCCGCCACTCGGGCGCGGAATACATGGAACAAACCGGTACGCCCACAGCTGATTGTGAGCAACGCGATCGCTTCACGTACGCGGAATTACTCTACATGCAGATAGGCTGAATTCCAGAATCGCGCCGCCGACGCCGCACACCGACCATGCAGATCAAGTACAGGACCGGGCGCACCTAAGATAGTGATGTCCCCGCCGTACCTTTCCAAGGAGATCCCGTGACTGAACAGACGGAGTCAAAACCCACGTCCCAACCGGCGCGCCGCGTCGTTGTGGCCGAGGATGAAACCCTCATCCGCCTCGACATCATCGAAATCCTGCGCGGCGAAGGCTATGACGTCATCGGCGAAGCGGACAACGGCGAGAAGGCCGTGCAGCTGGCCGAGGAGCTGAAGCCGGACCTGGTCCTGATGGACGTCAAGATGCCCGTTATGGACGGCATCTCCGCAGCAGAAAAGATCGTTAAAGCCCGCATCGCCCCCGTGGTGCTGCTGACCGCGTTCAGCCAGAAGGAACTCGTGGAGCGTGCCCGCGACGCCGGCGCCATGGCCTACGTGGTGAAGCCCTTCACGCCTGCCGACCTCATCCCGGCGCTGGAAATCGCCCTCTCCCGCCACGAGGAGATCAAGGCGCTCGAAAGCGAAGTCTCCGACCTCCAGGAGCAGTTCGCCACCCGCAAGCTGGTCGAACGCGCCAAGAGCCTCCTCACCACCAAGATGGGCCTCACGGAGCCCGAAGCCTTCCGCTGGATCCAGAAGACCTCCATGGACCGCCGCCTCAGCATGCGCGAAGTCGCCGAGACCATCATCAACCAGGTCAACTAGCGTCGCCTGATCGGGCCTGCTGATCTCAAAAGGCGCACTCACCGGGCCACAACGAAAAGGACCCCTGCCAATCGGCAGGGGTCCTTTTTGCTACTCGAAAGCCTAGGCCTTCTTCTTCTTTTCCGGCCAGGGGCCGAGCTTTTCCTTGTTGCTGACCGCTTCACCAACGCGGGCGGTATCGGCGAGGTCGCCCACCTTGTGCACCTTCAGGGAGTTGGTGGAGCCAGCCTTTCCGGGAGGCGAACCGGCGGCGATAACCACCAGGTCGCCGTCGTCCACAAGCTCCATTTCCAGGAGGCTGCGGTCAACCTGCGCGGTCATCTCATCGGTGTGGTCCACCATCTGGACCAATACCGGCTGGATGCCCCAGGTCAGCGCCAGCTGGTTCCAGACCTGCTCCACCGGAGTGAACGCAAAGACCGGCTTGATGGGCCGCAGACGCGAGAGCCGGCGTGCCGAGTCGCCCGACTGGGTGAAAGCACAGATGTACTTCGCATCCAGCTGGTCAGCGATTTCGACGGCGGCACGGGTGATGGCGCCGCCGCGCGTCTTCGGCTTGGTACCCAGCGGAGGAACCCGCTCAAGGCCGTGGACCTCGGTGGACTCGATGATCCGAGCCATCACCTTGACGGTCTCGATCGGGTACTTGCCCACGCTGGTCTCACCGGAGAGCATCACGGCGTCGGCACCGTCAAGCACCGCGTTGGCGCAGTCCGAGGCCTCGGCGCGGGTGGGGCGCGGGTTGTCGATCATCGATTCCAGGACCTGGGTTGCCACGATGACCGGCTTGGCCCAGCGGCGGGCCAACTCAATGGCACGCTTCTGGACGATCGGCACTTCCTCCAGCGGAAGCTCCACGCCCAGGTCGCCACGGGCCACCATGATGGCATCGAACGCGTCGATGATCTCGTGCAGCTGATCAACGGCCTGCGGCTTCTCGATCTTGGCGATGACCGGCACACGGCGGCCTTCCTCGTCCATGATCTCGTGCACGCGGACGATGTCGGACGCGTCGCGCACGAACGAGAGGGCCACCAGGTCCACACCGCGGCGCATGGCCCAGCGGAGATCGTCCTCGTCCTTTTCGCTCAGCGCCGGAACGTTGACCGCAACGCCGGGCAGGTTGATGCCCTTGTTGTTGGACACCATGCCGCCGACCGTAACCTCGGCAACAACCTTGACGTCGTCAACAGCCGTGGCACGCAGGGCCACCTTGCCGTCGTCGATCAGCAGGGCATCTCCCACATTGACGTCCTCGGTGAGGCTCTTCAGCGTGGTGGAGCAGATGTCCTTGGTTCCCGGGACGTCCTCGGTGGTGATGGTGAACGTGTCACCCTCGGCGAGGGCATGCGGACCATCCACAAAACGGCCCAGGCGGATCTTGGGTCCCTGCAGGTCAGCCATGATGGCAACCGGCTTGCTCAGGTCGGCCGCCGCCTTGCGGACGTTCTCGTAGGTGTTGTCATGCACGGAGTAGTCACCGTGGCTCATGTTCATGCGGGCGACGTCAACGCCCGCCTCCAGCACCGCGAGGGTGTTTTCGTAGCTGGCAATTGCCGGGCCGAACGTAGCCACAATTTTTGCGCGTCTCATATACCTACCCTATTGGTCACTTGCATTGGTTAAGTTGTCGTGGAGGTGAACCCTCGATGCCGCTCTAGAGGACTGCGATGGCGCGGTCGGTAGGCGCCACGGGTGCGGGCAGGATGGTGCTGCCCATCAGGTACTTGTCCACTGCGGCTGCTGCGGCGCGGCCTTCGGCGATGGCCCAGACGATGAGGGACTGGCCGCGCCCGGCGTCGCCTGCAACAAAGACGCCCTCGGTGTTGGTCATGTAGTAGCCGTCCCGGGACACGTTGCCGCGGCCGTCAAATTCGGCGTGGACCTGCTCCGTGATGCCCGCCGGCTCGGCGCCCGTGAAGCCCAGGGACAGGAAGACCAGGTCCGCGGGGATGATCCGCTCTGTGCCTGCCTTGGGCAGGCGCTTGCCGTCAACGAACTCCGTCTCGGCAACCTTCACGCCGGTCAGCCGGCCGTTCTCGCCAACAAACTCAACGGTGGACGCAAGGTAGGTCCGCTCGCCGCCTTCTTCGTGCGCGCTGGCCACCTCAAACAGCGTGGGGAACGTCGGCCACGGCTGGTGGCCCGCCCGCTCGGCCGGGGGCTGTTTGCCGATGGCAAGGGTAGTCACTGATGCAGCACCGTGGCGGTGTGCAGTGCCGAGGCAGTCGGCTCCGGTATCACCGCCGCCGAGGATCACCACATGCTTGCCCTGGGCGTGGATCTGGTTTTCCACGGTCTCCCCCGCCACAACGCGGTTTGCCGGGACCAGGTAGTCCATCGCGAAGTGGACACCTTCCAAGTCGCGGCCCGGGATAGGCAGGTCGCGCGGAACAGTAGCGCCGGTGCAGACCACGACGGCGTCGTAGCGCCTTCGCAGCTGCTCCCAGGTGACGTCCGTACCCACCGATACTCCGGTGCGGAAACGCGTTCCCTCCGCCTTCATCTGCTCGACGCGGCGGTCAACCTGCTCTTTTTCCATCTTGAAGTCGGGGATGCCATAGCGCAGCAGGCCGCCGATCTTCTCGTCCCGCTCGTACACGGCCACGGTGTGGCCCACGCGCGTCAGCTGCTGCGCGACGGCCAGGCCGGCAGGTCCGGAGCCGACGACGGCAACCGTCTTACCGGTCAGGCGTGCCGGAGGCAGCGGGCTGACCCAGCCGTTGTCCCAGGCTTCATCGATGATGGAGACTTCCACCTGCTTGATGGTCACGGCAGGCTGGTTGATCCCCAGCACGCAGGACGCCTCGCACGGGGCCGGGCACAGCCGGCCCGTGAACTCCGGAAAGTTGTTCGTGGCGTGGAGCCGCTCGATGGCTTCCTCGCCCTTGTCCCGCCACATGAGGTCGTTCCACTCGGGAATAAGGTTGCCCAGCGGGCAGCCCTGGTGGCAGAACGGCACGCCGCAGTCCATGCAGCGGCCTGCCTGGGCCTTCAGGGTGCCCTTCTCCTGCGCCTCGTAGACTTCCTTCCAGTCCATGATGCGGACGGGAACGGGACGCCGCGGCTGGGTTTCCCGCTGGCGTACTTTCAAAAATCCGCGTGGATCAGCCACCGGTTACCTCCAGGATTCGGGACCACACTTCTTCGCCGTCGGGGTCCAGGCCCTCTTCGATGGCGTCGAGACGGGTTTGCAGCACCGCCGCGTAGTCGCGCGGCAGCACCTTGGTAATGCGGGCAGCGGTGTCATCGAAGTTCTCGAGGAGCCGCGCGGCCAGCTGGGAGTCAGTTTCTTCAACGTGCTTGACCAGGAGTCCGTGCACGATGTCGCGGTCCTCGGCGTCCAGCTCGCGGAGCTGGAGTTCACCGGACTGCAGTGCGTCCTTATTGACCTTGGCAGAGTCCAGGTCAAGGACGTAGGCGGTACCGCCGGACATGCCGGCACCGAAATTGCGTCCGGTGCGCCCGATGATCACGGTCTGGCCGCCGGTCATGTACTCGCAGCCATGGTCGCCGATGCCTTCGACGACGGCGGTGGCACCTGAGTTGCGGACCAGGAAGCGTTCGCCTACCTGGCCGCGCAGGAACATTTCGCCGCTCGTGGCGCCGTACCCGATCACGTTGCCGGCGATGACGTTGGTCTCCGCCGTGAACACGTTGGTGCGGTCCGGCCGGACGATGATGCGCCCACCCGACAGGCCCTTGCCCACGTAGTCGTTGGAGTCGCCGAACAGCCGCAGGGTGATGCCCGCGGGCAGGAAGGCGCCCAGGGACTGGCCGGCGGTGCCGCTGAGGGTGACGTCGATGGTGTCCGTGGCGAGAACGTCCGTGCTGAACGTCTTGGTAACCACGTGGCCCAGCATGGTGCCCACGGAGCGGTCAGTATTGATCACGTCAACAGAGATCTTCACCGGGCTGCGGTCAGTCAGGGCCTCCGTAGCCATGGTGATCAGCCGCTGGTCGAAGTGCTTGTCCAGCTCGTGGTTCTGACCGGTCATGTTCCGCAGCGGGGCGTCGTCGTCGAACTCCAGCCCGTGCAGGATCGGATCCAGGTCCAGGCCGTCGGCCTTCCAGTGGTTGACGGCTTCGCGGGTGTCCAGGACCTCAGCGTGGCCGATGGCCTCTTCGAGGCTGCGGAAGCCCAGCTCGGCAAGGATTTCGCGGACTTCCTCGGCCAGGAACTCGAAGAAGTTGACCACGAATTCCGGCTTGCCGCTGAAGCGTGCCCGGAGTTCCGGGTTCTGCGTGGCGACGCCCACGGGGCAGGTGTCCAGGTGGCAGACGCGCATCATGATGCAGCCTTCCACCACCAACGGGGCGGTGGCGAAGCCGAACTCCTCGCCGCCCAGCAGCGCGGCAATGACCACGTCGCGGCCGGTCTTGAGCTGGCCGTCCACCTGCACCACCACGCGGTCGCGCAGGCCGTTAAGCATCAGCGTCTGCTGTGTCTCGGCGAGGCCGAGCTCCCACGGGACACCGGCGTGCTTGAGCGAGTTCAGCGGCGAGGCGCCGGTTCCGCCGTCGTGGCCGGAGACGAGTACCACGTCGGCCTTCGCCTTGGTCACGCCGGACGCCACAGTGCCGATCCCGACTTCCGACACCAGCTTGACGTGTACCCGGGCCGAGGGGTTGGCGCGCTTGGCATCGTAGATGAGCTGCGCGAGGTCCTCGATGGAGTAGATATCGTGGTGCGGGGGCGGGGAGATGAGTCCGACGCCGGGGGTCGAGTGGCGGGTGCGGGCCACCCACGGGTAGACCTTCTGCGCCATGAGCTGGCCGCCCTCGCCGGGCTTTGCACCCTGCGCCATCTTGATCTGGATGTCGTCGGCGTTGGTCAGGTAGAGGCTGGTGACGCCGAAGCGGCCGGAGGCGATCTGCTTGACGGCGGAACGGCGCTTCGGATCGAGAAGACGGTCCACGTCCTCGCCGCCTTCACCGGTGTTGGACTTGCCGCCCAGCTGGTTCATGGCGATGGCCAGCGTCTCGTGGGCCTCCTGGGAGATGGAGCCGTAGCTCATGGCACCGGTGGAGAACCGCTTCACGATGCTGGAGACCGGCTCCACTTCCTCGAGCGGAACAGCCGGGCGCTCGTTCTTGAACCTGAGCAGGCCACGGAGGGTCATCAGGTTCTGGGACTGGTCGTCCACTCCCCTGGTGTAGGCCTTAAAGATGTCATAGCGGCGCTCACGCGTGGCGTGCTGCAGCCGGAAGACCGTCTCGGGGTTGAACAGGTGGGGCTCGCCGTCGCGGCGCCACTGGTACTCGCCGCCGCCCAGGAGCGGGCGGTGGGGCTGCTCGATGCCGCCCTCCGGGTACGCCATCTGGTGGCGCGCCGAAACCTCGGCCGCTATGACGTCCAGGCCCACGCCGCCGAGCTGGGAGTGGGTGCCGGCGAAGAACTCATCCACCAGCTCCTGCCCGAGGCCAAGCGCTTCGAACGTCTGGGCGCCGGTGTAGGAGGCAACGGTGGAGATGCCCATCTTGGACATGATCTTCAGGACGCCCTTGCCGAGGCCCTTGATCAGGTTGTAGACGCCGTCCTGCGGTGTTACCCCGGTAACGTCGCCGGCAGCAATCAGCTGCTCCACCGATTCCATGGCCAGGTACGGGTTGACGGCGGAGGCGCCGTAGCCGATCAGGACCGCGACGTGGTGCGTCTCGCGGACGTCGCCGGCCTCGACCACCAGGGCGGTCTTGGTGCGGTTGGCGCTGCGGAGCAGGTGGTGGTGCACGGCGCTGACCAGCAGCAGGGACGGGATGGGCGCCCACTGTGCGTTGGAGTCACGGTCGGACAGCACGATGTACTGGACGCCGCGGTTGATGGCGCCGGAGACCTGCTCGCAGATTTCGGTGAGCCGGGCGCGAAGCGCGTTCTCGCCGCCTTCCGGGCGGTAGAGCCCGCGGACCTTCATGGCCACACGGAAGCCGTCGGAGTCCTCCATGTTGGCGATCTTGGCCAGCTGGTCGTTGTTGATCACCGGGAACGGCAGCTGGACCTGAGGCTGGCGGACCTGCTTGGTGTCCAGGAGGTTGCCGTTGGGGCCGATGGCACAGGTCAGCGACGTGACCAGCTCTTCACGGATGGCATCCAGCGGCGGGTTGGTCACCTGCGCGAACGACTGCACGAAGTAGTCGAAGAGCAGGCGGGGCCGCTTGGACAGCACGGCCACCGGGGTGTCCGAGCCCATCGCGCCCAGAGGCTCTGCGCCGGTGCGCGCCATCGGGCCGAGCAGGATCTTCAGTTCCTCGGTGGTGTAGCCGAAGGTGCGCTGGCGGATGTTCACCGAAGCGGCCGTGTGGACCACGTGCTCGCGCTCGGGAAGATTCTTGAGATCGATCAAGTTGTCCTTGACCCACTCGGCCCAGGGGTTGGCAGCGGCGACTTCGGCCTTGACCTCTTCGTCGTCGATGATGCGGCCGGACTCGGTGTCCACGAGGAACATCTTGCCCGGGGACACGCGGCCCTTCTTGACCACCTTGGAGGGTTCGACGTCGATGACGCCCACCTCGGAGGCGAAGACGATCAGGCCGTCCTCGGTGATCCAGTAGCGTCCCGGGCGCAGGCCGTTGCGGTCCAAGGTGGCGCCCACGAGGTTGCCGTCGGTGAAGGAAACAGCCGCCGGGCCGTCCCACGGTTCCATCAGCAGGGAGTGGTACTCATAAAACGCACGCCGGGCCGGATCCATGGTGGCGTGGTTTTCCCAGGCCTCGGGGATCATCATCATGATCGAGTGCGTGATGGGGCGGCCGGAGAGCCACAGCAACTCGGCTACCTCATCGAAGGACGCGGAGTCCGAGGCGCCGGGGGTGCAGATGGGGTACAGCTCTTCCGGGGAGTCACCCAGCAGCGGGTTGGCGAGCTGGGACTGGCGGGCGCGCATCCAGTTCCGGTTGCCCTTGACGGTGTTGATCTCACCGTTGTGCGCGATGGTGCGGAAGGGCTGGGCCAGCGGCCAGGACGGGAACGTGTTGGTGGAGAAGCGGGAGTGGACGATCGCCAGCTTGGTCTTGAAGCGCTTGTCCGAGAGGTCCGGGTAGAACGGCTCGAGCTGGGCCGTGGTGAGCATGCCCTTGTACACGATGGTCCGGGAGGACAGCGAGGGGAAGTAGACGCCGAACTTGTTCTGGGCGCGCTTGCGGATCCGCCAGGAAGGGCTGGGAGAAGTACGGCATGCAGGCGCGGGCCATGGCACCGACGAGGTCGGCGACAATGGGCACCTCACGCCAGCCGAGGACCGTCAGGCCCTCGTCAGCCGCGAGGCCCTCGATCCCTGCCTTGGCGGCGTCGGCCTCCCGCTGTTCGGCGGGGAGGAAAGCCGTACCGGCCACGAACTGGCCGGGAGCGGGAAGTTCGAACTCAGTGACCGCGCGGAAGAACTCGTCCGGGATCTGCATCAGGAGGCCCGCACCGTCACCCGTGCCTTCGTCCGCGCCCACGGCACCGCGGTGCTCGAGGTTGCGCAAGGCGGTGAGGGCGGCGTCCACAATGTCGTAGCCGGGCTCGCCGCGGAGCGTGGCGATGATCGCAAGACCGCAGGCGTCCTTCTCCTGCTCCGGGTTGTACAGCCCGCTTGCCTCCGGGAGAGCCGCGAACCGCTTGAATGGCGACATGGCAGTCTCAGGCTGATCCGGTTCGGACCAGCTGGGCGTGTGAAGAGTTTGGGTCATGGGAGACGTCCTTCCTCCTGATCGTGCGTATGGAAGGGACAACGTTGGCCCCACTCGTGCGGCGCCGCGGTTATGGGCACAACAAAGTGTTGATTACTGGAAATTGTAGGTCAGCGCGGCCTGCTGAACTAACAGTTACGCAGGCCCCTGCCCCGGGCAACACCGGACAGCAGCTCTACGCTGTCCGGGGTGGCCCCGATGCCACGACACTGTGGTGATTGGGCGCTTCGAGCGGTGGCTCTACTGCCCTGCCTGGCCCGCGCGCTACTTGGTAGCGCCGGCTTCCGGCGCGGTTCCTGTGGCTGTGCTGCCAGAACTTCCGGCAACGGTTGCGTCCGGTCCGGGCTTGGGGCCCGCCGGCGCAGCCTCGGCTTCTTCCGTGGGGACGGAGGCATGCCGGGAACCGCTTTGGTTATCAGGGAGATTATCACGCGATTCACTATCTGAGACAGCGGGGTCCATATCACGGACTGGATCACCGGCCGCCACCACTGCGTTTGCAGCCGGCTTTGCCTCCTGCTTTTCCGCTGGCTCCCGGCCCGGAAGGTAGACAGTGTCCGGCTCCGTACGCTTCTTTCTTCCCAGCAGGATGAACGCCGCAAGGGCGGCCAGGAACACGAAGATGCTGGTCCAGACGTTCAGCCGGGTGGTGATGCCGAACAGGGAAATCTGTTCCGCATCGTCAATGCGCATTGCCTCGATCCAGACCCGGCCAAGGGTGTAATACATGGCGTAGAGCCAGAACAGCCTGCTGCGGCGGAAGTTGAACTTCCGGTCCAGGGCGAGCAGGATCAGGACGCCGGCCAGGTTCCACAGCGATTCGTAGAGGAACGTGGGGTGGAACAGGGTGTCGGCGGGGACTCCCGCGGGGAAGTTGGCGTTGTCCGCGTCGATCTGCAGCCCCCACGGCAGGGTGGTGGGTCCGCCGAACAGCTCCTGGTTAAAGTAGTTGCCCCAGCGCCCCACGGCCTGGGCCAGCAGCAGCCCGGGTGCGGCGGCGTCCAGGAAAGCACTGAGCTTGACGCCGCTGCGGCGGCAGCCAATCCACGCGCCCACGACACCCAGGACCACGGCGCCCCAGATTCCCAGGCCGCCGCGCTGGATCTGCGGGATCAGGGAGAGGTCGCCGGTGCCGTCGAAGCCGGGACCGAAGTACGCGTCGGGCGAGGAGACCACGTGGTACAGGCGGCCGCCTATGATGCCGAAGGGAATCGCCCAAACAACGATGTCCCAGACGCTGCCTTCAGGTGCACCGCGCTTGGCCCAGCGGGCGGAAGTCAGCCACAGGCCCACCACGATGCCCGCCAGGATGCACAGTGCGTAGGCGTGGATGCGCAGCGTCCCCCAGGGCAGGGGAATGTCGAAGCCGGACCAGTCCGGGCTGGGGATGCTGGCCGGCACCATGGCGGCCGCCGAAAGGAGCGTCTGCATTGATTAGGCTTCTTCCCTGGACAGGCCGGTGCTGAGGTCCTTGGTGAGGGCAGCTACGGCGTCCACTCCGCCGTCGCGGATGGCTGCCACCAGCGCAGTGCCCACGATAACGCCTTCGGCGTACGCGGCGATCTCACGGACCTGCCCGGCGTTGGAAACGCCCAGACCGACGCAGACGCGCTCGGCGCCGGCCGCGTGGGCCGCGGCAACCACGTCCTTGGCTGCGGTGCTGACGGAGGTCCTGGCACCGGTGACGCCCATGATGGACACGGCGTAGACGAAGCCGCGGCTCGCGTCCACCGTCCGCTGCATGCGCTCCGTGGTGGAGGACGGGGCCACCAGGAACACCCGGTCCAACCCGTACTTGTCCGAGGCTTCCATCCACTCGGCCGCCTCGTCAGGAATGAGGTCCGGGGTGATAAGTCCGGCTCCCCCGGCCTCGGCCAGGCGCCGCGAAAACTCGTCCACGCCCATCCGGACTACCGGGTTCCAGTAGGTCATCACCAGGACAGCGGCATTGGTCTTGCTGGTGATGCCTTGCACCACATCAAAGACCTGGCGGACGGAGAAGCCCTTGGCAAGCGCCTCCGTGGTGGCAGCCTGGATGACCTGGCCGTCCATCACGGGGTCCGAGTACGGGATGCCGATTTCGATGAGGTCGGCGCCGTTCTCGGCAAGGGCGATGCCCGCGGCGATGGTTTCCTCAACGCTGGGGTAGCCGGCGGGGAGGTAGCCGATGAGGGCTGCCCGGCCTTCGGCGCGGGCCTTGTCGATGGCCGCCGCCGACTTGCTGATGGTCTGTGCAGTGGTCACAGCTGCTCCCCCTCTTTGCCAATTTCCGCCTCGGCGGAGTCCTCGTCCAACAAATCGAACCATTCGGCTGCGGTGGCCACGTCCTTATCGCCACGGCCCGAAAGGTTCACCACCACGATCTTGTCCTCTGCCGTTCCGCCGCCTGCTGCGGCTTCGGCAGCAAGCCGCTGCCCCACCTTGATGGCGCCGGCCAGTGCATGGGAGGACTCGATGGCGGGAATGATGCCCTCGGTGCGGCACAGGAGCTTGAAGGCATCCATGGCCTCGCTGTCCGTGATGGGCTCGTAGCTGACGCGTCCGATGTCAGCGAGGTAGGAGTGCTCCGGGCCAACGCCGGGGTAATCGAGGCCGGCGGAGATCGAGTGGGACTCGATGGTCTGGCCGTCGTCGTCCTGCATGAGGTAGGAGCGCGCGCCGTGCAGGACGCCGGGCTTGCCGAGCGTGATGGTGGCCGCGTGGCGGCCCGTCTCCACGCCGTCGCCGCCTGCTTCGAAGCCGTAAATTTTCACGGACGGATCGTCAAGGAAGCCGTGGAAGATGCCGATGGCATTGGAGCCGCCGCCGATGCAGGCGCAGACGGCGTCAGGAAGACGGCCGGCCTGGTCCAGGATCTGGGCGCGGGCTTCCTCGCCGATTACTTCGTGGAAGTAGCGGACCATGGCCGGGAAGGGGTGGGCGCCGGCGGCCGTGCCAAGGAGGTAGTGGGTGTTGTCCACGTTGGCCACCCAGTCCCGGAGGGCGTCATTGATGGCGTCCTTGAGGGTCTGCGATCCGCTGGTGACGGGGATCACGGTGGCGCCGAGGAGCTCCATGCGGGCAACGTTCAGCGCCTGGCGCCGGCAGTCCTCCGCACCCATGTACACCACGCACTCCAGGCCCATCAGGGCGGCGGCGGTGGCACTGGCCACGCCGTGCTGGCCTGCGCCGGTTTCGGCGATGACGCGGGTCTTGCCCATGCGCTTGGCGAGGAGTGCCTGGCCCAGGACGTTGTTGATCTTGTGCGAACCGGTGTGGTTCAGGTCCTCGCGCTTGAGGAAGATCCGGACTCCCCCGGCGTGCTCGGAGAAGCGCTTGGCTTCGGTGAGCAACGACGGACGGCCTGAATAGTTCTTGTTCAGGTCCGCGATCTGGGCCCGGAACTCGGGATCTTCCTTGGCCTTGTCGAACGTTTCCTCGAGTTCGTCCAAAGCGGCGATCAGGGACTCCGGCATCCAGCGTCCCCCGTAACTGCCGAAGTAGGGTCCCGGAGCGTGCTTGAGGGAGCCGCCCTGCAGGAATGCTTCTGCGGCGTTGTTGTCAGCGTTCGCTGAGGGTGCGTCGGCCATCAGTCCCGTCCTGTTCCAGTTGATCGTTCAGTAAGTGTGATGTTCCGG
The DNA here is from genome assembly GCF_059383655.1 of Pseudarthrobacter sp. Hb11. Taxonomy (NCBI): domain Bacteria; kingdom Bacillati; phylum Actinomycetota; class Actinomycetes; order Micrococcales; family Micrococcaceae; genus Pseudarthrobacter; species Pseudarthrobacter sp. Hb11. The sequence continues at coordinate 572,976 of NZ_JBWZCM010000001.1, forward strand.
CAGCGTTGCCGGGACAGAATCCGCGGGGCGGCAAACAGCCCCTGACCACAGCGTGTGCAGGGGCGTAAGGTCAGCCGCGGGCAGCGATGGCGGCGGCGCCTGCCGCCGTGAATTCGCCAATCCGCTCACGCGGGGTTGAGTGGCTGACCAAAGCTTCGCCCACCAGGACTGCGTTGGCGCCGCTGGCGGCATACTGCGTGACGTCGTCCACGTTGCGGACGCCGGACTCTGCAACCACGAGGGCCTCAGCCGGAATCCGGCCCGCCAGGGACGCGAAAACGGAGCGGTCGACGTCGAGCGTCTTCAGGTTCCGCACGTTGACTCCGATGATGCGCGCCCGGGCCGCGACTGCCCGCTCAATCTCCTCTTCGGTATGTGTTTCCACGAGGACGTTCATACCGAGCTCCCGGCTGAGCGCCGAGAACTCCGTGAGCTGGGCATCGGACAGCGCCGCCACGATCAGCAGGATCAGGTCTGCCCCATGTGCACGGGCTTCCCAAATCTGGTACTCGTCGAGCGTGAAATCCTTGCGCAGCACAGGAACGTCCACCGCGGCACGCACGGCATCCAGGTCCGCGAGTGAGCCGTTGAAGCGGCGCTGCTCGGTGAGGACGCTGATGACGGAGGCTCCTCCGTCGGCGTACTGCCGTGCGAGCGAAGCAGGATCACCGATGGCCGCGAGGTCACCCTTGGACGGGCTGCGGCGTTTGATTTCCGCGATGACTTTCAGCTGCTTCCGGGACGGTGAGGGGCCGCCGAGGGCTGCCCAGGCATCGCGGGCGGGTGCCGCGGCCTGGGCCAGGTCCTTCAGTTCAGCGAGGGAAACAAGGCGTTTCCGCGCGTCCATATCCTCCCTGACACCGGCATTGATGTCATCGAGAACAGTTGCCATCAGTGGCCGGAGTTCTTCAGCTTGCTGCCTTCGACGCCGTAGCCTGCCTTGCGCATGATCCAACCGAGGATCAGGCCGATCACCATAACGCCGATGCCGCCAATAAAGATGGGGGTGCTGGCGATGACGAAAGCGATTGACGCGATGAGGGCGCCCACCAGCATCACGATGACGCAGGTCCAGGCCGCGGGGCTGTTGCCGTGGCCGAGTTCCTGGCTGTGGTCAATGGTGCCGGGGGCTACCGTGCGGGTGCCTGACTTGGAAACGGACGCAGGTGCTTTGCTCATGGAAAATCTCCTCAGGGTGGATACTGCTTACATTCTGCCATTTATTGGCCGCTGGCCGCGTATTGGCAGCCTGCCCGCCTGGACCGCTGGCGGGCCGGTGACGGCTCAGGTCGGGTCGTCGCCGCGGGAGAGCCGGTCCCAGCTGTCGATCTCGTCCACCGGACCAGCCGCTGCGGCAGCGCTTCCGGTGGCCGGTGCGTCATATTTGGTCCTGGTTTTCCAGTACCGCCCTGCGGGAATGATGAGCAGGGCTGCCAGGGCCAGCAAACAGCCGGCGACGACGGCGAGCACCGGGAAGGCGGTGACCTCGACTTGCGCCTGGCTGCCGGTGATCCCGGTGGCGGCCGCGATGGCCCCTTGGGCTGCGGCCAGCGGACTGGCCAGGACGGTGGCGGCGGCGGCAACGATCCCTGCCGAGGCGAGGACGATGATGGCGGTGATGATCCACCTCGCGATCCTCCCTGCGATCGCAGCGGCCAGTCCGCCGGCGAGAGCCACCAGGGCCAGCGCCGTCACGGCAGTGGCAGCTTTGCTGCCCTGGACCTCAAGTGCCGTCTGCGCGGCGCCAGCCTGGCCCACCTGGTTCGCATCCAGTGTGACGGTCATCCACGTTTGGGTGGTGGTGCCAAATACGGCCAGCGCCAGGACCGCGACGAGCAGCACCAACGTGGACTTCCGGGCCCAGGCAGGGGTGCCGGAAGTCTTTTGTGTGGCCGCCGTCTGCCCCGCTTCCGGCCCCTGGGCCGGCATCAGGATCCCGTCCCGCCCGGCAACGTCTCCGCCGAGATGTTCTGCAGCGAACCTGCCGTGTGCACTGCGCGGAGCGGGGCTGCGGCCTTGTTCACGGTCTCGAGGGCTTCTGTCGGGTTGACCGAATCGGCCACGATGCCGCCGCCGGCCTGGACATATGCCCGGCCCTCGCGCAGCAGGGCGGAACGGATGGCGATGGCCATGTCCATGTCGCCGGCAAAATCGAGGTAGCCCACGACGCCCCCGTAGATTCCGCGGCGGTGCGGTTCGAGCTCGTCGAGGAGCCGCAGGGCGCGGGGTTTCGGCGCCCCCGAGAGGGTTCCGGCCGGGAACGTGGCCTTCAGCACGTCGTAGGCCTTGGCCTGCGGCGAGAGCTGGCCCACCACCGTGGAGACGAGGTGCATGATGTGGCTGAAGCGCTCCACCTCCATAAACTGCGTGACATCCACAGTCCCGGCCACGCACACCTTGGAAAGGTCATTACGGGAAAGGTCCACGAGCATCAGGTGTTCGGCGCGTTCCTTCTGGTCCGCCAGGAGCTCCTCGGCGAGTGCTTTGTCCCCCTCTACCGTCTTGCCCCGCGGGCGCGATCCGGCGATGGGATGGGTGATGACTTCTTCACCGGTGACCGTTACGAGGGCCTCCGGCGAGGACCCGACGATGGAGTACTCCCGGCCCTCGGCGTCCTCGAGGCTGAAGATGTACATGTAGGGGCTCGGGTTGGTGTTCCGAAGGACCCGGTAGACGTCCAGGGCCGAGGCCTTGCACTCCATTTCGAAGCGGCGGGAAATCACCACCTGGAACACCTCGCCGTCCACAATGGCTTCCTTGCCCCGGTCCAGCGCAGCCAGGTACTCGGCTTCGTCCCAGCGTTCCTGCACGCTTGAGGCAAAGTCCAGTGCGGCGGGGGCCAGGACGGAGACGGGCTGCGCCACCGGCGTACTGACCTTGGCCAGGAGCGCCTTGACCCGGGCCACGGCGTCATGCCAGGCCTCGTCCACGCGCTCGGAGCTGTCATCGAAGTTGATGGCGTTGGCGATCAGCAGCACTGTGCCGTCAACGTTGTCGTGCACGGCCATGTCGGTGACCAGGTTCAGCGCCATCTCCGGCAGCTGCAGGTCATCCTCCGGCGGGCTCACCAGGCGTTCCCAGTGCCGCACAGTTTCCCAGCCGAGGAAACCCACCAGGCCGGAGGTGAAGGGCGGCAGGCCATCGAACCTGTCCGTGCGGAGGGCTTCGATGGTGTCGCGGACGGCGTCCACGGGGCTGCCGTCCACCGGGACACCTGCGGGCGGCTCACCCAGCCAGTGCGCGTTGCCGTCCTTGGTGGTGAGGGTTGCGCGGGACCTGGCGCCGATAAAGGAGTAGCGGGACCATGCCCCGCCCACCGCAGCGGACTCCATCAGGAACGTTCCGGGCTGCCCCTGCGCGAGCTTCCGGTACAAACCAATGGGGGTCTCGGCGTCGGCAAGTACCTTGAGCCGGACGGGGATGACGCGGCTGTGGCCGGCCAGTTCCCGGAACTCCTCAAGGCCCGGGCTGATGATTCCAAGGTCCTGCATCGCTATGCTGTTCCGCCTGTTCTAGTAGGGGCCGGCCGGGCCGGCGCCTGTCGGTGTGCTTGCAGGGGTGGCCAGCCCTTCCCTGCTTTCCGCAGCAGCCTGCGGATGAAAGTCAGTCTGCCTGGCCGGTGGTGACGTTAAGGTCCCTGCCGTCGAAGCAGGTGCGGGTGCCGGTGTGGCATGCGGCGCCTACCTGGTCCACGCGGACCAGCAGCGCGTCACCGTCGCAATCCATGGCCACGGACTTCACCCACTGCACGTGCCCGGACGTATCTCCCTTGCGCCAGTACTCCTGGCGGGAGCGGGAGTAGAAGGTCACCCGGCCGCTGGTCATCGTGCGGTGCAGCGCCTCGTCATCCATCCAGCCCAGCATGAGCACCTCATTGGTGTCGTACTGCTGCACGACGGCGGCCACCAGGCCTGCGCTGTCACGCTTGAGGGCCGCGGCCAGCTCCGACGGAAGCGGGCCCGCCGGCGATGCAGCGGAGGGGGTTCCGGCCAGGCCTGCCGGCGGCGCTGCGGGCAGGGCGGAACCAGGGGTCGCGGTGGGGGTGGGCTGCTCAGACATCAGGTCAAGTCTAGTGCCTTGGCCATGCCCCGATTCCTGTGTGAACAACGGCACGCCTGCGCCGGTGGACGCGCTGCCCAACTGCGCGGCTCTCGTGCTAGTTTCACAAGTGATGCATTTCGTCGATCCGTCCCGTGAAGTCCTGGCCGAAACCCTCCTTGCGGCCGGCCCTGACGCGCCCACACTCTGCAAGGGCTGGCGCACCAGGGACCTCGCCGCGCACCTTTACCTGCGTGAACGCAAAGCCGCCGTGGGACTGGGGCTGATCATCAAGCGGCTGGCGAAGGCGTCAGACCAGGCCACCGCAAAGCTGGCAGCGAAGCTGACCACCGCCGATGCCTACGCCCGGCTGGTGAACACTTTCCGGAGCGGGCCGCCGGCCCTCTCCCCCATGAAGATCAAGGGTCTGGACGAAAGCGCCAACCTCATCGAGTACTTTGTCCACACCGAGGACGTGAGGCGCGCAGTGGACCGTTGGGCCCCACGCGCCTTGGACGAAGCCTATTCAGACGCCCTCTGGGATGAACTCGTCAAGCGTGCAGCCATCTTGTACCGGGGAGTGGACCTGGGCATCGTACTGGTGCGGCCCTCCGGACCGCGGCACGTTGCAAAACGTGCTCCCGTTTCAGTGGCCATCGTCGGCGAGCCGGGCGAGCTGCTGATGCACGCCCACGGCCGCACGCGCCACGCCCTGGTCACGTTCGAAGGCCAGCCGGACGCCGTCGCGCTGCTGCAGTCAGCCGAAGTAGGGCTTTAACGCAACTGACTCGCAGTTAATGCCGTTATGAGCGCTCATAACGACGTTAACTGCGAGTCAGTTGGGGACTAGCGGACTTCGAAGCCAGCTTCCCGGATGGCGGTCTTGACCTGCGACATCATGTCGTCCGGGCCCCAGTGGAAGATCGATGCGGCCAGCACGGCGTCAGCGCCGGCCGCGACGGCGGGCGGAAAGTGTGCCGGCTCCCCCGCGCCGCCGGAAGCAATGATGGGCACCTTGACGGCAGCCCGGACCAGGCTGATGAGTTCCAGGTCGAAGCCATCCTTGGTGCCGTCTGCGTCAATGGAATTAAGCAGGATCTCCCCCACGCCACGGTCGGCGGCTTCCTTGGCCCACGCGACAGCGTCTATGCCCGTGCCCGTGCGTCCGCCGTGGGTGGTCACTTCAAATCCCGACGACGTGGGCTGGGAGCCCGGGCGGGTCCGGCGGGCATCGACGGACAGGACAAGGACCTGGGAGCCGAAGTGCCGGGTGATCTCGTCGATGACGTCGGGGCGGGCAACGGCTGCGGTGTTGATGGAAGCCTTGTCCGCGCCGAAGCGGAGCAGCTTGTCCACCTCTGCCACGCCGCGGACGCCGCCGCCGACGCACAACGGGATAAAGACTTCCTCGGCGGTCCGGCGGACCACATCGAACGTGGTTTCGCGGTTACCTGAGGACGCCGTGACGTCCAGGAAGGTCAGTTCGTCGGCGCCGGCGTTGTCGTAGCGGTGCGCCAGTTCCACGGGGTCGCCGGCGTCGCGGAGGCCCTCGAAGTTAACGCCCTTGACGACGCGCCCGGCGTCGACGTCAAGGCAGGGAATGACGCGTACGGCTACTGCCATGGGAACTCCTGGAATTCTGTGGTGCGGGAGTAATGCGGTGCGGGCGGAATCAGATGCGGCAGGCGTGGATGCTGCTGACCAGGATGGCGCGGGCGCCGAGGTCGTACAGCTCATCCATGATCCGGTTGGTTTCCCGCTTGGGCACCATGGAGCGGACGGCAACCCAGTCCGAGTCACGCAGGGGCGAGACCGTGGGTGATTCCAGGCCGGGCGTCAGCGCAGCAGCCTGTTCCACGAGTTCCTTGCGGATGTCGTAGTCCATGAGCACGTACTGGCGCGCCACGAGGACACCCTGCAGCCGCCGGATCAGGACCTCGATTTCCTTGGCCGTGCCGTTGGCGGCGCCGCCGTTGCCGCTGCGCCGGATCAGGACGGCCTCGGACTTCAGGATCGGTTCGCCGAAAATTTCCATCCCTGCGGCCTTGAGCGTGTTTCCGGTTTCGACGACGTCGGCAATGGCGTCCGCGACGCCCAGCCGGACCGAGGATTCCACGGCGCCGTCCAGGCGGACCACCTTGGCGTTGACGCCGCGTTCTGCAAGGTAGCCGCGCAGCAGGCCGTCATAGCTGGTAGCCAGCCGCTTACCCTCAAGCTCTTCAACCTTGGCGAAATCCCCTACCGGACCGGCAAAGCGGAACGTGGAGGCGGCAAAGCCCAACGGAAGCAATTCCTCCGCTTCCACCTCCGCATCCAGCAGCAGGTCGCGTCCGGTGATGCCGACGTCGAGCGTTCCCTGGCCGACGTAAACGGCGATGTCGCGGGGGCGAAGGAAGAAGAATTCAATGTCGTTGTCCGGGTCCACCATCACCAGCTCGCGGGTGTCGCGGCGCTGGCGGTAGCCGGCTTCGGACAGCATCGCGGAGGCGGCTTCGGACAGGGAACCCTTATTGGGGACGGCAACTCGCAGCATGGGAAATCTTTCTGGATTCGAAAATGTCTAGGTGTTCAGGCAATGCAGGCCACGGCGGGCACCGGCGGCACAAGGCGCGCCGGACCGGTGGCTACAGATGCTTGTAGACGTCTTCCAGGGTCAGGCCTTTGGCGAGCATCAGAACCTGCAGGTGGTACAGCAGCTGGGAGATTTCCTCGGCCGCCGCTTCATCGGATTCATATTCGGCAGCCATCCATACTTCGGCTGCTTCCTCAACGACTTTCTTGCCGATGCCGTGGACACCGGAGTCCAATTCAGCGACGGTGCGGGAGCCTTCCGGGCGGGTGGCTGCCTTCTCGCTGAGCTCAGCGAACAGCGTCTCGAAATTCTTCACGCCCTCCAGCCTACTTGCTGCGGCACAAAGGGCGCCTGTCCGGCCGTTGCATGACGGGCGCGATGTGAGTGAACACACACCGCGCCCGCCATCCCGCGATTGCTAGCTGTTGTACTGCTTCAGGACGACGGCGGTGGCCAGTGCCGCGGTAACGGCTTCGTGGCCCTTGTCTTCCTTCGAGCCGGGAAGGCCCGCGCGGTCCAGGCCCTGCTGTTCGGTGTCGCATGTCAGGACGCCGAAGCCCACCGGAACGCCGGTGCGCACGCTCACGTCCGTGAGGCCCGACGTCGCCGCCTGGCAGACGTACTCGAAGTGCGGCGTGCCGCCGCGGATCACGACCCCGAGGGCAACGACCGCGTCGAAGTGCGGTGCCAGCCGGGCGGCGGCGACAGGCAACTCGAAGCTGCCGGGGACCCGCAGGACGGTGGGCTCGGCAATACCGGCGTCCTTGGCGGCGCGAAGGGCACCGTCCAGGAGCCCGTCCATGATCTGGGTGTGCCAGCTGGCCGCGACGATGGCCAGCCGCAGCTGGGACGTCCCGGCCGGGTTAAGGGTGGTGAGGTCGATATCGGGGGCGCCGTGTCCGCTCATAAGTCAGTGCTGTTCCATTCAGTCTTAGGGTTGGTCAGTCGTTGTGGTGGGTCAGTCTTGCGCGCGGGTCAGTCTAGCGCGCGGGTCAGTCTTGTTCGTGGCCAAAGGAGGTAGCGGGGGTGGTGACGGGCACTGCGCCGCCCACGTGGGAGTCCAGCACCAGGCGGTGCTCCATGCGGTCCTTTTTGGTCTGCAGGTACCGGATGTTCTGGTCACGGGACGGAACCTCGGTGGGGACCATCTCCACAACCTTGACACCGGCGTTGGCCAGCCTGTTCTGCTTGTCCGGGTTGTTGCTCAGGAGCCGCACTTCATGCAGTCCCATCTCCGCCAATACCTGGGCGGCCGCCTTGTAGCAGCGGGCGTCCACCGGCAGGCCCAGCTGTTCGTTGGCCTCCACCGTATCGAAGCCGGCCTCCTGCAGCGCATAGGCCTTGATCTTGTTGGCGAGCCCGATCCCCCGGCCTTCCTGGCCGCGCAGGTACAGCAAGGTTCCACCTTCCTCGCGGATCATTTCCAGCGCATAAGCCAGCTGCTCCCCGCAGTCGCAGCGGTAGGAACCAAAGACGTCTCCCGTGAGGCACTCGGAGTGCAGCCGGACCAAAGGGGCCTTGCCGTCCTTGGGCGGGTTGGGGGAACTGACAGCCAGGTGCTCAGCACCGGTCACCAGGTCGGTCCACGCCTGGGCGATAAAGTCGCCAAAAGCCGTAGGCAGCTGCACGATCGGACCGCCGCTGACGGGATGGGGCACCCTGCCGTTGCCCGATTCTGCCTGGTGGTGGCCATTGGCAGACGCTGGTGCGTGGTGGCCGTTTCCTGAATCGGGCAGGTGGTGGCCGTTCCCCGAAGCTCCGGAAGCCGTCATCGTATCTCCTCTTCTCCGCCCTGGCGTCCTGCCCGGGCGTTGCCGTCAGCCGATGTGCCCGCTGCCTCGAGGTAGGCCACAAGGTCTGCAATGGAAATCAGGGGGCAGCCGTGTTCAGCAGCGAAGGCACGGAGCCCATCCAGCCGCATCATTTCACCGTCGTCGTAGACGACTTCGGCAATGACAGCCGCAGCTTCCAGGCCGGCCAGGCGGCACAGGTCGACTGCGGCCTCGGTGTGGCCAGGACGTTCCCGCACACCACCATCAACCGCACGCAGCGGAAAAATATGCCCGGGACGGGTCACGGAGGACGGTCCGGACTCCGGATCCGCCAGGACCCTGGCCGTGAGGGCCCGGTCGGTCGCGGAAATTCCGGTGCTGACGCCGGTTGCGGCGTCACAGGACACCGTATAGGCCGTGCCTTTGGCATCCTCATTGACTTCAACCATGGGAGGAAGCGCCATCGCGTCGGCGCGGTCGCCGGACAGCGGGACGCAGATGACGCCGGAACTGTACCGGATGGTCCAGCCCATCAACGCCGGGGTGGCGTGCTGGGCGGCGAAGATGATGTCGCCCTCATTCTCCCGGTCCTCGTTGTCCACCACCAGGACAGGCCTGCCGGCCGCCATGGCCCGGACTGCTTCCTCGATGGTGTCTAAACCGGCGTCAATCCCGGTCTGGCTGCTGGAGACGGCAGCGGGAGCCACCTCAGGCTCGAACCGGACTGCGGCGTTCATGGTGTTCCTCCGTCAACAGCTGCGGGCGCCAGGGTGCTGAACGCCAGCAGGCGCTCGGTGTACTTGGCCAGGACGTCCACTTCCAGGTTCACCCGGCTGCCGGTGCTTTTTGCGCCAAGGCCCGTCTCGGCAAGGGTGGTGGGGATGAGCCCCACCTCGAACCAGGGGCTCTGTTCAGCCACGGCGCTGACGGCCGTGACCGTGAGAGAGACGCCGTCGATGGCGATGGATCCCTTTTCCGCGATGTAGCGGGCCAGGCTGGCAGGGACGCCGAAGCGGAGCCTCTCCCAGTTGCCCAGGGGCTCGCGTTCAAGCAGTACGCCCACGCCGTCCACGTGACCCTGCACAACGTGCCCGTCCAGCCTTCCGCCGGCCGGGACGCAACGCTCAAGGTTGACGGCGTCGCCGGGAGCCAGTTCGCCGATGGTGCTGCGGACGAGGGTCTCCCCCATCACGTCCACGCTGAAGTCCTTGCCGTCTATTTCAGTGGCGGTAAGGCAAACCCCGTTGACGGCGATGGAGCCGCCCAGGGCGAGGCCTTCGGTGGTGCCGGGGGCGTGCAGCCGCACGGTGGCGCTGGCATCCCCGTCCCGCTCGACGGACAAAACGTGCCCTTGCTCGGCAATAATTCCGGTAAACATCAGTAGCCTCCCTGGGCTTGCTCCGCGGTGGCGCGGGACGGTTGTTGGTCTAGGGCAACGGTGCGTTGCGGTCGGAGGTGGAGCCGGAGGTCCCGGCCCAGCGTTCGGACTGAGCCGCCGTCGGACAGGTCCCATTCCCAGTGCTGGGCATCGGCGAGGGTGGCGATTCCCAGGCCGGTGAGGGCGGGGGTTCCGGAACCAAGCAGCGTGGGGGCCAGGTAGACAATGAGTTCGTCAACGAGCCCGGCCGCGAGGAACGCGCTGAGTATGCTGGACCCGCCCTCGACCATCAGGTGCCGAATGCCGGAACCATAGAGGGTGGACAGCGCTTCGTGGGGGTCGCGGGTGGGCAGGTGCATTGCCAGTCCGTCGCTCCCGTGGATGGCGGCGTCTGCCGGGATATCCCGCAGTCCCATCACGGCCCGCAGAGGCTGCTTCGGGGCCGGCGTTCCTGTGGCGTCGCGGGCCGTAAGGCGTGGGTTGTCCACCAGTACCGTCTGGGTTCCCACGAGGATGGCATCGATGCGTTCGCGGATTGCGTGGTTGTCAGCCAGGGACTCGGGGCTGGAAATCCACTGGCTGGTGCCGTCCTCGGCCGCGATCCGGCTGTCCAGTGTCTGCGCGATGTGCAGGGTAACGAAGGGGCGTTTGACGGCAACTGCCTCAAACCAGTGGCGGTTCAGGTTCAGCGCTTCGCCCGCGCCCAGCCCGCTGCGTACGCGTACGCCTGCTTCCCTGAGGGTGGCGGCACCGCCCGCGGCCGGATCATGGGGATCGTCCACCGCGTAGACCACGTCCGTTATGCCGGCGGCAATGATCGCCTGGGCGCAGGGACCGGTGCGGCCCACATGGTTGCAGGGCTCCAAAGTCACCAGCATGGTGCATCCGGAAAGATCGAGCCCCGCGGCAGCCGCCTGCGCAATGGCGTCTGCCTCGGCGTGGGCGGTACCTGCGCCGCGGTGGAAACCAGCCACGAGTTGGCGGCCTTCGGAATCGACGACGACGGCGCCCACCAGGGGATTCGCACCACGGGGACCGTTGAGGGCAGCCTCGAGGGCGGTGTCCATTGCGGCGGTCTCGGCGGCGGTAAACGCTGTGACAACTTCCGCCGTCATGCTGGAGCCTCGATGGTTGTGCTGCCGGACATGGCGGCAGCAGGAATTATGGCGTTTAAGAGCCATCGCAGCAGGTTCATAGTGCTTGTGTCGTTCCTTCCCTCTAGAACCGCGATGGCTCCGGGGGTATACGACAGCAGAAGGCCGCGGCGTCGGGTGACGCCGCAGAAACAGCTGTACGTGCTTCTCTCATCCAGACTTTAACTGTCGGTACCGGAATTTCACCGGTTCAACCGTCCGCCGGGATTTTCCCAAAGGAAAACCACCGGCTCGCGGGTCGCGGACTGTCACCGCCGGTTCGGACTTACACCGACCCCGGAGCACGTATGTGTGTTGCTATTGTGCCATAACGGCGTAAGGCTCCCGGCTATTCCGCCGCGGAGCGTAACTTTTGGCTGCCTGCCTCGCGCAGGCGGTCGATGGCCGCTGCGGGATCCTCTGCACCGTACACGGCCGAGCCCGCGACGAAGACGTTGGCGCCCGCCTCCGCAGCACGGGTGATGGTGTCTTCGGTGATGCCGCCGTCGACCTGGATGGCCACGCCGATCCCCGAGCCGTCGATCGCTTTCCTGGCACGGCGGATTTTTGGCAGGGTCACGTCCAGGAACGCCTGGCCGCCGAATCCAGGTTCCACCGTCATGATGAGCAGCATGTCCAGCTCGGAGAGCATGTCCAGGTACGGCTCCACGGGAGTTCCGGGACGGAGGGCCATTCCGGCCTTTGCACCCCTGGCACGGAGCTCGCGGGCCAGCTTGATGGGCGCAATGGCAGCCTCAGCGTGGAAGGTGACCGATGCCAGGCCCGCGTCAGCAAAACCGGGTGCCCAGCGGTCGGCGTCGGCAATCATCAGATGCGCGTCGAGGGGAACCGGGCTCACGGCCTGGATCCGCTGCACCACCGGCAGCCCGAGGGTGAGGTTGGGCACGAAGTGATTGTCCATCACGTCCACGTGCACTGCGTCCGCATTGCTGATGCGTTGCAGCTCAGCTTCGAGGTTGACGAAATCGGCAGACAGGATGCTCGGGTTGATGCAGCATTGCGTCACAAGGGAAACCTTTCACGGGTCAAGGGCTGTTCTACAGTTCAGGACTTCTTGCGGATCAGGGCAAGGAACATAGCGTCAGTGCCGTGGACGTGGGGCCACAGCTGGGCGGTCGACTCATGCCCGGCACCAAGGCTTCCCGTGAGGCTCACGCTGTCCAGTGCCTGGCCGGCCTCGAGCAGTTCAAGGTCGTCCCGTTTACGGAGCGCATCAGTGACCACGGCCGTGGTTTCGGCCGGGTGGGGTGAGCAGGTCACGTAGGCAACCACTCCCCCCGGCCGTACTGCTGCCAGGGCCGACTTGAGGAGGTCGCGCTGAAGCTGCCCAAGATCTGCGAGGTCTTTGGGCGTGCGGCGCCAGCGGGACTCCGGGCGCCGGCGGAGCGCGCCCAGCCCGCTGCAGGGAACGTCTACGAGAACACGGTCGAAGAATTCTGGCTTCTCCGTGCCTACCTCGCGGCCGTCGCCAGTGCGGACCTGCCAGGTTTCCCGCGGCACTGCCGAAAGTGCCTGGCTCACCAGTTTGGCGCGGTGCGGCGCAGGTTCATTGGCCAGCAGTGTCGCCCCCCTCTGGCTGGCCAGCGCACCCAGCAGTGCCGCCTTTCCGCCCGGCCCGGCGCACAGGTCAAGCCAGGCCTCGGCAGGGCTTCCGGCGGGGCCTGCCCTCTCAGCGCCTGCCCTCTCAGCGCCTTCGGCTCCCGCTCCGGCGCGACGTCCGCCGAGGTCTACCGCGGCCATGGCGCGTGCCACCAGCTGAGAGCCGACGTCCTGCACCCGGGTGCTGCCCTCCCGTACCGAGGCAAGCCGGCCCAGGTCCCCGCCGCTGGAGAGCGCCGAGCCCTCCACGAGCTCACCGGGGGTGGCCCCGTTTTCCAGGGCCTCGTCGAGGCTTCCGATACCGGGCAGGGCCACCAGGTTGACCACGGGCGCGGCGTTGTCCGCTTCCAGGAGATCGACAATTTCTGACGCTGGGCGGCCATGTGCCACGAGGGACTGGCGCATGGCGCGGACGATCCACTCGGGATGGGCGTAGCGGAGGGAGGCCACCTTGGTCTCATCCGTTTCTCCGGTGACCAGCTCCTCCAGCCACTCCTCGAGGGTGTGCGCGGCGACCTTCCGGAGGACAGCGTTGATGAGGGCAGACGGTCCTGCTCCGATCACTGCTCGGGCCAAGCCAACGGTCTGGTCCAGCGCGGCATGCGCCGGTACCCGCATGGCCAGCAGCTGATGCGCTCCGATCCGAAGGGCGTCGAGGATGGCCGGGTCCAGTTGGTCCAGGGGCCGGTCGACGCAGCGGGCCAGGATGGCGTCGTAGGTGCCCTGGCCGCGGAGGGCCCCGTAGCTGAGCTCAGTGGCAAAACCGGCGTCCCGCTTGTCCAGGCCGTGGTGCCTGATCCGTGCCGGCAGCACCAGGTTGGCGTAGGCGTCCTCGGCAGCGACAGCCCGAAGGACTTCGAACGCGACCAGCCGGGCGGGATCCGCCCTGCGCGTGCGCTGGGAAGGGGCGTTATCGGTGAAGCTGCGCTGGGGGCCGCGGTTCCGTTCCCTGCCCTTGGCGTTTCGGGTGCTGGAATCGCGGGGTCCGCCGTTCCCGCGGCCGCCGCCGGTTCCGCCGCCTCTTCCGCGCTGACCGCCTCCTGAGCTTCCGCTCCCGCTCCCAGCACTGCCGCGACCGCCTTGATTGCCGCCGGAACCGCTCATTCGAAAACCACGCTTTCAAGGGAAGCCATGCCGCGTGCCCAATCAGCAGCGGCCATCATCTTTTTGCCCGCAGGCTGAATCCGGGTCAACTCCACGCCGTGCGAGCCGGTTCCCACGAGCACACTTTTGCCATGCACGCAGAGGGACCCGGGCGCTAATCCGGAAACATCGGGCCGCAGCCGGACGGGCTCCAGCTTGATGCGCTGGCCGTCCAGCACTGTCCACGCTCCAGGTTCGGGAGTGACGCCCCGGGCCTGCCGGCCGATGGCCAGGGCCGGATGTTTCCAGTCGAGGCGGCCGTCGTCGAGGGTCAGCTTGGCGGCGTGGGAAACCTCGCCCGTCTGCGGGAGGGCGGCCGCCTTGCCGGCGTCAATGGCCGAAAGGGTCTGGGCCAGGAGTACCGCTCCGCTGCGGGACAGCCGTTCCAGCAGTTCGCCTGCAGTATCGTCCGGCCCCACCGTTTCTGTGAGGGTTCCGAATACGGGCCCCGTGTCCAGTCCTTCCTCCAACTGGAAGGTCACGGCACCGGTGACATCGTCGCCTGCCATAACTGCCCGCTGCACGGGCGCGGCGCCGCGCCAGGAAGGCAGGAGGGAGAAGTGCAGGTTGACCCAGCCGTGCCGCGGAATCCTGAGGGCGGGCGGGGGCACCAGCCCGCCGTAAGCAACGATTGCGGCCACGTCCGGGTTAACCGCTGAGATCCTGCCGATGGCCTCCGCATCGATGCGGGACGCGTGAATGACTGCGATCCCCAGCTCGGCTGCCCGGGCGGCAACCGGAGAGGGAGTGAGAACGCGCTTCCGGCCGATGGGCGCGTCAGGCCTCGACAGCACCGCAACTACATCGAATCCTGCTTCAACGAGCGCATTGAGTGACGGGACGGCGACGGCGGGAGTGCCCGCGAACAGGACCCTCACCCGTGGGCACCCGCCGCGCCGGCACCGAAGCTCCCGCCGGAAGTGGCACCGCCGAAACTTGAGCCGCCAAAACTTGAGCCGACTGACTTGGCGCGCTTCGCCGTCGTCCGTTCCGTGACGGAGTCATAGTTGGCGTTGCGGATGGAACGCAGGGCAGCCTTGCGGTCCTCCCCCTCCAGCCGGTCCGTGTAGAGGATTCCGTCCAGGTGGTCATTCTCGTGCTGGAAGCAGCGCGCCAGCATCCCCTCGCCTTCGACGGTGACCGGGTTGCCGTGCATATCTACGCCGGAGACGCGGGTGGCACGGAAACGCCGCACGGGGAAACCGAGACCGGGAATGGACAGGCAGCCTTCCACGTGGTCGGGCTGGAAATCCTCGCTGTTCTCCAGCACGGGGTTGATGATGTGCCCTTCCACGCCACCGATGCGGTAGGTAAAGACACGCTTGCTCACGCCGATCTGGGGCGCGGCGAGGCCGGCACCGTCCACGTCTTCCATGGTCTCGGTCATGTCCGCCACCAGCTTGGCCAGCTCAGGCCCGAATTCCGTCACAGGATCAGCAACTGTGCGGAGCACAGGATCGCCGATGATGCGGATATTCAGAATAGCCATGCGCTGTTTTTCCTTACGGTAGGCGGCAAAGGGAACCAATCCAGTTTAGGCGCAGACGAAACGCCAGGCGGTTTCGTTCCTCCACACTCAGGCGGGCTGTACCTGCGCGAGCGGCGGCGGGGCAATGGGCAACAGTGCGGTCCCTGCGGAAATGGTGTCCGCTGACAGCTCCCACACGCGCCGCAAGGCACAGAACTTCCACCAGTGATGCTTGAGGACGTCAGGGTTGGCACGGACCGGACGGACCTCGGTTTCCCCAATGGCCACAGCCAACAGGACAGGGTTTTCGCCGTACTTCCACGGTTCCCAGGTCCCCGCTTCGGGGTCCACCAGGCTTTCTTCCGCCTTCATGCCGGCCACCAGCTGCATCACCACTTTGTCGTCCAGCGGCTTGACCAGGCCGTCGCGGGTGGTGCCCTTGGTCTTGTAGTCGATCAGGCAAACCCGCCCGTTGATCCGAGCCACCAGGTCAAGTGTGCCCGCGTACCCCACCGCGTTATTCCAGACGGTGATCTCAGGGGCAATGGGTTCCACCCGGAAGAGCTCCCACCATTCATCGAAGCGGACGGCAAAGGCTTCCTCACCGTTGGAAGCGAGGGCCTCGCGCGCTTCCTTCATGGCGTGTGGCCGGCCGAGGGCGCGCAGGGCCACCTGCTCGCAGTAATAGTGGACGCGGTCCCCCCGTTTAGCGGCCTCGTCCCGGTATGTCTCTGCAGCCTTGGCCGCGCGGTTGACGGCCTGCTTGATTTTGGCCGGGCTACCCAGGCAGTCCGCGAGCATCGGATCATTTGCCAGGCTGCTCGCACCCATATATCCGAACCAGCCGTCAAGCCCGTGCGGCTGCTGGCCGATCACCGTGGTGATGGACGGCACGGAGAAATGCTCAGAGGTGGACCGGGCGTACATCCGCCCGTATTCCGTGGCGTGGGCAAGAAGTGGAGCAGTCATAACAAAGACTCTTTCACAAGGGGCTGACAGAATGTCCGGCGCACAAAAAAGGTCCGTTTCCGCTGCAGATGAGCGGAAACGGACCAATATGCGGTGGGCGATACTGGGTTCGAACCAGTGACCTCTTCGGTGTGAACGAAGCGCGCTACCACTGCGCCAATCGCCCTGATGCATTTGAATGTTAGCCGACCTTGGAGCCATTTCGGAAATCGGCGCCAGCCGGCAGCAAAAGGGTCCTCAAACATGCAGCGGGACATGGCAACGGGAGCAGACGCGGGCAGGGTGTTCCCGTCCCTGCCCCACACAAACCAGGACCATTGGACCGGAAGCAGCCTGATGCCGTCGAAAATTACACGCGTGTAACTCGCGAAAGTCCGCGCCATTGCAGGGAAGCAGCGCTATTGCGCATTCACAATCGCTGGCCGATTTGGAGAATCCCGGAACCTCCTATATTGTTTTTACTCGTTGGAAAGCGAGGAAATGCCGGGAACGGCAGCGAATCAGCCCTCCAAAATGCGGACGTAGCTCAGCTGGTAGAGCACCACCTTGCCAAGGTGGATGTCGCGAGTTCGAATCTCGTCGTCCGCTCGCAGGACACTGTCACGGCAAAGGTTCATACGAATCGGCGCTTACACGGTGGGTTGGCCGAGAGGCGAGGCAGCGGCCTGCAAAGCCGTATACACGGGTTCGAATCCCGTACCCACCTCGGTGAAAACCATGGTTTCCGGTTTGTTCCGGATAAACATGGGCGATTGGCGCAGCGGTAGCGCGCTTCCCTGACACGGAAGAGGTCACTGGTTCGATCCCAGTATCGCCCACCAAGCAAGGACACTTGCTTCATGCAGTACTGCCGGCTCGGCCGGAACGTACTTCATATGCGGACGTAGCTCAGCTGGTAGAGCACCACCTTGCCAAGGTGGATGTCGCGAGTTCGAATCTCGTCGTCCGCTCTCTTAGTTCTTACAATCCCATAAGCCGGTCTTCCGGTTCCGGGCGATTGGCGCAGCGGTAGCGCGCTTCCCTGACACGGAAGAGGTCACTGGTTCGATCCCAGTATCGCCCACATGCAGCAGCTCCCCGGAGCTGCTTTTTTCTTGCCAGTTTCCGGCCTCTGCTCCAGCATCCGCTGCAGGCGAACGCCCAAAGCCCCTCATTTCCTTGGCACGTGTCGCCGGCAGGGCTAGGATTTTAGGCGGAGGAGCGACTTGGCTCCGCGATTGAAGGGAGGTGCTCGTGGGACTGATTGGCGACCTAAAGGGCAAGGCTCAGGGTCTTATCCGCGGCAACGAGCAGGCCATCAAGAACGGCATCAGCAAGGCCGGCGATTTCGTTGACACCAAGACCGGAGGCAAGTACTCCGGCCACGTCGACAAGATCCAGCATGGCGCTTCCAAGCTCATTGACCAGAACGGAACTCCGGGCCAGGCACCTGCCCCCGGGCAGGTTCCGCCGGTCAACCCGGTTCCGCCGGTTGACAAGGCTCCGTAAACAGGATTTGGCCAGGGTTTTGCCCTAGTACGTCAACGGGGTGCGGGTCCCGCCGGGAGGCGGCGCCCGCACCTTTGGCGTTTAAGACGCCACCCGCCCGCCCTTCAGGAACGGACGACGACGGGCGCCCCGCTTCGAGTTCGGGCTAAGACGGCTCGTGGTTCTGTCCCTCGCGCGCCAGGGCCGTGAGGCGGGAGACAGCGCGGAAGTACTTCTTCATGTAGCCGCCCGTCATCATTTCCTCCGTGAACAACTTGTCGAAGGGAACTCCGCTGGCAAGGATCGGCACGTCCTTGTCGTAGAGCCGGTCAGCCAGCACCACGAACCGAAGTGCCACCGCCTGTTCGGTGATGGTGTCCACGTTGCGCCACACCACTCCGTCAATGCCGTCGATCAGTTGCCGGTAGCGGCTGGGGTGCACGCCTGCGAGGTGGTGGATCAGGGTGGCGAACTCGTCCTGGGCGACGGTCTTGCCGTCAAACTCCGCTTTCATGTGGGACGACAGTTCGCTGTTCTTCAAGGGCGATGGTGCGGCCGGCAGTCCGCGGTGGCGGAAGTCCTCGCCGTCGATCCGTATAACGTCGAACTGGTCCGCGAGGACCTGGATCTCGCGCTGGAAATCCACCGCGGCGAACCTGCCGTCACCCAGTGAGCCCGGAAGGGTATTTGAGGTGGCCGCCAGCTTTACGCCGGCATCGGCCAGTTCGCGCATCAAGCGCGACATCAGCACCGTGTCGCCCGGATCATCCAGCTCGAATTCGTCAATGCACACGAGCTTGTAATGGCTCAGCGCATCCACCGTTTTCCGGAAGGACAGGGCGCCCACCAAGTTTGTGTACTCCACAAAAGTGCCGAAAGCCTTGGGCCCGGGCGCCGCGTGCCACAGCGAGGCCAGCAGGTGGGTTTTGCCGACGCCGAACCCGCCGTCCAGGTAGATGCCCGCGCGGGAGGCGTCCTTTTTCCCGAACAGTTTCTTGAACAGGCCTCCGCCGTCCCCGGCTCCGACGCCTGCGGCAAATCCCTCCAGTGCCCGGACGGCGTGGGCCTGGCTGGGCTGCTTGGGATCCGGGCGGTAACTCGCAAAGGAGACCTTGCCAAAGCGCGGCGAGGGAAAGAAACCCTTGAGGAGCTCATCCACCGATACTGACGGAGTTCGGGCGGCAAGCTGTTCGATCTGTACCAAGGTGGTCCGTTCTGCTGGTGGTTGGTCCCCAGAAAGGATACCGGCTACGAACCCCTGCCCCGGGTGGCGCGGACGCCGGGCCGCGGCGTGATGAAGGCCACATTTCGTCCTGTTAACGGAAACCGGACATCATCCAAGGCAGTGGCTAGGGTGGAAGGAGGTCCCCATGCCGGTCCCGCGGATCAGCCGTGTTCTCGATGAAAGGCAAAGATATGTCCTACCCAGCTGAACAAAACGAGAAGTTCGCCGCCTACGCCCACCCAGAGCGCCTGGTTTCCACCGAGTGGCTTGCTGCAGCCATTAATAACGGCGCAGTGGCCAGCGGCCAGCTGATAGTGGTGGAGTCTGACGAAGACGTCCTTCTGTACGAAACCGGACACATCCCCGGCGCGGTAAAAATCGACTGGCACACCGACCTGAACGACGAAGTCACCCGCGACTATGTGGATGGCGCTGCGTTCGCCGAACTTGCGGCATCGAAAGGTATCTGGCGGGACAGCACGGTGGTCATCTACGGGGACAAGTCCAACTGGTGGGCTGCCTACGCGCTGTGGGTCTTCACCCTCTTCGGCCACCAGGACGTGCGGCTGCTCGACGGCGGCCGGGACAAGTGGATTGCCGAGGGCAGGGAGCTCACCACGGACAAGCCGGCACCGGCCAGGGGTGACTACCCCGTCGTCGAGCGCGACGATGCTCCGATCCGTGCCTTCAAGGAAGACGTCCTGGCCCACCTGGGCAAGCCGCTCATCGATGTCCGCTCCCCCGAGGAATACACCGGCCAGCGCACCCACATGCCCGCCTACCCCGAGGAAGGTGCGCTGCGCGGCGGCCACATTCCCACTGCTGCCTCAATCCCCTGGGCGCGGGCCGCCGCGCCCGATGGAACCTACCGGAGCCGCGAGGAACTCGAAGCCCTCTACCTCGGTGAGGCGGGCCTGAGCGAAGGCGACGACGTTGTGGCGTACTGCCGCATCGGTGAGCGTTCCAGCCACACCTGGTTCGCCCTGAAGTACCTCCTCGGCTTCGATTCCGTCCGCAACTACGACGGATCGTGGACGGAATGGGGCAACGCCGTGCGGGTTCCCATCGTCAAGGGCGCTGAACGCGGTTCCTTTCCCGTTGCCCTCGGAGTCTGACGAGGCCTGACCATCAGTACCTGCGTAGACTTGGAATGATGACTACTCAAGCATTGCCTTCGGCCCTTGCGGCCATCGTGGACGACTTTCAGGCCCTGACGGAGCCCGAGCGGCTGCAGCTGCTGCTCGAGTTCTCGCAGGGGCTCCCTGACCTGCCCGAACGGCTCAAGGACCACCCCGAGCTGCTCGAACAGGTGGTGGAGTGCCAGTCCCCGCTGTTCCTCACCATCGAAACGGACAACGGCGACAGCCCGGCCGGCACAGTTCGGCTCTTCTTCAAGGCACCCCCGGAGGCCCCCACCACGCGCGGTTTCGCCGGCGTGCTGCATGAGGGCCTGGACGGGCTGTCCGCTGAGGAGATCCTTTCGGTGCCCGACGACATGCCTGAACTGCTGGGCCTTACCCGCGCCATCACGCCACTGCGGATGAGGGGAATGACGGCCATGCTGGGGAGGATCAAGCGCAAGGTTGCGGCCTCGTCCGCCGTGCGCTCCTAGCCACGCAAAGCATCAATGGCACGCAGCAACGCATCACAGGGAACTCCGGCCACTGCGCTACTGGCAGCGGCCGGAGTTCCCTTTGTGCCGCACCCCTACGTCCACGACCCCTCAGCGGCCAGCTACGGCGCAGAGGCTTCCGAGGTCCTGGGTATCCATCCCTCGAAGGTCTTCAAGACGCTGATGGTCGAGGTGGAAGGCAGGCTGGCGGTGGGCATCGTACCCGTCAGCGGAACGCTGGACCTTAAGGCCTTCGCGTCAGCCCTGGGAGCCAAAAAAGCGTCGATGGCAGATCCTGCTGCAGCCCAGAGGCGTACCGGATACGTGCTGGGCGGCATCTCCCCGCTGGGCCAGCGGCTCCCTTCCCCCACTGTGCTGGACCGCAGCGCACTGTCGCTGGAGACGCTGCTGGTTTCGGGAGGCAAACGCGGCCTGGACATCGAACTCGCACCTGCCGACCTCATCCGCCTCACCGACGCCCTCACCGCTCCCATCAGCTCGCTGTCCGCCTCGTAGGACCGCAACGAAGCCTGGCCAGCCCGTCAGCAGGCCCGCGGGGCGTGCAGCCGCACCTTCACTCCCCCGGACGGTCCTGGGAACTACTGAGCCGATCCTCCGGCACTGCAGCGTCGGTTCCCTGCCGGATCCCGCCGGGATTCAGCCGGGGCGCCAGCTGCTGCCGCAACCACGCCTTTACCACGCTCTCCCACCGTTCGGGATCAACGTTCCATTCCTTGGTGTGCCGGGCATGGTTGAAAGCCTCAAAGGTGACTATTTCCGGGTTCCGCTCGGCCAGGAGCGCTGAGGGCTTGTACGGCACGTATTCGTCGTCCACGCTGTGGATGATCAGGGTGGGAGTCCGCAGTTCCACGGCACGGGCCACCCAGTCCATCACCTTGAGGTCCACGGGAGCGGACAGTCCCGTGAGCCGCCGCCCCAGCGGGTGTCCCAGCATGAGCTGCGCGTAGCGCCCCACCAGCGACGGGATCCAGTTCAACTGGGCATGGTGGGCGAGGACCGTCACCCAGTCTATGACCGGCGCATCCAGCACCATGGCCCGGATGAGGTTCCGGTAGCGCGACAAGTCGGCAGCTTGAAGGCAAATGGCACCGCCCATTGACCAGCCGAACAGCACGATCTCCTCGGCGCCGTTGGCCAAGGCGTATTCAATGGCTGCTTCGATGTCGCGCCACTCGGTAGAGCCCAGGCCGTACCGCCCGTCGTCCGCCGACGGCGCAAGTCCGTCGTTGCGGTAGGACACCAGGAGACTGGTCAGTCCAAGTTCAAGGGCAGGTCCGACGGCGCGCAGGGCCTCCTGCCTGCTGGCTCCGCGTCCGTGCACCATCACCGCCCAGGTCCGTGCCGTGCCGCCGGCGCGGACCAGCCAGGCGGGCGCCTGCCCCCGGTCCACGTCGATCAACACGTCCTCTGCAGGGATTCCGACGGCGGCCGGGTCCGGGTAGACGGCGCCGCTCCACCAGCCCCAGCGCGCTTGGCTAAGATCCCCCGAGTAAACAGCTTCGACCTCCCGCGCCACCGTCCGTTCAGCGGGAGAATACGAGACGATGCGGCCGATCCGCGCGTGCCCCTTTCCGCCGTCGAAAAAGAATCCGTACACCCCGTCCACGGTGGTGTCGTCATTGGCCGCAAGGATCACCTGTTGCCGGTGGCCGTCCCGGATCACAGCCAGGACTTCCTGGTCAGCCGTGCGATGCCGGGCGGGGGTGATAACGCGGCGGGCAAAATAGACAGCCAGCGCCGACGACCCGGTGGCGAGCAGCCCGGTCAGGGCGCCGCCGCCGATGGCCCCGCCGATGGCCCATTTCGCGCGAAGGGACAATCCGGCACCCGGATCCTGGATAGGCGGGACTGAAGCAGGGCGGGTGCGCTGGAAAAGTGCCATGGAACTATTCTTACCGCCCCGGCACCGCGAGGCCGTATTTCCCGCGGCCGGGTGGGGAATGCCCCTGAACTCGAAGGAGTGCAGCGCACCCAACGCCGGACTAGGCTAAGGCCATGAGTGATCCCATCGTCATCCTGACCGAAGAACCTTTGGGGGCGGACGACCGCCTGAACATCGAGCGCCTGGTGGACGGAGCAGATACCCGGCTCGTGGTGCTGGTCCCGGCGAACACAGAGCGGCATCTGCTGGTGGACTTTCTTGAGAACCTTTCCTTACTGGACATCGCCAAGGCGTTCCGGGAGCTGACAACCCATGCTCCGGATCCGGCGGCAGAGCGGGCGCAGGCGGCGGAAACCCTTGCGGTCTCGCTGGCGGCGCTGGCCGGACTCGGTGCGGGCGTCAGCGGAGAGGTGGTGGACGGCGGGGCGGTGCAGGGCCTGGTGTCCAAGGTCAAGGAGACCGGCGCTTCGCAGGCCGTGGTGATCACCAGGCCGCACGCAGTGGCAGACACCTTCCACACCGACTGGGCCAACAAGGCCCAGGACCAATTGGGCCTCCCCGTCCTGCACCTGTACGCAGGTTCGGGATTTATCGGCGACTCCTGAGCGTTGTCAAGGCTATGAGCATCTTCGGAAACAACATCCTGGGTAACAGTATTTTCGGAAACAAGGCTGCGGATCCTGCCCCTGAGGCGCCCGAGGCCGAACCGGCCGTCCAAAAAACCGACGCCGAGTGGCGGGAGGAGCTGACGCCGGAGGAATACCACGTGCTCCGGCAGTCCGGGACCGAGCGGCCCTACACGGGCGAATACTGGGACACCCACACAGCGGGGGTCTATCAGTGCCGGGCCTGCGGCGCGGAACTGTTTACCAGCAACGAGAAGTTCGATTCGCACTGCGGCTGGCCCTCTTTCTGGGCCCCGCTCGCTGACGGTACCGTGCGGTACATCCACGACCGGACGTTGGGAATGGAGCGGGTGGAGGTCCGGTGCGCCACCTGTGATTCCCACCTGGGACACGTGTTCGGCGGCGAGGGGTACGGAACGCCCACTGACCAGCGCTACTGCATCAACTCCGTATCCCTCAAGCTCGTTCCGCGCCAGGACCCGCAGGTCACTGCGCCGGATGCTGACGCCTGAGAGTCCGGGAACGCTGGAGCTAACAGCAGTTCAAGGCCCGCTGAGGATTAGTCTTTCTTAAGCTCAACCTCTTTTAAGATTAGTCCTGCTGGTTGCTTGCTACGCTCGCCGTAGATGGCAAGCAACCAGAAAGGCAGCCGACGATGACCGAAACACTGACCACCGCTTCGACCGGAATAACGGCGGACAACCAGGACTGGCTCCGACTCAAGGCCGCGGCTTCGTCCCTGCAGTCCCTGCAGATTAAGGACGGCTCCATTCCCGACGCCGGCGCCCACGAAGAAGCATCCCGGTCCGTGGGCGAGATCGTAGAAGCCGTCCGCGCCCTCGTCCCGGCTTTTCCGCACGACGCCCCCTATCTGGACGCCGTCTGCGCAGACTTTGCCGCTTGGGCAGGCAACGGCTTCACCGTCCCTGACTTCCTGTCGTCGCTCCTGGCCTTCCAGCCGCAGGAACAGCGCCGGGACGGCCTCCAGCACCTGGTGGTCTTCCCGATGTACACCCAGAACGGCAGCAGCAACCGGCTGGTCGAGGCAGTCCTGATCGAGGTGATCTGGCCGGAGTTCATCGCCGGGCTGGAGGCCGTGGACTACTCCAACAAACTGTTCGTCCCAATCCGCTTCCTCGACTTCACGGCCGGCTACGACACCAACTCCGCAGTGCTGTTCCCGGAAACGGTCGCCGTCAGGGAAACCCCCACCTTCACCTGGGGGGCGATCTTTGCCGACCGCGAGGCTGCCCGGTTCCGGCGCGTGCTCAAGGCAGCGGCCGAGACCACCCGCCTGGAGCTTCCCGAAGGAGCGGCGGAACTGCTCGCGGACCAGGATCTGACGGAGGCCACGTTCGTGATGTGGGACCTCATCCACGACCGGACGCACATGCGCGGCGACCTGCCATTCGATCCTTTTATGATCAAGCAGCGGATGCCCTTTTTCCTGTACTCCCTCGAAGAGCTGCGCTGCGACCTGACGGCCTTCCGTGAGTCCGTCCGCATCGAGAAGGACGACGACGCCGATCCGGAAGCCCGGCGTCACGCCAAGCTGGTGCAGTACGCCATCATCTTCGACCGGATCTTCCGCTTCGCCATCACGGGCAGCCGGGTCCGCAACTACGACGGACTGGGCGGCCAGCTCCTGTTCGCCTGGCTGCACCAGCACCACGTCCTGCACTGGACCGATACCCGGCTCACCATCGACTGGGACGAGGTAGCGGACGCCGTCATCGCCTTGGGGGCAAGCATCGACGACCTGTACTGGCGGTCCATCGACCGGCCGAAAACCGCCCACTGGCTTGCCGCCTACCAGCTGATCTCCGCTACCGTTACTCCCAACCCGGCTTCTATCTGGGCCAAGGGTCCCGACGCGCTGGCCCTGGCTGGTCCCCCGCGCGGCCTGACGGACCAGGTGCTCGATGATGAATTCCCGCTGTCCATGTTCTACGAAGCACTGGAGAAAAAGATGCGCCCTGTGATCGAGTCAACTGCCGGAATCACCGGAGCTTCTGCCCTGTGACCGAAGAACCGGCGGCAGAGGAAGCACCTGGCGCAGCGGGGACCCAGGCGCCGAGGCTGAATATCCTGGTCACCGGCGGCAGTGGAGCCTCCGGCATCGCTGTCGCCCGGGCCCTCCACGGGTCCGGCCACCGGGTGTTCACCGTAGGTTCGGACCAGGCAAGGATCGGAGCCGCGGCCAAAGAGGCCGGCGACGGCGTCACGGGCCTTGTGTGCGACCTGGCCCAACTCGAACACGTGCGGCAGTTGCGGGCGGATGTGTCCGCGGCTGCCGGGACCATCGACGCCGTCATCCACTTGGTGGGCGGCTGGCGCGGCGCCAAAGGCATCGCCGACCAGACCGACGAGGACTGGGACTTCCTGGAACGCGGCGCCATCACCACGCTCCGGAACGTCTCGCGCACCTTCTTCGACGATATTGCCGGATCGCGCTGCGGCCGGTTTGCGATGATTTCCTCAACTGCCGTGGATAAGCCAATGGCCGCCACGGCCAGCTACGTTGCTGCCAAGGCAGCGGCCGAAGCGTGGACCATGGCGATGGCAGACGGCTTCCGCCGGGGCAACAACGGCGGGACCAACAGCGCCGGGGAGGCGGCCGCCGTCGTGCTGGTGGTCAAGGCCCTTGTGGACGATGCGATGCGACGGGACCATCCGGAACGGAAATTCCCCGGCGCAACTGACGTCGAAGACCTGGCTCGCGCCGTCGTGGGACTTTTTGATACCGAGGCCAGCGGGCTGAACGGCAGCCGGCTCCTGCTGGCGCCCTGACTGTCCCGTTCGTGACTGTCCGGTGTCCGGACAGTATCTAGACTGAAAGCGTGAGCAAAGCCATGACAACAACAGCAGAGACTGCCGCCGGAACCCGGCTGCACGATCCCACCATCCGCGGATTCGCTTCGGACAATTACTCCGGCGTCCACCCGGAGGTCCTCGCGGCCTTGGCTGCGGCCAACGATGGCCACCAGGTCTCCTACGGCGAGGATGACTACACCGCCCGGCTGCAGGAACTGATGGAGGCACACTTCGGGCCCGGCATCGAGTGCTTTCCCGTGTTCAACGGCACCGGCGCCAACGTCCTGTCGCTGCAGTCGCTGCTCCCCCGCTGGGGCGCCGTGGTGTGCGCCTCCACTGCCCACATCAACATGGACGAAAACGGCGCGCCGGAGCGCATCGGCGGCATCAAGCTCCTGCACGTCCCCACACCGGACGGCAAGCTCACGCCCGAACTGATCGACCGGGAGGCCTGGGGCTGGGGCGACGAGCACCGCGCCCAGCCGCTCGCCGTCTCCATTACCCAGACTACCGAGCTCGGAACCTGCTACACGCCGGAAGAGGTGCGGGCCATCGCCGACCACGCACACGCCAAAGGCATGAAGCTCCACATGGACGGGGCCCGGCTGGCCAATGCCGCAGCACATCTTCAGGTCCCGCTGCGGGCGTTTACCCGCGACGCCGGCGTGGACATCCTTTCCTTCGGCGGCACCAAGAACGGGCTGCTGTTCGGCGAAGTGGTGGTGGCGCTGAACCCGGAGGCGGCGCACGGGCTGGTGTACTTGCGGAAGATGAACATGCAGCTCGCGTCGAAGATGCGTTTTATGTCGGCCCAGTTCATTGCCCTCCTCGAAGGCGACCTCTGGCTGCGGTCCGCCTCCCACGCCAACGCCATGGCCACCCGGCTCCGCACCGCCGTCGACACCATTGACGGTGTGCAGCCGACGCAGAAAACCGAGTCCAACGGCGTCTTTGCCATCCTGCCCGCGGGGGTGGCGGACAGGCTGCGGAACTCCTTCCGCTTCTATGACTGGAACGAGGCCGCCGGGGAAGTCCGGTGGATGTGTTCCTTCGACACCACCGAGGAGGACATTGATGCCTTTGTGGCAGCAATCCGCCATGAGCTTCGTACTTTTGGAAACGGACAGTCCAGCTAGACGGCGTCTGGTGACGGCGAGCCTTCCCGCTGTCACCGGCCCGGTTGCGTAACCTGCGAAGGTGAACGCACTTGACAAGGTTCCCCCGGAATTTCTCCACGCCTTGGGAACCCTCAGGAAAGCCCAGTGCCGCGCGGAACTCCACCTCGCGGAGATTCCCGCGCCGGCCCGCCTCGCGCCGTTCGCCGTAGCGCTGGGCGCGGAGGTTCTGGCACCGGGGCCCGGCACCGCCACTACTCCCCTGCACGGCCCCGCCGCTATGGCGTTGGCTGCCGCGTCAGGAACAGCGGACGACGACGAAACCGAGTTGGCAACGGGCCGCTTCATCCTGCTCCACGACCCTGAGGGCTCAGCGGTGTGGGACGGGGAGTTCCGCATCGTCACCTACATCCGTGCCCAGCTGGAGCCGGAGATGGGCAACGACGAGATGCTGGGAACTGTGGCGTGGACCTGGCTCGTGGAGGCGCTCGAGAACCACAAAGCCCCTTACCGCGCAGCCGGCGGCACGGCCACCCGGGTGCTTTCGGAAAGCTTCGGGACGCTTGCGGAACGGCCCGGCTCCATCGACATCGAGCTCCGCGCGTCCTGGACTCCGGCCACCTCAGACGTGACCGCCCACCTTGAAGCCTGGTCCGACATGGTGTGCACCTTCGCAGGCCTGCCGCCCCTCCCCGACGGCGTCACCCCGCTCCCCAACCGGCGCCGGAGCTAGCAGCATGGCTGGCAGCGTGGCTGGCGGCCGGCCCGGCGGCGCCCGGAAGGCAGTCCGTTACCGGCCAGCCGGTAAACTAAGGGCATCATGACCCCTAACATTCCGGAAAACACCACGGCCGGCGTTCCGGCTGCTGATACCGCACCCCACATCACGGTGGAAGGCTTTGACAGCCCCATCCCCGAAATCATTGAGCTCGATTCGCCCCGCGAGGGCGTTCCGCTGGTCATCGAAACGCAGGCCGGATTGGAGCGGTGCGCGGCTGCGATCGCCGCAGGCATCGGGCCGGCCGGAGTGGACGCTGAACGGGCCTCCGGCTTCCGCTACGGACAGCGTGCCTTCCTGGTCCAGATCCGCCGGGAAGGGGCGGGGACGTGGCTGATCGATCCTGAGCCCTTCGAGAACCTGGACATCATCAACGATGCCCTGCGCGGCGTCGAGTGGATCCTGCATGCAGCCAGCCAGGACTTGCCCTGCCTGTCCGAACTGGGCATGTGGCCGGACAGGCTTTTTGACACTGAGCTGGCGGCCCGCCTGGCAGGCCTGCCAAGGGTTGGCCTGGCCGCCGTTATTGAGCAGCTGCTGGGGTTCGGGCTGGCCAAGGAACACTCGGCCGCTGACTGGTCCACCCGGCCCCTTCCCGAGCCGTGGCTGCGGTATGCCGCCCTGGATGTTGAGGTCCTGACGGAGCTGCGGGAGGAACTTATTGAACTCCTGGAAGCTGACGGCAAGCTCGAGTACGCGGAACAGGAGTTCGCGGCCATCCTGGACGCCGGACTCGCCCCGCCACGGGTGGACCCGTGGCGGAAAACGTCCGGCCTCCACCAGATCCGCGACCGTCGGCAACTGGCGGCTGTCCGGGAGCTGTGGCTCGAACGGGATTCCCTGGCACAGAAGCGGGATGTGGCCCCGGGAAGGCTGATTCCGGATTCGGCTTTAGTGGCGGCGGCGAAGGCAATGCCGTCCACCGTTCCACAACTGCTCGGCACCAAAGGCTTTCACGGGCGGGCTGCGCAGCGCGAGGCTCCCCGGTGGCTGCGCTGCATCGCGGCGGCCCGGGACCTGGAGGATCTTCCGCCGCTGCATCTGGCCACCAACGCGCCGCCCCCGCCCCGGGTCTGGGCCGACCGTGATCCCGAGGCCGCGGCCCGGCTGGCGACCGCCCGGCCGCTGCTGCAGGAAAAGGCCGATCAGCTGAACCTCCCGCTGGAGAACCTGCTGACCCCCGACTACCTGCGGCGTGTGGCGTGGCGGCCACCTGCTGAAATCAGCGAATCAGCAGTGGGTGCGGAACTTCGTATGCTCGGCGCACGGCAATGGCAGGTGGAACTGGCGGCGCCCCTCATCAAGGACGCGTTCCTCAACCCACAGCCGCTGCCGCCAAAGGAACCCAAGCCTGACGTGGCTGCTGCCGGACAATAGGCCCCGAACAGTAAGCGGGTGCTGACGCCCGCCAGGGTCAGCACCTGCGGAAAATCCGCCCCTTGCGGCCTAAGTTACTCGCGAGTAACATTGGAAGTATTGCCGTTCAGCTGCCTGCCGCCCTGCGGCAGGTGCTGACGCCTACGTCTCGATGAGGAGTTATACGTGAGCCACAACGGAAGCAGCGCGTCCAACCGCACTGTCCGGGACGTCGTTTTTGTCGACGGCCTCCGCACACCCTTCGGCCGGGCAGGAGAAAAAGGCATCTACGCCGGCACCCGGGCCGACGACCTGATAGTTAAATGCCTCCGTGAGTTGTTGCGGCGCAACCCATCGCTGCCGCCCGAACGCATCGACGAAGTGGCCATCGCGGCCACGACCCAAAGCGGCGACCAGGGCCTGACGCTCGGACGGACAGCAGCCCTCCTTGCCGGACTCCCCAGGACCGTTCCCGGCTTCGCCATCGACCGCATGTGCGCCGGAGCCATGACCGCCGTCACCACCACCGCCGGCGGAATCGGGTTCGGCGCATACGATGTGGTGATTGCCGGCGGCGTTGAACACATGGGCAACCACCCGATGGGCTCGGGAGCGGACCCCAACCCGCGGTTTATGTCAGAACGGCTCGTGGATCCGGCAGCGCTGAACATGGGCAACACCGCCGAGAACCTGCATGACCGCTTTCCCTCCATCACCAAGGAGCGGACCGATGCGTACGCCGTGGCGTCGCAGAAGAAGTTTGATGAAGCGCGCCGCGGCGGCCGGATCCAGCAGGACCTGGTGCCCGTAGCGACCCTGAAGCCGGGCCAGGGCTGGACCCTGAATACCGTGGACGAGCCGCCCCGGCCGGGCACCACCATGGCTGACCTGGCCACCCTCCGCACGCCGTTCCGTGCCCACGGCCGGGTCACCGCAGGAAACGCCGCCGGCCTGAACGACGGCGCCACCGCCGCCATCCTTGCATCAGCCGAAACCGCCGCTGAGCTGCGGCTGCCGGTCCGTATGCGCCTGGTCAGCTACGCCTATGCCGGGGTGGAGCCTGAAGTCATGGGCATCGGCCCCGTTCCCGCCACCGAGAAGGCCCTGGCAAACGCAGGGCTGTCCATCGGGGACATCGGCCTGTTCGAAATCAATGAAGCCTTTGCCGTCCAGGTGCTGAGCTTCCTGGAACATTTCGGCATTGCCGACGACGATCCCCGGGTCAACCGCTACGGCGGAGCCATTGCGGTGGGCCACCCGCTCGCCTCGTCTGGAGTGCGGCTGATGAACCAGCTCGCCCGGCAGTTCGAGGAGGATCCCTCCGTGCGGTACGGCATCACCACAATGTGCGTGGGACTGGGCATGGGTGCCACCGTCATCTGGGAGAATCCGCACCACGCCGACTACAGCGGGGGCCGGCAACGGGAATCCGCCGCAACTACCGAAACCGTTTCTGAAGGAGCAGCATGAGTGCCGCAGATTTCACCCAGCTTGCCGACCTCTTTCCCAACGAAACCGTGACACATTCCTACGTCCAGGACATCGAACTCCCGGCTCCGGCCGGAAGGCCCAGTCCCGGCACGTTTGCCCTCATTACGCTGGACAACGGCTTGGACCACTCGAAGCCCACCACGCTGGGGCCGAACACCTTGGTGGAACTCGGTACCGTGCTCGAGGAACTCCGGGAACGGGCGCGCCGCGGCGAAATCGTAGGCGTCGGCGTCACCGGCAAGCCCTACTACCTGGTGGCCGGCGCAGACCTTTCCACGGTCAAAACCCTGGACAAGCGCGAGCACGGATTGTGGATGGCCCAGCTCGGCCATGACGTTTACAGCACTCTGGCCAACCTGGGTGTACCAAGCTTCGCCTTTATCAACGGCGCAGCACTGGGCGGCGGCCTGGAGATTGCCTTGCAGTCCACCTACCGCACAGTGTCGACAGGAGCCGGCGCGCTGGCGCTGCCGGAAGCGTTTATCGGCCTGGTTCCCGGCTGGGGCGGCGTGTACATCCTCCCGCGCCTTATTGGCCCGGAAAACGCAGTGAAGGTCATGATCGAAAACCCCTTGAGCAACAACCGGACGCTGACGGGTCCCCAGGCCTTCGAGCTGGGCATCGCCGACGCCATGTTCGAGCCGGCGGATTTCCTGGAGCAGTCCCTTGCCTGGGCCGCGAATGTCATCACAGGTGAGGCAACTGCGGAACGTGCCAACGCCGTCGACCCCGCTGATCCGGACACGGCAGCACGGTGGGCCGCCGCCGTATCAGCCGGGCGTGTGCTGGTGGAAGCCAAAACGTCCAATGCCGCACCCGCTCCGGCCAAGGTCCTGGACATCCTCGAGGCCAACCGCACCATGACCCAGCCCGAGTCCGCTGCGTTGGAGTGCGAAACCCTCGCCGAACTGATGCAGACCGACGAATTCCGTGCCACCGTGTACGCCTTCCTGGACCTGGTGCAGAAGAGGTCCAAGCGCCCCGCCGGCGCTCCGGACCGCAAGCTGGCCCGTCCGGTCACCAAAGTAGGTGTGGTGGGCGCGGGCCTGATGGCCAGTCAACTGGCTCTGCTCTTCGCCCGGCAGTTGAAGGTGCCCGTGGTGATGACAGACATTGACCAGGCCAGGGTGGACAAGGGCGTGGGCTACGTCCACGCCGAAGTGGACAAGCTCCTGGGCAAAAAGCGGATCAGCCAGGACGGCGCCAACCGCACCAAGGCGCTGGTGACGGGCTCCGTTTCCAAGGACGTTTTCGCCGACGCCGACTTCGTCATCGAAGCCGTCTTTGAGGAGCTGAACGTCAAGAAGCACGTGTTCGCCGAGCTGGAGGCGATCGTTACCCCGGAATGCATCCTGGCCACCAATACGTCCTCGCTGTCCGTGACTGCCATGGCGGAAGACCTGCAGCACCCGGAACGGCTGGTGGGCTTCCACTTCTTCAACCCGGTGGCTGTGATGCCGCTGCTGGAGATCGTCCGCGCCCCGAAAACCGACGATGCGGTATTGGCCACGGCATTTGAGCTGGCCAAGGCCCTGAAAAAGACCGGTGTGCTGGTCAAGGATGCCGCTGCCTTCGTGGTCAACCGGATCCTGCTGCGGCTGATGGGTGAAGTCACGGCAGCCTTTGACGAAGGAACTCCCGCCGAGGTGGCGGACAACGCCCTGCGCCCCATGGGCCTGCCGATGACCCCCTTCACCCTCGGCGCCATGGTGGGACTTCCCGTGGCCCAGCACGTCCAGGAGTCGCTGCATGCGGCCTTCGGTGAACGGTTCACGGTATCCGCGAATCTGCAGAAACTGATCGACAACGGCGTGAAAAGTCTGTGGGCTCCCGGCCAGGACGGCTCACTGGAAATCCCCCAGTCCACGTTGTCCCTGATGTCCTTCGGGACCAGCCCCTCCACCACGGAGGAGGTCCTGCGGCGCACCCAGGATGCCCTCGCCGGGGAAATTTGCCTGATGCTGGAGGAAGGGGTGGTGGCCGGACCGGAAGATATCGACCTCTGCATGATCCTCGGCGCCGGCTGGCCCATGTTCCTGGGCGGAATCACCCCCTACCTTGACCGGGTTGGCGCCTCGGAACGGGTCAACGGCAAGCGTTTCCTCCCGCCGGGGGTTGCCTCACGGCCGGCAGGCCAACCCGCAGACGTCTAGAACAGCGGGCCCTTCACAGGCACACGCAGCGGGCTCCGTCCGGTACGCCGGACGGAGCCCTTGCGCGCAGGCGCCGGTACTAGCTGCCCAGCAGCCGCCCGCCGTCGAGCATTAGCAGGCGGTCCGCCACCGAACGTGCATAGGGCACGTCATGGGTGACCAGGACGACGGCGGCACCGGCCGCTGCTGCGGAACGGGCCGCGGCGTCCAGTACAGCAAGGCCAATTCCGTCCAGGGCAACCGTGGGCTCGTCCAGGGCTATGACGGACGGGCTGCGGGCAAGGACCGTTGCCAGTGCCAGCAGCCGTTGTGAGGAAGCAGGCAGCTCGGCCGGATGGTCGTGCGCGGAACCGGACAGGCCCACGGACGCCAGGGCTGCGGCGGTTCTTTCCGTCGCCTCGTCGGCGCCGAACCGCCGGCCCAAACCGAACCGGACCTCCCGGGCAGCAGTCCGTTCGAAGAGCTGGTCCCGCGGGTTCTGGAAGAGCAGTCCCACGGAAGCGGCCACCTCGCCGACGGGCACGCAGGCAATGTCCTCCCCGTTGACGTACACAGAGCCGGCCGTGGGCCGCAGCAATCCGTTGAAGTGTCGAAGGAGCGTGGATTTACCCGCGCCGTTGGCTCCGGTGACGGCAACGATTTCCCCTGGCAAGAGCACCAGGTCAACCCCCTGCAGCACCGTGTTGGGTCCCTGCCCGCCGGCACCGCGGGCGGCCGCCCTGGCCTTCCTGCCGCGGCCCGGGTTGCCGTGGTACCCGAAGCCCACACCCCGGAGTTCCAGGACGGGCCCGGCAGCAGCCTGATGATCCAGTGCTGCGCTGGCCCGGGCCGGCATTTTCAAGCTCGGCTGCATGGCCGGGCGTCTGATCGCGGCCGGCAGGCGTTCAGGCGCCGGGTGCAGGTCCTTCGGTGTGCCGCTGG
Organism: Pseudarthrobacter sp. Hb11; assembly: GCF_059383655.1. Classification (NCBI taxonomy): domain Bacteria; kingdom Bacillati; phylum Actinomycetota; class Actinomycetes; order Micrococcales; family Micrococcaceae; genus Pseudarthrobacter; species Pseudarthrobacter sp. Hb11. The sequence continues at coordinate 606,530 of NZ_JBWZCM010000001.1, forward strand.
CGGTCACCGTGCCGCGGTCGAGGACTATCCACCAGTCGGCCTCGAGCAGCACCTCGTCAGTCGCCTGGCTGAGGACGACGACGGCGGTCCCGCCGGTCACGAGCCTGCGCAGCAGGTGTGCCAGTTTGTCCGTCCCCGCTGAGTCAAGGGAGGCAAAAGGCTCGTCCAGGACCAGGACGGCCGGATCCGCGATGACAGCACAGCCTATGGCCAGGCGCCGCAACTGTCCGCCGGAAAGCGTGCCAGGGTGGCGGTCCAGCAGCCCGTTCAGTCCGAGCAGGTCCGCGGTGCGCTTCACGGCTGCCTTCATGGCGGCCCGGTCCAGTGCTGCGTTTTCGAGACCGAAAGCCAGTTCTTCGGCCACGGTGGCACTGACCGTGGACAAAGCGCTGGAGGCGTCCTGCGGGACGAACCCCACCCGTGCACCCCATTGGGCAGGGTTGAGCCGGGGATCGTCGGCGCTCCCGATGTAGTGGAGCCTGGTCCCCGCAAGTTCAAGGTGCCCGTGCAGGTTCCCGCCTGCCCCGGGTGGCAGCCAGCCCGCGAGGAGCCTGCCGAGCGTGGACTTGCCGCTTCCGGAAGCACCAAGGATCGCCGTAAGGGTCCCGGGTGCAAAGGAGAGGTCCACCTCGCGAAGGACGGGCGTGTCCTCCTCATGGTACGTAAAGCTCCTGATGCCCGCGCTGAGGGCAGTGGTGGAATGCACCTAGCCTCCCGCCTGCCACAGACGGGCCGCCACCGCAGCCACCGCGGCCAGTAGCAGAAGAATGCGCAGCAACCGCTCCAGGAACCGGTCCGGCACTTCCCGGTAGCTGGTGCGGGGGCCGGTGCTGCCGAAGCCGCGGGCTTCGAGCGCGGCGCCGCGGGTTCCCGCTTCCTCCACCAGCGCCGACACCAAGGGAACTGCCTGCAGCCGGAAAGCGGTAATCCGGTGCAGCAGGCCGCGGCGGATCACCAGCCCCCGAGCTTCCTGGGCCTGCCTGATGCGTTCCAGCCGGGACGCAGCGGCAGGCAGCAGGGTCAGGGTGGACGCCAGCACGAAGGCAATCCGGCCCTGGATGCCTTTCGCGGACAACGCCGCCACCAGGTCCGGAACGCTGACGCTGAAGGAAAACACCAGGAGGGCCAGGACGGCTGCCGAGAGCTGCGCTGCCCGCTGGAGTGCAAAGGAAAGCCCTTCGGTGGTGACGCGCGCGGGGCCCCACGACGCCAGCACGGTAAGCCCTTCCGGGAAAAACAGGCCGTGCAGGGCCAGCAGCGACATACACAGCGGCACCAGGACGCCAGCTGCCGCGGGCAGCAGCCGGCGGAGCGTACCGCCCCAAGCCGAGAGACCCACCGCGGCCGCCATCACGGCGAGGGACAGCGGCCAGCTCGCCGCCGCCGTCGTAATGACTGCCGTACTGCCGGCAGCCGCCAGGGACGTCAGCGGATGCAGTCGCATGGGCAGGCGGTCAGGAGCCCTGTTCGAGCGCCTTGCCGGCCAGCACGCGGTGCCGCCGGACAAACGGGAACTGCAGGCTTGCGCGGCGGGGCAGGGCGTAGACCAGCACAGCCACCACCGTGAACACGATGGCTTTGTCCATGGGGTCGGAGATGAGGGCCTGCTTGGTGATGGCGGCCAGGAGGGTGTCCCCCATGGAACGGAAGGCGCTGACTATGGCTCCGGTGGCCACACCGGACGTGCCGCCGAAGACGAAGGCCGCCACCGGGGCCGAAACCACTCCACCGATGATCCCGGTGAGGAACCCGGCGACGGGCGCGAAGTAGAAACGGCGGAAGAGTCCGTAACGCGCAGCAAGGCCTGCGAGGCACCCGATCAGTGCCGCACCGGCAGCGAATGGCAGCACGGTGGGATTGAAGAACGACCAGACGATGCTGCTCAAGGCACCCGTTGCTGCGCCGGCCGCCGGACCGGCGAGGACCGCAATCAGTACCGTACCGATCGCGTCGAGGTAGAACGGGACCAGGGTGCTGCCCACGAACTGGCCGAGCACGATATTCAGCACCAGGGCCACCGGGATCAGCACGATGGTTGAGGTCGGCAGGGTAGGCAGCACAGCGACGACGAGCAGGATGGCGCCCACCAGGAAACCGGACAAAGCGATCAGGGCGGAGGCGCTTCCCGGCCCGCCGGTGATGTCTGCGGGCTGGTTGAGGACGAGGTAGATGTAGGTGCCGGCGATGGCCACGGCGCCGAGGATTTCCAGTACGCGGCGTTTGCGGGCGGCGGCCGGTGCCGGGGATGGCAGCGTCAGGGAGGGCGATGACATGGAGTTCCTTTGGGGTGCGCACGGCCGGCCCGGGAATCCGGGGCCGGAATGGAACGCTGCTTATGTCACCTCGGCAGCTGCCGCCAGGCAGCTGCGCCTGTCCGGTCCGCCGACTATTCTACCGCGGCTGCCCGGGCGCCCTCGCGACGGGTCCCTGCCCCGCTCATCCGAGCCGCCAGGCCAGGCTGCCGACGGCGGACACCAGCTCGCGGAACGCAGCGTCCGGATAGTTGGCGAACACCACCCGGGCGTTTGGCGCCTGACCCCAGAGCCCCCGGAAGTCAGCCACCGTGGTGCCGATCAGCATCGGGGAGCCAGTCTCGACGTCAACGGTGGCGGGACGCGCCTCGAAGTCGAGGGTGCCGGCTGCGACGCCGGCGGCGAAGTAGTCGTGGACGTGGGCCAGGTAGCCCTGGTCGTAGTGGCGGTGGAACTCGAAGTAGAACCGCAGCGCATCGGACAGGTGCCGTACCAGGATGTTGTCGGACGTGCTGCGCTGGCCCTCCGGCTGTTCCGGCAGCACCAGTTCGGGAAATTTCGCCCCGGACGCCTCTGCCAGCTGCCGGACATGTACGGGGTGCAGCTCCATCCGCTCGGTGGTGTCCAGGGAACAGACGATGGGAAGTTTTTCCAGCGGCATGCCTTGGAAAGCGGCATAGACTTCCTTGGCCGCGTGCGGGTCCACGTGTGTGTTCCACTCGGCGGTGGGCGTTGTATTGCCCTGGTGGTAGAAGCTGCCGCCCATAATCACCACTTTGGCCAGCAGCTCCGGCAGTTGCGGTTCCTGCCGCAGAGCCAGCGCAAAGTTGGTCAGGGGTGCGGTGATGAGGGCGGTCAGCTCCCCCGGCCGGGCCCGGGCGTGTTCCACCCACAGGTCGACGGCGTTGCGCGCCGACACACTGCCGGCCGGTTCCGGCAGGACCGCGTGGCCGATGCCTTGGGGGCCGTGCGTTTCGGGAGTGGTCAGCAGCGGTATGGCCAGCGGTTCCCGGGCGCCGATGGCCACCTCCACCCCTTGGCGGCCGCACAGTTCCAGCAGCGCCAGGGTGTTGCGCGCCACCTGGTCCACGTCAACATTTCCCGGAGTGGCGGTGACGGAGACGAACTCCGTGTCCGGCAGGGCGGCAAGGTAGGCGAGGGCCAGGGCATCGTCAATGCCTGTGTCCACGTCCAGCAGGAAGGCGGTCATGGCGGTCCTAGAACAGGGCCACCTTGGGAGCGGCGGGGAAGATGCTGTTCAGCTCCGCCAGGTCCTTTTCCGAGGGCAGCCAGTCCGCTGATTCCGCGTTCTGGCGGACCTGTTCCGGCCTGGTGGCGCCGGCAATGACGCTCGCCACGCACGGCTGGGCTGCGAGCCAGGAGAAAGCCACCTGGATCTCGTTCAGTCCGCGTTCCCTTGCAAAGCTGCTGAACCTGTCCAGCTGGTCCCAGTCGGCGTCGTGAACCAGGTGTTTGCGCGTGTGGCTGAGCCTGGAACCGTCCGGGGCGTGGCCGGGTGAGTACTTGCCGGTCAGCAGGCCATTGGCGAGGGGAAAGTATGGCAGGACGCCCAGGCCGAACTCCTCTGCGGCCGGCGTCACCTCAAGCTCGGCCCGGCGGTCCAGGAGGTTGTAATGGTTCTGGGTGGAGATGAAGCGGGCACCGCGGAGTTCGCGGGCCACGTACTCCGCCTGGGCGATCTGCCAGCCGGCCCGGTTGGAATGCCCGATGTACCGGACCTTGCCGCTGGTGACGAGGGCATCCAGTGCGGACAGTGTTTCGTCGATGGGGGTCAACGGATCCGGAGTGTGGAACTGGTAGAGGTCGATCCAGTCGGTGCCCAGCCTCCGCAGCGAGGCCTCCACGGCCTGCATGATGTAGCGGCGCGAGCCGCGGGCGTTGAAGTCTGCTCCGCTGGCGCCCTTCATGTCCATACCGAACTTGGTGGCCACAACGACGTCGGCCCGCCTGTTGCCAAGGGCCTTGCCGAGCATCGTTTCGCTCAGTCCGGGTTCCCGGCCGTAGCTGTCCGCAACATCGAACAGGGTGATTCCCGCGTCCACCGCTGCATGGACGACGGCGTCGGTTGCCTCCTGCGACTCGGTGGCGGTATTGGCGCGTCCCAGGTTGTTGCAGCCGAGGCCGACAGTAGAGACGGTCAGGCCGGACTTTCCAACACGGCGGTACGTGGTCATGAACGCTTCTAAAGGCTGAAGGTGTTGGCAGGCTTGGCGGAGTGCTTGAGCTTGAAGTTCTGCGGATCGCTGTGGGGCGCTGCGCCGATACTGAGCTTGGTGAAGTCCAGGTCTTCGCCGCGGCTGCAGACCTTGATGGCGTTGACGGCCTTGTTGACGTCGGGGCAGAGGCAGAAGATGTTGAGCTTGTAGTCCGTGAACTCGGACCGTTCCACCGTTCCGAGTCCGCGCCAGGCGAGGTGGCTGATGAGGGCGTCCGTGGCCTTCTCTTCCAGGTAGCGGTCCCTGTCGGTGCCTTCCCTGGTTTTGAGCGCGAACTGGGCCACGACCCAAAATTGTTCTTCATCCGGGATCTCCGCGTAGCCGTCCTCAGCACATTGTGAAGCAAACGCGTCCAGGAGGCCCTCGGCCGCCTCGGCGTCCGGGACGTCGGTCTCCTCGGTTTTGCTCTGGTGCCCTACCGCTCCGTAATTCATGACGAACTGCTGGTAGTCCTCATCGAACCAGGCCTCCCGGAAGTGGAGGGTGCCCTCTTCGTCGCGTTTGTAGACCCTGACAATTCCGCTCATGACCGTCCCTTTGTAAACCATTCGACGTCGGTGCCGTCGAAGGGTGCCTGCTGCGCCTTGACGGCCTGGTAAAGCTGGTCCGCGCAGACCTGAAGTGTTTCCACCAGGGCTGGCGGGTAATCCATGGCCACGCGGTGTTCGGCGAACTCGTCCTCGTCGTCGATGAACACGCCGCGCTCTGCTGTCCTGACCACGTCCAGGTCCATGTCGATGACGTGGAATTCCGTCACGGCCGGCCGGATGGGCTGCCATTCGTGCGCCACGGCCAGGTCGATGTAGATCTGTACACCGCCCGGGTGTGCGTCGTCATAGAACGTGGCTACCCAGTCGCCCTCGCGCGGAACCAGGAGGACGGCGTCAGACTTGGTATAGAAGGCAGCGCCGGGCCGTGAGCAGAACTCGTTGGTTCCTTGGAAGATCCACCAGCCGTGGCGGTCTTCACCCAGGTACCGCCCGGGGACCACCCAGTGCGCCTTGCCGTTCCACTTGCGGTTCCGGGCCACGACCAGCTGGCCGGGCTCCAGATGCCGTGGTTCGCGGCTTGCCCCGGGCTGGTCTTCAGCGTCCGGCTCCCCCATCACGCCCGGATACTTCAGCAGATCCTCTCCCCTCACAGGATCGGAAGGCTGCCGGTGGTGGGATGCTGCTGGCCGGGCAGGGGGCGCGCGAACGGGACCTTTGTCCCGAGAACCTGGGCAACGACGTCGTGCGTTATCTGCTGGGCCGTGAGGCCAACGCGTTCCAGCACCTGCTTGCGTGTGCCGTGGTCCAGGAATTCGACCGGCAGGCCCACCTCGTTCAACGCGGTGTCCACGCCTGCGGCGCGCATTTCCTGGCGGATCCTGGAGCCCACGCCGCCGGCACGGACGCCGTCCTCAATGCAAATAACGAGGCGGTGGTGCGATGCCAGCGCGATGATGGAGCGCGGGACGGGCAGCACCCAGCGCGGGTCCACCACGGTGGTGCTGATGCCCTGCGCGCCGAGGCGGTTGGAGACGTCGAGGGCGAGTTCGGACATGGCACCCACGGAGATGATCAGGACGTCGTTCTCGGTGGCACCGCTGGGCCGGCGGGACAGGACGTCCACGCCGTCGCTGAGGCGCTCGAGGGCTTCCACTTCGGCGCCGACGGATCCCTTGGAAAAGCGGACCACGGTAGGCGCGTCGCTGATGGCCACGGCTTCGCGGAGTTCCTCCCGCAGCCTGCTGGCATCACGGGGAGCGGCCAGGTGGAGGCCCGGGACGATCTGGACCATTGACATGTCCCACATGCCGTGGTGACTGGCGCCGTCCGGTCCGGTGACGCCTGCCCGGTCCAGGACGATGGTGACACCGGCCTTGTGCAGGGCGACATCCATCAGGAGCTGGTCGAAGGCCCGGTTCAGGAAGGTGGCGTAGACGGCAACCACAGGGTGCAGGCCGCCAAAGGCCATGCCGGCCGCGGAAGTCAGGGCGTGCTGTTCGGCGATTCCGACGTCGATGACCCGGTCCGGGTGCCGGGCCGCGAACTTGTGCAGACCCACGGGAATAAGCATGGCGCCGGTGATGCCGACGACGTCCTTGCGCTCATCGGCGATGGCGGCAATCTCGTCCGCGAAAACGGAGGTCCAGGACTGGGCGCCGGCGGTGCCGGTAGGTTCACCGGTTTCGGGGTCGATGATGCCCACGGCGTGGAACTGGTCAGCTTCGTGTGCCCGCGCTGGAGCATAGCCATGGCCCTTTTCGGTCATGGCATGGACGATCACGGGGCCGGCGTAGTGCTTCGCTGTGGACAAGGCGTGCTCCATGGCCTGGAGGTTGTGGCCATCCACCGGCCCGATGTACTTCATGCCGAGGTCCTCGAACATGCCCTGCGGCGCCCACCAGTCCTTGATGCCCTTCTTCATGGCATGCAGGCTCTTGTAGGTGAACTGCCCCACCGGGCCGCCGTCCTGCAGCTTCTTCTTCCACCAGTCCAGCGCCACCTCGTAGGCAGGAGCCGTGCGGAAGGAATCGATGGTGGGACGCAAGGAGGCGAGGTAGTCGGCAAAGCCGCCCACCGTGGGGGCGTAGGACCGGCCATTGTCATTGACCACAATGACCACCCGGCGCCGCTTGTCCGCGGCGATGTTGTTGATGGCCTCCCAGGCCATGCCGCCCGTGAGGGCACCGTCCCCGACAACGGCGACGACGTGCCGGTCGCCTTCACCGGTCAGCTGCCGGGCGCGGGAGATACCGTCGGCCCAGGACAGCGACGAGGAAGCGTGGGAGCTTTCCACGATGTCGTGCTCGGATTCGGCCCGGGACGGGTAGCCGGACATGCCGCCCTCCTGGCGCAGGGTGCTGAAGTCCTGGCGGCCGGTCAGCAGTTTGTGGACGTACGACTGGTGGCCGGTGTCAAAAACGATGCTGTCGCGGGGCGAATCGAAGACGCGGTGCACGGCAAGCGTCAGCTCCACCACACCAAGGTTGGGTCCGAGGTGCCCGCCCGTCTGGGAGACGTTCGTGATCAGGAAATCCCTGACCTCCGAAGCCAGCTGCTTCAACTGTTCTTCGGACAACTCGTTCAGGTCCTGCGGATTCCGGATGGTGTCCAAGATTCCCAACGACCCCTCCTTCGGGTGGTAGACGTGCCGTTTAACTCTAACGCCTTGGTCCGCAGGACCAGACTCACCCAGCAAAGCCGAAGCCCCGGCTGGTCGGTGACCGGCCGGGGCTTCGGTAGGTGGCGCGTGCTGGGCAGAAACCGCTAGTTCGCGGAAATCTGGCGCAGAACGTACTGCAGGATGCCACCGTTGCGGTAGTAGTCCGCTTCACCCGGGGTATCGATGCGAAGGACGGCGTCGAACGTCACCGAGCTGCCGTCCTCGGCAGTTGCGGTGACCTTGAGGGTCTTCGGCGTAGTGCCCTCGTTCAGGGCGGTGACGCCCTCAACCGAGAACGTTTCCGTGCCGGACAGGCCCAGGGTCGAAGCGGATTCGCCGGCCGGGAACTGCAGCGGCAGGACGCCCATGCCGATGAGGTTGGAGCGGTGGATCCGCTCGTAGCTCTCGGCGATGACAGCCTTGACACCCAGCAGCGCGGTACCCTTCGCAGCCCAGTCACGGGAGGATCCGGAACCGTATTCCTTGCCCGCCAGGACAACCAGCGGAGTGCCGGCGGCCTGGTAGTTCTGCGCAGCGTCGTAGACGTAGGCCTGCGGGCCGCCTTCCTGGGTGAAGTCGCGGGTGAAGCCACCTTCGACGCCGTCCAGGATCTGGTTCTTGATGCGGATGTTCGCGAACGTTCCGCGAATCATCACCTCGTGGTTGCCGCGGCGGGAACCGTAGGAGTTGAAGTCCTTGCGCTCCACGCCGTTGGCCAGCAGGTACTGGCCGGCAGGGGTGTCGGACTTGAAGGAACCGGCCGGGGAGATGTGGTCGGTGGTGACCGAATCGCCCAGCTTCAGGAGCACGCGGGCGCCCGTGATGTCCTGGACCGGCTCCGGCTGTGCCTGCATGCCCTCGAAGTACGGGGGCTTCCGGACGTACGTGGAGCTTGGATCCCAGGCGAAGGTGTCACCGGCGGGAGTGTCGAGCGCCTTCCAGCGGTCGTCACCCTCGAAGACACCTTCGTAGCCCTTGGCGAACATGTCCTTGTCGATCGAGGAATCGATGACCTGCTGGACCTCAACCGGGTTGGGCCAGATGTCCTTCAGGAAGACGTCGTTGCCGGCCTGGTCCTGGCCCAGGGCGTCGGTTTCGAAGTCGAAGTCCATGGAACCGGCCAGGGCGTAGGCGATGACCAGCGGCGGGGAGGCCAGGTAGTTCATCTTGACGTCCGGGTTGATACGGCCTTCGAAGTTGCGGTTGCCCGAGAGGACGGCCGCGACGGCGAGGTCGTTGGCCTGGATGGCTTCCGAGACTTCGGTTTCCAGCGGGCCGGAGTTACCGATACAGGTGGCGCAGCCGTAGCCCACGATGTAGAAGCCGAGCTTCTCCAGGTACGGGGTCAGGCCGGACTTCTCGTAGTAGTCGGTGACAACCTTCGAGCCGGGCGCAACGGAAGTCTTGACCCACGGCTTGGACGTGAGGCCCTTGTCCACGGCGTTGCGGGCCAGGACCGCGGCGGCCAGCATGACCGATGGGTTGGACGTGTTGGTGCAGGACGTGATGGAAGCGATGGTGACCGCACCGTGGTCCAGCTCGAACTCGCGCCCGTCAGCCATCTTGACCGGAACGGGCTGCGAGATGCGTCCCGCTCCCCCGTGGGCTGCCGCGTACTTCTCCGGCTCGCGGTCCGTGTCGGAGATGTGCGTGGCTCCGGCGGTGAAGGAGGGCGAGTCGGAGGCCGGGAAGGTTTCTTCGAGTGATTCGTCCAGGGTGCCGGCGTCTGCGTCGTGTGCGACGTAGTTCTTCAGGTCGTGCCGGAACTCGTCCTTGGCTTCGGTCAGTTCGATCCGGTCCTGCGGGCGCTTGGGGCCGGCGATGGACGGAACTACCGTCGACAGGTCCAGTTCCAGGTATTCGGAGAACTTGATCTCACGGGAAGGATCGTGCCAGAGGCCCTGTTCCTTCGCGTAGGCCTCCACGAGGGCCACGTTCTGGTCCGCACGGCCGGTGAGGCGGAGGTAGTCCAAAGTGACGTCGTCGATCGGGAACATGGCAGCCGTGGAACCGAATTCCGGGCTCATGTTGCCGATGGTGGCGCGGTTCGCGAGCGGCACAGCGGCCACGCCTTCGCCGTAGAACTCCACGAACTTGCCCACAACGCCGTGCTTGCGGAGCTGCTCGGTGATGGTGAGCACCACGTCGGTTGCTGTGGCACCGGCCGGGATGGATCCAGTCAGTTTGAAGCCCACGACGCGCGGGATCAGCATGGAGACGGGCTGTCCCAGCATGGCAGCCTCGGCTTCGATGCCGCCGACGCCCCAGCCGAGCACACCCATGCCGTTGACCATGGTGGTGTGTGAGTCAGTACCCACGCAGGTGTCCGGGTAGGCCCGCAGGGCGCCGTCAACCTCGCGGGTCATCACGGTGCGGGCCAGATACTCGATGTTGACCTGGTGCACAATGCCGGTTCCCGGGGGAACCACCTTGAAGTCGTCGAAGGCCGTCTGGCCCCAGCGCAGGAACTGGTACCGCTCCCCGTTGCGCTGGTACTCGATCTCCATGTTGCGCTCCAGTGCGCCGGAGTTGCCAAAGGCATCGATCTGGACCGAGTGGTCGATCACCATCTCGGCCGGCGCCAGGGGGTTCACCCGCTTGGGGTCGCCGCCCAGTTCCTTGACCGCTTCACGCATCGTCGCCAGGTCAACCACGCAGGGAACGCCGGTGAAGTCCTGCATGATCACGCGTGCGGGCGTGAACTGGATTTCTGTATTGGGCTGGGCGTTGGGATCCCAGCCCGCCAAGGCGCGGACGTGATCGGCAGTGATGTTCGCGCCGTCCTCGGTCCTCAACAGGTTTTCAAGCAATACCTTGAGGCTGAACGGAAGGTTTTCTGCACCTTCAACGGAGTTCAACCGGAAAATTTCATAATCGGTTCCGGCTACATTAAGTTTGCCTTTTGAACCGAAGCTGTCCACAGTGCTCATCGCAGGACTCCTCTCGCAACAGTTTCATCTTTGTCGCGCGGTTGACCGCCTGCTAGTTAGGAGGCCCTAATTAGCACAGGGCCCGAAAATTGCACACGGCCGGCCGTGATTACGGAGCGCGACGTGGGACTACTACCGCCATAGTAGTCGATACCTGTTTCGGCATCAGGGACGCGGAGTCAGCAGCGCCACCGTCTCCAGGTGATGGGTGTGGGGGTAGAGGTCGAAGGCCCGGAGGCCCGCGAGCTCCCAGCCGGCCTGGCGGAAGTACCCCACGTCACGGGCGAACGACGCCGGATCGCACGATACGTAGGCGATGGCGCGCGGTCCCGCCGCAACAAGCTGGTTCACCACTGCCTTTCCGGCCCCGGCGCGCGGCGGATCAAGGAGCAGGGCGTCGAAGTCCCGCGGTTTCTGGCGAAGGACGCGCTCAACGCGGCCTTGGACGATCTCCACCTGGGGCGCTGCGTGGAGGTTCTTGCGTGCGTCCCGGCTGGTTCCGGGAGCGCCTTCCACTGAAAGGACGGACCCCGTCTCCCCCACCGCGTCGGCCAGGACGGCGGTGAACAGCCCGGCTCCCGCGTACAGGTCAGCCACAACTGCGCCGGGGTGGAGGAAGCCGCCGCCCTGCAAGAATTCTGTGACGGCCCACACAAGAGCCCCGGGCGCGTCGCGGTGGATCTGCCAGAACCCGGCGCCGGTGACCCGGTACTCGTGCCCGGCGGCAGACTCCTGCACCCACAGCCTGCCCCGCAACTGTTGCACTTCCTCGGTGGTGGGGTCGAAGGCTGCAACGGAAACGTCAGCGGGAAGGTTCGCCGCGATGGCGCCAAGGCGCTTGGGCTTGGTCCCCTCGGCGGGAGCCAGCAGCACCAATGGCCGTGAACCGTTGGCCGGAGCAGCCACTTCAACGCGGTCTACACCCTGCAGGTCGATGTCCCACAGGCGCAGGTTGTTGATGGCGTCGATGGCCAGCGGCATCTCATGGATGGGAATGATCTGTCCTGAGCGGTGCGCATGCATACCGAGCTTGCCGGCGGGGGTGACCGAAAAACTGGCGCGCGTCCGCCAGCGGAGGCCGTCACCGCCGTCGTGCGTTACCGCAGCGCCTGCGTCCGGCGAGGGGCTGCCGCCCGCGGCTTCCACGGTGCCGGTCCAGCCGGCCGGGAGCTCCCCGACGCCGGCGAGCCGGTTGAGTTGCTCCATGAGCACGTCCGCCTTGAGGCTGCGCTGGCGGGCAAGGGTAATGTGGCCGAACTCGGCGCCGCCTACGGGCGGGTGTCCGTGGCGCCAGGCGCGGAGCGAATCCGCGGGGTGCCAGAAGTGGTCCACCCGGTCCGGTGATGCCTCGATCACTTCGACCACGTCGGCACGCCAGAACTTGGCCTTGTCGTCAGCATCCGTCAGCCGCGCCCGCACTTTCTCACCCGGGATGGAGTGCCGGACAAAGATGACGCGTCCTTCGTGCCGCGCGACGCAGTGGCCGCCGTGGGCGACGGGTCCGACGTCGAGCACTACTTCTGTGCCGGCTTCTCCGGTCAGTGCCGACTGGGTCTGTGTCTTCGCGTTCATTGGATGTCCTGCAGGTTCTTTGCTTCTTCGGATGATTTGAGCTGCCACGGAACACTGGCCACCATGACGCCGGGCTCGAAGTGGAGCCGGGTCTTGATGCGCAGCGCGGTCTGGTTGTGGACCAGTTGCTCCCACCACTTGCCCACGACGTATTCGGGAATGTAGACGACGATCAGGTCCCGCGGCGAGTCGCGCCGCATCTGTTTGACGTACTCCATGATGGGAGTGACTGTCTCACGGTAGGGGCTGGCCAGCACCGTCAGCGGCACGGGAATGTCGAGCTTTTCCCAATCGGCTACCGTGCCGGCGGTTTCTTCGGCGTCGATGTCCACCGTGACCGCATCCAGCCTCGATGGCCGGGAGGCCCTGGCGTAGGCAAGAGCCCGAAGGACGGGCTTGCGCACATGGGACACCAGCAGCACGGCATGCACCCGGGTGGGCAGGGCCCGCGGGGAGGAGTCCTCATCCACTGCCAGTTCCCTGGCCACGTTGTCGTAGTGAGCCCTGATGCTCCACATGATCAGGAAGAGGACGAACATGGCGAGCAGGGCAATCCATGCGCCCTGCTCGAACTTGGTGACCAGCACAATGACCAGTACCAGGGCGGTCATGCCGAAGCCGATGCTGTTGATGGCACGCGACTTGGCCATCCGGCGTCGGACGCCTTTGTCCCTTGCCAGCTTCAGCTGCCGGCCCCAGTGCCGGATCATCCCCAGCTGGCTGGCCGTGAAGGAGATAAAGACGCCCACGATGTAGAGCTGGATGAGCTTGGTGACGTCGGCATTAAAGGCGAGGATGAGCACCAGCGCTCCTGCGGCGAGGGCAAGGACACCGTTGCTGAAGGCCAGCCTGTCGCCCCTGGTGCGCAGCTGGCGCGGCAGGTAGCCGTCCTGGGCGAGGATGGAGCCAAGGACGGGAAAGCCGTTGAAGGCGGTGTTGGCGGCGAACACCAGGATGATGCCGGTGGCGGCCACCACAATGTAGAACAGTATGGATCCCGGACCAAAAATGGTCTGGGCTATCTGACTGATGGCGGGGGTCTGGATGTAGCCCTCCGGAAGCGGGCTGCCGTTCAGCAGGAACTCCGTGGCGGGGTCCAGGACGATGTGGACCTTGGTGGCGTTGGCCAGGTACATGATCCCAGCGAGCATGGATGCACCGATCACGCCCAGGAGCAGCAGCGTGGTTGCCGCGTTTTTGCTTTTCGGCGGCCTGAAGTTGGGGACGCCGTTGCTGATGGCTTCAACGCCGGTGAGTGCCGCGGCGCCGGAGGAGAATGCGCGCAGCAGGAGGAAGGCGCCGGCGAGCCCCACCAGCCCTTCGTCGAAGCCAGGGGCCGGCACGATGGTGAAAGCTGCGGAGGGCGCTTCGCCCAGCTGGCCGGTGGCCGCCTGGAAGAGGCCCACTGCCGTCATGCCCAGGATCGAGGCCATAAAGATGTAGGTGGGGACGGCGAACACGCTCCCGGCCTCTTTAACGCCGCGCAGGTTCACCAGCGCCAGGACCACCACGCCGATGGTGGCAATCATGGCCTGCTGGCCGTGGAGTGCCGGGATGGCGGTGGTGACATAGGCGGCGGCCGAGGACATTGACACCGCAACAGTCAGGACATAGTCCACCAGGAGGGCCGATGCCACGGTGAGACCTGCGTACTTCCCCAGGTTCTCGCCGGCAATCTCATAGTCCCCGCCGCCGGAGGGGTAGGCGTGGACGTTCTGCCGGTAGGAGGCTACAACCGTGAGCAGGACCACCATGACGGCCAGGCCCACCCAGGGTGAAAACGCCACCGCACTGACACCGGCCAAAGCGAGGGTGAGCAGGATCTCATCAGGGGCGTAGGCCACGGATGACAGGGCGTCGGAGGCGAACACCGGGAGTGCGATCCGCTTGGGAAGCAGCGTATGGGCCATCCGGTCGTTCCGGAACGGCCTGCCCACGAGCACGCGCTTCGCGGCGTTCAATATTGTCAGCACCCCACAAAGCTAGTCTGATTCCCGGGCTGTGTCATGACAGCCCGTGGACAGCCGGATGCGGGACGCTGACGGTAGAGTTCTAGCGGCAGGACCGTGGGGAAATATACAGAGGAGATACTGGTGGCGCATTTCGTGATCATGGGATGTGGCCGGGTGGGGGCTACGCTGGCGCACACGCTCGAGGACGCCGGGCATTCCGTAGCCATCATCGACCAGGACGACCGCGCTTTCCGCAGGCTCCGCCAGGGTTTCACCGGGCGCAAGGTCACCGGAGTCGGCTTTGACCGCGACACCCTGAAGCAGGCCGGGGTTGCCGAGGCGTACGCCTTCGCTGCAGTCTCCAGCGGCGACAATTCCAACATCCTGGCCACCCGCGTGGCCAGGGAGACCTTCCATGTGCCCCATGTGGTGGCCCGGATTTACGATCCCGGCCGTGCCGAGATCTACCAGCGCCTTGGTATCCCCACGGTGGCGGCGGTCCGCTGGAGCGCTGACCAGGTGCTGCGCCGTATCCTTCCGGAACAGCACCTGGCCGGGGACTTCCGGGAGCCGTCCGGGCGCCTGGTGCTCGCCGAGCTGGATCTCGACGCCGGCTGGATCGGCCATCGGATCAGCACCATCGAAAAGGCGGCGAACATCCGTATTGCCTACCTCACCCGGTTCGGTGAAGGATTACTGCCCGACGCCGGAACCGCGTACCAGGACGGCGACACCGTGCACGCCATGCTGCAGGTTGACCGCAGCGCCCACGTGGCCCAGATCCTGGCCAAAGCCCCCGCCAAGGAGTTGCAGTGAAAGTCGTGATCGTGGGTGCCGGCAGCGTCGGTTCGTCCATCGCCAGGGAATTGCTGGCGCACAAGCACGAGATCCTGCTGATCGACCTCAAGCCGGAGGTCATTGGGCGGAGTGGACTCCGTGGCGCCCATTGGCTGGTAGGCGACGCGTGCGAGCTGAGCACGCTGCAGGGCGCCAAGGTGGAGGACGCGGACGTGGTGGTATCCGCCACCGGTGACGACAAGGTGAACCTTGTGGTTTCGTTGCTGGCCAAGACTGAGTTTGGCGTCGGCCGCACAGTGGGCCGCGTCAACAATCCCAAGAACGACTGGATGTTCAACGATTCGTGGGGCGTGGACGTGGCAGTCAACACGCCGCAGCTGATGACAGCGCTGGTAGAGGAAGCTGTCGAAATCGGCGACCTGGTCCGGCTCCTCACCCTTCAGACGGGTGTGTCCTCACTGGTGGAGTTCACTGTTCCGCATGATTCCCATGTGATCGGCCGGACTGTAGGGGAAATCCGCTGGCCGGAGGACTCCACGCTGGTGGCCATCCTGCGGGACCACGCCCCGATTACACCCAGCCGGGACGACGTCATCGACGGCGGTGACGAGCTCTTCTTTGTCACCACCATCGCCGCAGAAGACGAGTTGCGGGCGCTGCTCTCCCCCGATACGGATGTGCCGCAGCCCCGGCCCGAAGAAGACGCGGGGCACCTGGAGCAGCAAGGTCCTGAGGACGACGGGTTCGACGGCTAGGCGCCTAGCCTTTGGCGGGGGCGCCGTCCGCCGTCCCGTCGTCAGCCGGAGCTGGCTTGGTGACGAGCCAGGCGATCCAGACTCCCAGGATGTAAAGCGGGGTACTCATGATGAGCCTGGTGGTTGCCAGCGCGGCGAGCCCGTCCGGCCCCAGCAGGTAGAGGGGTACCTGCACCACAAGCCTGAGCACCAATACGGCGACGATGATCCAGGTGCCAATCCGGTAGGCCTTGACCCGGGCAGGGTCCTTGCGCCAGTCGAGGCCTTCGTTGCGGATGAATCCAAAGAGCAGCCCGGCCACCGGCCATTTGACGGCGATCGAAATCACCATGGCAACGATGTAGGCGGCGTTGGTGAAGAAGCCCGGCAGGTAGAAGTCCTCGGCTTTCCCGGTGGTGTTGGCGACCCAGGCGGAGATGCCGACACCCACAACTCCCGCCAGTGCCTGCGTCAGCGGACGCCGCTGCACCAGCCGGACCACGGTGAACACCGCGGCAGATGCCAGTGCGGCTACAAGGGAAACCGTAAGGTCCCGGGTGATGGTGTAGGTCACGAGGAACAACAGTCCCGGGAGGATGCTTTCGGCAATGCCCTGGACGCCGCCGGCGCTGCGCAGCACATCCACCCGGCCGTCGTGGGTTCGGTGCAGCCCGGCTTTGGCGGCATAGTCTGCAGCGAGACCTGCTGCCGGGGATGTGTCCCGGTTGGCGGCGTCCTGGCCCGGGGCGCCCGACTGCCCGTTGTTATTGGCATCGTCCGGGCCCGCGCCGTTCTGGAGCCCACCCTGGCCGCCGCCATCCGGGCCGACAGCCCTGTTCGGGCCGGCACCGGAGGAAGGGTTGGGCGTGGGCGCAGTCATTCGTTCTCCTGGCGGGACAGTATTTCGTAGCGGGGGTTAAACATGGTGGGCAGGCCGTCTACCCGGGACAGCATTCCTTTGAGCCGCACCTCGGTGCCGGCTTCGATGCCAGATACGCGCCGCCGTCCCAGCCACACGACACGAAGACGCCCGCGGGGTCCGGCTGCGGCTCCGGCACCTGGTTCCCGGGGATCAGCGTCCGAGACCATGGCGCTGAAGGCCGCGGTCTGGTCCGCTGGAACATACGTTACGGATTCAATGCGGCCGCGGCAGACCACCCGGCCTTTGACCGGCAACCGGTTGAGGGGAACATCGTCGCTTTCGTTCAGCGGGGCTCCCCCCGGCACGCCATTAGCCAATCTGGGTAATTTCAGGACCACGTTCAGGTTCCTGAAGTGCAGACGCAGCAGGCGGCGGTGTAGCGGTGGCGTCCTTGGGCAGCCGGAGCTGCAGCAGGTCGCGAGGCGGCATGGGGCTGTCGCCGCGGACCACAACTACCTGGCGGAACAGGGTTTCGAGGGGTTCAGCGGCCGTTCGTTCCATGGCGGCGGCTCCGCCCAGTACACCTCGCAGGAACCAGCGGGGGCCGTCCACTCCAATAAAGCGTGCCACCCGATAGCCCTGGCTGCCGTCCGGCAGTCCAGCCGGCAGCTTCGCGACGAGTTCGGTGCCGTAGATGCCTTCGACCTCCTCGACCTGCCCGCCCTGGGCTCCGACGGACTGGCCAATCTGCTCGCGGATCTCGTCCCAGAGTCCCTCGCTTTTCGGCGCTGCGAAAGCCTGGAGCTGGAGGCTGGAGCCGTTGAGGTCCAGGGTGACCGCAACCACCCGCTGGGTGGCCTCTTCCACCTCGAGCCGGAGCTGGAGCCCCTCGCTCGGGGTGATCAGGAGCGCACCCAGATCAACATAGCCATCGCGGCTGCTGATTTCGGATTCGTCGAACGGGCCACTCGAGCGGGGTCCAGCATTGTCCGCTGTCTCCTCCGCGGTCTCTGCCGAAGTCGACAGTTCGTCCGGTTCGGCTGCTTGTTCCTTCTTGGCTTTCCTGCCGAGCCCAAAGACCATTGGGGTGTCTCCTTAGTTGGTTGCCGGGCCGGCCCGTGGGGGTCCCGCCGTCGTGCTCTGTTGCCGTCCGGCATGCGTGTGCCGGAACGGAAGAACGGGTGAGGGAAGAGCTGAAGGTCAAGCGTCCGGCACGTTGAAGCCGCCGGTGGAGCCGAAACCTCCTGTGCCACGTACGGATCCGCTCAATTCGTTGACGGGGATAAACTGCGCGTACTCCACGCGCTGAATGACCATCTGGGCAATTCTATCGCCGCGGCGCAGTTCGATGCTTTGCTTCGCATCGGTGTTCAGAAGGGTGACAGCGATCTCGCCGCGGTAGCCCGCATCCACTGTTCCCGGCGCGTTCACGATGGTCAGGCCGTGCTTGGTGGCCAGGCCCGAGCGGGGATGGATCAAAGCCACGAAGCCTTCCGGGAGGGCAATGGCCACTCCCGTGGGGACCAGCTTCCGCTCCCCCGGCTGCAGCACAACGTCCACGCGGGCACGAAGGTCGGCGCCGGCGTCTCCCGGGTGGGCATAGGACGGTGCCTCAAGGTCCGGATCCAGCATCTTCAGCTGGACCTGCAGGGTGGGAGCGCCTGGAACCGCGGCGGGAGCGGCAAAGCCGGCTGCGGCTGCTTCGTCAGGGAAAGTATCTACTGTGGCGGGATGATCAGTCACAGTCACTCACTCTAACCCGCGCCCCCAAATCAGTCCTAGGCTGGGCACCTGCCGGCCGCTGCATCGTGCAATGAAATGCCGGTCCGGGGACGGTTCAACCCGAGATGAAATAGCAGGGCAAAGATGGAAAGCTTGGCACATGCCCGAATCAAGTTCCTCCGCGCCCGTTCCCCAGAAACCATCCACCGGGGCTGCGGTGATCTACAGGGAGAAACTCTGGCCCAACGTATGGATCTGGATCATCGCTGCGGGCGTGGCCGGAGCCGGCATCCTGATGTTCGCACCCATCAGCGCAGCAGCGGGTTTCACGGCTGCAGCAGTGCTCTTTGTCATCATGGCTGTTCTCCTGATCCTGTCCACGCCGGCCATCGTGGTTACCGACGAAGCCCTGACTGTGGGACGGGCCAGCATCGAGCGCCGCTTCGTGGGCGCCGTTGAAGGTTTCCGGAGTGCAGAGGCAACAGCAGAACGTGGCACCCGGTTGAATGCGCTGGCCTACCTCTGTATCCGCGGCTGGATCGACCCTGTTGTCAAGATCGGGATTACGGATCCTTCGGACCAGACGCCGTACTGGCTCACCTCCACCCGGCACCCGGATGAACTGACTGCGGCCCTGTCGCGCAGGTGACGTGCCCTGCCAGTCGGACTCCCGCCGTCGTAGTGCCTGCATCCCGGCCTGCCTGCCCACCCGGCTTGCCCGCTGCATCGGCCCCGACTGTCGTGGGCCCGACTGGAAATCAGCCTTCACACTCCTTGCAGTAGAACCGGCCGTCTTTCTCACGTGCGATCTGGGAGCGGTGCCGGACCAGGAAGCATGACGAACAGGTGAACTCGTCTGCCTGGGCGGGAACCACCTGAACAGTCAGTTCTTCGCCGGAAAGGTCCGCGCCGGGCAGATCGTAGCCGGCAGCCAGATCGCTTTCGTCCTCGTCCACCACCGCAACCGGCTTGTCCGAGCGCCGGCTCTTCAGCTCTTCGATGGAATCTTCTCCGAGCTCTTCCTCAGACTTGCGCGGCGCATCGTAGTCGGTGGCCATTGTCGCCATATCCTTCTTCCTCTTGGCGGCCGGTGAACATCACCCTTCATAACGCCGGGCGCCGCGGGTTTGTGCCCGGCTGCGGCATGCCTTTCGTTGGCCCTTGGGTTCCCCCTCTGCCCCGGCCCGGGCCGGAATATCGCGGCGCGCCCTGCCCCTTGAGCCAAAACGGGTTCAGCGGGTGGCAGAGTTTCGATTGATAGTAATGCCAGGGTGGAGGATTTGTATGCAGGATCTACGGCTTGTAGGCGTGC
The DNA here is from genome assembly GCF_059383655.1 of Pseudarthrobacter sp. Hb11. Taxonomy (NCBI): domain Bacteria; kingdom Bacillati; phylum Actinomycetota; class Actinomycetes; order Micrococcales; family Micrococcaceae; genus Pseudarthrobacter; species Pseudarthrobacter sp. Hb11. The sequence goes on from NZ_JBWZCM010000001.1 coordinate 626,051, forward strand.
ACGACGACGGAGCACATCTCCTGTTGAGCGGTGCCGGCGGCGAGATGTTCCAGCTGCCGATCGACGAAGCGCTGAGGACCGCGAGCAGGTCAGCGGCGAGGCCGCCGGCCGAGCGGCCTGCCATTCCCTTGTCCCCGAGGGACATCCAGGCCCGCATCCGGGCTGGTGCGACCGCTGCTGACGTAGCGGAACTGTCCGGCCTGCCGCTGGCCAAGGTGGAACGCTACGAGGGACCCGTCCTGGCGGAACGCGAGTACGTGGCCCAGCAGGCACGCAAGGTGGAAGTAGCTTCGCCTTCGCCGGGCCACGACATCTACCGGTCTGCTTTCGGTGACAACCCCGCCACGCTGGCTGACATGGTGGCACACCGCCTGTCAGCCCATGGCATTGATCCATCCACCGTGGAGTGGGATTCCTGGCGGCGCCAGGACGGAACGTGGACTGTGCAGGCAAGCTTCGCAACGAATACCGGCGGAAAAGCCGGCATTGGCGAAGAGCCTCCGGCATTGTGGACTTTCAGCCCAGCCAGGAAGTCGCTGCAGAACGCCAACCGGTGGGCGCAGCAGCTCAGCGAACTCGAGCCCCTGGACGGGCCTGTCCCGGCGCGCAGGCTCTCGGCAGTTTCCGACCGCCCCTTCGACTTCGAGGCCGACGCGGACTCGGTCCGCCCTTCGCCCGGTTCCGGACCTGATGCCGGCCAGGCGGACGGCAAGGAATCGGACGGACTCCTGGACATGCTTCGCTCGCGCCGCGGGCAGCGCCTGGGAGTGGACGAGGACTCGGACGACGCCTTGGCGCTGCTGCTGACCCACGGGGTCCCGGCCGCCCACCCGAGGCCGTCGGAAGTGGCGCCCGAAGCAGAGGAGCAGGTTGACGAGCCGCAGGATGACATCCCGGAGGCACCGGCTGCAGAGGGTCCGGCGGCACAGGGCAGCTCCTTTGTCCGCAGGAGGGACGCCAGGCCCTCCATGCTGTCCCGCCTCAGCCTGATCCCTCCGCACCGGGACGCAGTCGATGACACCTTGAAGCTGCACGACGGCGTGAGCACCAATACCCGCGAAATCACCATCGTTGCGTCCCCCCAGCGTCCCTCCGACAGCATCGCCGAAGCCGCGAATGGGGACGCCAGCGGCAGCAGTAACGGTACTGGCCCTAACGGCAACCCTCCCAGCGGCGGAGGTTTGAACGAGTTGTTGGGCGGGAATCCCCGGCGCCAGGCGCCGCGGCACGACGACAGCTCCCCCACTACAGGACAGTTGCCGGAAACCGGCACCCCTGAGCGCCAGCCGGGCAGGCCCAAGCGCTCCAGCGTCCCGTCCTGGGACGAAATTGTGTTTGGTACTCGCGGAGATTAGCGCCTTTCCCGCATGACATCAGGCCGCGTCCACTCTTGGTTCAGCCCGGTGTGTTCGGCAAGGCGTTCGGTATAACTTGACTCAGCCGTTCGCCGCTCCGCCCGCTTCGTTGTCCGGGGAGTTGTTGCTGCAGCCGGGGATCGGGCATTTGCCGTCCCTCAAGCTGAGGCAGCTCCGCATCGCCTTGTTGACCCGGTAGCTGGTGCGGCCGATCTCCAACGGTGCCCCGTCCCGCGGTCCACCAGCACCCGATGGAACGAGCCGGCCCCGTTGGCCACCAGCTTCTTTGCCATCGACGCCGGGATCGGGCCAGCCAGCCCGCGGCCACATCCGCCCGCAGCTGGGGCAGGGGTCCGGGATTCCTCCGTGCAAATGGCCCCGGCACCGGAGCGTTGCCAGGTCTAAGCCTCCGCGGTTACGGTTCCACCCGAGCCGCGCCACAGGCACGCGTCCACTTCGAACGGCAGCAGCGGGTCCTGCTGGCCCATCAGGGCCGCGCCGTGCGCGGTGACGCGCCGCATGTAGTGCCGGCGGCAGAGGGTCTCGTAGCCCACAACAGGGACGTGGTCCCCCGAAGGCTCAACGGCGGCGGAATCTCCGGCCATATCCACGTCGCCCACCACCACCTGCGCTCCTTCGGTGACCATCACGCCGTCGACCGTTCGAGCATTGTGGGTGGCACGGCGGCCGCACCAGCACAGCGCCTCCACCTGCAGCACCTGCACCCGGTCAGCGAGTTCGACAAGCCGCTGCGACCCGGGAAACAGCCGGGTACGGAAATCGGCGGTGATCCCGAAGGCGAAGACGTCCACGTCGATCTCGTCCACGACCTTCGCCAGCTGTTCCACCTGCTCAGGCGTGTAAAACTGGGCCTCATCACAGATCAGGTAGTCCACCCGCTGCCCCTGGGTGCGCCGGAGCATGACTTCCTCCCAGAAGTCGGTCCCGTCCACCACTTCCACTGCGTCGGTTTTCAGGCCAAGGCGGCTGGAGATGCGTGATTCGCCGGCACGGTCGTTGCGGCTGAAGCGCACTCCGCCGCGTCCCCGGGCCCGGTGGTTGTGGTCCATTTGCAGGGCAAGCGTGGACTTTCCGCAGTCCATGGTTCCAGAGAAAAAGACGAGTTCAGCCACGGCGGGAACTCCTGCCGCCAGCCGTAAAGCAGAGCAGGGGAACCTCCCGCTCGGCTTTGGTGAGCGAGCCGTGCTGGCCCACAACCTCCATGGCCGTAGGACGGACGCGCCGGGTGTCATAAAGGGCGACGGCGTCCCGGGCCGCGATCATGACGTCACCTATCCTGCCCTCAACGGCGGGACGAACCGCGCCGAACAAGCCCGCCGCCAATGCGTCCTCGCGGGTGAACGCCCACACCTTTTCACCGAAACGTGCCCGCCACGCGGCGAGCAGCCGGTCCCTGCCGTCTTCCCCCATACCGGCTTCAAGGTAGAGGTGGACCATGCGAGGCTCCCCGGCCGTATGCCGGACGCCTTCCACCAGTGCGGGGTCAGCGGAAAAGTCGATTCGTTGCTGTTCGGGGACGTCCAGCATGCCGTGGTCGGCCGTGAGCAGGATGGTGGTGCCGGCCGGGAGGGAAGCATTGAGCCGCTTCATGGTGGCGTCAAGCTCTTCGAGCTGGTGCTCCCATTGCTCGGACTGGCAGCCGTAGCGGTGCCCGGCCTTGTCCAGCTCGTTCAGGTAGAAGTACATCAGTGACGGACCGGCGGCGGACATGGCCTCGGCGGCGGCTTCCGTCCGGGCGTGCGCGGTAATGGCTGAGATAAAGTTGCCGCCCCGCAAGGCTGCGCGGGTCATGGGCGAGCCGCCGAACTGCGGCAGGCTGACCGTGGTGACCTCCACGTGTTCCGCCGCGCGTTCCAGCACGGTGGGAAAAGGCTGCCATACCGCGGGGTCGACGCCGGCATCCCAGTTGCCGAGCAGGTTGACTACCTTGTCCTGCTCCGGGTCGAGGACGTCATAGCCCACCATGCCGTGCTGGCCCGGGGCCAGGCCGGTGCCGAAACTCGCCAGGGCGGCTGCGGTGGTGGAAGGAAACGCAGAATCCAGCCAAACAGGCACCTCGCCCTGCCCCGCCTGGACAACGGAGCGCAGGAAGGGTGTGTGGGCTGCTTTCTGCTTCAGCAGGTTCCGGCCCAGCCCGTCGGCCAGCACAACACACACGCGCGGGGCGGCAGGCAGGCCAAGGGTGTTCGCAAACCCGTCTACGCCCAGGCTTGCCGCGGCGCTGGTCAGCACCTCGGCAATGGAGCGCTGACCGTAGGCAGGAGCGGCCGGCAGGAAAACCTGAGGGTGGGGCCGGGCGGAAAGGTTAACGTTCGGGTGGCGGTCTTCGGGCATCAGCGCTGCTGGTGCCCGCGGCTGAGGCGGTTGCCGAACACTCCGGCCCGCGGCCGCGGCGCCATCGACTGCACGTGTGGCTGCGGCGCGGGGGAACCGGTGTTCACAGCACGAAGCGCACGGGCGAAGAGCTTGGCGTCCTGGACTGCCTGCAGGCCGTCCGCCTCCGCGCTGATACGGAGGACGATGTCCTCCTGGGCGATGGTCCCGCTGTAGCCGTGGTCCGCTTCGCACTGCGGGTCACCGCAGCTGGCAGGACCCATGTCCAGCCGCTGGCCGCCGGACCAGGCGATGGAGAGTGTTACTTCGCGGACAGGGTCGGAGGGCTTGTAGTTCTGCGGCTGGGAGTACATGTAGCTAAGGACCACGGACCGGATCTGCGCTACGGGGACAGATTCTGTGGAAATCTGGGCAACGATCTGCTCGCCGGCCTCGTCCAGCTGCTGGTCGTCCACGTGGGTGATCACCAGCATGTCCGAGGTGAGCACCAGCACCGTGATGTGGCGGCGGACCTCGGCGCGGTCGAAGTGGGTTTCCAGGTGCACCAGGTGCGCAACACAGTCGCGGCCGTCCAGGGCGTCGTCGACTACATCGGCCACGAGAAGGGGGTAGAAGCCGGCCTTCTGCAGCGCGCCATCCAGGCTCTGGCCCTGGGCGCTGTGGCTGTGTGAGCTGTGGTGGCGGACTGCCTGGGTTTCATTGCCGGGCGTTTCTGGCGCCGAAGCGGAAGGCTGAGAGCTCATTCCCCCATTTTCACAGATCGGCCGGTCACTTGCTAACCGCCTCAGCCCAGCATGGCCCTGCGCGCACTGTCCGTCCGCTTGGCGGCATTGCCGATTCGAACGTCAGCGGCAAGGGTGGTGGCTCCCGAGGTGCCGCACAGGACCGGGTTGAGCTCCACCAGGGCAATCTCGGGGTGGTTGTCCTTGAGCCAGGCGAGGCGACCGGCCAGATCCTCCAGGGCCTTGACGTCCACCGCGGGCAGGCCCTGGTAGCCAAACAGTTTTTGGGCCGCCCGCGGTCCCCGGATGAAATCGTCGACGTCGGCCGCGGACAGCGGCGGCACCCGGTGAGCCCAGTCGTCCAACAGGTTCACGGCGTCCCCGGCGAGCCCGAAGGAGATGACCGGACCCAGCAGCGGGTCCTCGATGGCCCGGAAAGTGCAGGCCTGGCCCACCGGAGCCATGCTCTGCACTTCCAGCGCGGGATCGCCGTAGTTCGAGAGCACGCGCCGCATCTGCAGCACGCTCACGCGGAGCGATTCGGCATCCTGAATGTCCAGCCGCACGCCACCGAGGTCCAGCCGGTGCCGCAGGGCGGGATCGGTGGTCTTTAGCACCACTGGCCACCCCAGGGTCTCGGCCGCCTCAACTGCCTGGTCCGGGTTATCAAAGCCCACGGAAGGCAGCACCTTGATCCCATAGTGGCCGAGCAGGGACGCTGCTGCCGCCGGGTCCAGCTTCTTCAGCTGTTCGCCTTTGACATCCTGGAGCAGGGCTTCAAGTTCCGCCCGTGCCAACTCGGGTTTGCAGCCTTCGGGTTCCACAAAGTGCCCCTGGTCGCGGGACACCCACTCCGAATAGCGCACTACGGCTGCGAGCGCAGCCACAGCGGCCCCTGGATTCGAGAAGCAGGGAACGGCGCGTTCCGAAGAGCCAAGCATTCCCTCCACCGAAATGGAGGGGTCCAGGATGCCGGTGAACGCGGCCACCACAGGCTTCCCGGCTGTTGCCGAACATTCGGCCAGGACTTCGGCGATGCTGTCCACTGTCAACCCGCGTGCGGGGAGCACCGCCGCGACAGCCGAGTGGACGGCGTCAGACTCGAGCGTTTTGAGCAGGCTTGCCCTCAGGGCGGGAAGCGCGACTGACTGTCCGGCGTCGAGGTCCACGCCGGACACCAGCTGCTCGACAGCGAGTCCCTGGGACGATGCGCTGTCGGCCACCACCTTGCCCAGCGCCTGGGAGTTGCTGAAGATGGCAAGCCCCGGGCCGGCCGGGAGCGGCTGACCCGAAACCACCTGGGCGACATCCACCAACTGTTCGATGGTCTCCACCCGGATGACGCCGGACTGGCGCAGCATCGCGTCCAGCGCCCCGGACGGTGCCTGGGTGGTCCGGACGGCGTGCCCGGGCGGCAGCCGCAGCCCCATGGCGTCGGACTTGGCGACGATCACCGGTTTTGTGCGGGCCAGCCGGCGGGCCAGGCGGGAAAATTTGCGCGGGTTGCCGATGGATTCAAGGTAGAGGCCCACGGCGCTTGTCTCGGGATCGTCCTCCCAGTACTGCATCATGTCGTTGCCCGAGACGTCGGCCCGGTTGCCGGCCGACAGGAAAGTGGACAGGCCCAGCCGGCGCCGGCTCGAGGCAGCGTAGAGGGAAACACCGATGGCAGCCGACTGGCTGAACAGGCCCAGTTCCCCCCGCAACGGCAGGGTGGGCGCCATTGAAGCGTTCAGCGACACCTCGGGGCTGGTGTTCACGACCCCCAGGGATGCCGGCCCGATGACTCGCATGCCGCTTGCCCTGGCCTGGCGCACGAGGTCCCTCTGGCGCAGCAGGCCGCGTTCGCCGTCGTCCGCGAAGCCTGCCGAGGCGACCACCAGCCCCCTGACGCCCGCTGCGGCGCAGTCCGCCACCACTGCGGGGACTTCTTCGTAGGGGACGGCGACGACGGCCAGCTGGACGGGATCCGGAACCTCGGACAGCTTGCCGAAGGACAGCATGCCGGCAAGTTCCAGCGCTTCAGGGTTGATCGCGTAGATGGGGCCGCGGAAGCCGCCTTCAATGATGTGCTCCAGCAGTTGGTAGCCAACGGTCCCCCATTTGCGGCTGGCACCGATCACGGCAATGGACGACGGCGTCAGCAGGTCCCGCACGCTCCTCGCCTCCGCGCGGTGTTCCCGGGATTCCATCACGGCACGGGATTTTTCCGTGGGGTCGATGTTGAACTCGAGGCTGATGACGCCGTCGTCAAAATGCCGCCGAACGTCATAGCCCGCTTCTGAAAAGACCGTCAGCATCTTCCGGTTCTCCGGCAGCACCTCGGCGCTGAAGCGGCGGATCCCGTTTTCGTGGGCAGCGGCGGCGAGGTGCTCCAGCAGGATGGAGCCGATTCCCCTGCCCTGGTGGGAATCAGCGATATTGAATGCCACTTCCGCTTCCGTGGGATCATTGAGCCTGTCGTAGCGGCCGATGCCCACGATTTCGCCGCGGATGGTGATGACGAAGGCCACCCGGTCCTTGTAGTCCACTTCGGTGAAGCGCTTGAGCTCCTTGCTGGACAGGCGTGCCTTGAACGCGAAGAAGCGCATGTAGATTGAATCCTGCGACTGCCCGATGTGGAAGGCCTGGACAGCGTCCGCGTCAGAGGGATGGATCGGCCTCAGGTGCGCTGTTCCGCCGTCGCGCAGTACGACATCGGCTTCCCAATGTTCCGGATATTCGCCGTCCCCGGGCTGATCCACCATAGGCTTAGCCTAGCCAAAAACTTCCGCAGCACCGCAGCTCGCGCACAATAGACCGATTGCACAGTACCCAGAAGGATTTACCAACCCCATGGCCCGCCGCCAAAGTTCTGCCCCCGCTGTGGATGACAGCTCCCCCTACACGGAGAACATCGTGGACATCGATGTCACCTCCGAAATGGAAGGCTCGTTCCTGGAGTACGCGTACTCGGTGATCTACTCCCGTGCACTTCCGGACGCGAGGGACGGACTCAAGCCCGTGCAGCGGCGCATCCTCTACATGATGAGCGACATGGGTTTGCGGCCGGACCGCGGCCACGTGAAAAGCGCCCGTGTGGTGGGCGAGGTCATGGGCAAGCTGCACCCGCACGGTGACACTGCCATCTATGACGCCATGGTGCGCATGGCACAGGACTTCTCGCTGCGGCTGCCGCTGATTGACGGGCATGGAAACTTCGGCTCGCTCGACGACGGCCCGGCGGCCCCGCGGTACACGGAGGCACGCCTCGCGGCTGCTGCCCTCACCCTCACCAACCACCTCGATGAAGACGTGGTGGACTTTGTCCCCAACTACGACAACCAGCTGACCCAGCCGGACGTCCTGCCGGCGGCGTTCCCCAACCTGCTCGTCAACGGCGCCACCGGGATCGCCGTCGGCATGGCCACCAACATGGCCCCGCACAACCTGGTGGAGGTCATCTCCGCCGCCCGGCACCTGATCGCCAACCCGGACGCCACACTGGATGACCTCATGCGCTTCGTCCCCGGTCCGGACCTGCCCAGCGGCGGGCGGATTGTGGGGCTGGACGGCATACGTGATGCGTACGCCACCGGACGCGGTTCCTTCAAGACGCGGGCCAAGGTGGAGGTGGAACAGCTTTCAGCGCGCCGGACCGGCCTGGTGGTCACCGAACTCCCCTACATGGTGGGCCCGGAAAAGGTCATCGAGAAGATCAAGGATGCCGTCAACGCGAAAAAGCTGACGGGCATCAGCGACATCGTGGACCTGACGGACCGCAAGCATGGCCTGCGCCTGGTCATCGAACTCAAAAACGGCTTTAACCCCAACGCGGTGCTCCAGCAGCTCTACCGCTACTCGCCGATGGAGGACTCCTTCGGCATCAACAACGTCACCCTGGTGGACGGCCAGCCGCAGACACTGGGCCTGGTGCAGTTGCTGACCGTGTACGTGAACCACCGGATCGACGTGGTGCGCCGCCGCACCGTGTTCCGGCTGGGAAAGAAAAAGGACCGCCTGCACCTGGTGGAGGGCCTCCTGATCGCCATCGTGGACATTGACGAGGTCATCCAGATCATCCGGTCCTCCGACGAGGCCTCGGCCGCCCGGGCCCGGCTGATGTCCATCTACGACCTCACCGAAATCCAGGCGAACTACATCCTGGAGCTGCGGCTCCGCCAGCTGACCAAGTACTCGCGGATTGAGCTGGAGAAGGAACAGGACGAGCTGCGCCGGGAAATTGCGGAGCTGGAGGCCATCCTCGGCTCCGAGGAGCGGCTGCGCAACCTGGTATCCGACGAACTGGGCGCCATCGCCGAAGAGCACGGCACCCCGCGGCGGACCGTATTGCTCGAATCCGAAGCAGTGTCCCCCACCATCGCCGCCGACCTAGCCTTGACCGCCGGGAAGAAGGGCAAGGCCGCCCCGCTGGCTCTGGAAATCGCCGACGATCCCTGCTGGGCCATCCTCACCACATCCGGGCAAATAGCGCGCACCAGCAACAGGGAACCGCTGGCCGAGGCGGGGCCCAGGGCCAAGCATGACGTGTACACCTCGGTGGTCAAGACCTCCGCGAGGGGCGAGATTGCCGCTGTTACCTCCCAGGGGCGAATGCTCCGCCTGCAGGTGATGGACATGCCGGTCCTGCCGCCGGTCTCGGGCCTGCCAAACCTTGCCGGCGGCGTTCCTGCCAGGGACTTCATCACCCTGCTGAAGGGGGAAACCCTGGTGGCCTTCGCCCCGCTCGACGAGGTCCTCGCCATCGGCACAGCCCAGGGAGTGGTGAAGCGGGTCCAGCCGGACTACCCGCTGAACCGGGAGGACTGGGAAGTCATTGCGCTGAAGGACAAGGACGTTGTGGTGGGAGTGGCCCCCGCGGGAGCGGACGACGCCGAACTGGTATTCCTCACCAGCCAGGCCCAGCTGCTGAAGTTCGGGGCTGCCGTTGTGCGGCCGCAGGGACGCACGGCCGGCGGCATGGCAGGGATCAAGCTTGCTGCCGATGACCGCGTGCTCTTCTTCGGGGCCGTCCAGCCCAAGGATGAGGCTGCAGTGGTGGTGACGATCGCCGGCACCACGGGCGCCCTGCCCGGCACGGCGCCGGGTACCGCCAAGGTGACGGCGTTCTCCGAGTACCCGGCGAAGGGACGCGCCACCGCGGGAGTCCGGGCACACCGGTTCCTGAAGGGCGAGGACACCCTGCTGCTGGCCTGGGCCGGCCACGGCCCGGCGAAGGCGTCATCTGCCGCCGGGGTGGCGCGGTCCCTCCCCCAGGAGCACGGCCGGCGTGACGGTTCGGGTGTCCCGCTGTCCCAGCCGGTCGAAGTGGTGGGCCCTGCCATGGCCTGGCCTGATCCCGCTTAGACTGCTTCCATGCCTATCGTTCCTGATGAAAAGGACTGGACCTGGGTCCTGACCCGTCCATGCCCGGAATGCTCCTTCGACGCCTCCACCGTGACGCCTTCAACAGTCCCCGGCACCATCGACAGCATGCTCCCACGCTGGCGCGCAGTACTCCGGCGTCCTAACGCCGCCGAGCGCCCGGACGACCACACCTGGTCCGCCCTGGAGTACGCCTGCCACGTCAGGGATGTGTTCAGCCTCTTTGACCAGCGGCTTAACCTCATGCTGGATTCAGACGACGCCCGGTTCGACAACTGGGACCAGGACCAGACGGCTGTGGACAAGGACTACGCCAATGCGGACACCGCTGTGGTCAGCGCCGAATTGACGGCTGAAGGGAAACAGGCGGCGGAGTCCTTTGCCGCCGTCCGCGAAGCAGAGTGGGGACGCAAGGGGCTGCGCAGCAACGGCTCGGAATTCACCGTCCTGACGCTGTCCCAGTACTTCCTGCACGACGTCATCCACCATCTTCACGACGTGGACGGCTGATCCCATGCTCTGAACCCGCACGCCTGGGCTCTGCTCCGAACAAGCGAGCTCTCAGTAGGCGTGTTCCATGGCCGGCGCCAGCACCAATCGCGCATCCTCGGGCTGGATGTCGGCCGGGTTGTGGGTCACGAGTACCACGGTGCGGCTGCGCAACCCCTGCCGCAGGTCCGCCAGCATGGCCCGTGCCGATTCCGCGTCCAGGTGGGCCGTTGGCTCGTCCAGCAGGATCACCTCGGCCCCGGTCATGAGGGTGCGGGCCACCGCCAGGCGCTGACGCTCCCCGCCGCTGAGGAACGCTCCGCCCGGGCCGATCCGGGTGTCCAGGCCCGCCGGCAGCCGCTCCAGCAGGCCGGTCAGGCCTACCGACGCAAGAGCAGCCAGCATGTCGTCGTCGGTGATTCTTCCCCGGCCGGCTGTTCCGGGGGCAGGCCGGCCCAGCTGCAGGTTCCCACGGATCGTTGAATCAAAGAGGTGGGCTTCCTGCGGGCACCAGGTGGCCCGGCCGGTGACGCCGATCCGGCCCGCGGCAACCGGCAGGAAGCCGAGCAGGACCGACAGCAGGGTCGACTTCCCCGAACCCGAGGGACCCGTGATGGCGAGCCACCGCCCGGGCTCCGCCATGGCGTTCAGCCCGGAAAACACCGGAGCACCCCCGGGCCAGGCCGCTGAAAGGCCGTGCAGTTCGACGCCGGGAAGGCCGCCCGGGCGGGCAGGAACGGTCTGGAGACCATCACCGTCGGCCGAGCCGGAAACATCGCGTACGCCTGCCTCCCGCTTGCTTTCCGCCAGAGCCCCGGACTCAGCGACGCGCTGCATGACTGTCCGCAGCGCAGGAAACTGGCGCACCGCCGTCGTCATCGCTGCGAAGGGTTCCACCAACGCCAGGAGCAGCAGGACCACTACGGCAGCCGTCGCCGGGGCGAGCTGGCCTGCGAGCACCGCAGGGCCCGCCAGCGAGGCGGATGCCAGGGCCGCGGCTCCGCAGGCTGCGGTGGTGAGTGCCTGGCCCAACCCGTCAGCCCAGGCCGAACGCTGGGAAGCCCTGGTGGCTTGACGGTCCTCGGCGCGCAGCTCGTCCAGAACGCGGGCAGCGGCGCCGTTGGCATGCAGTTCTGCCCGGGCGTCGAGGGCAGCCGACACGCGGCGCAGGACCCCCGAGCGCAGCAACTGCTCCGCCGTCGCGGACCTGCGGTCGCCCCAAAGGGCCACTGCCGGGGCGATCAGGAGGCCCGCAACGCTGGCGGCGATCACGGCAGGAAGCGCGGCCGGGACCAGCAGTGACGTGGCTACCAAAGCCACTGCGGAAACCGCGAGCGCTGTGACCGGCGGCAGGACAACGCGAGGCAGGAGGTCGCGCACGGTATCGACGTCGTCAATCACCGTTCCGAGGACGTTGCCGCCCTGCAACAGGCGGCGGAGCGGCAGTGCGCGCCGGCTCAACGCCTCCCACAGCCTGCCGCGCAGGCGGGTCAGTGCCGCGAACACGGCGTCGTGCAGGAGGAGGCGCTCACAGTACCGGAGAACAGCCCGGCCGATCCCGAAGAACCGGACGCCAACAATCGCGGTCAGCAGGTACAGGATGGGCGGCTGCTCGCTGGCGCGGATGATGAGCCAGCCGGACAGCCCGGACAGGGCGACGGCGAAGACTGCCGCCAGCGTACCTACCAGGGCCGCGGCCGCGAACTTGCCCTTCACCGGCGCCAGGAGGGCTGCGAGCAGGTGTGCTGGGCTGGATTTCCTGACGCCAGCCATGGCGCCGCCATCCGCGGCAGCCATTGCATTGGCGGTTATGTCCGGCTTGCCGGCAGTCGTCGGACTGCTGGAGGGGGCGACACCAGCATCCGAGGCCGCAGCTGCGTAAGGCTGAACAGTATCCGCGGGCTGTGCAGCCGTGGCGGTCAGGCCGTGTCCATCCACGGGTACCAGGTGTTCCGCGAGGGCGCGGGTGCGTTCCTCATGAGCCACCAGGATGACCGTCACCTGTCCCCGGAGTTTCGCGATGGCGTCTTCCACCAAGGCTGCCGACTCGTCATCCAGGTGTGCCGTAGGCTCATCCAGCAGCAGGACGGTGGCGCCGGCCGCGATCCTTGCCAAGCCGCGGGCCAGGGCAACGCGGCGCAACTCCCCCGGGCTCAGCTCTGCGGGGTGCTTCGCGGCCAGGTGTCCGGCTGCAGCGCGGAACAGGCAAGCCCGGGCAACAGCTTCCATCTCCTGGGGCCGGTGTTCAGTGGATTCCGTGGCGGAGTGGCCGCCCAGGTAGAGCACGATCTCATCGAGGACCGTCTCCGCCACCATGACCGGATGCTGCGGAACCCAAGCGATCCTGCTGCGGTCCATACCGGTGATGGTGCCGCTGACCGTTGTGCCTGCACCGTGACCGATAGTCCCGGCGAGAACCCCCAGCACCGTGCTTTTGCCGGCGCCGCTAGGCCCGTCCAGGGCAGTGATCCTGCCCTGGGGCGCGCTGAAGGTGAGGGGGCCGACGGCGGGCCGGGACCTGCCGTCGTAGCGCACCGTCAGCCCGCTGACAGTAATGGGAGCACCGGGCTTGCCCGCCTTCGCAGCGGGAAGCGGCTGCGGCTCAGGCGCCTCCGTGACTGCCGTCGTCTCGGCGAGCGCCACCCGGCCGTCGTCGCTGGCATGGTGTGCGGTCCCCATTTCACGCAACGGAAGGTAGCAGTCCGGCGCCAGGATCAGGGCCAGGAGGCCTGCCTCCAGCGGCATGTCTCCGTGGACCAGGCGGACACCGATGAAGACAGCCACCACGGCCACGGAGATGGTGGCAATGAGCTCAAGGGCCAGCGCCGAAAGGAACGCGGTCCGCAATGTTCCCATGGTGCGCGCGCGGTACTCCTCTGAGATTTCCTCAAGTGCCCTCCGCTGGGCAGTGGCGCGCCCCAGGCCCACCAGGACCGGCAATCCCTTGGCGAGCTCCAGCATGTGGGTGGAGAGCCTGGCGAGGGAGGCCTGCGCGTGGCGGACATTGTCCTCGGTGTACCGGCCGATCAGCACCATGAACAGCGGCACCAGCGGGACAGTCAGGACCACGACGACTGCACTGACCCAGTCTGCAAAGAGGATCCGCACCCCCACCAGGAGCGGGATGGCGGCGCAGTTCACCAGCGCGGGCAGGAACTGGGTGTAGTAGCTGTCCAGCGCATCCAGTCCGCGGGTGGCCAGTACGGCCAGTCCGCCGTCGGCCGGACCCGTGCCGCGGACACCGTTGCGAAGCGCCCTTTCCAGCAAGCCGGAGCGCAGTTCCTCCTTGATGCCCAGCGCGGCCCGGCGGGCCGCGACTGCCTGCCCCCAGACGGTCAGGGACCTCAGCACCACGCCGGCCATGCCAACGGTAATCTGGTCCGCCCAGCCCGGGTTGCCCGCCGCGAGTCCGGCCAGTACCGAGGCCACAGCCTGGCCGATCAGGACCAACGACAATGCCTTGAGGGCTGCGAGGAGCCCCAGCCAGTAGATGGCTGAACGCGTTGCCGGGCCAGCCGGGAAAGTTGGACGCATGTCAGCCCTTGGTGGTGAAGGCCCTGGCGGCGATGGCCGGCAGGAAGCTGTGGGCTTCCGGAATGTGTGCAGCACTGACCCGCCGGCGGAACACCCAGTAGGTCCAGGCCTGGTACGCGATGACCAGGGGCAGGCCGAACGCCGCCACAACACTCATAAGCCCCAGAGTGTAGTCCGAGGACGAGGCATTGGAAACGGTGAGATCGAAGGCCTCGTTCAGCGTGGAGGGCAGTACCACCGGGAACACGGCGCCGAAGATGGATGCCATGCCCAATGCAAGGAAGGCTCCCAGCGCGATAAATGCCTTGCCCTCCGCCCCCTTTCGCCCCATGGTCCAGGCGGCAGCTGCCGCGGCAACCGCCAGCAGGACCAGCGCCCAGGTCCACGGCTTGCCTTCAAGGAACTGGATGCTGAGTGCCCAGCCGGCAATCGGCAGGAGAAGGGCGGGGAGCAGCCGGACGAACCCCTTCCGCGCGCGGTGCCGCACGTCGCCGTCGGTCTTTAATGCCAGGAAGGCGAGTGCGTGCACCAGCGAGAACCCCACCACGGCCAGCCCGCCCAGCACGGCGTAGCCGCTGAACCAGGCAAGCGGCCCGCCTTCACGGTCCCCGTTGGCGTTCAGCGGAAGGCCGGTGGTGGTCAGGGCCAGCGCCGCGCCCACGCCGAAGGCCGCGAAAAAGGACCCCAGGGCAATGGCCCAGTCCCACCGGGTCCGCCACTGGTCCGTGTCCACCTTGCCGCGGTACTCGAAGGCCACGGCCCGGAAAATCAGGGCAACCAGGACCACCAGCAGCGGCAGGTATAGGGCGGAGAACAGCGAGGCATACCAGAGCGGGAAGGCGGCAAAGGTTGCTCCGGCGGCGGTCAGGAGCCACACTTCGTTGCCGTCCCAGACCGGGCCCACGGTGTTGAGCAGGACGCGGCGCTCGGTATTGTTTCGGGCGAACAGCTTCATCAGCATCCCGACGCCCAGGTCAAAGCCCTCAAGGAAGAGGTAGCCGGTCCACAGCACCGCGATGGCGATGAACCAGATGGTTGGCAGCAGTTCCATTCTTCGTTTCCTCTGCTCTTCGTTGGCGCGGACTAGTAGGCGAAGGCGAGGACGTCGTCGGCGGGTTTTCCGCCGCCCTGGCCTCCCTGGCCGGGGGTGGCGTCCTCGTTTTCGTCAACGGGTGCGTGAACCAGTTCAGGCATGGCGGACACCACGCCGCCCCGGATGTACTTGACCAGCAGTTTCACTTCCACCACGAGCAGTACGCCGTAGATGATTGCCAGCGTGACGAGGGACGCCAGCAGCTCCCCTGCGGTGACGCCCGGCGACACCGCCGCGGCGGTAAACATAAACACCTGGTCGATGCCGTTGGGATCAGGGTTGGGCGCCACCACAAAGGGCTGGCGGCCCATCTCGGTGAAGATCCAGCCGGCAGCGTTGGCTCCGAACGGGGCAAGGATTCCGAAGACGGCGAGGCGCATCAGCCACCTGGATTCGGGCACGGTTCCCTTGCGGGTCAACCACAGTGCCACCAGGGCCGCCAGGGCGGCGATCCCGCCGAAACCGATCATCATGCGGAAGCCCCAGTAGGTGACCTCCATAACGGGAAGGTAGTCGATTTCCTGGCCGGCGCGCTCGCCGTAGATGGGGTTGTCCGGCAGATGGGTTCCGTAGGCCTCCTTGTACTGGGGCAGGAGGCTGTTGACGCCCTGGACCTCGGTGGTGAAGTCGCCCTTCGCAAGGTAGGACAGGATGCCGGGGACCTCGATCAGCGCCACGATGTCGTCGCAGTTCTGCGAGCCCAGGTTGCCGATGCTCAGGACCGAGAAGCCGGTGCCATCGTGGCAGGCAGCTTCTGCGGCCGCCATCTTCATGGGCTGCTGCTCGAACATCAGCTTGCCCTGAAGGTCTCCGGTAAGGGCGGTACCGGCAAAAGAGATCATGGCCACCACGGCGCCGATGCGCAGGGACCGGATCCAGACTTTGTAGTCGTTTCTGTCCCGGCCGGGGACGTCCGCTGCCTCACCTGCGATTACTTTGCCGTCGGCACCCACGGTATCGACGCCGTCGCGCCGCCTGCGCCACAGGTGGTACCAGGCGATGCCAAGCAGGAAACCGCCTGCAACGGCGAGGGCGCCGAACAGTGTGTGGGGAACTGCGACGAGTGCGGTGTTGTTGGTGAAGACTGCCCAGGCGTCGGTCATGACGGGCCGGCCATCGATCATCTCCACCCCTACCGGGTGCTGCATCCAGCTGTTGGCCACGATAATGAAGTACGCGGAAAACACGGAACCTATAACGGCGATCCAGAGGCAAGCGAGGTGGATGCCCGGCTTCAGCTGCTTCCAGCCGAAGATCCACAGGCCCAGGAAGGTGGACTCCACAAAGAAGGCCAGGAGCGCCTCGAGTGCGAGCGGGGCCCCGAAGACATCGCCCACGAAGCGGCTGTATTCGCTCCAGGCCATTCCGAACTGGAACTCCTGCACGATGCCGGTGGCCACGCCCATGATGAAGTTGATTAGGAAGAGCTTTCCCCAGAACTTGGTCATCCGGAGATATTCAGGTTTTCCGGTGCGGTGCCAGGCAGTCTGGATCACTGCCACTACCAGCCCCAGTCCGATGGTCAGCGGGACCATCATGAAGTGGTAAACGGTGGTGATGCCGAATTGCCAGCGTGCGATTTCCAGAGCGTCCAAAGCGTCCAAGGCGGTCCCTACTGTCAGCCGATGCAGGTTTTCTACGTTCTGTAGAAACCCTAACTTCTACAAAGTGTAGAACAACGCGGGGGCGGTGTAAAAACGTGCTGCTTCTCCCTCGACGGATGCCTTCCGGGCCGCGGCCGCTCCTGTTCTACCCAATGTAGAAAGTGAGGCGGAATCGAGGTAAATTGGTTCCTGTAGGTGAAACACACGCATGGAGTCACCGCCGCCTTGCGGCTGCGGTGCGGGGAAACAAAGGAAAAGTGCAATGGCGAGTCTTGGTGAACTGGAACGGGCAGTGATGGATCTGCTCTGGGCGGGCCATGAAGCAGCCACCGCGAACACTTTGCGGGACCGGCTCGCTCAGACGTCGGCGGGCCAGGACGGGGCTGCCGGGCACGAAGGCAAGGAACTCGCCGTCACCACGGTGCTCACCGTGCTGTCCCGGCTGGAGAAAAAGGGTCTGGTGGAACGCGAACGCGGCACCCGTCCGCACCGTTACCAGGCAGTGTCCAGCCGCGAGGACCACACGGCCGAACTGATGCACGAGGTACTGGGGTCGGCCCCGGACCGCGAGGCCGTGCTGGCACGATTCATCGGATCCGTTTCCGAAGGTGAAGCCGAGACTCTGCGCAAACTGCTTGGCCACCTCTAACGGACCATGTTCTGGGCCTCATACCTGCTGGCGGTCCTTGCGATAGTCCTGGCGTGGCCGGTACCTATCCTCCTCTCGAGGGCGCAGTGGCCCGCGCGCTCCCCTTTCACGGCCATGGTGCTGTGGCAGGCCATTGCACTGGCCGGCGGGCTGTCCATGATCGGGGCCATGTTGGTGTACGGACTGGAACCCATCGGCGACAACCTCCTCGCCGGCCTCCGGTCCCTTGCGGGGATGGTGCTGTATAACGCGCCGACTACTGCACTGGGCTTCTGGCACATCTTCGCGCTGTCCGCCGCGGCCCTGCTGACGGCCCACCTGGTATTCACTCTCTTGCTGACGTATTACAAGATCGAACGCCAGCGGCGGCGCCACCGCGAACTCCTCGCGCTCCTGGCTTCACCATCCGCCGAAGGGACCGGGACACTGGTCATCAACCACGATTCGCCCGTGGCGTACTGCCTTCCCGGCGGCGCGCGGTCAGTGACGGTGCTGTCCGACGGCCTCATGGCAGCGCTTGAGCCGGCCGAACTCCGGGCTGTCCTGATCCATGAAAATGCACACCTGAGCCAGCGGCATCACCTGCTGCTGTGGGCCTTCGCCGCCTGGCGCCAGGCGCTCCCCTGGCTGCCCACCACCCGCCTCGCCCAGGAGTCCGTCAACTCCCTGATTGAGATGCTTGCGGACGACGTCGCCCTCAGGACCGAAAGCAAGGCCACGCTTATCAAGGCCATCGCTATTGTGGCCAGCGGATCCCCCGGGGCTGCCCGTGACGCCGAGCTTCAGTCCGGCGGGCCAGGCCTTCCCCTTGCCGGCATCGACTATGCGGCAGGAACGTCCGGCTCGGACTCGGCCCGCACCACAGCCTCGCGCGTCAGCCGGCTGCTCTCCCCCCAGCCGCAGCTGCCCTCCCCGGTCCGCAGCCTGGTGCTGGGCGGCTGCGTCCTCCTGCTGGCGCTGCCCACAGCCCTGCTCGTGGTGCCGGGCCTGCTGGGCTGACACCCGGCGTCGACCGCCAGCCTCTCCGCGTCCCGCCGGCGTTCTGCGGGGCCCTTTTCCCCGCTGCCGTCCCCGTACTTCCGCGGTCAGGCGTCGATGCGTTCCCGGTCCAGGCTGGCTGCGCCGGCGATGATGAAATCCTTGCGCGGCGAAACGTCCGAACCCATCAGCAGGTCGAAGATCTCCTCCGCCTGCTTCGCGTTCTCGATCCCCACCTTGCGGAGGGTGCGGTGCCGCGGGTCCATGGTGGTCTCGGCCAGCTGCTCAGCGTCCATCTCGCCCAGACCCTTGTAGCGCTGGATGGGCTCCTTGTACCGTTTGCCCTCCTTCGCCAGCCGGGCGAGCAGCACGTGAAGCTCGGCCTCGGAGTAGGTGTAGATCATTTCGTTGGCCTTCTGGCCGGCGTTGATCACTTCCACCCGGTGCAGCGGCGGCACGGCGGCAAACACCCTGCCCTCCTCGATCATGGGACGCATGTAGCGGAAGAAGAGGGTGAGGAGGAGCGTGCGGATGTGCGCGCCATCCACGTCTGCGTCCGTCATCAGAATGACCTTGCCGTACCGGGCGGCGGAGATATCGAAGCTGCGGCCTGATCCGGCGCCCACCACCTGGATGAGGGCAGCGCATTCGGCGTTCGAGAGCATGTCCCCCACCGAGGCCTTCTGGACGTTGAGGATCTTGCCGCGGATGGGCAGCAGGGCCTGGAAGTCCGAGGACCTTGCCAGCTTGGCGGTTCCCAGCGCCGAGTCGCCTTCCACAATGAAAAGTTCGGAACGTTCGACGTCGTCCGTGCGGCAGTCAGCGAGCTTGGTAGGCATCGAGGAAGTTTCCAGGGCATTCTTGCGCCGTTGGGTTTCCTTGTGCACGCGGGCCGAGATGCGCGATTTCATCTCGCTGACGATTTTTTCCAGGAGCAGCGCGGACTGCGCTTTGTCGTTCCGGTTGGCGGACGTGAGCTTGGCGTTGACCTCCCGTTCCACCACCCTGGACACAATGGCGCGCACGGCTGACGTGCCGAGGATCTCCTTGGTCTGGCCTTCAAACTGCGGCTCGGCCAGGCGTACGGTCAGGACGGCGGTGAGGCCGGCGAAGATGTCGTCCTTTTCGATCTTGTCGTTGCCGGCCTTGAGCTTGCGGGCGTTGTTCTCCACCGCTTTGCGGAAAGTCTTGACCAGGGCCTGCTCAAAGCCCGACTGGTGGGTTCCGCCCTTGGGCGTGGAGATGATGTTGACGAAGCTGCGGACCGTGCTGTCGTAGCCGATCCCCCAGCGCAGCGCCACATCAACTTCGCAGTCGCGCTCCACCTCGGCGAGCTGGCTGTGCCCCCGTTCGTCGAGTACGGGAACCGTCTCCTTGAACTTTCCGGAACCGTGCAGCCGCCACACATCGGTGACGGCGGGATCGGCAGCAAGGAATTCGACGAACTCGGAGATGCCACCGTCGTGATGGAAGACCTCCTCATGGGGGCCGGCTTCGCCGGGTGTTCCCGGGACCTTGCGCTCGTCGCGGACGGTCAGCTTGAGGCCGGGCACCAGGAAGGACGTCTGGCGGGCGCGGGCGGCGAGTTCCTCATACGAGAACTTGGCATCCGGGGTGAAGATTTGCCGGTCTGCCCAGTAGCGGATCCTGGTCCCCGTGACGCCCCGCTTGGCCTTGCCCACCACGTCCAGCACCGAGTCGTCCACGAACGGGGTGAACGGCGCGGCCGGATCAGCCTTTGAGCCCGTGTCCTTGAAACGGCCCGGCTCGCCGCGGCGGAAGGACATCTTGTACGTCTTGCCGCCGCGGTCCACCTCGACGTCGAGGCGGGAGGACAGCGCGTTGACCACGGAGGCGCCCACGCCGTGCAGACCGCCTGAAGCGGTGTAGGAGCCGCCGCCGAACTTGCCGCCGGCGTGGAGCTTGGTGAAAACCACCTCAACGCCGGTAAGGCCCGTCTTCGGCTCCTTGTCGATGGGGATGCCGCGGCCGTCGTCGTGGATTTCCACAGAGTTGTCCGCGTGGAGGATGATCTTGATGTCGTGGCCGAATCCGGCAAGTGCCTCGTCCACCGAGTTGTCAATGATTTCCCATAGGCAGTGCATCAGGCCGCGGGAGTCAGTGGAACCGATGTACATGCCGGGGCGCTTGCGGACGGCTTCGAGGCCCTCCAGCACAGACAGGTGCCGGGCAGTGTAATCAGAGCTTGGTGCCACTGGTGATGAACTCCTTCAGGGACGGAAAAAGCGGGCTGAGGTCGCTCCTCCAAGGGTAGTCGGCCCGGCATGGCAGCTCCGACTGCCACACCCGGGGCAGGGTGTGCCCCGCGCCACTGGCGCGCTTTCCGGGGGACGTGCGCCTGTCTTGATTCATTCTTGCGGCTACGCGCACAGCGAACTTGCCCCATCCTTGCGATGGTTTTGTTACGAATGCTGGTTATATAGACGTACTGATCTACTAAGGAGGCCGACATGACAACAGCAGTGGCAGACCGCACACTCGACGCACTGGACCGGTGCGATCGTTGCGGAGCCCAGGCATATGTCCGGGTTGTACTGGAGTCCTCCGGCGGTGAGCTGCTTTTCTGCGGCCACCACGCCCGTGCCGTTGAGGCAACGCTCAAGCCTTTGAGCTCCGACTGGCACGATGAGACGGGGAAGCTTCACGAGAAGGCTGCCGTAGAAATCGACTAGCTTTTAGTGAAGTTGTTGGGACCCTGCCGGAAGGCGGGGTCCCAATCTCTTTAAGCAGACCGAACAATTGAGGGCACCAGCCAAAAAGCGGCCCGCCGGCTACCGTGCCCGTCATGGGCGCGGCGGCGGGCGGGCCGCTTTTGTTCTGTCCTGCTTCTAGTCCAGGTAATCCCGCAGCACCTGCGACCGCGAGGGGTGGCGGAGCTTGGACATGGTCTTGGATTCGATCTGGCGGATACGCTCGCGCGTCACTCCGTAGACCTTGCCGATTTCGTCTAAAGTCTTCGGCTGTCCGTCGGTCAGGCCGAACCGCATGGCCACAACTCCGGCCTCGCGCTCCGAAAGCGTATCCAGCACGGAGTGGAGCTGCTCCTGGAGGAGCGTAAAGCTCACGGCGTCAGCCGGAACCACTGCCTCGGAGTCCTCGATGAGGTCGCCGAACTCAGAGTCGCCGTCCTCGCCCAGAGGCGTGTGGAGCGAAATGGGCTCGCGGCCGTACTTCTGGACTTCCACGACCTTCTCGGGAGTCATGTCCAGTTCGAGCGCCAGTTCTTCGGGCGTGGGTTCGCGGCCGAGGTCCTGCAGCATCTGGCGCTGGACGCGGGCCAGCTTGTTGATGACTTCAACCATGTGCACCGGAATACGGATGGTGCGCGCCTGGTCAGCCATGGCACGGGTGATTGCCTGGCGGATCCACCAGGTGGCGTATGTGGAGAACTTGAAGCCCTTGGTGTAGTCGAACTTCTCCACTGCACGGATGAGGCCGAGGTTGCCTTCCTGGATCAGGTCCAGGAACAGCATGCCGCGGCCGGTGTAGCGCTTGGCCAGGGAGACCACCAGGCGGAGGTTGGCCTCCAGCAGGTGGTTCTTGGCGCGCTTGCCGTCGTGGATGATGAACTCAAGCTCGCGCTTGTACTTCGGATCCATGGACCCGTCGTCGGCGTTGATCTTTTCTTCGGCAAACAGTCCGGCTTCGATCCGGAGTGCAAGGTCCACTTCCTGCTCGGCGTTGAGCAGGGCAACCTTACCGATCTGCTTCAGGTAGTCCTTAACGGGGTCGGCCGTAGCTCCGGCGGACATGACCTGCTGGACAGGTGCGTCGTCGTCGTCAGCGTCCGAGTAGACGAAGCCTTTGCCCGAACCGGTTGCTCCCTTGACGGGATCAGCTTCGGCGTCCTCTTCAACGACGTCGGGTCCGTCGAGGGCGCTATCGTCGGGCTCCTCCTCGACGTCTTCTACTTCGTCGGCGTCCGATTTCCCGGCGGCCTCAGCGGCGGCCTTGGCGCCAGGCTTTGGTCCGCGCTTCTTGGGCGCGGGCTTGCCGTCCGCACCAGCTTCACCGGCAGAAGCCTTGTTGGCTGCCCGCGTGGCGGCCCGCTTGGCGTTTGTTGCCGCCTGCTTCTCCTCGGCGGACAGTTCGTCCTGGGCGGCGGGGTCCTTCTTCGTGGAAGACGGGGTCACAGAAAACCTTTCTAGCGGTGGTCTGTGGAATCGCCATACGGGCAACACCACTATGACCCTGTCAAGTCCGTGGTGAAAACCAAGCGCCACCACGGCCGGCAGAGTCTATAAATAGAACTGCCGGAGCGGCCGCAATGTTCCCGGAAAGGGTTCATTACCAGCACTTGATACACGGACCCAACCGGGTCTCGGCAACCATTGTCTCACGGTTTCCCCAAATACGGCCTAACCGGCCGTTCCTGCCGCCCTCACTTCAGGCCGCGTCCGGTCCGAACTTCTGCCAGGCAGCCTCCTTCCGCGCCGCCCAGCCGCACAGCGTACCCCGGCGGACCAACTCGAGCAGCAGCTCCGCAAGCCGGTAGCCGGGCTCTATTTCAAGCGCCTCCCCCAAGTACGCGGCCGAGTACGAGCCCCGCCCGCGGCACCAGGCAATCCAGCCCCTCCCCGTCAGGGCAGCCGCTGCCGAGGGTCCGCCAAGCAGGGCGAGGTGCTCCAGGACGAGATCGAGGGCATCAAGACTGGGCCATTGCGGAACTGCAGGATCATGCCCCATCAGGACGTTTCCGTAGCCAGGAGTTCCAGCCTGATGGCCGGACATCAGCAGGCCTTCGGTGCAGAAGTCAGCTGCCGCGAAGGACAGGGCATCAGGCGCGTCCGCCGCTGATGGCACTTCATCCGGCCCAATCTGTTCCGCCGCAGGCGTCATTGGCTCCAGCCGCGCGTCATCACTGAAGGTCCCGAACTCTTCGGCCCCGGCTGCTGCCGCGGCTCTGCCGGCCGCCGCCATCACCAGGACAGCGTCGCGCCAGGCGGGCACCAGGAGCGTTGCCCGAAGGAAAGCGTCACGGTGCACCGAGAGCCGTTGCAGGTGCTCGGCCGGCCGGGCGAGCATCGCCTCCCACTGTCCCAGCACCGCGGCGAACTGAGCCCGGCTCTGCCGCCGAGGGTCCAGCCGGGCCGACCACACGGCCTCCGCCTCCAGCACAGCCGCGCCGTGGAGTCCCGGAACGGGGCCGGCCGGGTGCCGCTGGTCGGGGGCTGGTCCTACGCTGCTTCCCCGGAACACCATCTCAGTGTTGAGCAGGCTGTCCCGGATTTCCTGGATGGGACGCGCCGGCGGGCAGCCGGCGGAGCCGGTGCAACGGGCGTCCCGCCAGTACTGGTCCCCCACATACCAGGCGTCCCTGACCGGCATTCCTGCCTCACCCAGGGCCAGTTCCAAACCGTCGAGCAGTGCGTCGTAGCAGCCCGGCCCCGCCAGCCAGCCATTGTTCGTAAAGAGGGCCAGCAGGGTGCCGTCAGCATTTTCGTCTGCCTCCAGGTACCCGCACACTGTCCGGGCGAAGATGGTGGGATCGGCAAGGACATCCTGCCCGGGAAGATCCAGCCGCAGCGTGGCGCCGAGCCTTTTGCCCTGCAGCGTCATGGCCACAAGGCTCCGCGACGGCCAGTATCCCAGCGAGTGGGGAATGAAACAGAGGATGTCTTCCGGGCCGCGGACTGTGAGGCGTTCTGGAGGTGTCATGGCTCCAGCATTCGCCGAAGACGGGCTCTTCGACAGCGCTGAATGCGCTAAGTGGACAAGGTGCAGCTATGTGGATAAAGCCGGCCCGTGGAGGACCAGTCAGTCGTCCGGAGCCGCCGCACGGCTCCGCCGGGCAAGGTTCTCCCGGCGCTGGCGGGCCAGCGCGCTGCGGAGGGGCGGGACAACAACACCCTGGGCGGCCATCTGCCTCCGGACCTTGCGGCGGCAGACCAGCACGGCTGCGGTTCCGAGGCCGAGCAGCAGGAACTGGACACTCAGTGCAATCCGGAACGGGTCCAGCCCGTACAGGACTCCGTTGGAGAAGCCGCTGGCATACAGCAGGTCCAGCACCAGGCCAATCAGGAAGATCGCGATCAGCGCGGCGATGAATCCGCCCACGTTGACGATGCCCGTCGCGGTGCCGATCCGGTGCGCCGGGTTGAAGGTGCGGGCGAAATCGAAGCCGATCATTGAGCCGGGCCCGCCGATGGCCAGCACCACCACCAGTCCCGCCAGCAGCCACAATGGCGAACGCCCCGGAGTCAGCAGGACAGCGGCCCAGGCTCCGGCCGTGGCAGCGGCGATCAGCAGGACCATGGTTGAGCGCCGCAGCGGGTGGCGGGAAACGAAGCGGCCAATAAACGGTCCCACTGCCATGGCGGTGGCCACATAGAGGGCCATGAGGGCGGCCACCGTTCCGGCGTCGAGTCCCTGCCCGGAAAGAAGGAACGGGTAACCCCAGGTCATCGCGAAGACGGTGCCGCTGAACTGGATGGTGAAGTGGCTCCACAACCCCAGCCGGGTCCCCGGCTGGCGCCAGGCACGGGCGAGGGAAGCTCCGGTTGCCTTCAGCCCCTGCTGGGCCTGCGGCCGCGGGGCACCGGGCGGCACGTCCTGCAGGAGCAGCAGGACCAGGACGACGGCGAGTCCCGACATCCCGGCGAGCATCAGGAACGCGGGGGTCCAGCCGGAAGCGTGAAGGACGAAGGCGAACGGGATAACACTGAACAGCTGCCCCAGCTGGCCGGACATCCCCGTCAGCTGGGTCACCAGCGGCACCCGGGCGGGCGCAAACCAGAGCGGGATCAGGCGGATCACCGAGATGAAAGTCATGGCGTCCCCGGCGCCCACCAGGACCCTGCCGGCCACGCCGCCGGGCATACTGTCGGCGAAGGCCAGCTGGAGCTGGCCCAGCCCCATCAGCACGGCACCGCCGGCGATCATGGCCCGTGAGCCGAACCGGTCCACCAGCAGGCCCACGGGGATCTGGAGGCCGGCGTAGACCAGCAGCTGGAGGACGGTGAAGAACGAGATTGCCGACGCACTGGCGTGGAAGCGTTCGGTGGCCTCCAGGCCCACCACCCCGAAGGACGTGCGCTGCGAAACGGCTACAAGGTACCCGAAGATGCCAACGGTCCAGATCAGCCAGGCGCGGGGTGCAGTCACCTCTTCATTATGCCCGGACGGCCGTGCCGGCCCCGGCAGCAACCCATTCCACCTGCCAGCCCGCCTGCTGGCCGGGGTCCAGAACCCCCGGACCCTAGTGGCCGGGGTTCTCGCGTGCGAGGTAGGCCTCTACGGCAGCGCCCAGGACGTCCGCGTTGGGCAGCTCGTCATTTTCGTCCGCAAGGAGCGAGCGGCGGACCGTGCCTTCGGCCTTTTCGTCGTACCGGGTCTCGAGGCGGGAAACCACCTGCTGGACTTCCTCGGAGTTATCAATCTGCTCGGCAATCTGGCGGCTGACTTCCCGGCCGGCTTCGCGGAGCCGGTCCGAGGGAAGCATCAGCGACGTGGCGGCACCCAGGTATTCAAGGCCTGCGACGGCGGCAGTGGGGTATTCGGCCTCGGCAAGGTAGTGCGGCACATGAATGACGTAACCGGCCACGTTGCGGCCTGCCTCCACCAGGCGGAGCTCCAGGATGTGACCCACCGCTGCGGGGACTTCCACGGTTGGCTTCCACACGGAGATGCCCTCGATCAGTTCAGGCCTGTTACCGTGCACCGTCACACCCACCGGACGGGTGTGGGGTACCGGCATGGGGATGGAATGGATCCAGGTCACCAGGTTGACGTCCAGCTTCTCCACAATGCCCACCACGGCACGTGCAAACCGTTCCCACTGAAGGTCCGGTTCAAAACCTGCCAGCAGGAGGAAGGGATTACCCAGCCCGTCGATCAACCGGTAGAGGGCGAGCCGGGGCTCCTGGTAGTCCTGAAGGTGGTCTTCGACGAACGTCAGGTGCGGCCTGCGCGACCGGTAGTCGATCAGCTGGTCGGCATCAAAGACTGCGACCGGCTCGGCGTCGAGCGTGTCCAGCAGTTCCGCATTGATCTGCTTCACCACGTGCCCGGCGTCGGCGAATCCGGTGAAGCCCATCACCAGGTTCAGCCCACGGAGGGCAGGGCTGTGGAACAGCTCGATGTTGCTTGCATAAAGCGCATCGGGGTCCAGCAGGGAGCCGGAAAACCGTTCAAGCACGGCGTGTTCCTTTCATCGGTGCGGGGGTCATCTTTTACAACGCCGCAGGACAGCCGCACATTCCTGCCGCTGGTGTGGCGCACCTCTCAGGAAATACACCGGCTCGGGCGGGGACGGGCTACGATCGGAACTGGCCTGCCAGACGGGCTTGCAGACACCCGGACCGCGTCCCGAACGATTGCATCCGGGCATCCATGGCAGAGCGCCGAACATGCATCCCTGCCCGAACATCTCTCGAGAATTGAGGACTGATCCCTGTGGTCAAGAATACTGAAATCAACCTTAGTACCCTCTCAAGGGACCTGAAGAAGAGCCCCAGTGACGCAGTGGTCATAGGTGTGGGAAAAGGCACTGACGGGCCGGTCCTCCTGGAGAACCCCCTCACGGCCAAGTCCGCAGAGGCCCTCGCGGGCTCCCTCAAGTCCCTGGGCGTCACGGGCGCCGCCGACCAGATCGTCCGCCTCCCCGGCCTGCCGGAGACGGGCGCCGGCATCCTGGTCCTTGCGGGCACCGGCAAGGTTTCGGCAGCGGAGCCCCTCACGGGCGAGGCACTCCGCCGGGCGGCAGGTTCAGCTGTGCGCCAGCTTGCCGGCATCGCAACGGTGGTCCTGGCCCTGCCGACGGCGTCAGTTGCCGACGTGGCGGCGGTCGCCGAGGGTGCCGCCCTGGGCGCCTATTCCTTTACCGAGTTCCGGTCGTCAAAGGACGGCCTGAAGGATCCGGTTCGAAACGCAGTCATCTTCACGGAGCACGCCGACCACAACGAAACCGGCGCCGCACTGAAGCGTGCCGCGCTGATCGGCAAGGCCGTCAACGCCACCCGTTCGCTGGTGAACCAGCCGCCCAGCCACCTTTATCCGGAAACCTTCGCCGAGGCCGCGAAGGACCTGGCAAAGGGCCTGCCCGTGAAGGTTACCGTTTGGGACGAGAAGCGGCTCGAAAAGGAAGGCTTCGGCGGCATCATGGGCGTGGGCAAGGGCTCCGCCCGCCAGCCGCGGCTGGTTAAGGTGGAGTACTCCCCTGCCAAAGCGACGTCGAAGATTGCCCTCGTCGGCAAGGGCATCACGTTCGACACCGGCGGCATCTCCATCAAGCCTGCCCTCGGCATGGGCGACATGAAGAGCGACATGGCGGGCGCCGCGGTCGTCCTTAACACTGTCCTGGCCCTCGCCGGACTTGGCCTGCCGGTCAAGGCGACCGCTTGGCTCTGCATCGCCGAGAACATGCCCTCCGGCGCGGCATCCCGCCCGGCGGACGTCCTCACCATGTTCGGCGGTAAGACCGTTGAAGTCCTGAACACCGACGCTGAGGGCCGGCTGGTCATGGCGGACGGCATCGTGGCTGCCAGCCGGGAGTACCCGGACGCCATCATCGACGTCGCCACCCTCACCGGTGCGCAGCTGATCGCCCTGGGCAACCGCACCGCCGGGGTCATGGGCTCCGACAGCGTGACCGGCCCGCTCAAGGCCGCAGCCGACCGGGCAGGGGAGCTTGTGTGGCCCATGCCGCTTCCCGAGGAACTGCGTCCCAGCATCGACTCCCAGGTAGCAGACCTCGCCAACATCGGCGAACGCCACGGCGGCATGATGACGGCTGCCGTTTTCCTGCGCGAATTCGTGGGTAAGGGCAAGGACGG
This sequence comes from Pseudarthrobacter sp. Hb11, assembly GCF_059383655.1. NCBI lineage: Bacteria > Bacillati > Actinomycetota > Actinomycetes > Micrococcales > Micrococcaceae > Pseudarthrobacter > Pseudarthrobacter sp. Hb11. The sequence goes on from NZ_JBWZCM010000001.1 coordinate 653,988, forward strand.
GGAGCAGATCCCTTGGGCCCACATAGACATCGCCGGGCCTTCCTTCAACAACGGAAGCCCCTATGGCTACACCCACAAGCAGGGCACGGGCTGCACCGTGCGGACCTTGGTGGCCTATGTAGAGGACATCCTGGCCGCAGCGGCCTGACTCTTTTGGCCGCGTCCGGTAGCCACGACGGCCCTGTGGTGTGGGGAATGTTCCCTGCACCGCAGGGCCGCGTGACACTGGACACAAGCGCTCCACAAACGCGGCGCCAAGGTGGAGCATGGATAAGTGGTTCGCTAAGGTGAACCACGGTAGTCACAAATGCAAGAGAACCGGCCTGCTGGCATAATCACGGCAGTGTAAGTTCCAAGACCAGATGATGCGCGGAGATCGCGTCATCGTTCACGCGAGGGAGCGTTTAAGTGGCCGATCAGGCAACTGCGCAAGAATTCGACATCCTGGTACTCGGCGGGGGCAGCGGCGGATACGCCGCCGCACTGCGGGCCGTACAGCTTGGCCTTACCGTCGGCCTCGTGGAGAAGGCAAAGCTGGGCGGCACCTGCCTCCACAACGGCTGCATCCCCACCAAGGCGCTGCTGCACTCTGCAGAGCTCGCCGACCACGCCCGTGACTCCGCCAAATACGGCGTGAACGTCACCCTTGACGGCATCGACATCACGGCCGTCAATGCGTACAAGGACGGCATCATCGCCGGTAAGTTCAAGGGCCTCCAGGGCCTCGTCAAGTCCAAGGGCATCACCGTCATCGAGGGTGAGGGCAAGCTCCAGGGCACCGACACCGTTGTGGTGAACGGCACCGCGTATAAGGGCAAGAACATTGTCCTGGCCACCGGCTCGTACTCACGCACCCTTCCGGGCCTGGAAATCGGCGGCAAGGTCATCACCTCCGACCAGGCCCTGACCATGGACTCCATCCCCAAGAGCGTCATCATCCTGGGCGGCGGCGTCATCGGCGTCGAGTTCGCTTCCGTTTGGAAGTCCTTCGGCGTTGACGTCACCATCGTGGAGGGCCTGCCCTCACTGGTTCCCAACGAAGACGCCACCATCGTCAAGAACTTCGAGCGTGCGTTCAAGAAGCGCGGCATCAAGTTCTCCACCGGTGTGTTCTTCCAGGGCGTTGAGCAGAACAACGACGGCGTCAAGGTCACCCTGGTGGATGGCAAGACGTTCGAAGCCGACCTGCTGCTCGTCGCCGTCGGCCGTGGCCCCGTCACCGCCAACCTGGGTTACGAGGAAGCCGGAATCACCATCGACCGCGGCTTCGTTATCACCAACGAGCGCCTCCACACCGGCGTCGGCAACATCTATGCCGTCGGCGACATCGTCCCCGGCGTGCAGCTGGCCCACCGCGGCTACCAGCAGGGCATCTTCGTGGCCGAGGAGATCGCCGGCCTGAAGCCGGTGATCGTTGAGGACATCAACATCCCCAAGGTCACGTACTCCGATCCCGAAATCGCCACCGTCGGCTATACCGAAAAGGCCGCCAAGGAGAAGTTCGGCGAGGACCAGGTCCAGACCCAGGAATACAACCTCGCCGGCAACGGCAAGAGCTCCATCCTGGGCACCTCAGGACTGGTCAAGCTGGTCCGCCAGAAGGACGGCCCCGTGGTGGGCGTCCACATGATCGGCGCCCGCATGGGCGAGCAGGTTGGCGAGGCCCAGCTGATTGTGAACTGGGAAGCCTACCCTGAGGATGTTGCCCAGCTGGTGCACGCCCACCCCACCCAGAACGAGTCCCTGGGCGAAGCCCATCTGGCACTCGCTGGCAAGCCGCTTCACGGCTAGTCTCCCCCCAGCACCACAGGGCCTGGTGCACCCGGCACGGAGTGCCGGGTGCACTAGGCTGGCCAACAAGGCAGCAATCATCCGCACTAAAGATCAATAAGGAGAACGGGGACGACATGTCTGAATCCGTTAACTTGCCCGCCCTCGGTGAGAGCGTCACCGAAGGAACCGTCACCCGCTGGCTCAAGCAGGTAGGTGACCGGGTAGAGGTGGACGAGCCGCTGCTCGAAGTCTCCACCGACAAAGTAGACACTGAAATCCCCTCTCCTGTCGCCGGCGTGATTGAGGAAATCCTGGTTGCCGAGGACGAGACCGCCGAGGTCGGCGCTCCCCTGGTCCGCATCGGCGATGGCTCCGGCGGCGGCGCACCCGCTGAAGAAGCCCCCGCAGCCGCACCCGCCGAAGAAGCCCCCGCAGCCGCGCCTGCTCCCGCACAGGAAGCACCGGCTCCCGCCCAGGAAGCGCCCGCCCAGGAAGCTCCGGCAGCCGGCGGCGAAAGCCACGAGGTCACCCTCCCGGCGCTGGGCGAAAGCGTCACCGAGGGCACCGTCACCCGCTGGCTGAAGGCCGTGGGCGATTCCGTAGAGGTTGACGAGCCGCTCCTGGAAGTCTCCACCGACAAGGTCGACACCGAAATCCCGTCGCCCGTGGCCGGCACCCTTCAGGAAATCCGCGTCAACGAGGACGAAACAGCAGAGGTCGGTTCCGTCCTCGCTGTTATCGGCTCCGGCGCAGCTGCTGCCCCGGCCGAAGCACCGTCCACCGAGGCCCCGGTCCAGGAAGCCCCCAAGGCTGAAGCGCCCGCACCGGCCCCGCAGGCCGCTCCGGCTCAGGCTGCACCGGCACAGGAAGCGCCCAAGGCAGCACCCGCTCCGCAGGCTGCTGCAGCGCCTGCCGCAACCGAGGCCGCAACGGCCAACGGCGGATCCGAGTCCGGCTACGTCACTCCCCTGGTTCGCAAGCTGGCCAACCAGCACGGCGTGGACATCGCCTCGCTTTCGGGCACTGGTGTGGGCGGACGCATCCGCAAGCAGGACGTCATCGCCGCAGCTGAAGCCAAGGCCGCACCCGCCGCAGCCCCGGCAGCAGCGCCTGCCGCATCAGCCCCGGCCGCGTCCAACGCCGCTGTTTCCTCGCTGCGCGGCACCACGCAGAAGGCTCCCCGCATCCGCCAGGTCATCGCCCGCCGCATGCGCGAATCCCTCGAGGTTTCAACGCAGCTCACGCAGGTCCACGAAGTGGACATGACCAAGGTCGCCAAGCTGCGCCTCAAGGCCAAGAACTCGTTCCAGGCCCAGAACGGCGTCAAGCTCACCTTCCTGCCGTTCATCGCCAAGGCAGTTGCCGAAGCCCTCAAGCAGCACCCGAAGCTCAACGCTGCGTACGACGAGGACAAGCAGGAGATCACGTACCACAACGCTGAGCACCTGGCGATCGCTGTCGACACCGACAAGGGCCTGCTGGTCCCGGTCATTTCCGACGCCGGCAACCTGAACCTGGCCGGACTGGCCGGCAAGATCGCCGACGTTGCAGGGCGCACCCGCGACGGAAAGATCGGCCCGGACGAGCTGTCCGGCGGAACCTTCAGCATCACCAACATCGGTTCGGTCGGGGCCCTGTTCGACACCCCGATCATCAACCAGCCGCAGGTGGGCATCCTCGGCACCGGCGCCATCGTCAAACGCCCCGTGGTTGTTGCTGACGAGAACGGTGACGACTCGATCGCCATCCGCTCCATGATGTACCTGTCCCTGACGTACGACCACCGCCTGGTGGACGGCGCCGACGCCGGCCGGTTCCTCCAGACCTTGAAGGCACGCCTTGAAGAAGGCGCCTTCGAAGCGGACCTGGGGCTGTAACAGGCTGAAACGCGCGACGGCGGTGCAGGCAGCGGTGGGAGACCACCGCAAGGCCTGCCCCGCCGTCGGCGTTTAACAGCCCGGGTGGGTCGACGAATCACCGGGATCCAAAACTACTACAAGCTGTAGAAACTCTGGCTACACTGGTCCCATGAACATCGTCTATAACATCGTGGTTTTCCTGCACATCGTTGGCGCCGCCATGATCGTCGGCATCTGGATCGGCCAGATGAAAAATCCCACCGTCCACCCCCGCCAGTTCGACGGCGCCATGCTCCAGCTCCTCAGCGGCGTCGCCCTGATGGGACTGATCCCGGCCCTTGACATGGACGCCAACTACGCGAAGCTGGGCATCAAGTTCGTCATCGCCCTCGCCGTCGGCGTGCTGGCCTTCATCGGCCGCCGGAAGTACAAGAACGGCGAGGACATCAGCAAGGGCCTGGCCCACAGCGTAGGCGGGCTCGCGCTCCTGAACATCGCCATCGCCACCATCTGGCAGTAACTGCCTACACGCTGAGGCCACGACGACGGCGACGCTCCCTTTCAGCGGGGGCGTCGCCGTCGTCATCTCATGCCCCGGTCATAATTCACCAGAAGCGGACAGCTGGTGCACACCCGGGTCGATATCCCTAGGATGGGAAACGGCGGGGCCGGGCATTGGCCTGCCCCGGTTCGAATCAATTTAAGGAGTGGTTATGGCAGCAACACGCACCGCGCACACAGTATGGAACGGCGACCTGATGTCGGGTTCCGGAAACACCACCCTGGACAGCTCCGGCCTGGGCACCTACGAGGTCACCTGGAAGGCCCGCACCGAGTCCTCGGGCGGCAAAACCAGCCCTGAGGAACTGATCGCCGCCGCCCACTCGGCCTGCTTCTCCATGGCCTTCAGCCACGCCCTGGCGCAGGCCGGGCACGCGCCGGAGGAAGTTAACACAAAGGCCGACGTCACATTCGTGCCGGGCACCGGCATCACCGGCAGCCACCTGACCATGTCCGCCAGGATCCCGGGAATCTCCGAAGACGAGTTCCAGAAGATCGCTGCCGAGGCAAAGGTGGGCTGCCCCGTATCCGGCGCCCTTGCCAGCATCGACATCACCCTGGAAGCCACGCTGCAGTCCTAGCCCCTTTGCAGGATTCAGGAAAAAGGCCCTGCCGTACCGGAATGTTCCGGTACGGCAGGGCTTTTTGGCGGCGTTACACCCGCTTGGCTGCCTGCCGGGGCGGCAGCGGCGCGGGACGCAACCGGCGGTAGCCTTCGCGTGCCGGCGGGCGGTCCGTGGGAAGCTCCTGAATCATCTCCTTCAGCGCCCCGATGCCGTATTCGAGCTGCGGATCCCGTCCCGCCGCGTAAGCGTGCGGCGGGTAGGTGACCTCGATGTCCGGGTCCACGCCGTAGTTCTCAACGCTCCAGCCCACACCGCCGCCGAACCACGTTGCGTACCGCGGCTGGGTGACACCCGTGCCGTCGGCCAGGGCAAACCTGTTGTCGATGCCCACCACGCCGCCCCAGGTGCGGGTTCCGATGACCGGACCGATGCCCCGCAGCTTGGACACCTGGGTGATGATGTCGCCGTCGGATCCGGCGAACTCATCGGCCAGGATGATGACCGGCCCGCGCGGGGCGTGGTGCGGATACGTCCGGGGTTTCTCAGCCCGCGGCATGCTCCAGCCGGTGACCTTGCGGCCGATCAGCTCGGCCACCAGCTGTGAGGTGTGCCCTCCGCGGTTCCGCCGCACGTCCACGATGAGGCCGTCCAGCGCCGTTTCGGTGTCCAGGTCGCGGTGGAGCTGGGCCCAGCCATTCGCCATCATGTCCGGGATGTGCAGGTAGCCGAAGGTGCCGCCGGAGGCCTCCCGGACGGTCCGCCGGTTGGAGGCAACCCATTCCTGGTACCGCAGGCGCTCCTCGTCCTTGACGGGTACGACGGCGACCCGCCGCTGCCTGCCTGCGCTTTCGCCATGCGCTGCACCGTTGAGGAGAGTCAGCTCCACTGCCCGGCCTGCCGCCCCCACCAGCTGCACCGCAGGGGTTACGGTGCCGGAGAGCGGGACGCCGTCGACGGCGAGCACGATGTCTCCGGCCTTGGCGCCCACGCCCGGCCGGGTCAGGGGCGACGTTGCCAGGGGGTCCGAGGACTCGCCGGCAAGGATGCGGGTGATCTCCCAGCCCGCCGGCGTGTGGGCAAGGTCAGCGCCGAGCCGGCCCTGGCCATGGCTTCCGTTCTCTGTGACAGGTGCCGGCCGCACGTAGGCGTGGGAGGTTCCCAGTTCGCCGTGCAGTTCCCACAGCAGGTCCACCAGGTCGTCATGGGAACCCAGCCGGTCCACCAGCGGACGGTAGCGCTTGTAAACGGATTCCCAGTCCTGCCCTGCCATGTCTTCAGTCCAAAAGAAGTCGCGCTGCAGCCGCCATGCCTCGTCGAAGGCCTGGCCCCACACGCTGAGCGGGTCCATCATCACCCGGATCCGGCCAAGGTCCACCTTCACCAGCTCGCCTGAGTCCTCGTCGGCCTTTTTGTCCGCCGGTACAACGCTGACCTGCTTGTCGGAAATCAGCACCACCTTGGTGAGGTCACCGGAAAGCCGGAAGCTGTCCAGGGATTCCACCAGGGTGGACTGCTTCCGCCGGGTGAGGTCGAAGCGGGCAAGGCTGGGACGGGCATCCTTCTCGTCCTGGCTGGCTTTGCCGTCACCGGTGACGCCGGCCAATGCCCAGTCGAGCCACAACAGTGCGCCTTCCGCCGCCTTGAGCGACGTGTAGTTGCCCTGTGGCACGGGAACGCCAATGACGCGGTGGGCGAGCCCCTCAGGGTCCACCTTGACCTCCGGCACTGCAGTAGTCTCCTGCTTCGATTCCCCGTCTTTGTCGCCTGCCCCGTCCTCCCCTGCGTCCGGATCCACGGAAGGACCAAACGGCGACGGCGTGTCAGCGGCCAGTGCCACGAGGTACGGCTTGATGGGGCTCGGGAAGGAAAGGTCAAAGGAGTGCCCGTCGTACACGGGGTCAAAGCTGCGGTTGGAAAGGAACGCCAGGAACTTGCCGTCCGGGGTAAAGGCCGGGGAGGTATCGCAGAAGCGGCCATCCGTGACATCCACCGGGCTGGCTTCAGGCTCCGTTACCTTCGCCAGCCGGAGCCGGCTGCGGGAACCGAAGGACGTTACCGGTTCTGACCAGACCAGCCATTGCGAATCCGCCGACCAGGCCAGATCCGAAACGGTGCCTTCACCGATGCTGGCCACCAGTGTCAGTTCCCCGGTCCGGGTGTTGACCGCATAAACCTCGCCGAAGGACGTGCCCAGTGCGACCCAGCCGCCGTCCGGGCTCGCCTCCAGCGAGCTGGTGCGGGTGGGACGGGGGAAGCCGATGCGCGTTGCTGCGGCCGGAGCCGCTGCCCCGGCGGCTGAGGGTGCGTTTTCCGGCGCGACGTCAGCCTGCTGGTCATCCCTCACCGCGGAAGCCTGACCGGCTCCTGCCAGGACCGCAGCCCCGGCGGCCGGAACGGGCTGCGGCAAGGCTGCCGCGGCCTCGTCCTTGCCGGGCGCTGACGCCGTAGCTTCGCCGCCCGGCTCCCCGGCAGGCGGCAAGGATGCCCTGAGCGTGCCCGCGTCCGCTGTGCCGGGCACCGGGGCGGCGACGTCCTTGATGTACAGCGCCTCAACGCCGTCGTGGTCCGCCACATAGGCCAGCCGTCCGTTGCCGAGGGGCCTGGGAAGACGGGCACGGACACCCGGCGTTGCTTCGATAATGCGCGAAGGGCCGTCCTTGTGCCGCAGCCAGTGGATGGTGCCGTGCGCTTCGACGGCGCTGGCCGCTCCAGTGCCGTCCGGAACCGCGGCGCCAAGATGCCGGGTGGTGTTGAGCAGGGCCGGGCGCCGTGACTGCGAGGCTGATCCCAGGCTGATGTCAAGCCGCTCCGGGTCAGAGTTCAGGTGGGCAAGGACCCAGAGCTCACCCGCAGATTCGAAGATGATGCGTTTGCCGTCCGTGCTGGCATGCCGGACGTAGAAGTCCTCATGGTCCGTATGCCTGCGCAGGTCCTTGCCGTTCGGGAGGACCGAGTAAAGGTTGCCGTAGCCCTCATGGTCGGACAGGAATGCGATCCGGCCGTCCACCCACATGGGGTCAGCGAGGTTGCCGTCGAGGTCCGGCAACAGCCGCTCAAATTCACCGTTGCCGTCGTTGTCCAGCCACAGTTTCCCGGCGGTGCCTCCACGGTAGCGCTTCCACCAGGCGGGTTCGCGGGAAAGCACGCTGCCCACCACTACCGGGCGCTCATCACCCACTTCGGGGCCGAAGGCAACCGACTCCACCGGCCCGAAGGGAAGTTCCTCGGCCCAGCCGCCCTCCAGCGGGACACTGTAGGCGTGGGTATGCCGGCTTTCGGCCTGGCGGAAGGCGCTGGTTACCACCACTGAGCCTTTCGCGGTAAAGCCTTTCACCCTGGTGGTGCCGTGGCCAAAGTACGTGAGCTGCCGGTAGTCGCCGCCGTCCACCGCTGCAGATACAACTTCCGGCGCCGTTCCCTGCACCACCGTCCACACCAGCCGTTGTCCGTCCGGGGTGAAGCGGGGATTTCGGGCGGGCAGCTGGAGGGAGGAAACACGCCAGGCGCGGCCTCCGCCCAAGGGCGCAATCCATACGTCGTCCTCGGCCACAAAAGTGACCAGATCGCCGTGCAGGTGCGGGTAACGGAAGTAGCTGGAAGAGGTCATCGTTTGATCATAGTCAACCCCCACTTCGCACTGTTGGAGGTGCCGCCGCCGCGCCCGCCGTGGTGTGATGGACCCCATGCGCATAGTCATCGCCGGCGCCTCCGGGCTGATCGGGACCCACATGTCGGCAACCTTCCGCCGTGCCGGCCACGACGTTGTTTCCCTGGTAAGGCGGGACCCGGCGTCGGCGGCGGAAGTACGGTGGAACCCTGCCGCCGGCGAGCTGGACCCGACGGCGCTCACCGCAGCCGACGCCGTCGTTAATCTGTCCGGAGCCGGCATCGGGGACAGACCATGGACGCGCAGGCGCATTGAGGAGCTCTTCAGCTCTCGGGTGGACTCCACCCGCACGCTCACGCAGGCCATGCAGCAGCTTGATTCTCCGCCCCCTGTTTTCATCAGCCAGTCCGGCTCCGGGTACTACGGCGACGCCGGCAACACGGTGCTTCGGGAAAATGCGCCGCAGGGAGCGGGAACACTCGCCCGTATCTGCGGGGAGTGGGAGGCAGCAGCCGCGGCAGCTCCCCCCGGTGTACGGGTGGTGGTGACGCGCACCGGGGTGGTCCTCAGCCGTTCCGGCGGCGCCCTGGGCAAACTGCTCCCCCTTATCCGGCTGGGTGTTGGCGGCCCCTTTGGCAACGGCCGCCAGTACTGGCCGTGGGTAACCCTGCCGGATGTATCTGCCGCTTTCCTCTTCCTGCTGGAGTCCCCGCTGAGCGGGCCGGTCAACCTCTGCGCCCCCGAGGACGCCGACGTGAACGCCGTGGTGGCTGCTTTGGCCCAGGCTCTGCACCGGCCGGCCGTGCTGCGGGTTCCGGCGCCGGTACTGCGCCTGGTGATGCGCGATCTGGCCGACGAACTGCTGCTCGCCAGCCAGCGCATGGAGCCCGCTCGCCTGTCGTCTGCCGGTTTTACATGGCAGCATCCATCACTCGCCCAGGCCGCGGAGTGGGTGGCCGGCAAGGGGTAGGAGCCACCCCTTCTTGGGACCAGCCCTTGAGACCAGCCCGGCCTCAGGTGCCGGGAAGGATTTCACTGACCCGCCACCTGCCGTCGACCGAGACCAGCACCAGGCGGAGCCGCTGCCCGCCGGCAGCTGCTCCGGTTGCAACCACAGCGCCCTGGTCATCCTTCTCCTCATATCCGGACGAGGCTGAGGTAACAGCAACCACGGCGCGGGCCCCGGCTTTGGCCTCCTCCGTCTGCACGTGTAACAGCGTGGCGGAGAATCCGGAGAGGGTGTGGCCGGATTCCCGCAGCCGCCCGCTGATCCCGAGATCAGCTGCCGCCGCACCAGAACCCTGCTGGTTCACCTCATCAAGGAGTTCCAGCTTTCCAGTGCTGAAGGCCAGCGACCTCAACCGTGCGATGCCCTGGACGGCCACGGCAGGATCGGGAGATGCCGCCTGCTGCCTCGCAGCCTCTACCGCATCGGCCTGCCGGGCAGTTCCGCCAGGAGGGGCTTCGGTGACCGGGGCGGTAGCTGGGCCGGCAACTGCAGCCCCGGACGGCAAACCCGGTCCGGTGGCCGTGCCCGCGGCACCGGACAGCCACCAGGCGGCAGCAACTGCAGCTGCAGCTGCGCAGGCAAGAACGCTTTTCCGCAGCTGCCGGCCACCCCGCGGCTGGGCGTGCCGCCCCCTCCCGTGGTCCTCCTGGTGGGCTGCAGGCATGACCACCTTCGACTCTGGAAAAGGCAGCATCCCCGGGGCAACTAACGGCCCCAACCATTTCGACGTCGAAAGCCGGCGCCGCAGCCCGCGGACCCTCTCGCCGAGCCCGCTGCGGGGAGTTGACGGCGCGTGCAGGCGGGTCACCAGTTCCGGCAGGACTGTGGGATGGACCGCCGGCGCCAGGTCCAGCGGCAGGGGTGCCGCGCTCCGGTAGACGGCTGTAGCCATGGAAGCCGCGGTGGGCCGAAGCCGCCGGTCCTCGTTCAGCCCGGACTCCAGGGCGGCGGCCAATTCCCTGGGGACCCCAGGAAGCAGGATGGACAGGGGCGGCCGGTCCGCAGTTCGCTGTGGAGGCACGCCGGTGAGGCAGAACCAGCCCAGAGCCGCCACCGAATAGACGTCCCGTTCAGGTTGAAGGCCTGCCCGCACTGCGTCCACCGGCGCGGGATCCATAAACCCGGGTGTGCCTGTGTTGGCTCCTGAGGCCGGGTCCCCCAGCATCCGGGCGATGCCGACGTCGGACAGCATCGGCTTGCCCTGGCCGGTGAACAGGACGTTGCCCGGTGAAACGTCGGCGTGGGTGAACCCTTTGCCGTGCAGGTACGCCAGGACCTGGGAGATGGGTGTCAGCACTGTCACTGTTTCCCCCACGCTGAGGTTTCCCCTGGCAGCTATCAGGCCTGCAAGGGACCCGCCCGGTGCGTAGTCCATGATCAACGCGGCGGGGCTTGCCGCGCCGTGGGCCAGTGCCACAGTGTCGTGGGCTTTGATGAGATGCGGATGATCGAGGACGGACAGGATGCGGATCTCGCGTCGAATGCCTTCTGCACTCATCGCTGCTCCCCGCGACGACCTGCGCGCGGCCGGGCGGAAGCACTTCAGGGCAAACTCCCGGCCGCTCCGTTCCTCCGTGACCAGCCATACCGACGAGCTGCCGCCGTGGCCCAGCAACCGCCCAACGGCATAACCGGAGACCGTCAACCCCTGCAAATCTTCCATGACCTATGTCTAGTCGAATCCGGCTGTGCGTGCAGAAGTTATCCACAGGGTCGGAGGCGGCCCGGACCAGGTCCGGACCGCACGGTGAGCTTAAGCACTAAACCGGGCGCGTGGCGGCCCAAGGTCTAAGCTGGATCCCATGACTCTTGAGTTTTCACAGCTGGGTCTTGCCCCGGATTTCGTCGACTACACCCGCGGCTGGGCCATCCAGAGCGAACTCCACGACAACGTCGTCGCCGGACAGGCCCCGAGCACAGTCCTCCTCCTCGAACACGCCCCGGTCTACACGGCCGGTAAACGGACCGAAGACCACGAGCGGCCGTTTGACGGCACGCCGGTGGTCCCGGTGGACCGTGGCGGCAAGCTTACCTGGCACGGACCCGGCCAACTCGTGGGGTACCCCATCATCAAGCTGAAGAACCGGGCAGGGATCCGCGACTACGTCGAACGCCTCGAGTCGGTCATCATCAACGTCCTTGCCGACTACGGTATCCAGGCCGTGCGGATCACCGGCCGGGCGGGAGTCTGGATCGCAGCGGACGCAAAAGGCCCGGACCGGAAAATTGCCGCCATTGGCATCCGGGTCCACGAAGGCGTCACCATGCACGGGTTCGCCATCAACTGCAACAACGATCTCGCCCCGTACACCCAGATCATTGCCTGCGGAATTACCGATGCAGGCGTAACAACAATCGCCCAGGAAACCGGTTATGACGTCGCCCCGGCTGACCTCGTTTCCAGAATCACCGAAGAACTGCACAAGAATGCAGACGCCCTGGTCGCTACCCCCGAAGGAGCTCTACTGTGACATTGGCACCTGAAGGCCGGAAGCTTTTGCGCGTTGAACAGCGCAACTCTGCTGTCCCGGTGGAGCGCAAGCCGGAGTGGATCAAGGCCAAGGTCCAGATGGGCCCGGAGTTCGTCCAGCTCAAGAACCTGGTGAAAAAGGAAGGCCTGCACACGGTGTGTGAGGAGGCCGGCTGCCCCAACATCTTCGAGTGCTGGGAGGACAAGGAAGCCACGTTCCTGATCGGCGGCTCCGAGTGCACCCGCCGGTGTGATTTCTGCCAGATCGATACCGGCAAACCGTCCCCGGTGGACCGGTTCGAACCCACCAAGGTGGCCCGGTCCGTGCAGTCCATGCAGCTGCGCTACGCCACCGTCACCGGCGTGGCCCGCGACGACCTCGAGGACGAGGGCGTGTGGCTGTACGCCGAGACGGTCCGCAAGATCCACGAACTGAACCCCGGCACCGGAGTGGAGCTGCTGATCCCGGACTTCTCCGGCAAACCCGAACACATCGCCGCGATCTGCGACTCCAAACCCGAGGTGTTCGCGCACAACGTCGAAACCGTGCCCAGGATTTTCAAGCGGATCCGGCCCGCGTTCCGCTACGAACGGTCCCTTGACGTCATCACCCAGGGCCGGAACCTGGGCATGGTCACCAAGTCCAACCTGATCCTGGGCATGGGCGAAACCCGCGAGGAAATCTCCGAAGCCCTCAAGGACCTGCACGAGGCCGGTTGTGACCTGATTACCATCACCCAGTACCTGCGCCCGTCCGAGCGGCACCTGCCGGTAGACCGGTGGGTCAAGCCGCAGGAATTCGTGGACCTCCAGAACGAGGCCACCGAGCTCGGCTTCCTCGGGGTCATGAGTGGCCCGCTGGTCCGCTCCTCCTACCGCGCCGGCCGGCTCTGGGCCACCGCGATGCGGAAGAAGGGCTGGGAAATCCCCGCAGAACTCGCCCACATCGAGTCCTCCGGCACCACCCGCCAGGAAGCCAGCTCCCTGCTCGCGGCACACTCCTGACCGAAAAACGCTGCATCCCCGAAGGGCCGGCACCGGAGAACTCCGGTGCCGGCCCTTCGCTTTTGGTCACGTAGAATTGAGGCACTATGGCGAAATCCCCTGATTCCAGCAACCCCACTCCGGCGGGCTCAAGCGCAGTGAAGCGTGGCCTCTTCTCCCGCAAGCCGAAAGAAGCAAAGGCCAAGAAGCCCAGCCGGCTGAAGCAGATCGGCGAGGTCTTCAACATGACCCGCCGCCACGACCCCATGGTTCCGTGGCTTATGCTGCTGGTTTTCCTCGGCGTTGTGGCTGTCAGCTTCCTGGTGGGCTTCTGGCTTGAAAACTGGATCACGGGCCTGATCATCGGCATCCCGCTGGGTCTTTTGGGCGCCACGCTGATTCTTTCCCGCCGCGCCGAACGCGCAGCCTTCGCCCAAATCGAAAACCAGCCCGGCGCTTCCGGCGCCGCCCTGGGAACGCTGCGGCGCGGCTGGATCACCGAGGAACAGCCCGTCGCCGTGAATCCCCGCACGCAGGACGCCGTGTTCCGCGCCATTGGGCGTCCCGGCGTTGTGCTGGTCAGCGAAGGACCCACGCACCGGGTAAAGCCGCTGCTGGACGCCGAGCGAAAGCGCCTGGCACGCATCCTGCCCAACGTCACCGTGCACGTCATTGAAAGCGGCCGCGGCGAGGGCCAGGTCCCCATCAGCCAGGTGGCCAAAAGGATGGGCAAGCTGAAGAAGGAACTGACCAAGCTTGAGGTGAATGCCGTATCCAAGCGGATCGCCTCACTGGGCAACAAGCTCCCCATCCCCAAGGGCATCGACCCCTACAAAGCCCGCCCCAACCGCGGACGCTAGAGCAAACGCCCCGGTTTCCGGCCTCCTGCCGGGACCGGGGCTTTTTTATGGCCAATGCTGCACACCGACTACAGGACAGGACAAAGTGGAACAGGACAAGCTGCAACAGGACCAGATGGAATCTCCCGTGAGGAACGCCGTCCTCCGCGCCTTCCGGATCCTCGCGATCGCAGAAGCGTTCAGCTGGGCGGCGCTGCTGGCGGGCATGTACTTCAAGTGGATTGCGGGCACCACGGAGATTGGCGTTCAGGTGGCAGGACCCATCCACGGCGCCCTCTTTGTGGGTTACGGGATCGCCGCGCTTGCACTTTGGCGGCTCCAGCGCTGGCCCTTCGTGGTGGCCCTGTTCGCCGGCCTTTCCGCCGTCTTCCCCTTTGCCACGCTCTGGTTCGAGCGCTGGGCGGGAAAACGCGGGTACCTTGCGGCCACTGCAGCCAGGATCCCGGCAGCCAGGGAAACCAGCCGCGTCTGAGGGGGACTAGCGGCGCAGGAGCAGCGTGTCCATCGCTTTGTCGTGCAGGCCGCGGTGGTCCGGATCGAAGATGACGGCGGGAACCACCAGGCACAGCAGCAGCGACCTCACCAGCGCAGCGAGCGGCCCCGGCGCTCCCCCGCTGGCCTTCACCACGTGAATGCCGGCGGCGCGGTGCCCGATGCTGTAGCCGAGCGTGCCCACCAGGAGGATCTGTTCGACGGCGAAGATCGCCAGGGTAGCCCATGAGTCGCCCGCGAAGGCGAAGTTGCTGATCAGCAAGGCGATGGCCCAGTCGATCATGAGCGCGATGATCCTGCGGCCGGCCCGGGCAATAGAGCCGGATCCGGACTCCGGCAACCCCAGCCTCTCACCGGGATACTTCGAAATGCCCGAGGTGTCGGGGCCGGTGAGCCAGGAGCCAATATCTTTGCGATCTACCACCGTCCAAGTTTACCGGGTTCGGTTCGCCCACACTGTGGAAGCAGTTAGACCACAGTCTGGACGGCAGATAGCGTTGCCTTAACAGGGCATTCTGTAACCTGCCCGAAACAATGTGGACACGGACGGGAAATGCCGCGTCCATAGGCTGTTAGCAGTTTCAAGCAAATCCCCCGGCAGGTGCTCACAGCAGGGAAACCTTGCGTTTTCCCTGCCTTCGGATTGCGCTGGATCAGATGGCTTTCACGCCAGATATTTACATATGCGTTAGGAGCATAGATGTTCACGACTGCGGACGAAGTCCTCAAGTTCATCAAGGACGAAGATATTAAGTTCGTCGATATCCGCTTCACCGACCTGCCGGGTGTCCAGCAGCACTTCAATGTGCCGGCCAAGAGCGTTGACGCCGACTTCTTCATCAACGGCCAGCTTTTCGACGGATCCTCCATCCGCGGCTTTCAGGGCATCGCCGAATCCGACATGCAGCTGATTCCTGACGTCACCACCGCGTTCCTGGACACCTTCCGCATGGAGAAGACCCTCGCGCTGAACTTCTCCATCGTCAACCCCCGTACGGGCGATCCGTACCACCGCGATCCCCGCGGCGTGGCTGAGAAGGCAGAAGCCTACCTCGCCTCCACCGGCATCGCAGACACCGCTTTCTTCGCTCCCGAAGCAGAGTTCTTCGTGTTCGACAACGTCCAGTACCAGTCCTCCCCGCAGGGCAGCTTCTACAAGATCGATTCCGAGGAAGCACACTGGAACACCGGCCGCGAGGAAGAGGGCGGAAACCTCGGTTACAAGACCCCCGTCAAGGGCGGTTACTTCCCGGTCTCCCCCACCGACAAGCAGGCCGACCTGCGCGACGCCATGTGTGTCGCCCTGGACGAAGCCGGCCTCGAGGTCGAGCGCAGCCACCACGAAGTTGGCTCCGCCGGCCAGGCCGAGATCAACTACAAGTTCACCACCCTGACCCACGCTGCCGATGACCTGCAGAAGTTCAAGTACGTCATCAAGAACACGGCAGACGCCTGGGGCAAGTCAGTGACCTTCATGCCGAAGCCGGTCTTCGGTGACAACGGCTCGGGCATGCACTGCCACCAGTCGCTGTGGAGCAACGGCGAGCCGCTGTTCTACGACGAGAAGGGCTACGCCGGCCTGTCCGACACCGCCCGCTGGTACATCGGCGGCCTGCTGAAGCACGCCGACGCTGTCCTGGCATTCACCAACCCGACGGTGAACTCCTACCGCCGGCTGGTCAAGGGCTTCGAAGCTCCGGTCAACATGGTTTACTCGCAGGGCAACCGCTCCGCCGGTATCCGTATCCCCATCACGGGCACCAACCCCAAGGCAAAGCGCATCGAGTTCCGCGCGCCGGACCCCTCCTCCAACCCGTACCTGGCATTCGCTGCCCAGCTGATGGCCGGCATCGACGGCATCCGCAACCGCATCGAACCGCCGGCACCGATCGACAAGGACCTCTACGAGCTCCCCGCCGAGGAAGCCAAGGACATCCCGAAGGCTCCGGGCACCCTCGAGGAGGCCCTGGAGGCCCTGGCCGCGGACAACGAGTTCCTGCAGGCCGGCGGCGTGTTCACCCAGGACCTCATCGACACCTGGATCGAGTACAAGTACGAGAACGAGATCCGTCCCCTGTCGCTGCGTCCGAACCCCTACGAGTTCGAGCTCTACTACGGCGTCTAGCTAGATCATGCGGCAGAAACGGGCATAGTCCGCACACAGTCCGCAAAAGCGACGATTGCAAAAGACAGAGGGACCCAAGCTATCGCTTGGGTCCCTCTGTCTACATCAGGAACTACCAGCCTTACGGGATCAAGGCAGCCATCACTAGAGGAACGCAAATTTGGGGGGACATATTGGCGACAGAAACAGCCAAGCAGGAACTGACGCCGATTCCGGCCACACTTGGCGACATCCCTAAACTTGCATGGGTGCTCGCCAGAGGTTTTAGCCCAGCATTGAAAGACTACGTTTGGGCTCGTCGGCTTCTTCTCGTACTGCAGTGGCCTACATACGCGCTTGTGTCTCTGGCCTTTCGTGCGTTCGGGGATGTCTACACCGACAACAACAGAAAGACGCACCTCGCCGCAGAAACGAAGACTCTGCGTACCAAGCTGTTGTTGCTAGCGGGCACTGTTCTCGTCATGCTGGCTATATTCTCCGTAATTGCTGCGACGGCATCTGGTCCCAGTTCCATTGTGCGGGCAGGTGCCTCCTTGGTTGTTTGGTTGTTAGCGGTAAGCGCAGTAACTACCTTGGCCTCGTACGTAACCTTAAGTTTCAGGCCGCTGATGCGGCGATGGCGGCTGTTGATAACCGACATTCGACTTTTGAAGCCGCGACGCAAGGCTCCTTCTACAGTTCACAAGCCAGGCGCTTGCCCAAGTAGACGACCCGTAGTCACACTGTCTGCGCTGACTTCTACCCCAGATGGTCCCGGCTTGCACATGCACTATGGCGAGTTATTCACAAACGACTACGGGAACACATGCATTCAGGTTTCAGCGAGGACAAACGAGTACAAGCGTCTATATCTATTACTGTTCGACAAGTTCAAGGTGATGGACACCGTTGGAGCAAACTACTTGTTTGCCCATCCGGATGAGAACAAGTAGGGGCCCAGCCCTTTCGCAGAGGTCCTACGCTTGCTTAGCAGGGATGCTCCTGCGCCCGTCAATGACGTCCGCAATTGCACGCCTGGCGCTTTCCTCCTTATCCGGCCACATGTGACCGTAGGTGTCGAGGGTGGTTTTTGCAGACGAGTGCCTCAAGCT
Source organism: Pseudarthrobacter sp. Hb11 (assembly GCF_059383655.1). Lineage (NCBI taxonomy): Bacteria > Bacillati > Actinomycetota > Actinomycetes > Micrococcales > Micrococcaceae > Pseudarthrobacter > Pseudarthrobacter sp. Hb11. Next base: position 671,385 of record NZ_JBWZCM010000001.1, read on the forward strand.
TTTCTGGACCACCTTCACGTCAAGACCTTGGGCGATCAACAGCGACGCGAAGTAATGCCTGAGGTCATGGAACCTGAACCCCTCCGGCAGATCTTTGACCGTAGCCCTAGCTTCCCGGAAATAGTGCTCCAACCTATGCGGCGACATAGCCCGACCCCACTCATTCGTCACAATGGTCTCGCTCCCCCATCGCGTATGGTTGACGGACAATTCGAGGCATAGGTTCTGAGGAATTGGTATGGGTGTCCGTGACTCCTCCGTTTTGAGCTCTACGCCGAGATACTGAATGGCGGGCGAAATGATCCCCCGCATGAAATCCACGTCTTCCACTCGCAAAGCAACGGCTTCAGCAATGCGCAGCCCAGCAAAGGCAGCCAGCAGCACCGCGGGTTGCTGGCCTGGCGGCATCGCATCGTGCAATGCCCATACCTGTTCAGTAGTGGCAACATATGGCCGTTGCTTGCCAGCCTTAGGCGCCGTGCGTCGGCTCAGGGGAGACTTCGGCAAGAGTCCGTCATGTACTGCATCGCCGAATAGCTGCCCGAGCCGGGAATGCAGAGCGTAGACAGTTGAATCAGCCAATCCCTCAGCGCTGAGGCTGGCAGTCCAAGCCCTAACCTCGGACGGACGGATGCTGTTTAGAGCACGAGGCCCAAATGCCTCGTTGATCCGCTTCAGATGCGTTCGCGCCTGACGAACAGTAGAGGGCCTGTTGTTCTCGTAACCGCGCAGCCAGACCTCCGACCACTGCTGCAAAGTAGTTTGCGCTGTTTTCGGATCGACGTAAGTACCGGTGACGACAGTGGCCGTGACCTCATCAAGCCACTTCTTACCGTCAATCTTCCGGGCAAAATGCCTGGCGTGTTCCTTGCCCGCTTGATCCCGGTAGCGGGCCCGCCATCGCCCGTCAGGCCTCTTCTGGATGCTCGCCATTCTTGACCTCCGATGCACTGGCGACTTGACCGAACCACTCCTCAATAGAGCCGAACTCGGCGATAAGATCTGTCGTGTTCAAGCCCCTGGATTGTGCCGCATGCTCTGAGCGACCTCTTAGAACAGCCTTCTCGGGAGTCTTAAGCCGCGCTTTCATGGCGAGGTCTACCCAGTAGTTCGAACTGTCCATGCTTTCGGGCAGGTCCTGAATGACATACCCCAAGAACTCCTGCTGCCCAAGCAGTTCCTCAGTTAGGTCAGCAATTTTGAGGAAGGACGTATCGATGTCTTTGGCCCACATCTGAAGCTGCTCCTCATGCCCCAACGTCTCTGGCGCTTGAAGGATCCGCTCAAGGCTGACCTCAAGAACCCGCGCGAGGTCTTCTGCTTCAGCGAGGCGCAAAGGCCGCTCGCCTCTTTCTACATTCCATGCCGTCGCTTGCGCCCATTTCCAGCCATTTTCTCGCATGCGGTTCGCGACCCATTGCTGGGATCGGTCTCCTCGCAGTCGAACAATGTTCTGGCCGATTTGCTCATCCCTAGTTGCCATAGCCCACACACTACAAGGTTCCGTAGTTGACGACAACAAGATTCAATGGTCATAATGTAATCAGATGGTTCGCAACAAGGAATCCTTATAACGAGGGGGAATGAAATGGCTGCTGCAGTCAATCTACTGACGCTGAGGGAAACGGCCGAGCGGCTCCGTAAGTCGGAAGCCCAATTGCGCTGGATGATCCATAACGGTTCAGCACCACGATCTGCCAAAATTGGCGGGCGGCGTCTATTTCGCGATTCCGATATTGAGCTCTACATAAATCAAGCCTTCGAGGACGTCGCGTAGTTGGGCTCGCTCACCACATGGGCTTCGCCAACAACCGCGCACTGCCAGTGACGGTGTTCGGGCAACTGAACGGCACCAGTGCAATGGCCAGGGGACCACCAACCGCTGAGTGGCGGAACCCAATTCCGACGGTCATTCAGAGTGGCAACGTCCGAGAGTCTGCCGAGCGAGGGCAGCACAAAAACAAAAATGGATCGAACTCTGCAATTTGCACTTGCAGAACCCGATCCGTCCGAAAAAGTAAGCAAAAACAGTTAGGTCTCACACTAATCATGTCTTCGTCAACAACAATAACCTTTGATTCCTCTGATGTCACTTTTTCGTGGTGGCTCGGCATCTTCGACGGGCAGACCAGGGTTACCGCCGACCAGTTGGAACAGTTCCGCGTTCAGGTCAGCAACTCGCGTTACGCCGAGACGATCCTTCGGCTTGCCCGTGCCGGCAAGCTGCGGCCCAAAGTCCTGGCCGACGCCGCCTACACAGCATGGCTTAAGAGCGAAAACCCTAAAAAGGACATGTCGTCCTCGCAATGGACAGAACTGCTCCGTCGTAGTTACCTCCCGGGTCACGAGCTCTTCGCTCGATGAAAAACCTGTGGTGCGGCCCTGGGGATGAGCTCCCATGGCCGCACCACACGGAATGACCGACCCCCACTGGAACAACCTTTAGGACATCATGGTTCAGCTCTTCGACCCCCACTCCGTCAGCCACACCTGGCCCGATCATGAATATTTCAGATTTCTCCGCACGGGCGACCCGCTCCGCACTGACTGCGGACGACACATTGACGCCAAACGAGTCCGTGCAACAACAGTGTGCGGTGTTGATCTGCCTCGCTGCCCGGAATGTTCAGATGCACGCCCAACATGGGATTTCTCTGAAGACCGGCAGTTCTCCGGTTCGCTGCAGCGCCAGCTTCTCGCACTGGATTTCCTGGAACAGGCCAAGGACGACCCACACGTGCGTAAGCACACGCTTTTCGCATATATCGCTGCAGCTAGAGACGCAGGGATCTCTGAAGAGCATATTGCTGCCGCTTTGGGTCGCTCTGAAACAGAAGTCGCTGAGCTTGGGAAGGGACAGCTTTATGGCGCGTGACCGGGCCAGCATCAGCACCACTCTCTGGGCGGACCAGGACTGGCGCGACGTACCCAAGTCAGCCAAGTACCTGTACATGATGCTCTTGTCGCATCCGACGCTGAACTACGCGGGTGTTGCTGACTGGCGTCCTGCACGGCTGGCAGCGATGTCGCCTGATGACTCGGTCGAGGATCTTCTGCAGGATGCTGCCGCCCTGCAGGATGCACGTTTCATCTTTGTTGATGAGGAGACGGAGGAAGTACTCATCCGTTCCTTCCTTCGGCACGACGGGCTGCTCAAGCAGCCCAAGCTTTCAATTTCGATGGTCAACGCGTATGGCAGCATCGCGTCAAAACGGATCAGCCAGATCGTCACCTATGAGCTCCAGCGCCTCCATGCTGAGCACCCGACATGGGCAGCGTTTAGCCAAGAAAAGGTGCTCAACGTGGTCAAGGGTAAGGGTACGGATATTGCTGAATTTACCCTTGGGTTTACCCCTGGAGTTACCCCAAGCGGCGCCCAGGCGTTACCCCTGCCTACTACTACAGCTACAACTACATCTTCTAAAGAAGATATTTCTTCGTCGGAGATTTCTGACGAAATCCGCCGACGCGACGTTGATGAGCTTCTCGACCTGCTCGATTCCTGCCTCGAAGCCAATGGGTTCAAGAAGCCGGCCAGGACCAAAAAGAACCGGGACGCTGCCAGGTTGCTTCTCGATCGGGACGGCTACAAACCTGAGCAGGTCGCATGGATGATCCGCTGGGCCACGAGTGACGAGTTCTGGCGGTCCAACATCCTGTCCATGTCAAAGCTCCGGGAGAAGTTCGACCAACTGAAAGCCAAAGCCGGGGTCGGAGCCAAAACCCCGGGCGCGGGGTTCCACGGCGAAATCGACGTTGAAAAGGTACTCGGCCGTGACATCTGGTCACCGGGCAAACCACCGGGCGGACTCGACCTGGCCGAAGAGATCGAGTGGAAGAAGCAACAACGCGCAGCACACCAAGCTGAGCGTCTGGAAGAGGCCAAGAGGAAATTGGGGGTGGCCGCATGAGCGACAGGACGCCAAGGCAGGACATCGAAGCGGAACGCGCAGTGCTCGGCGCGGTCATGCTGTACCAGCGAGCGCTGGAGGACATCCACCTGCAGGGTGAGGACTTCTACCGGCCCCAGCATGAGCACCTATGGGACTTAATCCTCGCGGAGTCCCGCGCCGCACGGCCGGTCACACCCCTAGCGCTTGTCCAGAAGCTCGTCACAACCCCTATTGCGGGGCTGGAACCTACCTACCTGCACGAGTGCGTGGAAGCTGCTCCGGTCCGTGGTGCAGTCCCGCACCACGCCAACATCATTGCCGGCCTTGCCCGGCTGCGGAGGCTCGCTGACGTCGGGGTGAAGCTGCAGCAGATGTCCCAGACATCCGGTTGGGACGAGACGGAGCAGGTCCTGGACAACGCGAGGGCCATCTTGGATGCCACGGCCAACGAGGCCACCGGGATCCGGGTCCGAACGTTCGCGGACGCTCTCGAGTCAGCCATGGATCTCTGGTCCTCGCCCAAAGGCAAGTCCTACCCCACCGGCTGGTCTGAGCTGGACCGAATGTTTAATGGCGGCTGGCACCCGGGCCAACTCACCATCATGGGTGCACGCCCCGCCGTCGGTAAGTCACTGGTGGCGGGCTGTGCTGCCGTCGCGGCTGCCAAGTACGGGGTTGGGTTCTTCTCGCTGGAGATGAAGGAACACGAGGTGGTGGGACGGATGACGGCAGCCTCAGAGGGTGTAGACCTCCACCACCTGAACTCCTTCGAGCTAACCGAAGGCGACTGGTCAAAGGTCGCGCGGCTGCGCTCCAAATCCGCCGAGTGGCCCGTCTACATCGAGGAACTGTCCCGGACCACCATGGCCCAAATCCGGGCAACCGTTCGCACCTGGAAGCGCCGCGGACCCGTACCGCTGATCATCATCGACTACCTCCAACTCGTGGCACCTGCCGATACACGGGAGCAACGAGAACGGCAGGTCGCCCGCATCGCCGAGGACTGCAAGCACCTCGCTAAAGAGTTCGACACGCACGTCCTCGCCCTCGCACAAGTCAACCGCGGATCAACCCAACGCGCAGACACCAGACCCAACATGGCGGACCTCCGCGAATCCGGCGGCATCGAAGCCCACGCAGACAACATCATCCTCCTGCACCGCAACGACCAAGAGATGGAAGGCGAAATCGAACTCATCATCGAGAAGAACCGGCACGGCGAAACCGGCAAGATTCGTCTCGCATGGCGCCCACACTTCGCATCCGTCAACAGCATGACCCTCGGCCCCAACGATTACCGCTACGGCATCGCATGAGCCCCCGCTCCTCATACCCGATGGCACCAATAACTGCACCAGGAGAAGCATCCATGACCGAGCAGCAGCTCACTGCTACCGTCCACCGCCTCACCCGAGACCACAAAACCACCCACACCGACCCCCACACCGGCGAAGTCACCTACCCGACCGTCCTCTCACTTTTCACCCAGATCCGGCAGGAACAGGCCTCCGGAAACCGTCGCGCCGCTGGCGGCAAGTCCACTGGGTCCCGCTCCCCTATCGCCATCAACGCCGTCACGCTCTGGTCCGAGATCCGCGAGACCCTCTCAACCAAGCACATCGCCCTTTCGGGCAAAGACGACACGACCATGCTTCCGGAGACTAAGCTTCAGAAGTGGGCGGTTGCTACGCTCGCTGACACCACGGGCCGGGAATCAGCGCGATGCCTGCAAACTGCCGCCAAGTGGGCGGCATCTATCGAAAGCCTCATCAGCCCCATTCCACGCATCGAAGTGCAAGGGGCCTGCCCCGCCTGCGCCGCGACACACGCATGGACCTGGGACGAGGACGAATATGTCCGCAACACCGCCATCACCGCAAGCCGACGCGAAGCCCGCTGCGGGGCATGCGGCACCACCTGGGAAGGCTCAGCCATCACCGACCTCGCCAACACGCTCGGGCGGGCAGCATGACCCCACCCAGACTCATGGTCGGCCTGACCGCCTATAGCCTCACCCGAGACCCGGTCAGCCGCTACAGATACCCAGTCATCCCCGACGACCCCGGCGTAATCCACGCCATACGACCCGCCGCCGCCGAACCATGGCTGACCGACCCCTACTTCATCGAAGACACCAACGACTACAGAGCCGGCATCTGCGGCGCCCTCGTCAAAGTCGTGGTCCCCCTCAGCTTCAAACCAACAGAAGCCGGCGCCTGCACCGAGTGCCTCGAAGAAATAGCCAACCCATCCAAGCCACCACAATGGCTCGGCAACCCCTTCCAGACCTCCATGGCCGGCGACACATGGTGGGGCAACGGAAGCTACAAACACCCCGGCTGGCAACGGCGGCGGCGAGAAGAGCGTGCCGCACGCGGACCCATCGGCGACCAAAGAACACCGTTGTAAGTATCCGCAGAAACCTGTTAAACTGAGAGTACAGGCCAAAGGTCTACCCAAAACGTGTTGAAGCCCCGGAGTCCCCCTCCGGGGCTTTGTCATACGGAATCATTAGGATTCCCTATCCGGCGTCCGTCAGCTTGTAGCCCCAGTACGCCATAGGATCAATAGATCCGCTAGGCGATGGTATAAGCGAATCATCTCTTTTTAGGTTTGCGCTAATCCTTACTGATCGGTCTACCCCGCTTACCCTAAAGAATGCGGTGAAGGCGACCTCTTGCTGATCAAGTGTTGGCTTGAACTTCGGCCAGGCTACGTCTTGGGCATAAAATTTCACGTTCAGCACGCCCGGAAATAGGACTCGGAAGCCGTCCTCAGTCTCGACAATTCCGGATGCGGTGTCCCCGTTTCGATTGACAGCCCAACCCGGGGATTGCATCCGCAGCCCCCCAGGTGAAAATTCGGCATTCGCACTCATCATGTGTCGCGCAAACGTCACAGGTCTGTCGTCAGTAGGTTCCACGAAAACTTTTAGCCGTCCTTCAAGCACAACCCCACCTGGATCCTCCGGGTCAGATGGATCTCCGTACTGGTAGCGTTCGATCAGCGTCAAGCTGGCAGCGAGCAACTCCGTCCGTGGGATACGAGCACTCGGTATCAACATCCGTAAAATCTCGTCACGGTGTGCTGTCCGAGTTCTGGCGCCTTCGCGAATGGGTATTTCTCGTGTCTGCGGATCCTTGCCTGTGTTCACGACGTACGGCGCCCGATTGCTGGAAATAGCCAAAGCTCGAACTATGTCGCCTCCGCCAATGTCGATGTTTATGTCGCGAGCAAGTTCGGGTGGGGTCTGGTCGAAACCGCTTTGCACCTTCGGCCACCACTGAGCAATGTCCGGGGAAGAGTAGTTGGTGTAGTTACCCGTCTTGTCATCAACGCCGATGACAAGAATTACCATTTCACCGCCCGCCCTATTCAAACTACCGGCCAACTGGCGAACAAACTTCTCCTTGAGAGCGTCGGGCCACGCGGACTTGAATTCGAGAAAGTCCGATTCTCCCTCGAGTCCCTTCTTTAGGGCATCGACCGCACCCAAAACTCTCATCTCCAGCAAGGCTTCAAGCATTTGGAGAGTCTACGCGACTAAACCGATGCTAATCGGAGCCGTGGTCGGCAAGTAGCTCTCAGCCCGCTTCTGACGCCAGCTAGCAGTTGCAGCAGCGTGGACTGCAACTTGTCCGCCTCGCCCCGGCTGATCTTGCCAGCGCAAGTGTTCCCCGCGCTGGCAACCTCTACAGCGGTAGAGACCGAAAAGTCACACGAGAGTAAAGCGACAACGGAGGTTGCTATATGGCAAGCACCCGTGACGGCAAAGGCCACCGCGCATACAGGCGCAAAGCCAAAGCACTGAGGCGCCAAGGCAAAGACTGCTCATGGTGCGGTAAGCCCATCGACTACACGCTCCCATCCACTGATGCGATGTCCTTCACCGCCGACCACCCAGACGCAGTGAACAACGGCGGTCACCTCTACAAGCAAGAGCTAGCCCCAATGCACCGCAGATGTAACAGCATCAAGTCAGACAGCGCACTACCAACCATCAGACCAGCACAGTAGGAGGCCACCATGGACGAGCTCCTAGAGGCACTGAAGGGCATCATCCGTCTGACGACTGCGGAACAGACGCAGGATGACTACGCGCTGGACGCATGACCCCCGGGGGTACCCCCCTTGGGCTGACCGGATGCCCACCTCCCGCCTGGTCTGGGCGTTTTTTCCTGCGCACCATTTCGGGGATTTCACACCAATTGAGCTTCACACCAGAACGAAGGTGAGTGCATGGCTAGGCCTAAAGCCCCGTGCGGCACTTACTCTGCGTATAAGCGGCATCTGAAGAACGATGAGCCGGTTGATGAGGCTTGCAGGCGGGCTTCTGATGAGCGTGTTGCTGAGCAGCGCGAGTCTCGCAAGGCTGGCAAGCCGAAGAAGCAGTCTCCTGCCCCTCCTGACGACTTTGAGGGCTGGGAGGACTTCGACAGTGAACGTCGGGAGCGTCCTGAGACACCCGCGGCCGGCAAGTCCCGTGAAGACCGCCTCTATTGGCAGTTGGGACTACTGGAAGACGCTCTTGCTTACGTCTCCGGTGATGATCCGGCGAAGCTTGCGCCACTGTCCAAGCGGCATTCAGAACTTCTGGCCGAAATCGAGTCTTTGAGCAGCAGTGGAGCGAAGGAGGCTGACCCGTTTGATGAGTTCTTCAACGGTGACGTCTCAAACGTTGTTGGGTTCCCAACGGCCAAGGATCGAGAAGCGTCCTAGCGCTGTTGGTACTCTAGGCCCGAAGGTTTCCCAGTTCGCGAAGCTGTGTGGCGTGGTTCTGGATGACTGGCAGTCGTACGTTATTGATGCGCTGTTTGCGGTCAATGAGGCTAACGAGTGGGCTGCTACGGAGTTCGGGGCTCTTGTGGCCCGTCAGAACGGCAAGGGCGAAATCCTAGTTGCCTACGACCTCGCTCACCTGTTCCTGTTTCCCAGGCTGGACCGGCGCCGTAAGTCGATCCTGCACACGGCTCACGAGTTCAAGACGGCAATGGACGGCTTTGACCGGCTCCGGGGCGTCATTGAGTCTGTTCCGCGGCTGAATGACCGTGTTGAGCAGATTTACAAGGGCAACACGGCTGAGATTCTGCTGAAGCGGGCGCCCGGGCAGACCAGCCTTGGTAACCGGATCAAGTTCGTTGCCCGTTCCAAGAGCTCCGGCCGCGGGTTCTCCGCGGACATCATCGTGTACGACGAAGCCCAGGAACTTAGTGTGCCGGCGCGTAACGCGCTGACCTACACGCAGTCAGCTATCCAGAACCGGCAGGAGCTCTACACGGGCACTGTCCCCGAAGACGGACTCAACGAATCTGAGGTTTTCGAGGGTGTTCGTGACCGTGGGCGTTCTTCGGACCCGAACCGGACGGGCTGGGCTGAGTGGTCCCCTACTGGTTCGGAGGATCCGGACCTTGCGGAGCTCATCGATTTGGGTAGCGATCAGGTTTGGGCTGAATCCAACCCGGCTAAAGACATCCGCATCCGTACGGAAACCATCGCGGAGCAGTACGAGCGGGATAAGAGCCCTGGCAAGCAGGACTTCGCTCGTGAGCGCTGCAGTGTGTGGCCGGCGCGTCGCGCTGAGCAGGAAGTCATTCACAACGAGGTTGACCTGAAGGTGTGGGGCGACAGCGGCGATTCTCTGGCCTCTCTCGGCCCCGCTCCGGTGCTGGCTGTCAGCCTCGGCCGTGGTGGTGGTTATGCGACCATCTCAGCGGCTTCCCGGGCTGGTGAACGGATCTTTGTGGAGACACGAGACACCCGATTGCAGACTCTATGGGTTCCCGGGGCACTAAAGGCCCTTCTGGAGTCCTTGAAGCCTGCGCTGGTGGTGCTGGATGAGAAGAACTGCGCTCCGATCCTCACTGACCTTACGATGGCCGGCATCAAGTACATGGGTGTGAACGCTGGTGAAGTCGCTGGCGCGTTCGGGCTGATGGTTGAGTCCGTGAACGCTGGCCTGGTGTTGCACCGCGGGCAGGATGACCTTCTGCAGTCACTCAAGAACGCTACTACCCGCCCCTTGGTGGGCGGTGAGACTTGGGACCAGTCAGACCCGCAGGAACCTATCACTCAGATTCAGTCCGTCACTCTCGCTCATTGGGGCGTGAAGAAGAACGAAGCTAACCCGGCCAAAGAAGAAGGCCTCATAACAGGAATCAGGTGAGAGCGTGTGGCACTAAGTAGCACTGAGCTTTCCGCTCTCATCACGGAAACGATGATCAAACCGGCTCGCACGGAGTGGGCTCGGCTGCGGTGGTTGCAGAAGAGTATTGAGGGCGGTCTGAATAAGACTTGGATGCCTGAGAACGCGGACACCGAGTATCGGGACCTGCTGGCTAAAGCCCGTTCACCCTGGCTGCTGTTCGTACGTGACTGCATCGCCCAAGGAACCGTCATCGACGGCTACACCGACGAAAAGGTGTGGGATGAAGTTTGGCAGCGGAACGGCATGGATGCCCGTCAAGGCCCGCTGAATCGTGAAGTGATTGGGCTGGGCTACGGCTACCTGCTGGACCTCCCTGCGGAGGGTGACGGCGTTGTGATGCGGCCTCTTTCGGCGCATCAGACGTTCTCCACGAAGGAAGACCCGTGGGATGACTCCCCGCAGTACGTTCTTCACCGTGTGAATGACAAGCGCTGGTACTTCTTTGACGACGAAGCGCAGTACACCATCACCGGTACCCCGCAGAACATCCAAAAGCTGGACGTCCTTGAACACGGGATGGAAATCAACCCGGTGACGATGATCGCCAACGAGTTCGCTATGGACGGCTTCCCGAAGTCCTCCATTGAGCCGGGCATCCCGGTGTACAAGCGGATTGTTGACGCTACATTCACCCTGCAGATGGTGCAGCGGTACGGCGCTTTCCCGCAGAAGAACCAGTCTGGCGGGAAAATCGCTACGGACGCGGACGGCAATGCGATGATTCGCCCGTCTGTTGACTCGCTGCTGCACTCGTCGGACCCGGAAACGCGGTGGGGTTCCTTCCCGGCGTCGGATATCGGCCAGGTAGCTGCTGCGGTGGATACGCACATCAAGCACCTGTCCGCTGTTTGCCAGGTTCCGCCTCATTACCTGCTGGGCGCCATCGTGAATATGTCCGCTGAAGGCATCGCGGCGGCTGAATCAGGCTACTTCCGGAACATCCGTGACCATCAGGTTGTGATGGGTGAGGGTTACGAGCTCTCCCTCCGGAAGGCGGCCGGGATCCTGAACCTTGAAGCCGCGGCCGGCGACACTTCCTCTCAGGTTCATTGGGCGGACACTTCAACGCGCTCCTTGGCTCAGATCAGTGACGCGGTTGTGAAGCTCAAGACCGTCAACGCTCCCCTCGAGATGCTTTTTGCTCTCATCCCGGGCTGGACGAAGACGGACGCGATGGAAGCCGCCGATTATGCCCGCACCCATGGGCTGCAGGCGGCAGTTCAGGCGAACACCCAAAAGACCCTGCAGGGCTTCAACGCCTTGCAGCAGCAAGAACTACCCGAATAGCGGGGATGCAGTCACGGCGGCTGTCTAAATCGCCGGTCATATCGACGGATTCACGGAAGAAGGAACCAGCATGAGTGAAGGCGCACCCGAAAACGCCGGCAACGGCGAACAGCAGGGCACTGAAGGGCAGTCTGAGAAGACTTTCACCCAGGCAGACGTAGACCGCATCGTTCAGGACCGTGTAGCACGCGTGAAGTCAGGCTTTGCCGACTACGACGACCTGAAGGCGTTCAAGGAATCCTCCAAGTCTGAGCAGCAGAAAGCAATTGATGCCGCCAAGCTCGAGGGCGCCAACGAAGTCGCGGGCAAGTTCACCACGCGGATTGTGAGCTCTGAAATCAAGGCTACGGCCGCGACTCTCGGCTTCGCTGACCCGCAGGACGCCATTGCCCTATACGGCGACATCTCCAAGTTTGAGATTGCCGACGACGGACCTGATGCGAAGGCAATCAAGGAACGTCTCGAGCAGATCGCCAAGGACAAGCCGTACCTGCTGAAGGGCGACACCGCCCGCAAGGTTGCCACCCGTCCCAAGCCCAAGTCTGGTTCCGAATCGACTGAAACCAATAAGCCCGCGGGGAAGTCCCGTGCGGCTGCGGCGCTCCGCGAATTCAGCGGCGCCCGCTAATCCCTCTGTTCTTGAAGGAGAACTACCATGGCACCGATTACCCGTGCTGACATCGCCGCCCTGATCGAGGAAGAGTACAGCCAGACTCTTCTGAACCGGGCAACGGCCACTTCTACCGTCCTGTCTGCCTTCACCACCGTCCCCATGGGCGCGAAGGTTCAGAACATGCCTGCCCTCGCTACCCGACCCACTGCGTCCTTCGTAGGCGAGAGCGCCGGCACCCGCACCAAGCCGAACACCAAGTTCTCCTTCGAGAACAAGGTTCTGACGGCGCAGGAAATCGCGGCCATCATCGTTCTGAATGAGGAAGACCTCGAGGACGCCACTGACGACCTCCTGGCAAACGCTGCAGCGCTCGGCGGTGAGGCTGTCGGCCGCACCCTGGACGCGGCTGTTCTCTTCGGTGACGACAAGCCTGCCGCGTGGACCTCCCCGGACCTGTTCGCCGCCGCTACCGCAGCCGGTCAGGTCTACCAGATCGGCGCTGGCGAGGATGACCTTGTTGGCTCCATCTTCCAGGCTGCTGAGTCTGTGGATGATTCCGGCGCCAACCCGGACGCTTTCCTTGCCCGCGGTGGATTCAAGTTCAAACTCGCCAACCTCCGCAACACGGACGGCACCCCGATCTACCTGCCGTCCCTGTCTTCGGCTCCCGGGTCCGTGGACAACGTGGCCGGCCTTGACGCCTACTGGAACAAGAACGGCGCATGGGACCGTGCGAAGGCTCTCGGCCTCGTCGCGGACTCTTCTTCGGTGCTGATCGGTGTCCGCACCGACATTCAGGTGAAGTTCCTGACAGAAGCCACCATCGGCGGCGTGAACCTGGCTGAAAACGATCAGGTTGCCCTGCGTTTCCGTGCCCGCTACGCCTACACGCTGGCTGACGTTGTTGGCTCTGACGGTGAGCGCGTTTCGCCCGTTTCTGCCATCACCGCGGCTCCGGTGGCACCGTAACCATGGCAAACGTTGACCTGACACACCCGGAAAGTAAGCGGAAACTCGTCGTCAATTCAGCAGTTGCCTCCTACTACGAGGAACACGGCTGGAAGCAGACCGTGAACGTCAAGGAAGAGGGCAGCAATGGATCTGACTCTGGCGAAGGTGAATCCGCTCCTGCCAAAACCCGTACCCGCAGGGCAAGCGCCAAGAGTTGAGGGCTGGCTGAAGGGCATCGCCGTTCACCTGAACAACAGGTACGGCGATGCCCTGACGCTCGCTATCGAACCGCTGTTCCTTGTCTATGTCGCTGATGCTGTGCAGCGGCGGCTGGACAAGGCTAAGCAGATGGTTGACTCAGAGGGCGCCGGCCCGTTCAACGTCCGCTGGAACGCTGCCAGCGCCCTGGGTGGCTGGTTCCTGCAGTCGGAAGTTGACGAAATGGACGAAGTGACCGGGATGGGCGGTACCCGGACTTACCGGACGCCCGCCCCGGACCACATCCGCCTGAACAACCGGGTGAGCTCCTATGTGAGCGAAGACCTTGACGTGATCGCCAATGACGCCATCGGGAGGGACCATGTTTCCACTGACGAATGGTGAAACGGTTGTCCGTGAGCGCCGGAAGATGGTCCTTGACCCGTACTCGGAAGAGTTGACGCTTGGGGACTGGTCTGACCCGGACACGCTGACTGTGGAGGGCGTTGCGATTGCCCCGTCCTCCACAGTGGAGCCGGTGAATGACTCACGTTCCCAGGTCATCACGCAGATGAGTATCTATTGCGGGCCGGGGGAGGACATTCTTCCGGCTGACAGGATCCGTGCCCGCTCTGGCCTGTGGGATGTGCAAGGCGAACTGATGGACAGTGTGAACCCGCTGACTGGTTGGAATCCTGGTTCTGAGTTCGCTATAAGGAAGGCGGCGGGCTGATGTCTGAAGTCAAGATTGAAGATGCCTTCTTTGAGCAGTTGGGCAGGGACCCGGGCGTTACTCAGCTTTGCACGCAGAAGGCTGAAGAGGTTGCTCGTATCGCCCGCTCAACGGCCCCGCGGGACAGCGGCGACTATGCCGGCGCCATCCATGTGGAAGTTGTGGCTCGCAGCCGCAGGAACGCGGCGCTGGTGGTTGCTGACGACTGGAAGACGATGCTCATTGAGTCCAAAACCGGCAACCTTGCCCGGGCGCTGAATCAGGTGAAGAAGAGTGGCTAGCCGCGTTATCTTCTCTGACCTTGAGCTGTTCCTGACGGGGTTCCTCCGGACGGAACTGGCGGCGCGGGGCAAGAATGGCGGGTTCATCTCTAACGAGTTCTCCCCGCCAGACAAGGCCCGGCCGGCGTGGCAGGTCATCGTCCGGGACGACAGCGGGCCACGCTCGAGCATCGTCACGAAGTCACCCACTGTGGGTATCACGGTTTTGGGTTCTGACTCCTTCAACAAGGTGCAGGCAACGGACCTAGCCTTGCTGGTATTCGCACTCATGGAGGGTTCAGCCCGTGTCGCTCCCGGCAACCCGGTAGCCGCGGTCCTGGACGCTAACGGCCCCTACAAAATCACCGACGATACCGGCTACCCCAGCCGGTACATGACGTTCGAACTGTCTGTAACGGGCAGCGCGTTCACCTAACCCCCTAATCAAATTCATTCCAGCCGTTCGCTTCTGCGGGCGGCTTCTTCTTTGGAGGAAACATGCCCGCAGACAGCCTTGGTAACGACGTAGCCGCAGTAGGCGTACCGGTAACCGGACACATGGGCGTAGCGCCGTTCGGCACCGCTGTGCCCACTCCGGTTGAAGGCGGTGCCGATTCCTACACCCTCCCTGTCGCCTTCAAGCTCCCCGGCCTCCTGACGGAGGATGGCGGCTTTGAGTGGTCCATGGAGGCGGACGGCGACCCGATTGTGTTCTGGCAGGAAGGCTTCTCGATTCCTTCCGGCCTCGCCAATGTGACGCTGACCGTGAAGTACGCGCAGACGGACGAAACCGTTCGCGGCATCATCCGCGGCAAGACCGCCGACGCGAACGGCTACATCACCATCGACGGCGGCGGCACCAGCGCCAAATACGTGGTGTTCACGGAGGAAATCTTCAAGAACGGCCTCATCCGGCGCCGCGTGGCCGCGAACGTCAGCATTGAGTCCGTCTCGGAAGACAAGTCCGAACGCGGCTCCGTCCTCGGCTACACGGTGGTCTACAAGATCGATCGTTCCCCGGACCTGGCAAATGACCACATTGGCGAGTGGCTGATTCCCGTCACCCCGTAGCCTTCCCCGGCTCCTTATTCCTGTGCCCGCGTGATCCTGTGATGGGTGGTCACGCGGGCACAGTCAACCCATCACGTACCCATCAGAATGCGAGACACCCCCATGACTGCAAAGACCCCTGCGCCCAAGCCCAAGTTCCTGGTTGTGGAGAGCACCTTGAAGTGCCAGACCGAGAACGGCGAGCTGTCCCTTCCGTTGTCTGTGAAATTTGGCATTGTCCGTAAGTTGATGGCCGAAGAGCCGAAGACGCAGTTCGATGAGTTCGTGCTGTTCATGTCTCTCTTCAACGACGAGCAGAACGCGGCCATCGACGAGCTGGACGCTGAGGAAGCCACCGAAATCCTTACGGAGTACGGGGAAGCGCTGGCTCGGAAGATGCAGGTCAGCCTGGGAAAATCTGGTGGCTCTGTCGAGTCCTCGACGGACACCGCGCCGCAGTAGCGTACGACTTCCGGGCGCGCTTCAGCCTGTCGATAGAAGACATCGGCCAGAGCGTCCCCGTTTGGGAAGCCGTGGACCTTGTAGAGCAACTTCTGTTGGACATGGGCTCCCACCTGTTCGCGGCGGTGAACAAATGGGCATACCCCATGGATCGCCATGAGATGTACACGGCCGGTCTATTGGCGCGGGTGATAAGCGCTACGTCCGGTAAGGGCGAAAAGCCTTGGGTCCCCGAATGGCCGTGGGCCGGCGAGCCGAAGCCAGAAGACGTAACCCCGCAGGAACGCGCTGAGCTCAAAGCCCTTCTCAAATCAAAGAGCGCCTTCGGGCAGAAGCGAACGGAGGCGTAAGCCAATGGCCGAAGTCGGATCCGCCTCAATTGCCATATTCCCCACCTTCAAGGGGTTCCGCTCCAAAGTGGGCTCCGAAGCCGGGAGTGCGGGAACTGCAAGCGGTAAGTCCTTCAGTTCGGCCTTCAACGCTGGCGCTGGTGACCCTGCGCAAGCGCTGGTAAAGAAGCTCAACGCCCAGATCGCATCCGGCGCTAGTGCCCTGTCCAAGGCTCGGCTCGCTGAGCAGGACGCAGCGGGTAAGGTCCGTGCTGCTGAGGCCGCGCTGACTGAGGCCAGGACTAAGGGTGGTGCCGCGTCGTCCCGTGCTGTCGCGGCTGAGGAACGGCTTGCGTCTGCCCAGCGGAAGGCTGCTGAGGCCAGCACGAGGACTAAGACGGCCTCCGACCAGTTGCGGTCTTCACAGTCCAAGCTTGCTGAGGCTACCGCTGCTGCAGCGTCCTCCGGGGAGCAGGGCGCAAGCCGGTACGCTACCGGCTGGGCGTCGCTGAAGCAGAAGCTTTCCGGCATGGTTCGCGGCGCTGTGGATGATGCTGGGGATTCCGCTAAGGCCGCTGCGGACAGTGCCGGCAAGCAGAGCGGCAGTAGCTTCGCCAGTGGCTTCAAGGGTGTGATGGGTCCTGCGCTGGCTCTCGCTGGGACTATCGGGTTCTCCGGGCTCATTGCTGAGGCCGCTAGGGCTTCTGATGCTACGGACAAGTTCAAGGCCACGATGGACTTCGCAGGTCTGGACTCTTCGGCCATCACGAAGGCTACGGCGGCGGCTAAGGACTTCGCTGACCAGACCGTTTATGACCTTCCAACCATTCAGAACACCATCGCCCAGCTCGCATCGAACGGCGTCAAGGACTACACGGGCCTGACTAAGGCTGCTGGCAACCTGAACGCTGTTGCGGGCGGTAACGCGGACACGTTCAAGTCCGTGGCAATGGTCATGACGCAGACGGCCGGCGCGGGGAAGCTGACCACGGAGAACTGGAACCAGATGGCTGATGCCATCCCAGGTGCCGCGGGTCCGCTGATGAAGTCGCTCGAGAAGGCCGGCGCGTACACGGGGAACTTCCGTGACGCGATGGCTGAGGGTGAAATCACGGCGGATGAGTTCAACGCGGCGCTGATGAAGCTCGGCAATGATCCTGTGGCTGTTGAGGCCGCGAAATCTACCGCCACGTTTGAGGGTGCTATTGGCAACCTGCAGGCCACGATCAACTCCGGGCTGATGTCCGCGCTGGATGCTCTCAAGCCTGCTATTACGGGCGTGATTGGGCTGCTGTCCGGTGGCTTGGCTGCGTCGTTCGAGTTCGTTGGGCAGGCTGTGACGGGCCTTTCTGACTTGTTCGTGCGCGGAGACTTCACGGGCGCCCTGCGGGAAGCGTTCAACGTTGAGGAAGATTCAAAGTTCGTTGACTTCCTGTTCCGCATGCGTGATACCGCGCTCAAGGTTAGTGAGGGCTTCCAGCATGTCTGGGCGGGTTTCAAGATGCCGTCCGAAGTCGCGGCGAGCATCGGCGCCAACATAAACCCGCTCCTTGCTTTCGGGCAGTCGATCAAGGGTGTTGCTGACCGCATCGTGTTCACGGCCAAGACGCTGTGGGCGGGCTTCAACATGCCGCCTGATGTGGTGGCAAGTATCGGTGCGAACATCAACCCGCTTCTGGCTTTCGGAGCCAAGATCCGGGAAGCTTTCACAACCATCAGTTTCACGCTGAAGACGTTGTGGGCCGGCTTCAGGATGCCGCCCGAAGTTGTGGCCGGCATCGGTGCGAACATCAACCCTCTGCTTGCTGTGGGCGCTGGCATCCGTGCCCTGTTTTCGACCATAGCCGCTGCAGTCGCCCCGCTGATACCGCAGATATTCGCACTGGTTACTTCACTGAGCCCCATGCATATGCTGTTCTCGGCGCTAATGCCGGTGCTGCCGCAAATCGCTATGGCGTTGACGAGTGTTCTCAGCCAGGTAATTCCTCTGGCAGCATCACTCGTTGGGCAGCTCATACCCGTTGTTACGCAACTTGTGGGTGCTGTCCTTCCGCCCCTGATTTCGATGTTCGGGAACGTGGTCACCGCCATAGCCCCTCTCGTTACGGAGATTGCGGCCGTACTCATCCCTGTCATCCAGGCTCTCCTGCCGGTTGTCGTAACGGTGTTCAAGGTTGTAGCTGAAGTCATCACCGCCGCGATGCAGATTGTGCAGGGAGTCATCCAGGTTGTCACCGGGATTATCTCCGGGAACTGGGCTCAGGTCTGGACCGGAATCCGGAACATAGTCTCCGGTGTTTGGAACACAATCGTCGTCTTGGTCCGCGGTGCGCTGCAGACCATCGGGCAGGTTGTGATTTCCGGGCTTGGCCTGGTCGGGAACTTCGTGCGCTCCACTCTTTCGGGTATTGGCCGGTTCTTCGCGGATACGTGGTCAAACGTGATCGGCGGCGTTGGTGGGTTCATTGACCGGTTCATGGGGTTCTTCCGGAACCTGCCGGGACAGATCATGGGCGCTCTTTCTGGTGCCGGCTCTTGGTTGCTTGGGATCGGTCAGAACGTGGTGCAGGGCCTGATCAACGGCATCACTGGCATGGCGGGGACTGTGGCGCGGGCAATCGTTGGCCTTGTTCCTGCGGCGATTCGTGGGCCGATTGAAGCAGCTCTTGGCATCCATTCACCGTCTCGTGTGGCGATGTGGTGGGGCGAGATGATCGGCGAGGGCCTTTCTGGCGGCATTGACGGTTCGCAGCGAAAGGTTGCGGCGTCGATGGATTCGCTTGTGTCGGTGCCGAACATTCCGGGCGCGGCTGGTTCTACGGGCGCTGGTTTTGCCGGCGCTGGGCAGGTCAACTACTTCACGGTTGAGCAGGTAGACGACCCAATTGGGACCTCTTACGCAATCGCTCGGCGTCTCCGCGCCGTCTCAGTCTAGGAGGCTCCATGCCGTACCCAAGTCCGGTAACTTACCCGTCCGCGCTGCTGTTTCCTGGCGGCGGCGTGGGCGGGATCGGCTTCACGTCGCTGGTGTCTCTTGGCGATCTTGTGCTGAACACGATTGAGGATGACGGGACCGCCTGGGCGATTGCCGACTTTGAGGGGTGGGAGGGTTCACCCGGATCCACCTCGCAGGCCACGCAGCGTTCACGCGGGCACGGCTCCACGAGCTCTGAGGCGTTCCTGACGCACAGGACAATGACCATCAACGGGACCGTGAAAACCGCTTACGGGCAACTTTCCTACGCTGAGGATCGGCTGAACGCGGCGTGTTCATTGCGGCCGTTCCTGCTGGCCGTGGTGGAGTCGGGCCGGATCCGAACGGCAACGGCCAAACGACAGGATCAGGTAGTTTTCAAGTCCCGGCCAGGGTCTAAGACCACGGCGGATTTCAGTATCCAGTTCCGTGCTGATGACCCGCTCAAGTACGGGGATCTTGTTTCAGAGTCCACATCCCTCCCGTCTTCTTCGGGCGGGCTTGTGTACCCAGTGACGTACCCCGTCACTTATACGGGCGTATCGGTCACTGGTGTGTTGCGGGTGAACAATCCCGGGAACGAGCAAGCCCCTGTCTGGTTGCGCGTAGACGGCCCTATCCCAGCGGGCGGGTGGACGGTCACCCATGTTGGTAAGAAGCAGTCACTCACGTTCTCCACGGCACTAGCGCTCGGGGCGGGCGAGTTCGTAACCGTGGACATGGAAAAGCGGGAAGTGCTCGCTCAAGGCCAGTCCGCCCGCGCCGGCCACGTTACCTCACGGGGCTGGTTCTCCCTGGATCCGGGCGAGAACGATATTGCCTTCTCGGCACAGAACTACTCATCCACGGCGCTGCTGACAGTGACTACTAAACCGGCTTGGTCTTAGGAGGACCCCATGACAATCATTCTTCTGCAGCCTGACGGTGTGCCGATCACGGCGACTGCTGAGCGTCAGGGGTCCGCGGCGCTGTATGGGGGCGGCGCTAACCGTCCCCTTGGTGGGCGTTCCGGGCTCAGGGTGGACACGCCGTCTGATGTGCTGACGGTTACGACTACTGCTTGGACGTTGAAGCCGTGCTCCGCGATGATCGACCCGGGCGCGGCGACGCATCAGGGCATGTATGGGTGGGCTTCGGACGCGAACGTGACCGGAGCGCCGAACCCCCCTGATTCGACGCTGCCACGCAAGGACATCTACTACATTCAGGTGAACGACTCCACGGCCGGGGACGGTTCGGGTGCGGTGAGCGCGAACGTTTCCTACTTGGCAGGCGTCCCTAGCGCCAATCCTGCCGCCCCCGCGCTCCCGCCGCGGTCCTTCCTGATCGGTACTGCTACGGTTCCGCAGGTTGGGGGAGGTTCACCAACGGTGGCTCTGAACCCGGCCCGGTTCGTTGCTGCTGGCGGGATACTGCCGGTGTATTCGGCCACTGAGCGCGATGCCTTGGCAAAGTACAACGGGCTGTCGGTCCGCCGTTTGGACGTCGCCGGCAGGCCCACAGAAACGTGGGATGGAGCGACCTGGAGCCCAGCAGTTGCGCTGCCGGTCAGTTACTCCTTCGTTGACCCGCAACCGAACTACGACTTTCAGGGGACGGCTAACGTCACGACCCTGACGGACGGGCGTAAGCGCGTGGAGATTGATATGGCGATGCTCCGGTTGAACGCGTCCAACCCGGTGTCCAGCACCCGGCAGGATATGGGCGTGGTTCTCCCGCCTGCGGCTATCGGTGCGGGTAACAGCAAGATCATCGCAGCGCCGTTCAGTATCGGCACAGGCATTGTGTACGTGCAGGTACGCCCGTCAACGGGTGTGCTGACGTTTTGGGCACCGTCCGCGGTGACGTGGGCAGAGAACGATTTCGTGTCTCTGAACTTCACCTACTACATCTAGCGCTTAGTCGTGCGGCGATGAGGATTGCAGCCCCATCGCCGCACTACCCACACTCAACACCTAAATAGGAGGCATCGCCCGCATGGGTAGACCACACATTACAACATTGCGGGAGGGCCAATATGCGGGACCTTAGGAAATACCTGAAGCCCAAAGCGCTCTGCAAGATCCGCCGCCACGTACTCGATGCGCTCCCGAAGGTGTACGGCCCACGAGGAACGATCATGCTCGGCAAAGGCTTCATCTGCCTCTGCTTCGGGTTCGCCTACGTCGGCGTCCTGCAAACAGCCAACAGCCCGGGGCTTGACCTGGTGACCCGACTCATGCCCCTACCGCTATGGGGTGTCCTCTGGTTCATTACTGGGTTCATGCTCATCTCGGCTGCGTTCCGGGTGGACCATTCACGGGCGTTGGGCTTACTCACGGCGATGCTGTCTTTCTGGTCCCTGACCTACCTTGACTACTTCTTCCGTGTGCCGATCCTCCCGAACGGCAACGACAACACGGCTTACCTGTTCGCCGCGATCATGGCGGGCATGGCGTTGAGTGCTGCGGGTGTCGCCCGGATGCTGAACCACGGCAAGTCACACGCGGAAGTCATCATCAAGCCTGGCGAAGTGATGCCGGATGAGTGAATTTTTCCGCGAATGGGCGCCGCTACTTTCCCTCATCGCCGGATCCGCTGCGGGCATCATCGCCGCACGATGGAACCGCAAATCACAGGCTGAGGCCAACACCCTCACTGGGACCGGGCAGATATTCACCCATCAGTCCACTCTTCTTCAAGATGTCCAAGAAGAGCGCAATGCCGCGAAGACGGAAATCGCTACGCTCCGGGCTGACTTCGAGGCTTTCAAGGAATCAGTCAAAACCCAGTTCAGCGGGTACCGCGCTTACATCCACGGGCTCCGTGGCCAGGTTCACGACCTCGGAGGCGTACCTATCGAGTGGCCGAAAGACCTAGACCAGTGAGGGCGCTATGAGCTACTACCTTGAGGATCACCCGAACGCGACGACGGCGCAGTACGGCTGGCCGCGCACTTGGGCTTCCGGTGTTATTGGCGTGCACACTACAGAGTCCGGTGTAGTCCCGGCCGGCGCTGATCCTGGCGCGGAGAACACTGCTGGGTGGATCAGTCGCCGCGCCGATCACGGCAGTTATCACATTCTCGCGGACTGGGACACCATCGTGCCGTTGACCCGGCCTACGTTCGCGGCGTGGGCTGACACGACGAACAACGTCCACGCCCTGTCCGTCTCTGGTGCTATGGACGCTGCCCGGTGGCGTGACCTAAGCCCGGAACGTGCGGCGGGCATCGTCCGCAACATGGGTATCGCCGCGGCCATGCTCGCCCGTGACGCCGTTGCCCACGGCGTGCTGCAGGAAGTTCCGCCCGCCCGCAGGATAACCGCGTCAGAGGCCATCGCTGGAACTAAGGCGGGCTTCTACGGGCACGGCGAAACGAACCCCGGCACACGGTACGACCCAGGCCAGAACTTCGACTGGGACCTGTTCCTCGCCACTTACGCAGCCGCAGTCGGCGGCGGCATCAATTATCAGAGCGTCACTACCAAGGAGTGGTACCTCATGCCTGACATCCCCAAAGACAACCTGCTGCAAATCGTTGAGGCGTTGAAGTCCAGGGACTTCGGCGCCTTTATCCAGATGTCGGTAATGAACGCCACGGCCCCGTCGTCTGACGGGAAGAAGTACACGCTCGCTCTCCACCTGAAGGGCACGGCAGCGCGGACCGTGCAAATGGTCAAGGAGGCTGCGGCCATCCGGGGCGAGCTGGCCGGCATCAAGAACCACCTTGGGCAGCTCGCGGCTAAGACTGGCGTGCAGATCGACGCGGCACAGGTTGAGGCAGCGGCGCGTGAAGGCGCTTCCCAGGCTCTCGCTGAGGCTCAGGCCATCGATGCCAAGCTCATTGCGGACGCGGTGGTTGACGAGCAGGCAGAACGGCTCAACAGCAACGCAAACGATACACCCGCAGACGGCGGTGCGAAGTGAACGCCCTCGCGCCGTACTTCAAAGCGGTTGTGGCGTTCATCGCACCGGCCGCGACGTTGATCACCGCGGCGGTGCAGGAGGGCTCTCCGGGCGGGGAGTTCATCACTCATGGCGAGAGCATCACCGCGGCGTGTGCTTGCATCATCACCGCCGCGGCTGTCTACGCCGTCCCAAACAAGCCCGCCGCTGACGGTAAGCACGAAGCATAGGAGGTTGCGTTGACGCTCTCATGGGTATCTGTGGATGCGAACACGGGGAGCGTCATCGCTGACCTGCCAACGTTGCGGGTTGATTCCGCGTTGAAGGCCACGCTGATGCGGTACGAGTCGCAGACTGCCGTACTGCCGATTGATCAGGCGCCGCCGAACTGGCGTGTGGCTACCCGCAAGGGCGCTATGTTCCTGGTTGCTTTGGATGAGTCTGAGCGGCCTTTGTGGGGCGGGATGGTTATCCGGCGCACCCGTGCCATAGGGGCCAGCGCTTCCATGTCTCTGGTCACGGCTGAGGGGTACCTTGATCGGGTGTACGTGGGGGACGTGTCCTACAAGGGGATCGCTCAGAACCTGATCGTCAAGGACCTTGTGGAGCGTTACGCCAAGACGGGTGCGCTCCGGGGCTTGCCCATACGGGTGCAGTTAGTGGGCGGCAACGGCACGCCTCGTGACCGCGCCTACAAGGACTCTGAGGACAAAACCCTGTACTCGGTACTCACTGACCTTTCCGGCCTGCTTGGTGGCCCTGAGTGGACTATCGGCTGGGAATGGGTGGACGCGAAGACCCTGGGGCTTGTGTTCTACGTCGGTGATCGTATCGGCTCACCTGCCCCGGCCGGGTTGAACCCTGCAGCGCAGTTTTACCTGCCCGGTTCCGTGTCTGATGCGGAGCTCGAGGAAGGGTATGGCGCGGATGAGGGTGCTAACGATGTGATGGCTGTGTCTTCGGGCACTGAGGGTGCACGGCCCAAGTCGCCGCGGCAGAAGGTTACGACAGACCTGCGGCCACGGTTTGAGTTCAGGTGGACGCCATCAACGTCCATCACCAGCCCCGCTGTCCTTACTAGCCATGCGCAACGCGCCCTAGCGGCGATGAAAGACGGCACAGTGGCACTCACCCTCACGGCCAACCGGGAGGAAGCCCCACGCCTCAATCATGACTGGCGGATCGGGGATGACATCGGGTTCGACATCACCGCGCCGGAGTTCCCCGACGGGCTGGTAGGCACGGCCCGGGCAGTGGGCTGGGAACTGACAGATACAACCATCACACCCCTTGTGGATGTTACTGACGTGGAAGGGGTTGACTGATGGCTCAGCCAGGTTTGCCAGGTTCGCAGTTCGCGGGCGAAGACGCTCTACCGCGGCAGTTGAAGGACCTTGAACGGCAAGTGCAACAGTTCTCCGCGGCGAACATCCTTGCTACAGCGGGGATCAGCGCGTCTGAGGGCGGCGTGATGGTGAACGGGTTCATGGAGTACCGGCGCGCGGACGAAACGCTGGGCGTGAAG
Organism: Pseudarthrobacter sp. Hb11; assembly: GCF_059383655.1. Lineage (NCBI taxonomy): Bacteria > Bacillati > Actinomycetota > Actinomycetes > Micrococcales > Micrococcaceae > Pseudarthrobacter > Pseudarthrobacter sp. Hb11. The sequence goes on from NZ_JBWZCM010000001.1 coordinate 695,753, forward strand.
GTGGACCCGGCTACGGGTACTTTCACCGCTTATGACGCTTCCGGCAACACTGCTGTGGCCCGGTTCGGTGCACTGATTGAGTCCTCTCCCGGTTCCTACGGAGTTGAGGTTCGGGTTGGTGGTACCTGGGTGCAGCTCGGTGCGCAGGTAGCCACGTGGGACCTGCTGGCGGGCAAACCTGGCTGGGCGGGCAACTCTTCCAGTATCGCGGGCTCGAGCATTTCCGGTGCTGTGGCGAACGCTACTGAAGCTGTCCATGCGGCACAGGCTGACGGCTCAGAGTACGGATGGGCGAACAATGTCGCCGGCACATCGTTCTACGCACTGTGGGTGGGCAATGACGGCGGGTTCCATCTCGGCCGGAACGTCTCATCGATCAAGTACAAGGAGAACGTCACGGACGCAGGTGTGACCCCTGAGGACGTGTTGAACCTTCGCCCTGTCCGGTATGACCGCAAACCAACGTTCAAGTACCCGACAGATGAGGACGGCAACCGCCTAGTCGGCCCGGAACAACGTTTCGAGGGTGCGAAGAACGAGTTCGGCCTCATCGCTGAAGAGGTTGAGCAGCACCTTCCCGAAATCGTCACCCGCTACGACGGCGAGATTGACGGCGTGCGCTATGACCTGCTGGGCGTTGCGCTCTTGCCCGTAGTGAAGCAGCAGACGGCGGACATCGCCGCTTTGAAACAAGCGGTCAGGGACCTTGGAGGGAACATTGCGTAGACGTACTTGGGCTAACGGCATTTTGGGGAATACCCCTTTGGAACAGGACCGGTTGAACGGCCTCGAGGAAGACCTTGGGGCGGCTCTTCTGCAGCTCGCTGGTTACCCGCCCGCCCTGTTTTCCGGGGCTGTGACGGTGGACGCTGATGGGGCTCAAATTTCCGCGTCCGTGACGTGGCCTGACGGGACTCCGGGCGTGTATTCCGGGACGGCCTCTGAGGACTTCCCGGGCGCCGTGGACGCGTACACGATCACCTACGCCGGCACTCCCACACTGACCATTACCCAGCCTGCCGTCACTCGAAACACTGACGGCCAGATTACTAACTCGCCAGCACTTACGATCACCTAGGAGCCATCATGTCCCTACCCGCTGGCGTATCCACTCGCCCTGTCCGGCTCGCGGCCCCGGTAACCCATACGGGGGAGCCGCTTACCGTCCGTGTGACTATTGAGCCGTCTCACACCATCGTCCATGCGGCATCCGGTACTGCACTGGCAAGGATCGTCACGGATAATTCTGCGGATCCGGGGACGGGGCTTGTCGTCCAAGTGCCTGTGACTGATCAGGCCGGCTTCATCGACACTTCCGGTAACAGCTTTGTGGGCTGGTCTTACACTGCCCGGATTGAGCTTGTGGATGTTGTGGGCAAGTCGCAGCAGTTGACCAAGAAGTTCAGTGTGCCGGCGTCGTTGACTGACCTTGATTTGATGATGGTCCCTGGCGGGAACCCTGCCGCACCTGTGGTCACCGCCCCGGCGATGATCCTGTCTGTTGCCGGCGGGACTGGTGTTGTGACTGCTGAGCAGATCACCGAAGCGCAGGGGACGTATCTGGCGCTTGCTAAGGACCCGTCTCAACTGTTCGTTGGTGTGGTCACCCGGAACGCTTCAGGCGCCCCGACATCGGCCGCTGTGATCTGGCCTGACGGTATACCGGGAACCTACACCGGTACGCCTTCAACCACGTTCCCGGGAAGCATCGACGGATACACCATCACCTACGACGACACCCGAACCTACACCCAGCCTGCAGTTACGCGTGACGCTGCCGGCAACATCACCAATCAGCCCGCCATTACCCAGGAGCCCTGATGAGTTTTCTTGACCCTAAACCCCTGACCCCGGCCGGGCTGGACACTGCCGCCGCGGCGAAGATCAACACGCCTGGCAGTGCCATGGCAACGGCACTATCTGCCACTTATGCCCCCGCTTCAGGGTCCGCAAACTACAGCCCTTCTGCTGCCGCGTTCAAAGCGGCCTTTGGGCAGCGCCGCGGCAACCGGCTTGCGCTGCTGGGCGACTCGATCACCGACCAGGGTGCGACCCTGTCCGGCGAAGGGACCATCTGGCAGCAGGCTTCCGGCTACTGGGTACACATGCTCCAGCGCCTTGGGCAACGTTTTGACCTCGTGTACCAGTCCGCCACTGACCCGGAGTTCGGCGTATCCGGTGCGACCACGACAAGCCTGCTAGACGGCGGTCACGTTGACCAGCTTGTTGCCTCCAACCCTGATCTGGCTTTCGTCATGGCAGGCACTAATGACTTGACCAACTCAGCGGCTGGTGCGGACGTGGTAATCGCCGGGCGGCTGGTGCAGATCTTCGACAAGATCAGGCTGGCGGGCATCCCGCTGATTGTGGCGACCATCCCGCCCCGCTTGGTGGCGTCTGACACCGCAACGCAGATAGCCAATCACCACGCTGTAAATGCCGCCATCCGGGCCTACTCGGCCGCAAACCGTGGTGTGATCCTCTGCGACTGGTACAAGGTCATTAGCGACCCGGCAACGGGGCGGGCGAATCAGCTCTACCTGGGCGATGACGTTCACCCGAACATCGCCGGCGCATCCCGGCTTGGGCAGTTCCTCGCGGACCTGCTCGACCCGCTGTTCACGAAACGCCCGGTCCTGCCGAACGTGGGCGATCCAAAGAACATCGCTCCGGCTGGCGCGTTCACGGCTGCGCACGCAAACTCCACGGTCGCCGTCACCACCGTTCCCAGCACCGACTTGGACCCCCGCGACTGGACGCAGATGGCCGTCTCCGCAATCACAGGAGCGGACAATAACTCCTACGCCCGCCTACTCAAGACAACAGCGGCGGTCACTGCCGGCGATAAGTACCAGGCGGTTCTTGAGTTCCAGACCGACGCGGCTAGCTGGAACGTGAAGGGCTTCTACCTGATGGTCAAATGCAACGGCGGCCCCCTGCACGCGGTCTATGACGGGTACGTGGTCACTGGCACATCCGTAATGAACCGCCCGGCTTCTGGGGTTTTCCGCACGCCGGTCCTGACAGTCCCCGCAGGCACGACAACACTCGAACTGGCGGTCCGGCAGTATGGCGTCGGCACCACTCGTGTTCGCGGCGAAGGACTTATGAAGGTCTAAATAAGACCGGTTAAGTTCCCCTCTAGGAATGGGGCGATGGCTCGATGGTTGCGACGCGCCCGCACCTGAAGCGCCGACACAGTTCACTGCTCCGGTTCATGCCACTCCATAATGGAGCGATCTAGTGCCAAGGCCCCACGGCCCGAAACAGGCACTTCGACAGCGAAATATTGGGGAAGCACAAGCGTGGAAAAGAAAGAACAGGTAGGCGAACTCACGGACGGATTAGTGCAGCTTCGCTATTCCGACGAAGGCGGGACCATACATGACCTCAACGCAGCGGAGATGGCAGATGCCCTGCAGGGACTAGTGGAGCTAAATAGCCAGATGGCTAAGGCGGGTCTATACGGTGAGGGCATTCCCCCCGAGATCCGAGTTCGCCCTCCGCAAGAGGGATCGTTCATTATCGAGGCAGTGCTGCAATGGGCAGCAGAAAACCCCGAAGGGGCCGCCGCAGTCTATGGCACCGTCGGCGGCGCTCTCACCGGTGTCATAAATATGGGTGTGAGGCTTGTTCGAGGAGATGTCGTTGACGACTTCGAGTATCTCGACAACGGCAACGTGAAGGTCAAGTGGAAGAATGGCAGCCCCGACGAGGTGCCCCAGAAAGTTTGGGATGAGCTGAATACAAAGAAACGGCGCACACGGAAATCCCTCTCCAAGATCATGGCTCCACTCGGTGATGATGCTGATCGGCTTGAGATCAGGGACGGTAACACAGCCGAGACCACCAGCGAGATCATGCAGACACAGCCGGACCTTGTCGTTGGCCGTGACGACTACCGGGCGGCTGTTCAGGAGGTGGATGACATCACCGAAAATGTTTCACAGTTTGTAGCTGAGGCACAGCTTAGGGCCATCGACTTCCGGCGCGGTGAAAAGTGGACTGTCAAGACTCTCTACGGCACGCGCAAGGCTAAGATAGAGGACGAGGAGTTCCTGCTCGAGTTGGACCGTGGTATGGCCCTCCACAAGAACGACATCTTCGATGTTACGATCCACGAAGTAATCACCACGAAAAATGGTCGTAATTCGACGGAGTGGTCGCTGATCAGGGTTTCACGCAAAAAGCGAGGAGAAGATGATGACGATCAGACATCATCACCACCAGAGCCCGCCCAGACATAAGAAACTAGATTCCGTCAGCCTTGTAATGCTGTTCATCGCCGTGGTCTCCATAGCGGTAGGGCTGGTGGGGATCGCCGTACGAGGTACTGCACCCTGGATCCTGATTGGGCCGACGCTATTGGGTTGCTGGGCGATTGTCCGCCTAAATCGCTAACTCGAACGGGCAGAGGACGTACCTAGATAGCGCCCCATCTCTTCGGAGGTGGGGCGCTTTTGGCGTCCCCTAGTCAGCGCCGCCCCAGTATTGCGGCGAGTCGATGTCGTAGAGGTCGCCCTCTTCCGAGGCCACCTGATCCTGGTAAGCCTTTTTGGGTGACTGACGGTAGAGCTTTTCGAATGGAGGTTCGGCGCCGCCGGCAACGCCTTCCGCGTATTCCATCAAGGCGGGCAGTGGCACTTGCACTGCAGCGGCGATCCGGCGCAGCTGTGTGATGTCTGGTAGCTTCTTGTCGTTGATGATGCGGGAGAATGTCCCGTGCGGGATGTCGGTTAGGCGTTCGACGTCAGCTTTGCTTTGTTCCAGCCACTGCATCTTCAGTCGAAGGATGGTCGTGATGGCTTTGGAGAACTTGTCCGGCTCTGCTCTTGCTCCTGTAGGCATGCCAAGAAGAGTGCCATGTGGAACAGAAAGTTGCAAGTGGCACTCTTGGGGTTTACGGTGAAGGTACCGAAACGACGGCGACCTGCCCGGTGCTGGTACACCGGACAGGCCTTATGCCGACATCCATTCACCGCTAAGCAACATGGAGACGACGTGCACAACACTACCCTCATTGGCGTACCCACGGCCCGTATCACGACGCCTGCGGAGCTCGCGGCCGCGGGCTACCTTGCCCGCTACCGCGGCAGCACGCGAGAGACGTACAGGGTGTCCCTGAAGCTGCTGTTCGACTGGTGCGGCGGCCTGGGCGTCGCCGTCCTCGAAGGCATGCGCCGGCCAGTGCTGGAACTCTTCGCCCGCTACCTCGAGGACGAACGGAAGAACTCGCCGGCCACGGTCGCGCACCACCTGTCCATCATCCGCGGCTACTACAGCTTCGCCGAGATCGACGGGTACATAGACCGGTCACCAGCTGCGCACCTGCGGATGCCCCGCGTGTACCAGGACGAATCGCGCACGATGGGGCTGGACCGAATGGAGCTCGGAAGCCTCATCCAGACCGCGCGTGCTTCCTGCCCCTCGGACGCTGCGCTGATTACGCTGATGGGGATGCTGGGCCTGCGGGTGTCGGAGGCGTGCGCGGTGCGGATCGAGGATTACCAGGACATCGAGCGTGGCCACCGCGTGCTGCGGCTGATTGGTAAGGGCGGCAAGCCTGCCACGATTCCCTTACCAGTGCCTGTGCTGAGGGCCATGGATGCAGCCGCTGGTGACCGTACTTCCGGGCATCTGCTGCTGCGGCGCAAATCCGGGCAGCCGGTAAATCGGAAGTCGGCGGCGCTGACGGTTACCAGGCTGTGCAGGAAAGCCGGCATCCGGAAGCGGGTCACCCCGCACGGGCTGCGGCACTCGTTCGTCACTGCCGCCCTGGACGCTGGTGTGCCGTTGCGTGATGTGCAGGTGGCCGCCCGGCACTCGGACCCGCGCATCACCGCCCGGTATGACCGCGCCCGGCACAACCACGACCGCCACGCCTCGCACGTTGTGGCAGCGTTCCTGGCCGGCGCCGCGTAAGGAAAGTCTGCGCCCGCCCACTCCGGTGGGCGGGCGCATTCTCTATGCTGGGCCAGTGGCACGAATCGAGAAGCGGACCAAGTTCACGCTGGGCGGGAGCGCCTACGAGCATGCTTCTCCGGAGCCAGAGCTGGCCGCTGGGAGCGTCAGCAGGTTCACCGCGGGCGCCGAGCCGCGGGTCATCGCACAAATCCCGCTGACGGGTGGTGGGACGGTCGAGGTACACGGCTACGCGACGCACTACACCCGCAAGTGGGTCAGTGTGGTGTGGAACGACGACAACTTCCAGCACTTCGACTGCTGGGTCCCGGCTGCTGAAGTACGCCGCCCTGGTGAAAGTGAGTGGCACGGCCGGTACGTCCCGTTTTAGGGGCCGCACACAGCCAGCATCGCTCCACTAATCGTCGTACTGTCAACCAGCCCCGCATCGCGATCGTCCCCGTCATGCTTTTATGAAGCCGTAATCTTGCCGGCAACAGGTCAAAAAGGACCAACCTTCGGATAATATCCAGCCCAGAGGCGAGCTGATTTGCAGGTGGCCGGGACATGTAGGGGGCGCTGAGCATGTTTGCCAAGGTAGTCGGAAAATCAATAGTTGCAATTGCTGCTGCAATAAGTATCTCTGCCACGGGCGTCACCCCAGCACAAGCAGTCAGCCCCGATCCCATCCCTGTTGCGTCCAATTCCCCCTGTCAGGACGTCGTAGTTCTTGGCGCCCAAGGGTCAGGTCAGACCTTCGCTGACGACAAAGGTTTCGGTGCGCAGGCTTGGCTCGGTCTAACCTCGTACGCCCACTTTATGGAGGGCTACAACATTGGCTACTTCACAGTTCCGTACCCGTCAGCTCCAGTTGACGTAATCGCCCTATCAACCCCGCAGTATCGCGAAACGTTTTTTAAGTCCATAGATCAGGGCGTTTACGAAACGCTGAACTTCCTCAAGCACCGAGTAGCACACTGCCAGAGCCAGGGGCAGGAGGAGCACTACGTGCTTATGGGATATTCACAGGGAGCAATGGTCATGCACCGTGTTCTCTGGCAGCTCACAGAAGCTAAATCAAAGTATCCGAACCTAGGAGCACAAGTACTGCCCCTCTTGGACGGAATACTCGCTATAGCTGACGGCGACAGGGTTTCCAACCAAGGTGGCGCTGCCATGGATACCGCTGGCCCCAATGGATACGGCATATGGTGGGCGGGTGGGTCGCTTATTGCTAAAGCAGAGTACCAGCCGCTTTACAAGCCAATTCCCGACCTGGGAGAAAAGTGGTCTGCATCCAGGTTCCATTCAATCTGTCACGCCCGGGATATTGTGTGCGACACGAGCAATCTCGGGTTGAAAGCATCAGGCAACAAGTTCTTGAATGCATTCCTGCAAGCCCGGAACGCTGCCACTGTACTCGCTGGAATGAAAGTACACACAACCTACTACGGCCCGGGTGGCGACAGCGAGGTTTATGTTCGATCCGCTGCTCGGAATATCTCGAAGACATCTAAAGCTGCCAATCCTAAGGAAAGTGCGCAGCCGGCCATGCCGGTCCGGGTCGGACAAACGGGCACGGCAGTCTTGACTCCCGACTTGAAGGATGTCGCCTCGGTCGCATGGCTTTCAAGTCCCATCCCAAACACGCAGCTATCTCCCGGAATGCCAACGATTCCGGCGACATTGGCGTGGTCGCCCTCTACGCCTGAAATCGTCAACTACTCGATCCGCGTCAACTTCACCGATGGCACAAGCCGTGATGTGTCAGGCTCCATGCAATCATTCCCGGTGCCCGCCCGGTCGCTGTCGGTCGCGAATCTGCAGACGACGTATTCAACGGACCCACTAGTATCTTCCCCGTTCTCAACCGTGGTCTTCAACGTGATCAAAACGGCGCCCTCAGACACCAGCCCAAAAAAGGGTTTCACAGATCGCGAGGACCCAGCTAGTGACTTTTACTCATACACCGGCGGAGATTTGAATAGCAACAACGTCCTCGACATCGGAGAGAGCTGGTCATATAGGGGAAGGATCGAATGGGGCTACTGGGAGCCCTCAAACGTCCGCACGCGCACGGTCCTGATTGACGCCAATGACACCACGGGTGCGGGAGCGTGGACCGAAATGGAACTCCCCCTCACGTTGACCCGCTAGTCGCACAGGAGTGGCGGCGGTCATGTGCAGCCACTCCTTCCGGCCGAAAGGATCAACCTGCCTTGTGGTGGCGTTCATCAGTAGTCCTATGTTGCCTCTAGTTGCCGGTGACACCTACGCGCAGATCCCCCTAGCCCAGACGCAGACGGCCCTGCCAGGGAGCCTGGCAGGAGCCTGACACTCCGGTTGCCGTTCTCGCTCAGTGTCAGGAAAGGAAAAATCCTCGCCTAAGCGGGGTTTCGATAAGCGGTGCGAGGACCGATGCCCACTGCCCGGACCGTTTACAGCGAGGCCCAAGATTCCATCATAATTGGCGGGGCAGAAGGTCTGCCGCCAACTGGAACCGTCGTGTAAGAAGCGCCGGGGCAGCGCCAGCGTGGCAGCCGCAGTGAGGACCCCCGCCAGGACAAGAACCTCGGCGGGGGTCTTCGTCGGTACGTCTAGAACTTGTATTCCCAGCCGTTGGTGCTGGACATCGGGGCTTTCAGAACAAGAATGCCCTTCGCTGCGGGCAGATCCAGAACAACCTTGCCCGATGCTTTTTCTGCCGGCCCCAGGCCTGCTGATGGGAACAATTGTGTACTTGGCAGGCAGCTGAAGGCTGCTCCCGTGCCCAGGTTTCCGTTGAACGTCGTTCCGTTGGGGGCGACGAACTTGAAGTCGCCAGGGCTTAGGTGATAGCTCTGCATTATCGCTTCTGCGAGTTCAGGCTTTGTTTCAACGGCTACGTCCACGGCAACGAGATGGCCGTTTTCTGTGGGCTGCGCGTATTGTTCGGTGCAGGTCACGGGCTTGATGGACTTAACAGTGAAATTCACGATTTCCTTGTTGTCCTTCACCGTGTCAGTTATCGAGGCGCCTTCGCCCAACTTCTTTACGATGTTTCCCCGCGGTGACTTGGACGATTCCGCAGCCGCGGGGGTAGCTGAGGAGCTTGCGATGGGCTCAACGGTCGGTGCTGTTGGCGAGCTTTGCGGTGAACCCCCACATCCTGCCAGTAGCAGCGCCGCGGCAGGCAGGGTGAGTAGTGCCTTTTTCAATTGTTGCCCCCAGAAGGTGAGATTGTACGAGTTTGCTCAGCTTAGGTGAGCGGACCGACATTGATGCGTATGCATGATGGCAGACAAGTAACATTGCTGGATCTGGCCGTAACTTCGTCGGTTTCCGCGGATGCTCTAGTTTTGCGCATAATGAAGTTTGACCGAACGGGTTTAGAGCGATGATGGCCCGCATAGAGGCGGAGCGGGTGGAGGCGGAGCACCAGCGGGCTGCTTGGCGCTCGCCGTACGAGGATCTAGAGTCCGACTACGAGTACATGCCCTGACTTCAACCCCTTGACAGGCGTTCATCCGACTGTAAATTGGACTGACACCGCCTGGGGAGGAATCGCCTGCAATGGCGCAGCATGATTCTTCATGCCTCACAAACAATCTCAGAAATAACCCCAATTGAGGTAACGCTATGCGCAAATTTCTCGTATCCTTGGCTATCATTCTTGCTACTTTCGGCACCGCTTCGGCAGCGGAAGCTGTCGGGGGACAGCTCCCTAACAAGCCCACTACCAAAGAACACTGCATGAACGGTGGCTACAAGATCTACGGATTCAGTAACCAGGGCAGATGTATTGCCTACGTGAATACTGGAAAATAGAGAACCGCATGAGGAAGGCCCCCGCACGTCGTGATGGCCAGCCGGGGGCTTTCTCTGTTTGCGGCTACGCGGCTACCAGATCCTCGCGTCTGCCCGCTTACGTCCAGTGACGACGCGCATGGAGTCGAAGGTGGAAGGTGAACATTGCCCTCGCGCAGATCGGTCGATCTTTGTCCAACTCCTGCCAGCGCCTCGCGCGAGTGTCCGGGACGTGGTGAAACTAGATGTTGAGGCAAGGAAACGGATCCTTGCGGGAGTCGCTGGCAGAGGTGGAGCCGGCGCCTGACGAGGACCTGGAACCGGACTAAGAGTTCATGCCGGCGCCCTGGTGCAACTGCCACTGCCCCTAAGCAGGCCCGGCGCTGCGATAAGTGCGTTACCGACGCAGGCAGTCTTTATCGGTCTCCCTGAGTGTCATATGTGTGGTTGAATCGACCCATGACAGAACCAGCAAGCAAAGACGAGCAACCGCAGTTTCGGAAGATCCAAGAAGTAGCGGACCTATTCCGGATCAGCCGATCGACGGCCTTCCGAATGATGAAGGAGCAGGGTTGGCCGAGACATGAGTTCGGCACAGAGATCAGATTCAGCGCCGAGGACTTAGAAGCCATCAAGGCCATGAATCGCAAAGTACCCTCGCCCCCAAAGGTCGTCCCTAATGTTGGTACACGCGCCAACCGGAGAAGACTGCAAACAGGCGAATAGTCAGTCTCGCCTTGCCCACATCCTGCCCACACTCGGCCCATATTGAATGTGATTCTGGGTGAGCACTGGTTATAGAAATCCCTGCGATTCTGCTGATTTCCTTACCAGCACTAGCGGCGGAGAGGTTTCAAATCCCACCGTCACTGCGGCAGACGTGCCGATGATCTTGTCCACTGTCTCCACCGTGGCTCTTTGCGCGAGGCGGAAGCTCAGGCTGGGGGTCCGGCCGGCGGCAGCGGTCCGTTCGCTTATCCCAGCGGCTGGCGCCAGCAGCAGGTCAGTCCGCAGAAAGTCCGCAAGAGGTCCGCAAGACGACAGATACAGCCAACAACCTCCAACGGGGAAACCGCGGAAACTCAACGTTCTCATCGTCAACCAGCATCAGCCCATCAAGGCTATTTAGTTCGAGCTCTACTACGGCGTCTAGCCGGACCATACGGCTGATGCGGCATTAGTCCGCACACAGCCTGCTCGAAACGAATTGCAACAAGGGCCGGTCCCCTCGGGGGCCGGCCCTTGTTGTCTCCGCAAGCTGGACTAAAAATTCAGCCAGCGCCACCAGCGCGACTGCTCCGGTTCCGGCGTTGGTTCCGGCTCCGGCTCCTCACCCAAGGCCAGCGCGGCCTCGACGATGTCGTCCGCGGTGAGCGTCATGACGGCCTCACGATCGAGCGCGTCGAGAGTTTGTTCCCCGTCAAGCGAGAGCCGCAGCGCCTGGCGGTTGAGCGCCTGCTCGAACAGCGTGCGGGCGAACCGGGCGTTGCCGGAGTCCTCGCCGGCGTGGAGCCCGGTGAAGATGCGGCGCAGCATCTGGCCCGCACCCGGCTCCAGCATGTACTCGTGCTGGGCCAGCATCTGGTGGAAGATCGTCTGGAGTGCGTCGACGGAGTAGTCGGGGAACGTGATCTCGCGGGCGAACCGGGAGCGCAGTCCGGGGTTCGAGAGCAGGAAGGACTCCATCAGCCGCGGGTACCCGGCCACGATGACGACCAGGCGGTGGCGGTGGTCCTCCATCCGCTTGAGCAGGACCTCGATCGCCTCGGGGCCGAAGTCCGTCCGGCCGTCCTCCGGGGCCAGCGCGTAGGCCTCGTCGATGAACAGGACGCCGTCCAGCGCACGCCGGATCACCCGGTCCGTCTTGATGGCGGTCGCGCCGACGTACTGCCCCACCAGGCCCGAACGGTCGACCTCGACCAGATGGCCTTTCTGCAGCAGACCGACCGCGCGGTACATCTCGGCCAGGAGCCGCGCCACGGTGGTCTTGCCCGTGCCCGGGTTACCGAGGAACACCAGATGCTGTGATGTGGCCACCTCCGGCAGTCCGTGCGTCTTACGGCGGGCCTGGACCTGGAGCAGTGCGACGAGGGCCCGCACCTGTTCCTTCACGGTCTCCAGTCCGACCAGCGCGTCGAGCTCGGCCTGCACCTCGGACAGCGGCCGGGCCGGGCCGGGCCTCGCACCGATGAGATCGCCGACCAGGTCGTCGACGCGTTCCGAACCGGGCAGCTTGAGCTGATCGGCCAGATGGCCGATGGTTTCGCGCAGGTCGTCGAGCGGATTGCGGCTGGCAGCCATGCATCCACTGTAGTACCGATACCCGAACGAGGTGAGGCTCAGCTCACAGTTCGCAATCGGGGCCGGGGGCCCTACGCGCGGCGGACAGAGTCACCGGCTGGCGAAGGTGGGGACCCAGCTCCAGACGTGCTGAGACCGGGAGCCGGATCCCCTGACGAATGTCCCCCGAGACGAAGACTTCGGAAGCCTTCCCCCCAACAAGGTTTGAAGAACACCGCCAATCCACATGATCAAGCAATCCGCGGCCAAGCGCAACGCCGGGCTGCTTTATTATGGCGCTGCGGCCAGGCCAAAGCCCCGAAACATGATCCGTTGGGGTCCTGCCGGGCTGCCGCAATATTGCCCGCGGTCCTCAAAACCCGCGCGGCGGTAGGCGGCCATACCCGCCGGGTTCGCTTCGTTGACGGAAAGGACGACGCCGGTCTCCCCGGTTCCCTGCCGGACGCTGAGTTTTTCCGCAGCCGCCACGGCGGCGGCAGCACCCAGCGGACCGAGGCCTTTGCCCTGTTGCCGGCGGTCGATCAGGAATCCCCGCAGCAGCCAGGCGGAATCGTCGTCCGGCCAGCCCGCCAGCCGGGCTGCCCCGGCCTGTAAGGTGAGGAGTCCCACGGCCAGGCCGAAGGACTCGATGACGTATGGGCGGCGCGACTCCTCGGCCAGCCCCGCTAAGGCCATCCTCAGCGGGTCGCCAACGAACTCCTCCTGGCCCGGCCCAAGTTCCAGCTCCGCCACTGCGCCGAGCTGGATGGCGCGTGCGTCGTCGTCGAGGTCCCTCAGCGAAATCAACCAGACGCTGGGGTCCACCCCGCTCAGGACTGCGCGCTGGCGGAATCGTCACCGGCGGTGGACTCAGCCGGCGGACCGGCGGGATCCATCCATGTCACTTCCCAGAGGTGGCCGTCCGGGTCCTGAAAGCTGTGGTTGTACATAAATCCGTAATCCTGGGGGTCCTCAGAAGCGGACCCGCCGGAGGCCAACGCGGTCCTGACGGCCTCATCCACTGCCTCCCGGCTGTCCACGGAGTAGGCGATGATCGCTTCCGCAGACTCCCGGCTGTCCGCTACATTCTTGGACGTGAAGGTCTTGAAAAAGGTCTCCACCAGGAGCATGACATAGGCGTTCTCGTTGATGATCATGCACGTGGCGTTCTCATCCGTATAGTCCGGATTGAAGGAAAAACCCAAGGCCGTGAAGAAGTCCACGGAGCGCTTCAGGTCCTTGACGGGCAGGTTGAAAAAGATTTGGGTAGCCATTGGCTCAAATTAGCACCATGCCCCGACGGGTGTCAGCCACTCCCGGGAAACGCTGCCTGGCTGCGGGGCTAGTGGCCGTAGAAAACCCGTTCGAAAACGGCGCGTGCCCGGCGGCTGACCCGGAGATAGTCCTCTTCCAGCACCGCGGCATTGCCGGGCTCGTAGCCGCACCACCGCGCCACCGCTTCCAGGTCGCGCCTGGATGACGGCAGCAGGTCCGAGGCCTTGCCGCTCCAGATGACATTGGCAGACCTGATCCGGCTGGCAAGGCGCCAGGCAGCCGCGAGCAGGTCCGCATCGTCCTTGGCAAGCAGGCCGGTGTGGGTTGCGGCTTCGAGCGCCGCGATGGTGGACGTGGTGCGCAGCTCCCTGTGTTTGCCGGCGTGTTCGAGCTGCAAAAGCTGGACCAGCCATTCGACGTCGCTGAGCCCCCCGCGCCCCAGCTTGAGATGCCTGGCCGGATCAGCACCGCGCGGCAGGCGCTCGGATTCCACCCTGGCCTTGACCCGCCTGATTTCGCGGACGTCCTGGGCGGAGACGGACTCCGGATACCGGATGGGATCGATGAGTTCCATGAAGTCCGCGGCAAGGGCGTCGTCGCCCGCCATCGGCCGGGCGCGCAGCAGTGCCTGCGCCTCCCAGATGAGCGACCAGCGCCGATAGTACTCGGCGAAGGAGTCGAGGGAGCGCACCATCGCTCCGTTCTTGCCTTCCGGGCGCAGGTCGGCGTCCACCTGCAGCACCCGTTCCGCCATGATCGCCGGTTTCAGCGGCTGGGTCAGGAGGTTGGAGACCTTGGCGACGATCCGCGAGGCCTGCTCCTGCGCCTCCTCCTCGGAGAATCCGGGCAGCGCCCGGTGGACGTACATCACGTCCGCGTCGGATCCGTAGCCGATTTCGCGCCCGCCCTGCCGGCCCATGGCAACCACCAGGACAGCGGTCTTTAGGGGCCCGTTGGCTGACACAACGCCTTCGGCAACACGCAGTGCGCCGAGGACGGCTGCGCGGTCAGTGTCCGCCAGCGCAGCCCCCACCTCGTCCTGGTTCAGCAGTCCGGCAGAATCGGCGATCGCGATCCGGAGGGTTTCCCGCCGCCTGATCAGGCGGATCAGCCGCATGGCGCTCTCCGGGTCCGAATGGCGGGACATCTTGGCGGTGATTTCCTGCCACTGGGCCTCGAAGGTGACCGGCACGAGGTCCTTGTCGTGGCCGAGCCAGGCCACCGATTCAGGGGAAACTTCCAGCAGATCCGCAATCAGCCGCGAGTTTGCGAGCACGTGGCACAGCCGCTCCGCCGCGGCCTTGGAGTCACGGAGCATACCCAGGTACCAGTGGGTGGTGCCCAAAGCCTCACTGACCCGGCGGAAGGCGAGAAGGCCGCCGTCGGGGTCCACTCCTTCAGCGAGCCAGTCAAGCAGGATGGGCAGCAGCTGCCGTTGCAGGGCCGCGCGGCGGCTAACGCCGGCGGTGAGGGCCTCGATGTGGCGCATGGCGCCCTTCGGATCCAGGTACCCGAGAGCCGCGAGCCGGCCCTCGGCAGCTTCGGGCGTAAGCCTGGCGTCCTCACTGCTGAGTCTGGCTGCGGTGTTGAGCAGGGGCCGGTAGAAGATGCGCTCATGCAGCTCACGCACCGAACGCTTGGTCTTTTGCCAGGCGGCCAGCAAAGCGTCGGGGTGCGGGCGCTCATTGGAAAACGGTCCCAGCACAGCCTTGGCCAGGGCACGGAGCGCAGCCTCCCCCACCGGCATCAAGTGTGTCCGGCGCAGCTGAAAGAGCTGGATGCGGTGCTCCAGCAGCCGCAGGTACCGGTACGCGTTGTCGAAGGCCGCGGCATCCGAGCGCCCGATATAGCCGCCTGCGGAGAGGGCTGCGATGGCGGAAGTGGTGTCCCGCCGCCGCAAGGTCTCGTCAGACTTGCCATGGACCAGCTGGAGCAGCTGCACCGTAAACTCGACGTCGCGAAGACCGCCCCGGCCCAGCTTGATCTGCCGCTGTTCTTCCGCCTGCGGGATGTGCTCCGTGACCCGCCGGCGCATGGCCTGCACGGACTCAACGAACCCGTCCCGGCTTGCTGAACTCCAGATCAGCGGCGCAATGGCGTCCTCGTACTGTTGGCCAAGGACAACATCGCCGGCGATGGTGCGGGCCTTCAGCAGTGCCTGGAACTCCCAGCTTTCAGCCCATCGCGCGTAGTAGGTCTGGTGGGACGCCAGGGTGCGCACCAGCGGCCCGGACTTCCCTTCCGGCCGGAGGTTCGCGTCCACTTCCCACAGCCCTGGTTCCCGCGCAACAGAGGAGATGGCCCGGGATATTCCGCTGGCCAGCGCTGTGCCGATGGTGCTGGCCTGCGCATCATCAAGGCTGCCCGCTTCCGCCACGTAGATGACGTCGACGTCGGAAATGTAGTTCAGCTCCCGCGCTCCGCATTTGCCCATGCCGATGACGGCCAGGCCGACGTCCGCCACCTCCGAGGCGCTGTACTGGCTGGCCGCTTCCGCGCGCGAGACGGCGAGGGCAGCCTCGATCGCGGCGCCCGCCAGGTCCGCGAGTTCCCTGCCTGCCATGGGCAGGAAGTCCAGCGGGTCAGCGGCGCAGAGGTCCTTGACCGCAAGGTCCACCACGCCCCTGCGGTACGCCGTCCGAAGTGCCACGTAGGCCTCCGTTCCGGTGACAGCGGCAACGGGCCGGGCGGCACGCGGGTCAGCACCTACGGACGAAAGGAGGGAAGCCCGCAACTGCGCTGGATCCGCCTGCAACGGCTCCGGGCTGGGCCGGACGCTGAAGGCGTCGAGGTGTTCGGGGTGGCGGATGAGGAACTCTCCCAGCGCCTCCGATGCGCCCAGCACCCGGTAGAGTGCTTCGCTCGTTTCGGGATCAGCACCCGCCAGCTGCCGGAGACCCGGATGCTTTTCAATCAGCCGCACCAGGGACTGGAGGGCAGTGTCCGGACTGGCTGCCATCTGCAGCCCCGCAAAGAGCCGGTCTTCGTCCAGTCCCTCGAGCTCGCGGGCAGCCAGGAACCGTTCGGCCTTCTCCAGGTCACTGAAGCCGGCCGAAATCAGGCGCCGTGCGAGGCTCACCACCACCTCCTAGAGGATGGCCAGGTTGCGCTGCAACTCGTAGGGCGTCACCTGGAGCCGGTAGTCCTGCCACTCGGCGCGCTTGTTCCGGAGGAAGTGTTCGAAGACCTGCTCGCCCAGGATCTGCGGCATGAGTTCGGAGTCTTCCATGGTGCGGATGGCGTCATGGAGGCTGGCAGGAAGGGGGTCGTGCCCCATGGCGCGGCGCTCCGCGGAACTGAGCGACCAGACGTCGTCCTCTGCGGCTGCGGGAAGGTCGTAACCGCCTTCGATGCCCTTCAGGCCGGCGCCCAGCAGGACGGCGTAGGCGAGGTACGGATTAGCGGCGGAATCGATGCCGCGGTACTCGATCCGCGCCGACTGGCCCTTGCCGGGCTTGTAGAGGGGAACCCGGACCAGTGCTGAGCGGTTGTTGTGTCCCCAACTCAGGTAGCTGGGGGCTTCGCCGCCGCCCCACAGCCGCTTGTAGGAGTTCACGAACTGGTTTGTCACGGCAGTGAATTCGGGTGCGTGCTTGAGGATGCCGGCAATGAACTGGCGGGCGGTTTTGGACAGCTGGAACTCCGCGCCGGCTTCGTAGAAAGCGTTGGTGTCGCCCTCGAAAAGGGAGAAGTGGGTGTGCATGCCGGACCCGGGGTGCGCGGTAAAGGGCTTGGGCATAAACGTGGCGTACGTGCCCTGCTGGAGCGCCACTTCCTTGATGATGGTCCGGAACGTCATGATGTTGTCCGCCGTCTGGAGGGCATCCGCGTAGCGCAGATCAATCTCGTTCTGCCCCGGGCCGGCTTCATGGTGGCTGAACTCCACTGAGATGCCCACCGATTCCAGCATGGTTACGGCCGTACGGCGGAAATCCTGGGCCACGCCGCCCGGGACGTGGTCGAAGTAGCCGCCTTCATCCACGGGCACCGGCGCGCCGTCCGGCCCGGGCTCTTGGGACTTGAGGAGGTAGAACTCGATCTCCGGGTGGGTGTAGCAGGTGAAGCCCATGTCTGCGGCTTTGGCGAGGGTGCGCTTGAGGACGTTGCGGGGATCGGCCGCGGAAGGTTCACCGTCAGGGGTGAGGATGTCGCAGAACATGCGGGACGTCTGCTCGGTTTCGCCGCGCCACGGCAGGATCTGGAAGGTGGACGGGTCCGGCTGCGCGAGCATGTCGGACTCAAACACACGCGCGAGTCCTTCAATGGCTGAACCGTCGAAACCGAGGCCTTCCTCGAACGCGCCCTCCACTTCCGCCGGCGCCAGCGCCACCGACTTGAGTGAACCCACGACGTCGGTGAACCACAGGCGCACGAAACGTACGTCGCGTTCTTCGATTGTGCGCAGGACAAACTCTTGCTGGCGGTCCATAAATGGCCTCTTCTCCGGTCAACGTCCATGCCCCGGTCCGCAGGATGCCGGCAGCAGTTCACAAACACTGTACTAAGCAATTGGCGCCGGTGCTGGAGCCTGCAGGCCGCGTAACACAGCGTTAACACTAACGTCGGGGAATGGCGACGGCGGCAGCCGTGGCACGGGCCGCCGTCGGGCTCCCCGCCTATGACGCGAATCACCCGGGTGGGAGACGCCGCCGGTAGCTAGGACCGCGGATGCCGCACTACGCTCATGCCATGGCCTCCAGCAGCAGCTCCGACGCAAGCATGTCCGCCGACGTCCCCGCCCCCTATGGCAGCGGGCCCGGGCAGGGCGTTCCGCCGGCCGCGGAGCGGAAGCCGGCCAAGGTGCGCATCCACCACCTGCAGCAGGCCAAGAACGAGGGCACCAAATTCGCGATGCTCACCGCGTACGAGCAGTACACGGCGGAAATCTTCGACGCCGCCGGCATCGAGGTGCTCCTGGTGGGCGACTCCGCGTCTAACAATGTCTTCGGCAATGAGACCAGCCTTCCGGTCACCGTGGATGAACTGCTGCCCCTGTGCCGGGCAGTTGCCCGCTCTGCCAGGCGCGCCCTCGTTGTGGCGGACCTGCCGTTCGGAAGCTACGAGGTTTCCGCCGAGCAGGCCGTAGCCACGGGCGTCCGGTTCCTGAAGGAAGGATTGGCGCACGCCGTCAAGATCGAGGGCGGCAGATACTACGCGCCGACTGTCCGGGCCATGGTGCAGGCAGGCATTCCCGTCATGGCCCACATCGGCTTCACGCCTCAAAGTGAACACGCGCTGGGCGGCTACCGCGTCCAGGGCCGCGGCGATGACGCGCAGCGTTTGATTGACGACGCCGTGGCGCTGGCGGAAGCCGGCGCCTTCACCGTGTTGATGGAGATGGTCCCCGCGGAGACGGCGGCGGCAGTGGATAAGGCCGTAATGGTTCCTACCATCGGCATCGGCGCCGGTAAGGAAACCACGGGCCAGGTGCTCGTGTGGCAGGACATGGCCGGGCTGCGGGGCGGCAGGATGGCCAAGTTCGTCAAGCAGTACGCGGACCTGCGGACCACGCTCCTGGATGCAGCCGCCGCCTACGGCGAGGATGTCAGGTCCGGCCAGTTCCCCGGGCCCGAGCACACCTTTTAGGCGGGTGCGGACCGGGCAGGCCGGCACTTCGCCGGCCTGCTCCGCCTGTCCAGTCAGTCGTCGTCGTCCTTTTCCCAGACTTCATTGCGCGCGCGGACCTTCTCAAGGGCGTGCTCGGCCTCTTGCCTCGTTTTGTAGGGCCCGATCAGCTGGCTCCAGTCGGAGAGCCGGTCCTCCTCCACCTCGTGGGTCTTGATGTTGTACCAGTACTCAGCCATCACTGTTCCCCTTCCGCCGGGCAGGGAACCTGCGGCGTGACGCGCGTAACTTAAATCCTTACGCGGGACAGACCCGGCTCCCGGTTGTTAGGCCTTCTGTGGTGCCTTATATGATCAATCTATGCCTTCCCTTGCCTCGACTGCACCCATCGGCACCCTTACCCCGGGCACCGTGGGCCCGCAGCGCCCCGTTCCGGCGTCCATCGCCCGCCCCGAGTATGTCGGCAGGCCGGCACCTGCCAAGTTCACCGGCTCCGAGGTCAAGTCCGCCGAAACCATCGAGAAGATCCGCGTGGCCGCAAAAATCGCCGCGCAGGCCATCGTGGAAGTCGGGAAGCACATCGAGCCGGGCGTCACCACCGACCAGCTGGACAAGGTGGGCCACGAGTTCCTCCTTGACCATCACGCGTACCCCTCCACCCTCGGATACCGGGGATTCCCCAAGTCCTTGTGCTCGTCGCTCAACGAGGTCATCTGCCACGGCATCCCGGACACCACGGTGGTCAATGACGGTGACATCCTCAATATCGACATCACGGCCTACATCGGCGGCGTCCACGGCGACACCAACTACACGTTCCTGGTAGGAAATGTAGACGAGGAATCCCGCCTGCTTGTGGAACGGACGCAGGAATCCCTTAACCGGGCCATCAAGGCCGTTGCGCCGGGCCGTGAGATCAACGTGATCGGCCGCGCCATCCAGTCGTACGCCAAGCGCTTTGGCTACGGCGTGGTCCGGGACTTCACTGGCCACGGCGTAGGTGAAGCCTTCCACACCGGGCTCATCATTCCGCATTACGACGCCGCCCCCGCCTACAGCACAGTGATCGAACCCGGCATGGTGTTCACCATTGAACCGATGCTGACCCTGGGCACGGTCGAGTGGGACATGTGGGCGGACGACTGGACCGTCGTCACCCGCGACCGCAAACGCACCGCCCAGTTTGAGCACACCCTGCTGGTGACCGAGTCCGGCGCGGAGATCCTCACCCTGCCCTGACCCCGCCGCCCAACGGAAGCGGAACACCACCTGTCAACGGCAAGCCGCTGACCCAGCAACCACCCCGGGGGCCGGCTGCCCGCCGCCCCTTCCCTGCCCGCCCCCCCTGCCACGAACGGAAACCCATTGGCCAAGAAGGACGAAAAGTCGCAAAAGAACGCCCCGCTGATCGGCATCGACATCGGAGGCACGGGAATCAAGGGCGGCATCGTCGACCTGAAAAAAGGCAAACTGCTCGGTGAACGGTTCCGCGTTCCCACCCCGCAGCCCGCTACCCCGGAGTCCGTTGCCGAGGCAGTGGCGCTGGTGGTTTCCGAACTCTCGGCCCGCCCCGAGGCTCCGGCCGCCGGCTCCCCCGTAGGCGTCACTTTCCCCGGCATCATCCAGCACGGCGTGGTCCACTCCGCCGCCAACGTGGACAAGAGCTGGCTCAACACCGACATCGACGGACTCCTCACGGCGCGCCTGGGCCGTCCCGTGGAGGTCATCAACGACGCCGACGCTGCCGGGCTTGCGGAAGCCCGGTACGGCGCTGGCGCAGGCATCGCAGGCACCGTCCTGGTGATCACCCTCGGCACCGGGATCGGTTCAGCCTTTATCTTCGACGGCAAGCTGGTACCGAACGCTGAGCTGGGCCACCTGGAGATCGACGGCCACGACGCGGAGACCAAGGCCTCCGCCGTGGCCCGCGAACGGGATGGCCTGACGTGGGACCAGTACAGCGTCCTGCTGCAGCGCTACTTCTCCCACGTCGAGTTCCTGTTCTCCCCCGAACTGTTCATCGTTGGCGGCGGCATTTCCAAGCGCGCGGACGAGTACTTGCCCAACCTCAAACTCCGCACGCCGATCGTGCCCGCAGTCCTGCGGAACGAGGCCGGCATTGTAGGTGCCGCCATTGAAATCGCACTGAAGCACAAGCTCGCCAAGTAAGGTGGGCACTCCTGCTCCCGCCCGGGGCGTTATGGTGGTCACCGGTGCCAGCCGCGGCATCGGTGCCGCCATCGCCCGGCTGGCTGCCCGTGCAGGCTACGCCGTGGTGGTGAACTATTCCGCAGATGCGGACGGTGCGGCAGCCGTGGTTGAGGATATTGCGAACGACGGCGGCACGGCCGTTCCTGCCCGGGCGGACGTTAGTGACCCTGCCGCGGTCCGTTCCCTCTTCGATGCCGCCGCGCGGCTGGGGACGTTGACGGCAGTGGTGAACAACGCAGGGATCACCGGCAACCTGATTGGGAACCTTGTGGACGTGCCGGCGGAGAATGTCCGGCGGGTCATGGACGTCAATGTGACGGGCCTGATCTACGTCTGCCAGGAGGCGGTGCGCCGCCTCAGCATCCACACCGGTGGCGCGGGCGGTTCGATTATCAACATTTCGTCCACTGCAACCAAGGCAGGCTCCCCCGGAACCTGGGCGCACTACGCGGCGTCCAAGGGAGCGGTGGACGTCCTCACCACAGGATTTGCGGCCGAAGTGGCCCAGCAGGGCATCCGGGTGAATGCAGTGGCGCCGGGCAGCACCAACACAGGCCTGCATGCGGCGGCCGGCATGCCGGACCGTGTGGAGCGGCTGAACCCGACCATCCCGCTTGGCAGGGGCGCCGAGCCCGAAGAAGTAGCGGCCGCGGTCCTGTGGCTGATGTCCGCGGAGGCGGCCTACATCACCGGTGCGGTGTTGCCTGTTTCCGGGGGAAGGTAGCCGCGTGCCCCTTGCGGGGCAGGCGCGGTGCCGGTGGTGGCTGCGGCTTCCCCTCCAGTGCCACCACCGGAGCTTACAGTGGGCTCTTTTCGGAGCTCTTGGCGCCCTTGGCGGGAGTGCTCTTCGCGTCTTCTTCGGCTTCCTGGCGGAGCAGGGCGATGGCCGTCTCGAAATCCTCGAGGGATTCGAAGGCCTGGTAAACGCTCGCGAAGCGAAGGTAGGCCACCTTGTCCAGCTTCTGCAGCGGACCAAGGATAACGAGTCCTACCTCGTGGGCGTCGATCTCAGCAGCGCCGGATGAGCGGATCTGCTCCTCGACTTCCTGGGCGAGCAGAGCGAGGTCGTCTTCGCTGACCGGGCGTCCCTGGCAAGCCTTGCGCACACCGTTAATCACCTTGCTGCGGCTGAAGGGCTCGCCCACGCCGGAACGCTTGATGACGGACAGACTGGTGGTTTCCACGGTAGTGAAGCGGCGCCCGCATTCAGGGCACTGGCGGCGCCGGCGGATGGCCGAGCCATCGTCCGCCATCCGGCTGTCCACCACCCGGGAGTCGGGGTTGCGGCAGAACGGACAGTACATGGCACCCCTTCTTTCGCTTGATGTTCTTGCTTGGTCTTGACAGGTTGTATGGACGCGGCAAAACAAAGCCCGGCCCGCGGCGCCTCCAGTTTACGTCCCGGAACCAGCTAATAACAACCCTGTAATTACTACATGTTGTGGTGGGCACTACTAAATGTCGGGCCCGCAGCAGTTCCTGGGCTCAGGAGAACCGGGCCGTGACCGCCTCGCCGTGGGCGGGCAGGTCTTCTGCGCCGGACAGGCTGACGATGTGGCCGCTCACTTCTGCCAGCGCCTCACGGCTGTAATTCACTACCTGGATGGCCCGCAGGAAGGTGGTGACGTTCAGCCCGGACGAGAAGGCAGCCGTGCCGCTGGTGGGAAGCACGTGGTTTGAACCGGCGCAGTAGTCCCCCAGGCTGACGGGGCTGAAGTCCCCAACGAAGATGGCCCCGGCATTACGGATCCTGGCGGCCACGCCGGCGGCGTCGCGGGTCATGATTTCAAGGTGCTCCGCCGCGTAGGCGTCACAGGCGGCGATGCCCTGGTCAAGGTCGTCCACCAGGACCGCCCCGGACTGCGGGCCGGACAGCGCTTCGATGACGCGGCCGGAGTGCTTGGTGGCGGCGGCCTGCCGGTCCAGTTCGGTGCGGACGGCGGCGGCGAGGTCTTCGGAATCCGTGATGAGCACCGAGGCCGCCTTGGGATCGTGTTCCGCCTGGCTGATCAGGTCGGCGGCGACCAGTGCAGGTTGGGCCGTGGAGTCCGCGAGGATGGCAATCTCGGTGGTGCCGGCCTCGGAATCGATTCCTACTGCGCCTTTCACCAGGCGCTTGGCCGTCGCGACGAAAATATTGCCCGGCCCGGTCACCACGTCCACCGGTTCCAGCGACGGGCCGGCCTCCGCGGCGGGCACCCCGTAGGCGAACGCTGCGATGGCCTGGGCGCCGCCAATGGCGTACACCTCCGTGATGCCGAGGAGCGCAGCGGCGGCAAGGATGGTGGGGTGCGGCAGGCCGTCGAACTCTTTCTGCGGGGGCGAGGCCAGGGCAATGGACTCTACTCCGGCGGCGAGGGCCGGTATCACGTTCATGATGACGGAGGACGGGTAGACGGCAAGGCCACCGGGCACGTAGAGCCCCACCCGCGCCACCGGCACCCAGTTCTGGCTGACCAGTGCGCCGTCGCCGATCTCGACCTCCACGTTGCGCGGACGCTGGCCATCGGCAAACCGGCGTGCCCGGCTGATTGATTCCTCCAGCGCCCGCCGGACGGCGGGGTCCAGCTCCTGCAGTGCTGCCGCAAGGGCCTCCTGCGGGACGAGGGGGTGGTTCTGCTCCACGCCGTCGAAGCGAAGGGCCAATTCTCCCAGTGCGTCGAAGCCCCGCTGCCTGACGGCGGAAATAATGTCGAGGACCTTCTCTTCGGCGTCGGCTACCGTCTGGCCCTGGGCGCGGGGCACAGCGGCGCGGAGTTCCGCGAGGGTCAGGTTCCGGCCGCGGAGGTCAACAGTGCGGAAATTCACGGCGGCATCAGCGGGGGTGGCGGGAAGATCGGAAGAAATGGTCACCGCACTATTTTACGGGCCCCGACGCAACGTGCTGCGACCGGTGCAGGCCGCTGTCGTCCTTACCGCCGTCGTCCTTCCTTCCGAGGAGGTGCATCAACTCCAGCACAAAGACGGACACGGCAGTGGCAGCGGGCCACAGCAGCAGCACAGACAGGGAGCGCAACGAAAAGGCAATGCTGGCGTTGGCCGAGGCGTCTACCGCGGGTCCCCACAGCTGCGCGGACAGCAGGCCCGCCTGCCAGGCCAGCACGGCGCCGCACAGGCCGCCCGCCAGCCCCATGAGCAGGTCGGCCTGCGGATCCCGGCGCTTTTTGTCCGTCAGGAACACTGCCAGAAGGCACCCGGCGAAGACCAGAAGCCCGGCCAGCGTGAGGTCCCTGGGGAGCCATACCAGGGGGTTGGTGCCGGTCCCGAGGGTTGCCTCCCTGGTAATAAGGTTGAGGCCGCCGGGCGCGAGCAGCCACCAGAGAATTCCCACAGGCACCCCCGCCGCTGCCGGGACCGCGAGCATGGCCCAGGGCAGCCGCGGGCGTGCGCGGCGGGTTGGTTTCATCATGCAACAAACCTTAACAAATGTTCCGCCGGCTTAACCGCCGGACGTGGGGGTTCAAGTGATTCCCTGCCTGGCCAACCGGCCCATACCCTTGAAGGAGAACACAACCACCACCATCAGGAGTTCCCGTGACCGTAAATGACGTGCAGTTCGAGCGGACGTTCAGGGAGATGTTTCGGCGCCACGCCGCGGGAGTTGCCATCATCACGGTCAACTACCAGGACAGCCCGTTCGGCTTCACTGCCACCTCCGTAGCGTCGTTGTCGGCGCAGCCCCCGCGCTTTACCTTCAATATGGCGCGCAGTTCCAGGTCATGGCCTGCCGTGGCCAATACCACCTACCTCGGCGTCCACATGCTTGGCCTGGAGAACCAGCAACTCGCCGACCGGTTTGCCGGCGCCGGCAACCGTTTTGAGGGCGACCACTGGGACGTCGGGCCGCACGGGGTTCCGGTGCTGAAGGACGTGGCCGGCTGGTTGATTGGCGAGGTGCAGATGCGCCTCTCGTTCGAGAACAACGCGGTTGTGGTGGTGCAGGTGGTCGACGGCCAGGTGGGCGGCGACGGGTCGCCACTCCTCTACCACGCCGGCGGTTACAGCCAGCCGGTGCCGCTCGACTACGAAATCTAAGGGTCCCCGCCGGGCGATCAGGCATGGCGCCGAAGCAGGCGTCAAGAAACAGCAGCCCACGACGGCGGGGAGTCCCGCCGTCGTATGCTCCCTGTATGTCAGGCGTCGAGGCAGGCGGGGCCGAGCAGTACTTTCAGGTCGCCAAAGAGGGACGGGCTCGGGTTCACGCGGAGGTGGACCGGCAGGCCCATGATTTCGGTCCTGGTATCGCCCTGCAGGTGCAGGCGGACTTCGGAGTTCCCGCGGTGGGTCCGGAGCACGTCACCCAATTCCGTGACCACAGCCTCAGTGGCCTTGTGGGTGGGCATGGTGATCACCAGTGGTCCGTTCAGCCCTTCGCTCAGGTCAGGTACGGACAGTTCCATGCAGTTGAGGGCGATCGCGCCGTCGTCGCGCTTCTGCAGGCGCCCCTTGACCACAACGATCAGGTCCTCGGCAAGTACCGAGGCAATGGGCCCGTAAACCTGGCCGAAGAACATCACTTCCATGGAAGCACCGAGGTCCTCCACCTCAGCCCGGGCGTAGGCATTGCCGCTGGCCTTCGCGATGCGCCGGCTCAGTGACGTGATCATGCCGGCGATGGTGATAATGGCGCCGTCCTGCGGACCGTCCTCGCCCAGGACGGAAGTAATGCTCAGCTCGGCGTGCTGGCTCAGCACCCCTTCGAGGCCCTGCAGCGGGTGGTCCGAGACATAGAGTCCCAGCATGTCCCGTTCGAAGGACAGTTTGTCCTTCTTCTCCCACTCGGGAAGGTCAGGAATCTCTATGCTCAGCGACGACTCTGATTCCGCTTCCTCGAAGCCGGCGAACAGGTCGAACTGGCCGATCGCTTCATTGCGCTTGAGCGTGATGACCGAATCGATGGCCTCCTCATGGATCATCGCCAGGGCACGGCGGTGATGGCCCAGCGAGTCGAAGGCGCCGGACTTGATCAGCGATTCAATGGTGCGCTTGTTGCAGACCACTGCGGGCACCTTCATCAGGTAGTCCTTGAAGGACGTGTAAGCGCCCTCGCTTTCGCGGGCGGCCACCATGGCTTCCACCACGTTGACGCCCACGTTGCGGATGGCGCCCATGCCGAAGCGGATGTCGTTGCCCACAGGAGTGAAGTTCAGGGCGGACTCATTGACGTCCGGCGGGAGCACGGTGATGCCCATGCGCCGGCACTCGTTCAGGTAGATGGCCGACTTGTCCTTGTCGTCACCTACGGACGTGAGCAACGCGGCCATGTACTCCGGGGCGTAGTGGGCCTTCAGGTACGCGGTCCAGTAGGAGATCACTCCATACGCGGCGGAGTGGGCCTTGTTGAATGCGTAATCGGAGAACGGCAGCAGGATGTCCCACAGGGTCTTTACGGCCTCCATGGAGTAACCGTTGTCCTGCATGCCCTGGGAGAAGCCCGCGAACTGCTTGTCCAGCTCAGACTTCTTCTTTTTGCCCATGGCGCGGCGGAGGATGTCTGCCTGGCCCAGCGAGTACCCGGCCAGCTTCTGGGCCACGGCCATTACCTGCTCCTGGTACACGATCAGGCCATACGTTCCGCCGAGGATCTCGGAGAGCGGTTCCTTCAGTTCCGGGTGGATCGGAATGACTTCCTGGATCCCGTTCTTGCGGAGCGCGTAGTCGGTATGCGCATTGGCGCCCATCGGCCCCGGCCGGTAAAGCGCGAGCACGGCCGAGATGTCCTCGAAGTTGTCAGGCTTCATGAGCTTGAGCAGGGAGCGCATCGGTCCGCCGTCGAGCTGGAACACGCCCAGGGTGTCGCCACGGGCCAGCAGCTCGTAGGACGGGGCGTCGTCGAGTTCCAGGGACTCAAGGTCCAGGTCGATGCCGCGGTTCATTTTGATGTTTTCCAGGGCATCGGAAATGATCGTGAGGTTTCGCAGCCCCAGGAAGTCCATCTTGATCAGGCCGAGGCCCTCGCAGGTGGGGTAATCGAACTGCGTGATCACCTGGCCGTCCTGGATGCGGCGCATGATGGGGATAACGTCGATGATCGGGTCCGAGGACATGATGACGCCGGCGGCGTGGACGCCCCACTGGCGCTTCAGCCCCTCAATGCCCAGCGCGGTCTCGAACACCTTGGCAGCTTCGGGATCCGTGCTGACCAGCTGCCGGAAGTCTCCGGCTTCGCCGTAGCGCTTGGACTCCGGGTTCTGGATATCCGCCAGCGGGATGTCCTTGGCCATCACGGCAGGTGGCAGCGCCTTGGTCAGCTGCTCGCCCATGCTGAAGGGATAGCCCAGCACGCGTGAGGAGTCCTTGAGCGCCTGCTTGGTTTTGATGGTGCCGTAGGTGACGATCATGGCTACGCGCTCATCGCCGTACTTGCGGGTCACGTAGTCGATGACTTCCGAGCGGCGCCGGTCATCGAAGTCGACGTCGAAGTCGGGCATGGAGACGCGGTCAGGGTTCAGGAACCGCTCGAAGATGAGGCCGTGGCGAAGCGGGTCCAGGTCGGTAATGCGCATGGCGTAGGCCACCATGGAGCCGGCGCCGGAACCACGGCCGGGACCCACGCGTATGCCGTTGTTCTTGGCCCAGTTGATGAAGTCCGCCACCACCAGGAAGTAGCCGGGGAAGCCCATGGAGGTGATGACTCCGAGCTCGTAGTCAGCCTGCGCGCGGACCTCGTCCGGGACGCCGCCCGGGTAACGGTAGTCGAGTCCCGTGGCCACTTCCTTGACCAGCCAGGAGGTCTCGTCCTCCCCCGGCGGGCAGGGGAACCGGGGCATGTAGTTGGCGCCGGTGTTGAAGGAAACCTCGCACCGCTCGGCGATCAGGAGGGTGTTGTCGCAGGCGTCCGGGTGGTCGCGGAACAGCTCCCGCATCTCCTGCGGCGACTTCAGGTAGTAGCCGCTGCCCGAGAAGGCGAAACGGGAGCCGCCGTTGTCGTACGTGGGCTCCAGGAGGGTGGAGCCGGACTGGATGGCCAGCAGCGCCTCGTGGGCTTTGGCGTCGTGCTCGTGAGTGTAGTGGAGATCGTTCGTGGCGACGAGCGGAAGATTCAGGTCCTTGGCAAGGCGGAGCAGGTCCCCGGTGACGCGCCGTTCGATGTCCAGCCCATGGTCCATTAGTTCGCAGAAGTAGTTTTCTGCCCCGAAGATGTCGCGGAACTCGGCGGCTGCTTCCAGCGCCTCCCGGTATTGGCCCAGCCGCAGGCGGGTCTGGACTTCCCCGGACGGGCAGCCGGTAGTGGCGATGAGCCCCTCGGAGTAGGTGTTCAGCAGCTCACGGTCCAGGCGGGGCCATTTGCCGAAAACGGCGTCCAGCGAGGCGATGGAGGACGCCCGGAACAGATTCCGCATGCCCGCGTTGTTGTAGCTCAGCAAGGTCATGTGGGTGTAGGAACCACCGCCGGAGATGTCGTCCTTGCGCTGGTGCTCCTCGCCCCAGCGCACACGGCTTTTGTCACCGCGGGCCGTTCCCGGCGTCACATAGGCTTCGACGCCGATGATCGGCTTGATTCCCTTGTCGGTGGCCTTCTTCCAGAAGTCGAAAGCGCCGAAGAGGTAGCCGTGGTCGGTGGTGGCGATGGCGGGCATGCCCAGCCGTTCAGTTTCGTCGAACAGCTCGCCGAGCCTTGCGGCACCGTCCAGCATTGAATACTCGGTGTGGTTGTGGAGATGGACAAACGAGTCGTTGCTGGAAGTCACCGCACTATTCTATGCGCTGGGCACCCGCACCGAGGGTCAGGCCCGCCCGGACTCCAGCACTTCGAGGGCAAACGCAAGGTCCTGCGGATAGTCGCTGATGACACGAACCGGCTCGCCCGTCACCGGGTGCTCAAAGCCGAGCTCGCGGGCATGCAGCCATTGCCGGGTCAGTCCGAGCGTGGCGGCCAGCCGGGGGTCGGCGCCGTAAGTCAGGTCGCCTGCGCAGGGATGGCGGAGTGCCGAGAAATGTACGCGGATCTGGTGGGTGCGTCCCGTCTCCAGGTGCACCTCCACCAGGCTTGCCTTGCCGAACGCTTCCACCACTTCGTAATGCGTGACGGACGGCCGGCCGTCCTCAATCACCGCGAACCGCCAGTCATGTCCCGGATGGCGGCCGATCGGTGCGTCGATGGTGCCGGTCAGCGGATCGGGCAAACCCTGGACCACAGCGTGGTAGACCTTATCCACCGTGCGTTCCTTGAAAGCCCGCTTCAGGGCGGTGTAGGCGCGTTCAGACTTGGCGACCACCATTGCCCCGGACGTGCCGACGTCGAGCCGGTGGACAATACCCGCCCGCTCGGGCGAGCCGGAGGTGGAAATGCGGTAGCCCGCCCCGGCGAGTCCGCCCACCACGGTGGGCCCCACCCAGCCCGGAGAGGGATGGGCTGCAACACCCACGGGTTTGTCCACGACGACGAAATCGTCGTCGTCGAGCAGGATCTTCAGGCCTTCCACAACTTCCTCCACGACTTCAAGGGGGTCACGCCGTTCCGGCAGGCTCACCTGGAGGACATCTCCGGCTACGAGCTTTGCCGACTTTCCCAGTGCCTTGCCTTTGCTGAGGACATTGCCTTCGGCGATAAGGGTAGCGGCAAGGGAACGCGAGATACCCATCAGCCCGGCGAGCCCCGCGTCGGCGCGGGTTCCGGCGTATTCTTCGGCGACGACCACGCGCTCAGGCATCCGTGGGCTTTTCCTTGTTACCGGACGTCAGCCGTGTTCCGTCCAGGGTGATTCCGCGCAGCGTGAGGATGCAGATGATCGCGACGGCGGAGACTACAGCCGAGTCAGCGATGTTGAAGATTGCGAAATTGGGCAGCTGGATAAAGTCCACCACATGCCCCATACCGAAGGATGGTTCCCGGAAGAGCCTGTCGGTGAGGTTGCCCAGCGCGCCGCCCAGCAGCAGGCCGAGAGCCAGGGACCACCATTTCGAGCCGAGCTTGCGGACCTGGAACAGGATGGCCACCGCAACGGCGGCCATGATGATGGAGAACACCCAGGTGACGTTTTCCCCGATGGAGAACGCAGCCCCCGAGTTCCGGATGAAGTACCAATGCAGCAGCGGCGGGAAGACCGGGATCCGCTCCCCTTCCACCATGGTGGAGGTAACCCAGATCTTGGTCAGCTGGTCCAGGACGTAGGCGAAAACTGCGAACCCTGCGAAGAGGGACAGCAGCACGGCTCTCCGGGGGCGCGGCGAAGGCGGTACGGGGCGGGCCGGATCGGCGGCGAGTTCGTCAGTCATGGTGCTTTCATTCGTAAAACCTGGTTCAATGCCAAAAGCCGGTGGCCGAGGAATCCTCAGCCACCGGCTTTCAGAATACGTGCTAACCGGATTAGTTGGCTTCGCTGACTTCCGGCGTTGCCACTGAACCGCGGGCATCGAGGTCGCGGAGCTGGCCTTCGATGTAGGCCTTCAGGCGTGACCGGTAGTCGCGCTCGAAGCCGCGGAGCTGCTCCACCTTGCGCTCCAGCACGGAGCGCTGCTGCTCGAGGGCTCCGAGGATCTTGCGGGACTTTTCCTGGGCGTCGTTGACGAGGCTGCTGGCTTCGATCTGCGCTTCGGCGATGATCTTGTCCTTCTGCGCCTGTCCGTCTGCGACGTGGCGGTCGTGCATCTGCTGGGCCATGGCGAGCAAGCCGGCGGCGGATTCTGCTGAGGCGGTGGAGGCGGCCGGAGCGGCGGCAACGGGAGCGGCAGCTACCGGAGCGGACGGCTGGACGTCCTTCTTCTTGCGCTCTTCGGCGGCCTTGGCTTCGGCTTCAGCCTTCTCGCGTGCTTCGTCCTTGTCGGACTTAACGGGCGCGGGGACCTTCTCCACCACGGGTGCGGCGGCAGAGCTGGCGGGCACGCTGGACCCGGCTTCGGAGAGCTTCTTGCGAAGTTCGTCGTTTTCCTGGTTCAGGCGGCGGAGTTCAACAACGATCTCGTCCAGGAAGTCATCAACTTCATCCTGGTCGTAGCCTTCGCGGAACTTGGTCGGCTGAAAGCGCTTGTTGACAACGTCTTCTGGCGTCAAAGCCATCTGGTCACCTCACTGGTCTGGTTAGTCAGTAGGCCTTCCGGCCGTCAAAACTACGGTACCTAAAGTTGGTCTGGTTCCTCTAATTCAACACTGCGGTGTCAAACGCGAGTTTTCTTTACATTGCGCTGATGGTTCCCGGCGGGTTCCATCCGTGCGCTGCTGGGTCTATCCGGTAAATCAGGCGAGGCCCCTGGTGATCCCCATGGCAATGCTGACGGCGATGAACAGGACCAGGAAGCCCAGGTCCAGGGAAATGCCGCCAAGGCGCAGCGGCGGGATCAGCCGGCGCAGTCCGTTGAGCGGCGGGTCCGTGATGGAGTAGACGGCGTGAGCCACTACCAGCGCCGCTCCCCGGGGGCGCCACTCCCGTGCAAACATCTGCACCCAGTCGAAAACCAGGCGGATGATCAGTGCCACAAAAAACAGCAAAAGCGCGAGATAGACAAGCCCGAAAACAATTCCCATGACTTAATTCATATCTCCATGTCCATAGTGGTTACCGCGGCGTCCGGCCGATGCTTCTCGTCTATTTCAGCACAGATGCCAGGCAGGTGTGTCCCTGCCTGGCATCGCGTCAGAATATTCGGTCAGCTTTGATTAAAGAAGCTGGCTTGGGTCTCGCTGGCTTTTTTGTCATCGCCGATGACTTCGACATACGACGGCGAGAGCAGGAACACCTTGTTGGTCACCCGTTCTATGCTCCCGCGCAACCCAAAGACCAGGCCTGCGGAGAAGTCCACGAGGCGCTTGGCATCCGACTCGCCCATGTCCGTCACGTTCATGATGACCGGGATTCCGTCACGGAAGCTTTCGCCGATCAGCTTGGCATCGTTGTAGGAGCGCGGATGGATAGTGGTGATCTGGCGGAGACCGCTGGTCTCCTCGCGGCTCGAGGCCGCGCGCTTGATGGGTGTCACTGGGGCGCGGTATTCCTCTTCGGGGGTGTAGGACGTTTCGCGGCTGACCTCGCGGACGGGTGCAGGTGCACGGCGCTCCTCGCGGTCAGCTTCCATCGTTTCGTCCTCATCCTTACGTGTGGTCTGTTGCTCGGACTCGTAGTGTTCATCGCCGTCGGCGAGCCCAAGATAGATCATTGTCTTGCGCAGAGCGCCGGCCATGGTCGACTCCTAATCGTGTCCGTAAGCGGGCCGCCCAATGACTTGACAGCACTGGAGTCCCCCGCCCATCACTTCCAATAGCACCGACGCTACCCCACGGGGGGACGCGATCCGAGAATATCGGAACCGATGCGCAGGTGTGTCGCCCCGAACAGGATGGCCGCTTCCAGGTCCTGGCTCATGCCTGCCGAGATGCCGGTGGCCGCGGGATGCTGCGCCACAAGTGCGGCAGACACGGCGGCAAGTTTTTCGAAGGCCGGCCCGGGCGGGGCGCCAAGGGGGGCCACTGCCATCACGCCCGCAAGCTTCAGGCTCCCGGCTGTTGCTATCCGTTCTGCAAGCATCCCCACCTCGTTGGGGGCGGCACCACCGCGGTGGGTTCCGGCGTCGTCCTCCAGGCTGACCTGGATGAAGCACTCCAGCGGCGCCCGTCCGGTGGTGTCCTGCTGGGCCTGGGCCGCTTTGGCCAGGGCATCCACGAGCTGCGGCCGGTCAACTGAGTGCACAGCCGCGGCGTAGCGGACCACGGACTTCGCCTTTTTGGTCTGCAGCTGGCCCACGAAGTGCCACGCAAGTCCGCACTCCGCCAGTTGTTCCGCTTTGGCGGCCGCTTCCTGGTCGCGGTTTTCGCCAACGTCCGTAACACCCAGGACGGCAAGGCGTTTAATGTCCTCGGCCGGGTGGAACTTGGTGACCACGATCAAAGTCGGTAGATTGCCTGCCCGGCCTGCCGCGGTTGCCGCCGCCGTGATGCGGCGCTGGACGGCGTCGAGCCGGCCTCTCAGCTCCTCGGAGCGCGGGTCGCCGGCTGCTCCGGCGTCAGTCATGGCACCACACCACACCTGCGAATCGCCCGGTGTTGTTGTTCCGCCGGTATGAAAAGAGCGACTCAGTTTCAAGGGTGCAGGGTCCGCAGTACTCCACGCTGATGCCCAAGCGCTCCAGCTGGCTGCGGGCACCGGCGGGCAGGTCCAGTCCGGGGGTGCCCCTGGTGGTGGTACTCCGCGCGGCGGGCACAGCGGCTGCTACCTCGGCCTGCATCGCGGCGGGCACCTCGTAGCAGTTCCCGCAGATGGACGGCCCAAGCCAGGCGCGGATGCCAGAGGCCCCGAGGGACTCCATGGTCCCCACTGCGGCTGGAATGACGCCGCCGGCAAGTCCGGGCCGGCCAGCGTGCACGGCTGCCAGGACCGGCCCTTCCGCCGAATCCCCTGCCAGCAGGACGGGAATGCAGTCAGCAACCATCACTGCCAGCGGAAAGCCTAGGGAGACCATGGCATCGGCTTCGGGCGCCGCAGTGCCCTGGTCCATAACCGCCACGGTGGTGCCGTGAACCTGGTTCATGAACCGCAGGCCCTGCGGAGCGACGCCGATGGTCCGTTCCAGATCCGCGCGGCGCCGGCCCACTTCCACGGGGTCGTCGCCCACGTGCAGCGCCAGGTTTCCGGCGGCAGCGTCAGTAAAGGCGACGGACACTCCAGGCCGGATTTCGGCACGCCAGTGGAACAATCCTGCGCCTACTTCAGGAAGTCGGGGACATCCAGGTCATCCGAGTGGCTGCCGGAAAGGTCCGGCTCCACAACGGAAGGGAGGTCGACGTCGAAGCCTGAGTCAGCGGGGACAGCGGAGGGACGCTGCTGTCCCCAGTTGCTGAGCCCGGCTGCACCCACGCCGGCATGGACTGGCTGGACGTTGTGGGAGTGGTTTCCCGCGGAAGGCGCCTGGGCGGGCGCCGGGGCAACAGGCGCGGCCGGCCGCTGCGGTGCAACCTGCGGCTGGGACTGGTCCATGGACGGCGAAGTGGCCTTGACGTCGTCGAACCCTGCAGCGATGACCGTCACGCGGGCTTCGTCGCCGAGTGCGTCGTCGATAACGGCACCGAAGATGATGTTTGCTTCCGGGTGCGCCACTTCCTGAACCAGGCGTGCGGCTTCATTGATCTCAAACAGGCCGAGGTCCGAACCACCCTGGATGGACAGGAGCACACCATGGGCTCCGTCAATCGAAGCTTCCAGCAGCGGTGAGGCGATGGCGAGCTCAGCGGCCTTGACGGCGCGGTCTTCGCCCCGGGCCGAGCCGATGCCCATCAGGGCGGAACCGGCGCCCTGCATAACGGACTTGACGTCCGCGAAGTCAAGGTTGATCAGGCCCGGAGTGGTGATGAGGTCAGTGATGCCCTGGACACCCGAGAGCAGCACCTGGTCAGCGGAGCGGAAGGCGTCCAGGACGGAGACGTTGCGGTCGCTGATGGAGAGGAGGCGGTCGTTGGGGATAACGATCAGGGTGTCCACTTCGTCGCGGAGGGCGTCGATGCCGGCCTCAGCGGACCCCGCGCGGCGGCGGCCTTCGAACGTGAACGGGCGGGTCACCACGCCGATGGTCAGGGCACCAAGGGAGCGGGCAATGCGGGCGACGACGGGAGCGCCGCCGGTGCCGGTGCCGCCGCCTTCGCCGGCGGTAACGAAGACCATGTCAGCGCCGCGGAGCACCTCCTCGATCTCGTCGGCGTGGTCCTCGGCAGCCTGCTTGCCCACCTCGGGGTTCGCGCCTGCGCCGAGGCCGCGGGTCAGTTCCCGTCCCACGTCAAGCTTGACGTCGGCGTCGCTCATCAGCAGGGCCTGGGCGTCCGTGTTGATGGCGATGAATTCAACACCCCGGAGGCCGACCTCGATCATGCGGTTGACTGCGTTCACGCCACCGCCGCCGATGCCGACGACTTTGATGACGGCCAAGTAATTCTGCGGAGCTGCCACGTTACGTGTCCCTTGTTCGTGTCTTTTTGCGAAATCTGATGAAGAGCTTAGTGCCTGCAACCCTAACCTTCGACTTGAAGGTTATAGTTATGTCAAGTAACTCATGTCTGTGACGGTATTTCCTCTGGTTCACACATTCAATGACCGGCTCCGCGTGTCGGATTAATACCGGAAAGAAAGCATGTCAGCGGGTCACCGGATGCCGGGGCACACTCACGTCGTACACCTTAACCGGGTTTTGGGGATCCGCCGGAACCTTGAGGAGCGCGGCGAGTACTTTGGCCTTGAGTTCCTTCTCCCCCGCGTTGCCCCAGATGATGGTCTGGCCGTCCACGAGTTTCAGTTCCACCGCGTCCACTGACTGGGCGGACGCGTTGGACAGCTTGGCGAGCACATCCGCCGGCAGCGCACCCAGCACCTCCGCGGTGGCACGGAAGAGCTCCTTGCCGATGGTACCGGCGCCGCCGTCAATGACCGGCAACGAAACCGACGCCGGATCCGCCGTAGCGGCCAGCTGAATGCCCTCCACGTCCACCAGCTGGTACCGCTCCCCCTGCTTGACCAGCGCCACCGGCACGCGTTCACGCACCGCCACGGCCAGGCCCGACGGCGGACGTGCCTCGGCCGAGACGGACTTGACCTGGACCAGGGGCTCAAGGAGGCGCCCTACCTCCTCGTCCGTGATCTGTGGCAGGGGCTTGCCGTGCAGGGGTTCAAGCGCGGTCTGCACCTGCGCAGGAGTCAGCAGGCGCGTCCCGGAAACCGAGATCGTGTCCACCGCAAGGACCGGGGAGAACACAGCGGCGGCCAGCAGCGCGGCCACCAAAGCAACCAGGGTGGCGGCCGCGGCCAGTACATTCCGCTTCCGCCGTTTGCCCTTGGGCTCGGGAAACGCCAGGACATTGCCGGCCCGGCTTTCCGATGCCGTTGAGGATCCCGCTGGTTTGTCCTTGTTTCGGCCCGTGAACCTGGTTGCCTTTGCCTCTTTGGGTGACTGCGGAGCCTGGTCAACCACCGGCCGTGAGGCGGAGATGACGCCGGAGCCGCTGTCCGTATCCCGCCCTGCGTTACCGGAGCCGGGGGTCCTGCCGGCCGGGTTCCCACCGGCAGGGCGCCTTCCGGTGGACGCATACGTAGGGCGGCGTGAACTAGGCACGGAGGGCCTCTACGATCTGCGGCCCGTAAGCCGTTACATCACCCGCACCGGCTGTCAGGACGATGTCCCCGTCGCCGGCCGCGGCGGCCAGGGCCGGCACGGCCTCCCCGGACTGGACCAGCCGCCCGCCGTCGTCGAGGTGGTCCGCGATGAGCTGGCTCGTGACCCCGGGAATCGGATCTTCACGGGCCGGGTAAATGTCCAGCACCCAGGCAGTATCGGCAAGGTTCAGTGCCTCAGCGAATTCACGGGCAAATTCCCGGGTCCGTGAGAACAGGTGCGGCTGGAAAAGCACATGCACCTTGTGGTTGCCGGCCACCGAGCGGGCGGCGGCAAGGGCTGCCCGAACTTCCGTGGGATGGTGGGCGTAGTCGTCGAAGACCCGCACACCCCGAGCCTGGCCCTTCAGCTCAAAGCGCCGTGAAGCCCCGGAGAACTGTGCCAGGGCGCCGGCAGCCGCGGCTGGCTCGACGCCCAGCTCGAGTGCCACGGCAAAAGCAGCTGCCGCGTTCAGGGCGTTGTGCCGGCCCGGCACCTGCAGGTCGAGCTGGAAGCGGCCGGACGGCGTGGACACCGCAACGTCCCCAGGGCCGCCGTCGTGCAGCAAAAGCTCCGCCTCAGCGCCCGTCCCGTAAAGGACCACGCGGGCGCTGCCGCGTTCCCGGGCACGCTCCGCAAGGGCCAGCGCACCGGGATCGTCGGCGCAGGCGATCAGCACGCCGTCAGCCGGCAGCAGGGCGGTAAAACGGTCGAAGGATTCGTAGACGGCCTCGGCGGTGCCGTAGTAGTCCAGGTGGTCGGGCTCCACATTGGTGACCACGGCGATCCTGGGCCGGTAGTTGAGGAAGGACCCGTCGGACTCGTCTGCCTCGGCCACAAAGACCGGGGACGTTCCGGACGCGGCATTGACGCCGAGGGCAGGCACGTTGGCGCCTATGGCAAAAGAGGGGTCCAGGCCGGCGCCCTGCAGCAGGACCGCGACCATTGACGTGGTGGTGGACTTGCCATGGGTCCCGGCCACGGTCACCACTACGTCCTCACCCATGGTTGCCGCCAAGGCAACGGAGCGGTGCAGCACGGGCACCCCTGCTTCCCTGGCGGCCATCACCTCGGGGTTGTCCGCCCTGATGGCTGTCCCTGCCACCACGGTCTGCGCGTCCGCCAGGTTGGCTGCGTCGTATCCGACGGCGATGCGCGCCCCGGCGGCAGCAAGGTCCGCCATCACGGGAAGGTCCTTTGCATCTGAACCGCTGACCGGCACGCCCCGGGCCACCATGATCCGGGCCACAGCGGACATGCCCACGCCGCCGACGCCGACGAAGTGGACCTTGCCCAGGGAAGCGAGGCTGGGAATGGTGTCGGAGCTCATGCGGATACCGCTTCCAGGACTAGACCGGCCATGCGCTGGTCGGCGTTTCGGATACCAAGCCGGTACGAATTGGCGGCCATGGTGGCGAGGCGGGACTGGTCGGTGACGAGGGGAACCAGTTCACTGCCTACCCACTCGGGGGTGAAGTCGCGGTCCGCAACGAGCACGGCACCGCCGGCGGCGACGAGTCCAGCCGCGTTGAGGGCCTGTTCACCGTTGCCAATGGGCAGCGGCACCAGGACGGCCGGCACGCCGACAGCCGCAATCTCAGACACGGTGGCGGCACCGGATCGGGCCAACAGCACGTCGGCCGCGGCATAGGCCAGTTCCATGCCGTCGATGTACTCCACCTGGCGGTAGCCTTCGGCAACCAGCGGCCTGCCGCCATCATCAAGTAGGGACTTGCCACGGCCGGTGATGTGCAGGGTCTGGATGCCGGCGCCGGCCAGCTGCGCGAGGGCGGCCGCGATGGTGCGGTTGATGCTCTGCGCGCCCGATGATCCGCCGGTGACGATCAGGGTGGGTTTCGTTGCATCCAGTCCAAGTGCCTCCCGCGCCGCGGTTCGCGCGGCCGCCCGGTCCAGGCCTGAAATTTCGGTGCGCATTGGCATGCCCACGTGCAGGGCGCCCTTCAGCGGGGTGGCGTCGAAGGCTACTGCGACACGCTTGGTGAACATCGCGCCTACCCTGTTGGCCAGCCCGGGACGGATGTTGGCTTCGTGGATCACAATCGGGATGCCGCGTTTCCGTGCGGCCAGGTACATCGGTGTACACACGTAGCCGCCGACGCCCACCAGGACGTCCGCGCCTGCCTTGTCCAGGATGGCCCCTGCCTGCCGCACGGCGCCGCCGAGCCGTCCTGGAAGGCGAAGCAGATCCACGGAGGGCTTCCGCGGGAAGGGCACGCGGTCGATGGTGGCCAGCTCAACGCCGGCGGCGGGCACCAGGCGGGTTTCCATTCCCGCTGGTGTTCCGACTGCGAGGATGGCAGCGCCGGGAGCTGCCGTGCGGACGGCAGCTGCGATGGCCAGGAGAGGGCTGATGTGGCCGGCAGTTCCGCCGCCCGCCAGGACAATAGAGGGATTCTGGGACGTCATATGGGGCTTAAGCACGCTTTCTTGCAGTCTTTTTCTTGGGTGCGGTTGCCTTTGACGGCTTCGACTTGAACTTCAGCATCCGTTTCGGCCGGATGGCCGGGGCCATCTGCTCCCGCGCCAGCGAGAGCACCACGCCGATGGCGCACAGCGACATCAGCAGGGCGGACCCGCCATAGGAAATGAACGGCAGCGGCACACCGATAACGGGCATCAGGCCTGTCACCACGGACATGTTCACGGTGGCCTGGCCGAGCAGCCAAACCATGATGGTGCCGGCCAGGACCCGGTGGAACATGCCCTCCTGCGCCACCACCACGCGGTAGATGGCTGCGCCGAGGATCGCGAAAAGGATGAGCACGACGACGGTGCCCACCAACCCGAGTTCCTCGCCGATGATGGCGAAGATGAAGTCGTTGTGGGCTTCGGGGATCCAGCTGTACTTCTGCCGGCTTTGGCCCAGGCCCACCCCGAACCAACCGCCGGAGGCAAGGCCGTAGAGGCCGTTGGTGGCCTGGTAGTTGGCGTCGATGCCGTCGGCGCAGGACTGGCCGGTCCACCAGGACGTGATGCGGCACATGCGGTTTGAGCTGGTGACAGCCATGAGGCCGGCCAGGGCAGCTCCGAACAGTCCGGCGATACCGAAGAGGTAGAGGGGTGCCCCGGCAAAGAATAGTGCGGCAGCCGTGATCATCATGATGATCATGGCCGTTCCGAGGTCGTTTCCCACCAGGACCAGGCCAACGATGATGATGGCCATCGGGACGGCAGGAACCGCGACGTGCTGCCAGCGGCTGAGCAGCTTTCCCTTCATGGCCAGGACGGTGGCCATCCAGAGCGCGAGGGCAAGTTTTGACGCCTCTGACGGCTGGAAGGTGATGCCACCCAGGTCGATCCAGTTCTTGTTGCCGTTGACCTCGTCACCCACCACCTGGACGAGGACCAGGAGCACCAGTGCCGCACCGATCGCGGGCCAGGCGAGCCGCTTGAGCCAAATCACGTTGATCCGGGACAGCACAAACATGGTGAAAATACCGATTGAGGCGAACAGGCCTTGCTTCAGGGCGTCGCCGTAGGGCGACTTTCCGGCGGCAATGGACTCAACACTGGAGGCTGAGAGCACCATCATGATGCCGATGGCGGTCAGCGCCAGCGTTGATCCCAGGATGAGGTAGTACGTGGAACCGTTCCGGGAGGTTCCGGTTCCTTCCAGCGCGGACCAGAATCTGCGGTACATGGTCCGGAGCCTGGCGGCCGCGGTTGACGGGCGCCGGGCAGCTGTTGCCGAGGAGCCGGGGCGCGGCTTGCCGTCCTGCTGTTTTACTGGCTGCTGTCTGGCCGCCTGTGGCCGAGTGGGCGTGCTGGCCATTGTTACTCCTCGCCGGTCTGGGCCTGCCCTTCCACCAGCTCGCGGACAGCTTCGATGAAAGTGTCGCCACGGTGAGCATAGGAAGAGAACTGATCCATGGAAGCAGCTGCCGGGGCCATCAGCACAGTGTCGCCCGATGCGGCGAGCTGCGCTGCTGACGCCACGGCCCTGGCCATCACCGTTTCACCGGGTACGGAAGAACCGGACTGGACGGCGCCGGCCGCTGCGGCAGTCTGCACCTCTTCAGTTTCACCCGCCGCCGGGATGATCACCGGGACATCCGGCGCGTGTCGCTGGAGGGCCTCGGTGAGGGCCGTAGCATCGCTTCCAATGAGCACCACGGCCTTAAGCCGTTGCACGTGCTCCCGGACCAGGTCGTCGTAGGTGACGCCCTTGGATAGACCGCCGGCGATCCAGATGACGTTGCTGAACGTAGCCAGTGAGGCGGCCGCGGCGTGTGGATTGGTGGCCTTGGAGTCGTTGACCCACAGCACCCCGTTGTGGCGGGCCACCGGTTGGATGCGGTGGTCTCCCGGGATGTAGTCCTGGATGCCCTGCCGCACCGCCTTTGCCTCAACCCCGTAGGCGCGCACGAGCCCCGCGGCGGCGAGGGCGTTGGCCACCATATGGCGCGGGGCCAGGGCGCCCAGGTCGCTCATGGAAGCGAGTTCCGCGGCGCTGTCCTGGCGTTCGGCAATGAACGCGCGGTCCACCAGCAGCCCCTCCACCACGCCGAGCATGCTGATGGCCGGGGTGACCGTGGTGAAACCGACGGCGCGGCAGCCCTCCACTACATCTGCGTTTTCCACCATGCGCTCGGTTTCAATCTGCTCGGCGTTGTAGATGCAGACTTTTTGCGTTTGTTCGTAGACCTTGGCCTTGTCCGCCAGGTAGGAATCGTAGGAGCCGTGCCAGTCCACGTGGTCCTCGGCTACGTTCAGGCAGACACTGGCAGCAGGTGAAAGGGAATGTGCCCAGTGGAGCTGGAAGCTGGAAAGCTCGACGGCGAAGACGTCGTATTCCACCGGATCACGGAGGGCATCCAGGATGGGCGTGCCCACGTTGCCGACGGCGATGGCCTTCAGTCCGGCAGCCCGAAGCATTGATTCGGTGAGGCCGACGGTGGTGGTCTTTCCGTTGGTTCCCGTGATGGCAAGCCAGTCCGCCGTCTTGCGGCCTTCCCGCACGCGAAGCCGCCAGGCGAGTTCGACGTCGCCCCACACCGGAATGTGCGCCCTCGCGGCGGCTGCCAGCAGCGCCTGGTCGGGGCGCCACCCGGGTGAGGTCACGATCAGTTCGGGCAGCCCGCCGTCGATCCGGGGAATGCGCGCAACTGCGTCCTCGCCGAGCAGGACATCGGCGGCACCGACGATCCTGAGGGTCTCTGCGTGGGCCCTGGCCGTATCGCTCGTGGCCGCGTCCACCACGACCACCCGGGCACCGAGTTCGATGAGGGTATCGGCCGCCGCGAACCCGGAGACGCCGATGCCGGTAACGGCGACGCGCAACCCGGACCAGTCGGAATCCCAGCTGGTGAGGTTGTCGAGGCGGGAGGAAACGGTCACAGCAGCACAACCCATTCAGCGTAGAAAATGCCAAGCCCCGCGGCGACGAAGAGCCCGCAAAGGATCCAGAACCGGACCACCACCGTCACTTCCGCCCAGCCCTGCAGCTCGAAGTGGTGCTGCAGCGGGGCCATCTTGAAGACGCGCTTACCGCCGGTGGCTTTGAAGTAGCCCACCTGGATGATGACGGACAGGGTGATCAGGACGAACAGGCCGCCGATGATGCCCAGCAGCAGTTCGGTCCGGGACAGGATGGCGAAACCCGCGATGGCGCCGCCAATGGCCAGGGACCCGGTGTCGCCCATAAAGATCTTGGCCGGCGAGGTGTTCCACCACAGGAAGCCCACCAGCGCGGCGCTCATGATGGCTGCCAGCAGGGCCAGGTCCAGGGGATCGCGGACCGAATAGCACCCGCTGCCGGCCTCGCGGGGTGAACCGCAGGCCTGGTTGCTCTGCCAGATTCCCATCAGCGTATACGCGCCGAAAACCATCACGGCGGCACCTGCGGCGAGCCCGTCAAGGCCGTCGGTCAGGTTCACCCCGTTGGTTGCGGCGGTGACAATCAGGTTGGACCAGATCACGAACAGGATGGCCCCGAGGACGGTTCCGCCAAAGGCAAGGTCCAGCCAGGGCAAATCACGGACCAGCGAAATCTTGGTGGAGGCAGGCGTGACCCCGGCGTGGTTGGGGAAATTCAGGGCGAGCACCGCAAAGATAATGCCAACGGCTGCCTGCAGGATCAGCTTTGCCTTGGCGTTGAGGCCGAGGCTGCGCTGCCGGGAAATCTTGATGAAGTCGTCAAGGAATCCAACCAGGCCCATCCCCACCATCAGGAACAGCAGGATGAGGGCCGAAGCGGAGGGGCCGGAAGAACCGGGATTGACCATCAGCATGATCAGGTGGGTGAGGCCGTAACTCAGCAGTACCGCCGCCACCACCACTGTCCCGCCCATGGTGGGTGTGCCGCGTTTGGTGTGGTGGGAGGTGGGGCCGTCGTCCCTGATGAACTGGCCGTAGCCGCGGCGTACCAGCAGCCGGATGAAGAGCGGGGTTCCCACAAGGGCGAACAGGAGTGCCAGGCCGGCGCCGATCAAAAGTGCAATCACGGCAGAGTGCTCCTTCCATCGGCAGGTTGCGGGGTTTGTGGGGGTAATGCTATCCGATCGCCCAGGTGGCGAAGCCCTACGCTGTTCGAGGACTTGAACAGCACCAGGTCGCCTGGCTGGAGCTCGGCATCCAGCAGTTCGTGGGCCTCTTCCACTGTTTCCGCGAAAAGGCACTCGTCGCCCCAGGACCCCTCCTGCACTGCCGACACGTAGAGGGCGCGGGCTTCCCGGCCTACCACCAGCAGTCTGGAGATATTGAGCCGGACCACCTGGGTGCCGACCGCGGTATGTTCCCTGATGGAGTCCTCGCCGAGTTCGAGCATTGCTCCCAGCACGGCCCAGGTGCGCCTGCCGCGGCCAAGGTCCGCGAGCGTCCGCAGCGCGGCGCGCATGGACTCGGGGTTGGCGTTGTAGGCGTCGTTGATGATGGTGACGCCGTCCGGCCGCTCGGTGCGCTCCATGCGCCACCTGCTTGCGGCAGTTTGCATGCTGAGGGAGGACGCTATGTCCTGTCCGGGTACGCCCGCGGCCCAGGCCGCGGCGGCGGCGGCCAGCAGATTGCCAACATGGTGCGCGCCGATGAGGCGGCTGCTCACGTGCAGCCCGGTTTCGCCGTCCGGCAGCCGGAGGTCGAATTCAGGATGGCCGGCGGCATTGGTGTCGGCGTTCAATGCCTGCACGGCGGCGTCCCCCCGGCCTTCCGCCGAGAAACCCAGCACCGCCGCCGAGGTGCGTGCACGCATGGCCGCCACCCGCTCGTCGTCGAGGTTGACCACGGCGGTGCCCGTCGGGGCGAGGGCCTCTACCAGTTCCCCCTTGGCCCGGGCAATGTTCTGCACTCCCCCGAACTCCCCGGCGTGCGCGGTTCCGACCGCGAGCACTACGCCGATGTCAGGTTTGACCATGTCGGCAAGGTACTGGATGTGGCCTATTCCGGTGGCACCCATCTCTATCACGAGGTAGCGCGTATCGGTCCCGGCCCTGAAGACGGTGAGCGGCACGCCGATTTCGCCGTTGTAGGACCCCTGCGGGGCCACGGTGTTTCCCTGGGTGGCGAGGATGCCTGCGAGCAGGTCTTTGGTGGTGGTCTTTCCGGCCGAGCCCGTGATCCCCACAACCGTAAGTTCGCTGCCTTCCAGGGCCCGTGCTGCCCGGATCCTGCGCACGGCTTCGGCCGCCAGTGCGCCCATCGCGAGCACCGCATCGGGAACCAGGACCGAGGGATAGGGTGTTCCGTCCGGCCCGGACAACGGGCGCTCCACCAGGGCCAGGGTGGCGCCTGCTGCGAAGGCGGCTGCCACGTAGTCGTGGCCGTCGGCGTGCTCACCCGGCTTTGCGACATAGAGCGAACCGGGTGTGGATTCGCGTGAGTCCGTGACCACCGAAAGGGGCGTGATCCCGGGATCGGCGTCCAGGCGCCCGTTAGTGATTTCGGCGATCTCCGCCGCAGTAAATGCAATCATCTCGGTCTAGGACTCTATCCGGTCGTCTTGGAGAACGTTGAATCCCCTGGCTGTCAAGGCGCTGCGCAGCTCCACCCTGTCGTCCAGGGCAAGGTTGACGCCTTTGACCTCCTGCCACACCTCATGGCCCCGGCCGGCCACGAGGATGGTGTCCTCCGGCCGCGCCAGCTCCACGGCACGGCGGATTGCTTCGGCGCGGGGGAAGACCTCCAGGACTTCACACTTGAGGGAGTCCTTTTCTTTCGCTTCGCGGGCTCCGGCCAGGACGTCGGCGCGGATGGCAGCCGGGTCTTCATCGTGGGGGTCGTCATCGCTGATAATGACGGTA
This sequence comes from Pseudarthrobacter sp. Hb11, assembly GCF_059383655.1. Classification (NCBI taxonomy): domain Bacteria; kingdom Bacillati; phylum Actinomycetota; class Actinomycetes; order Micrococcales; family Micrococcaceae; genus Pseudarthrobacter; species Pseudarthrobacter sp. Hb11. The sequence continues at coordinate 740,092 of NZ_JBWZCM010000001.1, forward strand.
TCGGCGAGGCGGGCGGCAATAGCGCCCATTGCGGGGCGTTTTCCCTGGTCACGCTGGCCGGTGGCACCAAAAACGACAATGAGGCGGGACCCGGGTAGCGGTGAGCGTACCGCCTCGAGGGCGCGGGCCAGCGCGTCGGTGTTGTGGGCAAAATCGACGACCGCTGCCGGCTCGTCGGAAACCAGCTGCATACGTCCGGGCACCGCTACGGTGAAGGGGTCGTGCTCGTCCAATGCGGACTGCAGCGTGCCGGCATCGACGCCTGCCGCCAGGACCATCACTGCCGCCAAAGCGGCGTTGGCAACGTTGAAGCTGCCGGGGAGGCCGGTGTGCACGGTGAGCCTGGCCCCGTCCGGGCCGCTGAGGGTGAATTCCGTGCCAAGCCCGCGCGCGGCCGTCTTCGTGACAGTCCAGTCGGCAGCGGTTCCGGCGGACGTGGCGAGGGTGGTAACCGGCACTTGAGTGGCGCCGGCAAGACGGCGCCCCCACTCGTCGTCGACCGTTACCACCGCCGCACGGGCGCGGTCTGGAGTAAAAAGCTCCGCCTTGGTGGCGAAATAATCATCCATGGTGAGGTGCAGGTCCAGGTGATCCTGGGTCAGGTTGGTGAAGCCCACAACATCGAAGAGCACTCCGTCCACCCGCTGGAAGGAGATGGCGTGGGACGAGACCTCCATGGCGGCAGCCGCAAGTCCCCTTTCCCGCATGAGCGCCAGCAGCGCGTGCACGTCGGTCGATTCGGGGGTGGTGAGAAGGCTCGGGATGGGGTCCCCGCCGGCGTGGATCTCGATGGTGCCAATCAGCCCTGTCTTCCGACCCAGGGCCCGCAGCAGCGAGTTGATGAAATAGGTGGTGGTGGTCTTTCCGTTGGTGCCCGTCACGCCGAACAACTGCGGCTGGCCGCCGCCCGGCTGGCTCTGATAGATCAAAGCGGACAATGGCCCCACCACGTTGCGGGGTGAGTCCACGATGATCACGGGTACCGGAACATCGTTGGACAGCGCCAGCAGCCTGGCGCCTGCGTCGTCCGTGAGGACGGCCACGGCTCCCGCTTCGACGGCCTGCGGAACGAAATCGGCACCATGACGTGCTGCGCCAGGAAGGGCGACGTAAAGGTCGCCCGGCTCCACGGCACGCGAGTTCAGGGAAATTCCGGTGACTTCCACGCCGGCCGCCGGACCGGGAACCGCCACATCAATGGCGTCGCCGATGCTTGCCAGCCGGACCGCTTCAACAGTTGACGGGCGGAAACGGCCCTGGCCGGCAGGTCCCTGCGGGACGGCGCGGCTATCGGACGGATTGAGGTCAGACAAGGAATCTCCGATGGTGCTAGTGGATCGAGCCCGGCATGGATGAACCGGTGGTGCTGCTGGTGCGGCCGGCTGTTGCCGGGATGCTACTTGGCGAACTGGGGCAGCCGGGCCGGTTCGCCCTTGGACGGCTGGACGTTGTAGGTCCGCAGTGCCTGGCTCATGACCGACCGGAAGACCGGCCCGTTGGTAATCCCATAGATGCTGCCCTTCGGCCGCTGGAGTACCACCTCAACAATAAACCGCGGATCATCCATCGGTGCCATACCCACCATGGAGGCGGTATAGCCGCAGAACCCGGACTTGCCGTCGTCGCACGGTGATTCAGAGGTTCCTGTCTTTGCGCCCACCCGATAACCGTCGATGGCCGCGTCCTTGATCTGCCCTTCGGTGACGGCGCTCTCGAGGATGTCCTGGACCTGCTGCGCCGTCTCTTCCGACACGGTTTGCCGCGGCGGTGCGGCGGGCACCTTTTCCTCCGTTCCATCCGGAGACACGTAGGCGTCAATGAGCCTGGGCTGCAGCATCACCCCATTGTTGGCGATGGACTGGAACGCCCGCACGGTCTGGAGTGTGGACTGGGACACGCCCTGCCCGAACAGTACTGTGTACTCCTGGCGCCCGTCCCACTGCTGCCACGGAGTGAGGATGCCGGACGCCGTTGCCGGCAGCCCGATATCCGGCGCCTCGCCGATGCCGAATCTCTTGAGCCAGTCGTACCGCTGTTCCTTGCTGAGGCGCTGGCCGGCCATGACGGTGCCGGTGTTCATCGAATAGCCCAGGATGCCCGCCAGGGTTCGCTCCTCGGTTCCGTGGGCGAATGAGTCGCTGAAGGTCTGCCCGTCCACCGTGTAGGTGGGGCCAAGGGTGAACGAATCGAGGGGCTTGGCCTTGCCCTCTTCAATGAGGGCCGCCGCGGTCATCATTTTTTGAACGGAGCCGGGCTCGTATGCCGCCGTGACCGCGCGGACGCCGCGGTCCTTGGCGGCCACCCGTCCGGGATCGTTGGGATCGGGGGAATTGGTGTCGGCCATCGCTACCAGGTCACCGGTCTTGGCGTCCATCACAATGATGACGCCCCACTCGGCGCTGAGCTTGTCCGACTGGCTTTGAATGGCCTGCTGGGCAAAATACTGCAGGTCGGAGTTGAGGGTGAGCTTGACGTCCTTGCCGTCCTGGGGCGACGTCAGCTCGTCCACGCCGACAGGGATGCGCAGGCCGTCTGCGCCGATTTCAAATAGGCGTTCGCCGTCCGCGCCCTTCAGCAGCTCGTTTTGGGTCTGTTCTATGCCGGCCTGGCCGGTAGTGCCGTCGGCCAGGAACCCGATGATTCCGCCGGCCACGGAACCATTGGGATAGACCCGCTTGCTGACGCCTTCCGTGACGATGCCGGGGACCTGGAGGTTGGAGATGCGGTCCTCAATGTCCGGTTTCACGTCCTTGGCCACGATGTAGTAAGGCTGTTGGCCCGTTACAGCGTCCCGGAGGGCGTCCTTCTCCATGCCGAGGGCGGCGGCCAGCTCTGTGAGGCCCTGGTCCCGGCTGACGTCCACCAGCTTCTCTTTGCCGTCCACCGTCTCCAGCCGCTTGAAGGTTTCGGTTTTAGTGTTCACCCGCTGGTCCACCACCACGTTGTAGCGGATGACGCTGTTGGCCAGCACCGTTCCGCGGGAGTCGAGGATGCTGCCCCTCTCGGCAGGCAGGACGGTCCGCTTCATCCGGCTGTTCAAGGCAGCTTCGGCCATTCCTCCGACGTCCAGCCCCTGGACCAGGAAGAGTTTGCCGCCCACCACCAAGAGGAGCGTCAGCATCATGCCAAGGCCCAGTCGGAGTCGCTTCTTGGCGTTGGGTACCTTGCCGCTTCTTGCTTTGCCGGTCCTCTGCGCCACCGTGATATTCCTTGCTGCTCGACCTTGTTGCCTGTCAGACCTGCCTGTTACTGTCCGGGGACCTTCTGCTGGGGCGCTGGTACCGATCCGCCGTGGAGCTCCACGGGCGGCACAGCCGGAGCGGAAGCCGGCGGAGTGCGGGTTGGTGTTGCGTCAGGGGCCGGTTTGGTCATTGCCGCCGCGGGGGCTGCAGCCGGGGCCTCCTCGACGGGTTTCCGGGCTTCCAGCGGATCCCGTTTGCTGGGTGGCGGAACCACGGTGAGCTGGCCGGCGACAGCAGGCGCCGGAATGACGGCTCCGGCAGCGCCGTCCTTTACAGCCGGGGTTGCTTTGCCGGTAACGGAGAGGGTGGACAGGTCAATCTGGCCCTTAACGGTGGAAGGCACCATCCCCAGCTTCGACGCCTGCGCCGCGAGGTTTTGGGGTGCTTCAAAGTTCTGGACCTGCTGGGTGAGGTCCTGGTTCTGCTTCGTCAGCGTGCTCTGCCTGGCACGGAGTTCCACCAACTGGTACTGCGCCGTGGAAACCGAAATATTCAGGACGAGAACGGCGATCAGGGCCACGGCGAGCATGGCAAAACACAGCACCACGAAGGGGGCACGGCGCCTGCGGGGAAGGGTCCGGACTACGGACAGCGGAGTGCGGCCCCGGCGCGGCCCGGCCGGCGAACCTGCAGGAAGCTGCTTGGCCGCCGAACCGGAAACGACGGGAAAGTTCTTCACGGCAGCGGTGCTCATTAGGCTCTCCTGGTTCGGATACGTTCCACAGCACGAAGCCTTGCTGAGGCAGCGCGGGGGTTTTCGGCGATTTCGACGGCGGTCGGCACCTCGGTGCCTTTGGTCAGGGTCTTCAGTTCGGGTTTATGCTCTTCCAGCTCAACCGGAAAGCCGAGTGGGGCGGAGGATTTGGAGCGGGCCTGGAAAACTGCCTTGACGATCTTGTCCTCCAGCGAGTGATAGGACATGACGACAATGCGGCCGCCCAGTGCTGTGGCCTCCACGGCTGCGGGAACAGCACGTTCCAGTACGTCGAGCTCCTCGTTGACCTCGATCCGCAGGGCCTGGAATGTCCTCTTGGCGGGGTGGCCGCCGGACTTGGCCGCGCCCGCCGGAACGACGGCCCGGATTTGCTCCACCAGCTCGCCCGTGGTGGTGAAGGGCTTGGTGGCCCGGGAGGCGACGATTCTGTTCGCGATGCGTCCGGCGAACTTCTCCTCGCCCCACTTCCGGATGATCCGGACGAGTTCCTCTTCGCTGTAGTTGTTGACGACGTCGGCGGCAGTCTGCCCGCGGCTGGTGTCCATCCGCATGTCCAGCGGCGCGTCAAAGGAATACGCGAATCCCCGTTCGCGCTCATCCAGCTGGAGTGAGGAAACGCCCAGGTCCATGAGGATTCCGTGAACTTCGGGCACGCCCAGGTCAGCGATGACTTCTTCGATTTCGTCATAGACGGCGTGGACCAGATCTGTCCGTGCCTCAAAAGGCGCCAGGCGCTCCCCGGCCAGAGCAAGGGCTTCTTCATCCCGGTCGATCCCGATCAGGTGAAGGTCCGGAAACCGCTGAAGCATTGCTTCGGAGTGGCCGCCCATCCCGAGCGTGGCATCGATGGCCACCGGGGTTTCGCCGCGGCTCCTGGCAGCCTCGAATCCGGGAGCCAACAAATTGATGCACCGGTCCCGAAGGACCGGCACATGGCGTTCAGACGTGGGCTTCGGTTGATCATTCATGCCTCGTCCTCTCTCGCCGTCGCTGTCACCTGGAATGGTTCTTGGCCCAGATCCCCATCCGCGCCTATCGTCCTGCCCGCCTGGCTCCGGGGAAGTGAGCCAGGTTGGCCGGCCGACGGGCCGGCTGGAGATCTCAACCAAGAAAAACTGCCCGCTGTTCTGTTCCGGTCAGAGAATGCCCGGAATGGGATCATCGGTTTCGGAGAAGGCGGTCTCCTTCTCCGCGAGGTACTCATTCCAGGCCTGGGCGTCCCAGATCTCGGCGCGGGTCCCGGCGCCGATGACGGCCAGTTCCCTCCCGAGCCCTGCGTACTCCCGGAGCGCCGGTGGAATAGTCACGCGCCCCTGCTTGTCAGGTACCTCGTCAGAGGCTCCAGAGAGAAAGACACGGATGTAGTCCCGCGCCTGTTTTGAGGAGATTGGCGCCTCCCGCATTTGCTCGTGAACCCGGGCAAATTCCTTCTCGCTGAAGACGTAGATGCAACGTTCCTGGCCCCTCGTAAGAACCAGTCCGCTGGCAAGTTCCTCCCGGAACTTAGCGGGGAGAATGATCCGCCCCTTTTCATCCAGACGTGGCGAATGCGTGCCCAGAAACACTGGCCCACCGCCTGTCCGATGTCAGGAACTGCACATCCCCTATGTTGCAACCACCCTCTTATGTCCTCCACATTACTCCACTTTCCACCACAGTCAACGCGAAAGGGGCGCTGGACAGGGCATTTTTTGGGAAGGTGGGCCCTAAAGGACGCGGAAATACGCTGGTGGTGGGAAGTGGAGGACCTCGCTCGGCCTGGGCCACGGGGAGGGGCGAATTGCAACCCTCGGGATCGAGGGGTCACGGCTATGCGTGCTGCAGGCAGGTTAAACGCGAAAAGACCCGCCGAAGCGGGTCTTTTCGCCGCGCTCCCCCATTCCGGGGAGCAAAGTGGTGTGCCGGGGGCGTCCGGGTCAATGGACGCCGGAAAGTTAGGGCTCGCCCCTGCGCCTCTCGTCCCAGCGTTCCTCCAGGCTGCTCATGAAGGAGCTCCGCTGCTTGCCGGGCTTGCCCGTACCGGTCTTGGTTCCTTTCGCTGCCGACGAGCTGCTCCGCATCGTGGCGAAGTAGACGCCGCCGCCCATGACAATGAAGCCCAGGACACCAACAAAGATACTTTGGAGGGTGACGCCCACCAGTAAGAGGAAGACACCGGCCAGCGCACCAAGGACGCCGATCACGACGTGTCTTGTCGACCACGAACGCCCGGGGTCCGACCCCATGGAATTCGCGAACTTTGGATCATCCTCGTGAAGCTGCTTCTCCAGCTGCTCCAGCAGCTTCTGTTCGTGCTCCGACAGCGGCATCACGACCTCCTTTTGTAGGCCAACGTCCGGGCTGGTCCCAGCCACTACTTCTGCTCGGATAACGTCTGGTATGCCCTGGTGGTTCCCGTACCCGCCTGCTGTGGCGGTAAACGGCAACCCGGGCATACAAATCCGGCGCGGAAGCATGTCCAAGAGAGCCCGTTAGTAAGTCCAAACACTCAAAAACTTCGTATCTATAAGGATAGTTTGTTCATGGCCGTTCTGAAAGACGGCAATGACTTTCCCGGCGCCCTCCCCGCCGCTTATCTGCCGGGTTTATCCGGGCCCGCTCCCTGGTTCCAGGAGGCGGGCAGGAAGAACCGACTTACCGCCGAATTTGCGGGCTACCTGGTCCACAGCCTGCTCTGCGGCGCGCCAGTTGTCATCCCTCCGGTCGATGCTCAGCTGGAGGGAGGTGCGCGCGGCTTCTTCGAGCTGCTCCGCCCGCACACCTACCAGCCGGACGGTCATCGGCCTGTCCACGGAGTCCAGGAGCTGTAGCACCACTGCATAGATGAGCTGCGCACTGTCCACGGGCGTTTGGACGGTCCTGCTGCGCGTGATGGTGGAGAAATCCGCGAACCGCAGCTTCAGGGCGATAGTCCGGGCCACCATGCCCGAACTCCGCAGCCGCTCTGCTGTACGGTGCGAGAGCCGCAGCAGCTCCCGGTGGAGGAGGGCGTCGTCGGCGGTATCCACGGCGAAGGTTTCTTCAGCGCCGATGCTCTTCTCGAGACGGACCGGGGTCACGGGACGCGGGTCTATTCCCCATGCGAGCTGGTGTACGTGGACTCCTGTGGCGCCGAGCATCTTTTTGAGGGAGGAGGCCGGGGTGGCCGCCAGGTCCGCTACGGTCTTAATGCCCATCCTCGCCAGGACATCGGTGGTTTTCGCGCCCACGCCCCAGAGGGCCCCAACGGGCAGGCTGTGGAGGTAGGGAACGGTTTCATCCGGCGTGATCAGGAGCAGGCCGTCAGGTTTACAGCGGGTGGAGGCAATTTTTGCCACAAACTTCGTCTCAGCGATCCCCACCGACGCGGTGATGCTCAGTTCAGCGGCTACCCTGCTCCGGATCAGCTCACCGATGGCCCGGGGCGGGCCCAGCCGGCGGATTGCGCCACTCACATCCAGGAATGCTTCGTCTACGCTGAGCGGCTCCACCAACTCCGTGACCGATTCGAAGATTGCCATCAGCTGGGCGGAAACCTCGTAATACACCTTGTGCCGGGGCTCGATGATGACTGCCTGGGGGCACATCCGCATCGCCACCGCCATTGGCATGGCCGACTTGACGCCGAACGCCCTGGCTTCGTACGACGCTGACAGGACGACCGAGCGCTCTGCCGGATAGCCAACGATGACGGGCCTGCCCCTGAGCTCGGGCCTCGTGCGCAGTTCCACGGTTACGAAAAAGGCGTCCATGTCCACGTGCATGATGCAGTTGCGCCTGCAGCGCCGGAGGCCTGCTCCGGCCGGCTCGTTCGTCCCAACAGGTGCCACGGCTGCAATCCTATCGCTTTGTACTGACTAAACTGGAGGCTGAATCCGGCATCTACACCAGGAGGAATGTCCCTGTGACGGTCATTGGAAACCCTAAGCCAGCAGCCCTGGCCGCTTTCGCTGCCGGGGCAGCACTGGCCCTCGCTGCCTGCAGCCCAACGCCCTCAGGAACACCGGATCCCACCGTCTCCGCGTCTGCACCGGAAACTGTCCAATCAACCATGACAGCCTCGGCCAGCCCCTCCGCCTCGCCCAACACCTCCGCAACCGTAGGTGGCTTCGTCGCAGGTTTCCCCCAGCAGCTCCTGCCGCTCATGCCGGGCGCGAGCGTGGTGTCCAGCAGCTTCGATAAGGCGTCGACGCCGGCCACCGCCGCCTTGGTTGCCACCATTACCTCGCCCACTGCGAAGGTCATGGATTTCTACACGAAGAAACTGGAGGCGCGCGGGTTCAAGGCAGTCCCCGGTGAGGCCGTGGGGGCGGTCGCTTCGAAGGACTTCGTCCGGGGAGACAATGAGACGGTCAATCTCTCCGCCGTGGAAACGGCCGGTGTCGTCACCTTCACCATCGGCGCCAACGTGGCAGCTGAGTCAGCCAAGTGACGGCGGCTGAGCAGCTAAGGAATGAACAGGCCGCCTTCGTTGCGGCAGTAGCCGGCGAACTGACCGACTTCCTCACGTCCAGGCAGTCCATCATGTCAGCCATCTCTCCGGACATCGAACCCATCATGGGTTCCATTTCCAATCTGGTGACAGGCGGAAAGCGCCTCCGTGCGCTCATGTGCTACTGGGGATGGCGGGGCGCCGGCGGTGACCCGTCCGCTCAGCAGGTAGTGACGGCCGGTGCGGCGCTGGAATTGTTCCAGGCTGCCGCGCTGATCCACGATGACATCATCGACCGTTCGGACACCCGGCGTGGCGGACCCAGCGTCCACCGCCGCTTCAGCCAGCTGCATGGCACCCGCGGCTGGGCACTGGACAGCGAGCGGTTCGGGCAGGCAGCCGCAATCCTCGCCGGGGACCTCTGCCTCTCGTTCAGTGAAGAAGCTTTCACGGATATCGGTGAGCGGGCTGCTGCGGGCAGCCGGGCACGGCTGATCTTCAACCTCATGCGCGCAGAGGTGATGGCCGGCCAGTATCTGGACATCCTGGAGGAAGTGGCCGGTCCTGTTCGGGACCGCGCGGGCGCCGTCAGCAGGGCGCAGTCGATCATCCGGTTCAAGTCAGCCAAGTATTCAACGGAGCACCCGCTGGCCCTGGGCGGAGCACTCGCCGGCGCCTCGAACGAACTGCTCCGCGGCTACTCGGCCTTCGCTTTGCCCCTTGGCGAGGCTTTCCAGCTTCGTGACGACGTGCTGGGCGTCTTCGGCGATCCGCTCACCACAGGCAAGCCTGCCGGGGACGACCTCCGCGAAGGCAAGCGGACGGTACTGGTGGCGCTGGCCCTGGACCAGGCGTCCGAGGCCGAATCCGCCTTCATCGACGCCAGGCTGGGCAGCCCCAACCTCGCAGATGAAGACATTCTCGAAATCCGGCGAATTATCGAAGAATCGGGAGCTCTGCAGGCCACTGAAGTCCTCATCAACGAATTCGGCGCGGCAGCATTCGATGCCCTCGAGGCACTTCCCCTGGACGAACTGCCGAAAACCGCGTTGCGGAGGCTGGCTGAAGCTACCGTCAGCCGCGCCTCCTGATTCGGTCGGCTAAGTTCGACAGCTACCAGGCCAGGGTCTGCGCCCGGCGCCTGATCTCTGTTTTGCGGCCCTCCCGCAAGGCGTCAATGGGACGGCCGCGCAGTGATTCGTCGGGCGTGAAAAGCCAGACAATGAGGTCCTCGTCAGAGTAGCCGGCGTCAGCGAGCACAACAATGGTGCCTTTGAGGCTGTCCACCACCTGGCCGTCCTGAATGAATTCAGCCGGGACCGACCGGATGTTCCGCTCTCCCACCCGCAGAGCCGCCAAGGCATGCTCATCAAGCAGGCTATGGACTTTGGTGATGGAAACATCCAGCAATTGGGCGACGTCGGGCAGGGGCAACCATTCGCCCACCAGGTTTTCTACATTACTCACGGATCAAGGTTGCCACGGTGCGTACCGTCGCGCCTAGTCGGTAAATTCCCGGAGGCGTTCCTGACCTGCGGACACTCCACAAATTCCTGCTTGCCGTAAATGTGGGAATTCTTGTGCTACCCGTAATTTCGTGAGAGATTCACATAGATAACATTCGTAACAGTAACAACACGAGTAACAGTAGTATCGGAATAACAGCGGCATCCCCGCCCGCGCCCGCAGTTGAGAAGAGGATTCTTTATATGACGACGTCCCGCTCGCCCAAGCAGCCCCCCAAGCCGAGTCTGCCCATGATCGCTGCCACCACGGCAGCGCTGCCAGCGGTCGTATTGTCATCCTTGGCCCTCGCCCAGCCCGCCGTTGCCGAACCGCCCGCCCGCGCTGTCCCGGCCACCCTCGCCGCCGCCATGAAAGCGCAGGCGGCACAGGCGACGGCAGCCGTCATTCCGGCGTCGTCCGTCTCCACGGCCATCCCCGCGGCCTTCCAGCCAGCCCGGCCGTCAGCACCGGCGGTGTACACGATTGCCCGGGGGGACACCATCAGTGCCGTTGCCGGCAGGTTCGGGTTGAGCACCAGCCAGGTACTGAAGCTCAACAACCTGCAGGCGAAAACCATCATCTACCCGGGGCAGAAGATCAGGCTTTCGGGTTCCGCCGCCGCGGCGCCCGCGAAGCCTGCTCCCGCAGCCCGTTCCTCCGCTGGCGGCGGCGCCACCTACACGGTGAAGCCGGGCGACACGCTTGGGGCCATTGCGGCAAAGCACAAGGTGGGCCTGTCAAGCGTGCTCTCCTGGAACAACCTCAACGTCCGTTCCATCATCTACCCCGGGCAGAAGATCAAAGTCGGCGGCGGTTCCGCTTCCGCCCCGGCTGCCCCCGCTCCGGCCCTGGCAAACTCCTCGGCTGCTTCCCCGGCATCCGGCTCGTACACCGTCAAGGCCGGCGACACACTCTCCGCCATCGCCTCCCGCCACGGGGTCCGGCTTTCGGATCTCCTCTCCGCCAACCGGATGAACCTGCGCACGGTAATCTATCCGGGCAACAAGCTGGCCATCCCTGGTGCCGGCCAGCGGGCACCGCAGCCCGCAGTCTCGGTTACGCCGCTGGTGCCCAGTTCCTTCCTGGGCTTCCGCTACCCGGCAGCAGTGGTGAGCTCGGCGAACAAGAACAAGGCACTCCTGAACGCTTCGCCGGTCCCCTCCCGCGAGCAGATGCGCCGAATCGTGGCGGACACGGCACGGGCAATGGGTGTGCAACCTTCGCTCGCCCTCGCCTTCGCGCACCAGGAGTCCGGCTTCGACCAGCGCGCGGTATCCCCCGCGAATGCCATCGGAACCATGCAAGTCATTCCCAGCTCCGGCCAGTGGGCATCGGATCTGGTGGGCCGCAAGCTGAACCTCCTGGACCCTTACGACAATGCAACGGCCGGCGTGGCGATCATCCGCCAGCTCCTCGCCACCAGCAAGGACAGGGATTCAGCCATCGCCGGTTACTACCAGGGCCAGTACTCCGTGAGCAAGTACGGCATGTACGACGACACCAAGTCCTACGTCGCGGCCATCAAGGCACACCAGAAGAACTTCGGCTAGCACCGGTCCCCGCATCCGCAGCGCGGGGGCGGGCAGGAGAAATCGGCACGGGTCCGGACCGGTAAGGGTTCGGACCCGTTTCATTGCTGGATTACGATCGTAGGGTGCAGGAACACGTGTCAGACCCTCTGGTAGGAACCCTGGTGGACAACCGGTACGCCGTGAGGTCCAGGCTGGCGCGCGGCGGGATGTCCACCGTCTACGTTGCCACCGACCAGCGGCTGGAACGGGATGTTGCCCTGAAGGTGCTGCACCCCCACCTCTCTGCCGATGAGAGCTTCCTCGGCAGGCTGGGCCGGGAGGCCAAGGCTGCCGCCAGGCTGTCCCACCCCCACGTGGTGGGAGTACTGGACCAGGGCACCGACGCCCACACCGCCTATCTGGTAATGGAATACATCAAGGGCCACACGCTGCGGGACGTCATCAAGGCCGAGGGTGCGCTTCCGCCCAGGCGTGCCTTCAAGCTGATTGAGCCGGTGGTGGAAGGCCTGGGCGCCGCACACGCGGCCGGTTTCATCCACCGGGACGTAAAACCGGAAAACGTCCTGATAGCCGAAGACGGCAGGATCAAGATCGGCGACTTCGGACTGGCGCGCGCGGTCACCACCTCCACAAGCACCGGAGTACTGCTCGGGACCGTTGCCTATCTCTCCCCCGAACTGGTCCTCGGCAGATCCGCTGACGCCCGCAGCGACGTGTACTCCGTGGGAATCATGCTTTACGAGATGCTGACCGGTCAACAGCCGTTCACGGGTGAAGTTCCCATCCAGGTGGCCTACCAGCACGTCAACGGGACAGTGGGCCCGCCCTCAGCCCTCGTGCCCGGCCTGGCAGCAGAGGTGGACGAGCTGGTGCAGTGGTGCACCGCCAATGATCCGGAGAACCGCCCCATCGACGGGAACGCGCTGCTCCAGGAACTGCGCCACATCAGGACCAACCTCAGCGACTACGATATGGACCTCCAGCCGCCCGCAGCCGTGGAAGCCAGCGGCCAGGACCCCGCCGGAAACCCGGGCCACACCGAGGTCATAGCCCGTACCAACAATCCAACAAGCGTTATGCCCTTTGGCCGGCCTGCGGCACCCACGCACCTCCCACTCCAGCCCCAGGCTAATCAGGGCCCCGGCCAGGAGAAACGCCCTCCGGCTTCCGGTCTTCGATACAAGCTCACTCCCCCCGGCTCCGACGATGACGCGCGGTGGGCTGCGGCGGCGCCCGCGGCCATCAGCAAGCGGGCCCAGCTCAAAGCCGACAAGGAGAACGAAAAAGCCCGGGCACGCGCAGCGGCCACCCCGGCACGCAACCTGCGCGAGGGCAGCCCGCGCCGCCGAGGGGTCCTGTGGGTGGTCATCCTGCTCATCGCCGCCTTGCTGGCAACGGGGGCCGGCTGGTTTTTCGGCATGGGACCGGGCTCGGCCGCAGCCATCCCTGCCGTGGCGAACAAAACGGTGGCACAGGCCCAGGAACTGCTCAGCCAGGCAGGGTTCCGGTCCACCAGCAGGGACGTTTTCGACGACGACGTGCCCAGCGGGCTTGTGGTGGGCACCGAACCCCCGGCCGGCTCGGAAATCCGGAAGTTCCAGCCTGTCTCGGTGTTTGTTTCGAAGGGCCCGCAGCTTTTCCCGCTGCCCGGACTGACCGGGGGCACCCTGGAGGAAGCGAAGGTCGGGCTGAACGGCGCGGAAATGGCTTTGGGGAAGGTCACCGGGCAGTTCGATGAAGCTGTAGCGGCGGGCATTGTCCTGTCGCAGGATCCTGCCGCCGGTACCCCTGCCCGGCACGGTACACCCGTCAACCTGGTGGTATCGAAGGGCCCCGAGCCGATCCCGGTCCCCAACGTGGTGGGCCAGGACGAGGATGATGCCAAGGACGCCATCGAGGCGGCCGGCCTGCAGGCGGACGTGGCGCGCGAAGAAGTGTTCGACCGGAACATCCCGGAGGGCGCCGTTGTCAGCCAGTCTCCGGCCAACGGCGCCCTCACCCGGGGCGGCACGGTGATCCTGACCATCTCGAAGGGGCCGAGGATGGTGGAGGTGCCCAGCTACATCGGCAAGCAGGCGGCGGACGCGAAGCGTGCCCTCGAAGGCCTGGGCTTCCAAGTGCGGGTAAACAACATTCTTGGCGGCTTCTTCGGCACGGTCCGGGACCAGGACCCGGTGGACACCGAAGTACCAGAAGGATCAGTCATCACACTGACCGTGGTGTAGGCGGCCCCGGCCGCCCACACCACGCACCTACGCCTGCCAGGTGCGGGGTACCGGCAGGCATTAATGCTTGGCGAGTGCCCCTGCCACCAGGAAGGCCATTTCGAGCGACTGCATGTGGTTGAGGCGGGGGTCGCAGACAGACTCGTAGCGGTCCAGGAAGGCTTCCTGGTCAATCGGGTCGGCGCCACCGAGGCACTCCGCGACATCGTCGCCGGTCATTTCCACGTGCAGGCCGCCGGGGACTGTCCCCAAGGCGTGGTGAACCTCGAAGAAGCCGCGCACTTCGTCAATGACGTCGTCGAAATTGCGGGTCTTGTACCCGTTCGGGGACGTTACGGTGTTCCCGTGCATGGGATCGGTGACCCAGAGCACCTGTGCGCCTGAGGCAGTGACCTTCTCGACGACGGCGGGCAGCTTTTCGCGGATGTTGCCGGCACCCATGCGGGTGATGAAGGTCAGCCGGCCGGGCTCCCGCTCCGGGTCCAGCTTGTCGATCAGGCGCAGGGCGTCATCACCTGTGGTGGACGGGCCCAGCTTAACGCCGATGGGGTTGCGCACCCGGGACAGGAAGTCGACGTGTGCGTGGTCCAACTCGCGGGTCCGTTCCCCGATCCAGAGGAAGTGCGCGGAGGTGTCGTACGGGAATCCGGTACGGGAGTCGATACGGGTGAGTGCACGCTCGTAGTCCAGGAGGAGGGCCTCGTGGCTGGCGAAGAACTCAACGCGCTTAAGCGCCTCGAAGTCCGCGCCGCAGGAGTCCATGAACTTGATGGCACGGTCGATGTCCCGTGCGAGGGATTCGTAGCGTGCGTGGGCAGGGTTTTCGGTGAAGCCCTTGTTCCACTGGTGCACTGAGCGCAGGTCCGCGAAGCCGCCCTGGGTGAAAGCGCGGATGAGGTTCAGGGTGGAGGCGGACGTGTGGTAGGCGCGCAGCATGCGTGCTGCGTCGTGGCCGCGCGATTCGGGTGTGAAGTCGTAGCCGTTAACGATGTCGCCGCGGTACGCCGGAAGTGTGACGCCGTCGCGGGTTTCATCGTTGGACGAGCGGGGCTTGGCGAACTGGCCCGCCATACGGCCCATCTTGATGACGGGCATCGCGGCGCCGTAGGTCAGGACCACCGCCATCTGGAGGATGGTCTTGACGCGTGCGCTGATCTTGTCCGCAGTAGCGGCTTCGAAGGTTTCGGCGCAGTCGCCGCCTTGAAGCAGGAACGCTTTGCCCTGGGCGGCAGCTGCCAGCCGCTCGCGGAGGATGTCCACCTCGCCGGCGAACACCAGCGGAGGAAGGACAGAGAGTTCCTTGACCGAGGCATCGAACACGTCCCTGTCCTGCCAGCTGGGCTGCTGGGAGATGGGCATGTCCCGCCAGTCATCGAGCCCGGGATAATTGGCCGCTCCGCTCTGGGCGGTGCTGGACAGCGAAAAGGCAGGTTTTGCAGATAGCTCAGTCACCTTCTAAGCCTAACGGTCGTGAAGGTGCCTGGAACACCGCGGCGTCACGCATCCCGGGCACGGCGTCACAGACATGCGCCGCGCCGTCGGTCGCTTCGGATGACTGCCGTACCTCCGCCAGCCCGGCTCAGGCCGTGGCGGCAGCCCCGCCGTCGTCCTGCCCTTCTCCGTGGTCGGCCGCCTGGCGGCCGGCACGGACGTTTGGGGCACTTGGATCAGCATCCGGGCTGCCGTCAGTCGGCGCCGGCGTGGCAAGGGGTTCTGCGGCTGCTGCCGGATCCACAGGCTTGCCTGCGAGCCGGAGCTTCACCACGGCCGCGTACTCATCCACGTATTCCTGGCCTGAGAGACGCATCAGCTCGAACATGATCTCGTCTGTGACCTGCCTCTGGACCAAACGGTCCTCGGCCTGGTCGTGGTACCTGCTGAAGTCCAGTGGTTCCCCGAAAATCATGCCGATCCTGCGGATGTTCGGCAGGCGCTTGCCGATGGGCTGTACCTTGTCCGTGCCGATCATTGCAACGGGAACAACCGGTACACCGGCCTTGAGCGCCAGCCTGGCCACCCCGACTTTGCCCCGATAAAGGCGGGAATCCGGGCTGCGCGTACCCTCCGGGTAGATGCCGAGCAGCCCGCCATGCGAGAGGACATCCATTCCGGCACTCAGCGATGCCTCGGAGGCAGCGCCACCGGACCGGTCCATGGGGAGCTGGTTGGTGAGCCGGAAGAACATGGCCGTTAGCCTCCCCTTGATCCCGGTGCCGGTGAAGTACTCCGACTTGGCCAGGAATACCACCGGACGGCGGACCATCAACGGCATAAAGATAGAGTCGGAAAACGAGAGGTGGTTGGAGGCGATGATCGCGGCACCGCCGGCCGGGATGTTGTCCAGGCCCTTCACCCAGGGGCGGAAAAGCAGCTTCAGCACCGGACCCAGGAAGATCCTTTTCATCACCCAATAAAACACGTGCAAAACCTCTCCGGAAGGCAGCTTCCAAGCCCCGCATCGGGCCTGGCCAGCAGTTCAATGCAACCCTACTCTAGTGAGATTTGCCCGGAACAGTGACACGATGGAGTCATGAGCGAAAGCAGCATCCCGTCCCGTCCTGCCGCTTTCAGCTATCCGGGCCATGGTGCCAACGCCCGGATCGGAGTGGCAATCTGCCACGGTTTCACCGGCAGCCCCCTGAGTGTGTTGCCGTGGGCGGAACACCTCGCTGCCCAGGGATACGCGGTTACGGTGCCGCTGCTGCCCGGGCACGGGACGGACTGGCGCGAGCTCGCCCGGACACGCTGGAGCGACTGGTACGGCAGCTTCGAAACCGCCTACCTTGAGCTTTCGGAGCGGACTGAAACGTGCTTCGTCGCGGGTTTGTCCATGGGCGGAGCCATCGCGCTGCTGACTGCGTCCAGGCACCAGGTGGCGGGCGTTTCGGTGGTCAACCCCGGCCTGAGTTTCTACGACCGCCGGGTACGCGTCATTGGCGTGCTGAAGTACTTTCAGAAGACCGCCCTCCCCATCCAGGAGGAGCAGCCCACGGCGGTTGTCACTGAAGACGGCGACTATTCGCGCACTCCCCTCGCTGCCGTCCACGAATTGAAGAAGCTGTTCGGAGCCGCAATCCGGGGCCTGCCCCTCGTCACCGCTCCCGTGCAGGTGTTCAAGTCCCACACCGACGCAGTAGTCCCGCCCACCTCGCTTGCGGTCCTAAGAAAACGCCTTGGTATGCACCTTGTGGAGGTGGTCAGCCTTGCCAGCAGCGGCCATGTGGCTACGCTGGACGTGGATGCGCCGGAAATCTTTGCCAAGTCCGGCGCCTTTTTCTACGCCATCGCCCGCCAGAACACTTCAGTGGAGAGCCCATGACCTCCAGTCCGGACCACAGCCCCTACAGCAGTGCATTCAACGGCGGGGGGCCCCGGATCGGTGTGGTCCTCTCGCACGGGTTCACGGGAAGCCCCCACGGCCTGCGCACGTGGGCGCAGGCTTTTGCCGCCGCGGGTTTTGCTGTCCGCATGCCCCTGTTGCCGGGCCACGGCACCAGCTGGCAGGAACTTGCCCGGACCACGTGGCAGCAGTGGCATGGGGCGCTTGACGACGCCTACCTGGAACTCGACGCCGACTGCGACTACGTCTTTTCAGCCGGCCTCAGCATGGGTGGTGCGCTGGCGCTGCGCATCGCCGCCACGCGTCCGGTGGCAGGGGTGGTGCTCGTGAACCCGGGACTTGTCATTGATGACCCCCGCGCGCCGCTCGCCGGAATCCTGAAGCTGGTCATGAAAAGCACGCCGGCCATCGCGAACGACATCCTTAAGGAAGGCATGGACGAGGGTGCCTATAACCGCACCCCGGTAGCTGCCGCCCACGAACTCAACAAGATGTTCAAAGACACCATCAGGATCCTGCCCAGGGTCACCGCTCCCGTGCAGGTCTACCGTTCCACCGTTGACCATGTAGTGTCCGATTCGAGCATCGTGGCCCTGCGCCGCGGCCTCACGCACGCTCCCCTGGAGCTGGTAAGGCTGGAAAACAGTTACCACGTTGCCACTATGGACAACGACGCCGAACAAATCTTTGCGGGTTCGGTGGACTTTATCCGCGGTGTGGTTTCCGCTGCCGGCCCTGTGTCCGCAACAGCAGCACTGCCCGGCCAGGAGGCTTCCCATGAACAGGCCTGACGCGGGCTCACCGGACCAGGGAGCCAACCACGACGACGCCGTTTGGCTTGATCTCGTGGCCCGCCTCGAATCAGACTCCCCAACAGGGCCTGCGGGTACCGGTACCGCCGACGGCACGCAGGCGCCGGAAGGCACCCCCGCTGCCGCCGGCAGGTCCGCCACGTTCCGGGACTTCGACCCCCTGGGACTGGCCGGGGCTGCCCCCACCGAACTGTCCGCCGCCGAGCGGCAGGACTCTGCCCCAGGCGGCGCCGCCGGGAACGGCAACGCGGCTGCCGGGCCACGCGATTATGACGTGGACGGGGACGATGGCGACTTCATTCCCGAGGAACCGCCGAGCCTCGCGGGAACAGATCCGTTGACCATGCTGGCCTGGCTGGCAGCAGTGGGCGGGCCCATAGCGCTGTTGCTGTCGGCCATGTTCTGGCGCTCGGCACCATTGCTCGCTGTGGTGGGCATCGTGGGCGTGTTTGTGCTGGGAACGGTCTACCTGATCATGAAGCTTCCGAAGGAAAAAGACGAGAACGACGACGGCGCACGCGTTTAGTGCCCGCCCCGGTTAGTAGCTCAGGCGCGTACCCTGCTGCTCACCCGGGAGAGATCCGCCGCCCCGATCAGCCCGGCGTTCGGGCCCAGGGCCGCCAATTGAATGCCGGCGGCAGGCCGGAACCCGCGGCCGGTGAGGTTCCGTGAAAATGCCTTTCGGGCAGGTTCCACCAGCAGGTCCCCGGCGGAACAGAGGCCGCCGCCGATAACGAACAGCCCGGGATCCAGCGCGGCCGCCAGGTTGGCCAGGCCCAAACCCAGCCAGTCGCCTACTTCATCAATAAGTTCACGGGAAGCGGCGTCACCTGCCAGGGCCAGGTCGGTGACGATTGCGCCCGTGATGGTATCGGTGTTGCCGCCCACGGCAGCCAGCAGGTCCTGGGCCACCGGGGAGTTGGCCCGCGCCAGGATCCGGGCTTCACGTCCCAGGGCATTCCCGGACGCATACTGCTCCCAGCACCCCCGGTTGCCGCACTCGCACCGGTGCCCGCCAGGCATGATGATCTGGTGGCCGAACTCGCCGGCTACGCCAAACCTGCCGCGCTCGACCCGCCCGTCCATCACCATGGCCCCGCCGATTCCCGTACCCAGGGTGATGCACACCAGGCGGTCCTCACCCTGGCCGGCACCAAAGCGCCATTCGGCCCACGCTGCGGCATCGGCGTCGTTCGCAAGCAGTACGGGACGGCGCAAGAGGTGCTGCAGGTTTTCCCGGAGCGGTTCGTTCCGCCAGGCCAGATGCGGGCTGAAAAGCACCGTGCCGCCGTCGAGATCCATCCACCCTGCGGCGCCGATCCCCACCGACCAGATCCGGTGCCCCCGCCCAAGCTCCTCCACGAGTTCCACGATGACCTGTTCCACTGCCCGCGGGTCCGTGCCCGGCGTTGAGCGGCGCGCCTCATTGAGGATCCTGCCTTCGGCGTCCACGACGCCGGCCGCCACCTTGGTGCCCCCGATGTCGATGCCGATGGCGAGGCCCTTGCGCCCGAGGCGCAGGTGTTCGCGGAAGCCTTCACCGTGGCGCAACCTGGTCCGGCCGGTAGTCGGGCGCCGCCTCCACGGAGCTGGTCGTCGCAAGGGGCCGGTCTGTTCGCCGGGGGGCGGTGCATACATAGTCAACCATTCTAGGCGGGCGGTTCCGGCGCCAGAGGAGGGCGCCCCCGCATGTCCCGCCCGGCACCATTGACGGCTAAGTTACTGATCAGTAGCTTTAGATACTGCACGGCCCGGTACAGCCGTACTAGTCTTTAGGCATACCCTGCGCGGGTCTTCGGATATCAAAGGAGCTATAGTGCGCGAATTCAGTGTTCCGCCTCTTGTTGTTGTCCCACCGGAAACCAACATCACTGATCTGGTATTGCGGCAGGCTGCAAAGCCCAGCAACCCGGCACTGTTTTCGCGGCTCGATTCCGCCGGTGCCTGGCAGGACATTCGAGCCACGGACTTCCTGGCCGATGTCTCGGTCCTGGCCAAGGGACTTATGGCAAGCGGCGTTGCTGCGGGCGACCGCGTAGGCATCATGTCCCGCACGCGCTACGAATGGGCCCTGGTGGACTTTGCCATCTGGTTTGCGGGAGCAGTATCGGTTCCGATTTACGAAACCTCCTCTCCTTCGCAGGTGGCCTGGAACCTCGGTGACTCGGGGGCGGTGGCAGCCTTCGGCGAGGCAGCGCACCATGAGGACGTGATCCGCCAGGCGGTGACTGCGGAGGGCCTCACCGCGCTCCAGCACGTGTGGCAGCTGGAGGGCCAGGGCCTGGATGCCCTCCGTGAAGCCGGTCGCGGGGTCAGCGACGCAGACCTCGAGGCGCGGCGCGCGACCGCCAACCTGGACGACGTCGCCACCATCATCTACACCTCCGGCACTACGGGCCGCCCCAAGGGCTGCGAACTCACGCACGGAAACTTCGTTGAACTCTCGGACAACGCCCTGGCCATCATCGGCGAGATCGTCCACGAGAACGCGAAGACCATCATGTTCCTGCCGCTGGCCCACGTTTTCGCGCGCTTCATCTCCGTCCTGGCCATGGCCGCCGGAACCACCGTGGCCCACACCCCGGACATCAAGAACCTGCTCGCTGACCTGCAGAGCTACGAGCCCACGTTTATCCTCGCCGTACCCCGCGTTTTCGAAAAGGTCTACAACTCGGCGCTGACCAAGGCAGAGGACGGCGGCAAGGGCGCCATATTCCACAAAGCCGCGGACACCGCAATCGCCTTCTCAAAGGCGCGCCAGAACGGGCGGGTGGGCCTTGGCCTCAAGCTCCGCCACGCCCTCTTCGACAAGCTCGTGTACAGCAAGCTGCGGGCCGCCATGGGCGGCCACGTTGCCCACGCGGTCTCCGGAGGGGGCCCGCTGGGTGAACGCCTGGGCCACTTCTTCCAGGGCATTGGCCTGCAGGTCCTCGAAGGCTACGGCCTGACCGAAACCACGGCCCCCATCTCCGTGAACACTCCGTCGCTGATCAAGATCGGATCTGTCGGCAAGCCGCTGCCGGGGAACGCCGTCAGAATCGCCGAGGACGGTGAAATCCTCGCCAAGGGCGTCTGCGTGATGCACGGCTACTACAAGCGGGAGGACCTTACCTCGGAGACGTTCGCCGACGGATGGTTCCGCACCGGCGACATCGGCCGCCTCGACGAAGACGGCTTCGTATGGATCACCGGCCGCAAGAAGGAAATCATCGTGACTGCCGGAGGCAAGAACGTCATCCCGGCGCTCCTTGAGGATCAGATCCGCGCCGATGCCCTGGTCTCCCAGGTGCTGGTGGTGGGCGACAACAGGCCCTTCATCGGGGCACTTGTCACCCTGGACCAGGAGGCCCTGCCCGGCTGGCTGCAGCGCCACAACCTCCCCGCAAACACCTCCCTCGAGGACGCGGCCAACAACTCCGTGGTCAAGGCAGCAGTCCAGGACCTGATCACCGCAGCGAACGCCTCAGTGTCACAGGCCGAAGCGATCAAGTCCTTCCGGATCGTGCCCGCTGACTTCACCGAGGCATCCGGGCACCTCACCCCCTCCATGAAGGTCAAGCGGGCCCAGGTGATGAAGGACTTCGAGACGGTCATCGAAGAGATGTACGCGTCACCGCGCTCCTAGCCGTGGCGGGGAAAGGCAGGCCCCGATCCTCTGCGTGCTATGCAGGAGGCCCCGCGCACTGAAACGCATGACGAGACTGGCCTGGTCCGGCAGTGTGCGTAAAAGGGGCCCCGCGCTCCCGCTCGCCGCGAAGCGGCCTTAGCGGGGCGTGGGGAATAGCACGCAGAGGATCATGCCTGCCGTGACCACGGCGACGCAACGAAGCAACGAAGCAAAAAGGGCCCTCCCGCCGTGAGCTTCTCACGCCGGGAGGACCCTTTCGTATTTCTTAGTTATGTGGTTACTGCTCGATTACCAGCAGCAGGTCTCCGCCCTGGACCTGCTCCACCGAGGAGATGGCGAGCCGGGCAACCTTGCCGGCAGCCGGCGTCGTGATGGACGCTTCCATCTTCATGGCTTCGATGGTGGCCACGGTGTCTCCCGCGTTCACGGTGTCGCCGGGCTTGACGGTTACGGTGACGGCACCGGCGAACGGGGCTGCCACGTGGCCGGGCTGGGCGGGGTCGGCCTTCTCTGCGGCCTTGACGTTGCTGACCACGGAACGGTCGCGGACCACCACGGGCCTGGACTGGCCGTTGAGGGTGCACATTACCGTGCGCATGCCCTTTTCGTCAGGCTCGGACACCGCTTCGAGGGACGCGATCAGCCGCACACCCTTCTCCAACTGGATTTCGTGCTCCTGGCCGCGCTGGAGTCCGTAGAGGTAATCCCGGGTGTCCAGGACCGAGATGTTGCCGTAGGTCTCCACGCTCTTCAGGTAGTCCTTGGTGGGTCCGTCGAAGAGCAGCCGGTTCAGCGTGTGCTGGCGGGTCTTGGAGTCGGACTTCAAGGCGGCGCTGTCTTCGGCGCTGAGCTCCACGTCGCGGACCTTCACGCTCCGGCCCTGGAGGGCTTTGGTGCGGAAGGGCTCGGGCCAGCCACCCGGAGGGTCACCCAGTTCGCCCGACAGGAATCCGATGACCGAATCCGGGATGTCGTAGTTCTGGGGGTTCTCGTTGAAGTCCGCCGGATCGGCGTTCAGGCCAACGAGGTGCAGGGCCAGGTCGCCCACCACCTTGGAGGACGGGGTGACCTTGACCAGGTGGCCCAGGATGCGGTCAGCGGCTGTGTACATGTCCTCGATCGCCTCAAAGCGCTCCCCCAGTCCCAGTGCCATCGCCTGCTGGCGGAGGTTCGAGAGCTGCCCGCCGGGGATCTCGTGCTGGTACACACGCCCGGTGGGGCCCGGAAGTCCGGACTCGAACGGCGCGTAGACGCGGCGGACGGCCTCCCAGTACGGTTCCAGCGAGCTGACAGCAGCAAGGCTGAGGCCGGTGTCCCGCGGGGTGTGTGCCAGCGCTGCAACCAGGGCCGAAGCCGACGGCTGGCTGGTGGTTCCCGCCAGCGAAGCGGAGGCAACGTCCACGGCGTCAACACCGGCGTCCACGGCCGACAGCAGGGTGGCCAGCTGGCCGCCTGCGGTGTCGTGCGTGTGCAGGTGCACCGGCAGGTCGAAACGTTCCCGCAGGGCGGAGACAAGTTTGGCCGCGGCGGCGGGACGGAGGAGGCCCGCCATGTCCTTGATCGCCAGGATGTGGGCTCCGGCGTCCACGATTTTCTGCGCCAGCTCCAGGTAGTAGTCCAGCGTGTAGAGCTTCTCTTCGGGGTCCAGCATGTCCCCGGTGTAGCAGAGTGCCACTTCGGCGACGGCGGTGCCTGTTGCCCGGACAGCGCGGATGGCGGGTGCCATCTGGCTGACGTCATTCAGGGCATCGAAGATGCGGAAGATGTCGATGCCGGTTGCCGCGGCCTCGTTGACGAACGCTTCGGTGACCTCTTCAGGGTAGGGCGTGTAGCCAACGGTGTTGCGGCCGCGGAGGAGCATCTGGATGCAAACGTTCGGCAGCGCCTGGCGAAGGGCGGCGAGCCGGTCCCAGGGGTCTTCACCCAGGAACCGGAGGGCGACGTCGTACGTGGCCCCACCCCAGGCCTCGACGGAGAGCAGCTCCGGCATCAGGGCGGTGACTGCGGGGCCCGCCGCCACGAGGTCGCGGGTACGGACGCGGGTGGCCAGGAGTGACTGGTGGGCGTCCCGGAAAGTGGTGTCTGTGACGGCCACTGCGTTCTGTTCGCGAAGCGCCTTGGCGAAGCCCGCGGGTCCCAGCTCAAGGAGCCGCTGCCGTGAGCCCGGTGCTGCTTGTATGTCCTTGACGGACGGCAGCTTGGCCGCAGGATTTGAGTGCACTGTCAGCTCGCCGTTCGGCTTGTTGACCGTGACCTCAGCCAGCCAGGTCAGGAGCTTGGTTCCGCGGTCGGCGGAGACCCGTGCCTTGAGAAGCTGCGGGCGCTCGTCAATGAAGTTCGTGGCGACGTCGCCGGCGATGAAGTCGGCGTCGTCAAGCACCGCCTGGAGGAAGGAGATGTTCGTGGAGACACCACGGATACGGAATTCGGCCAAGGCGCGGCGGGCACGGGCGACCGCGGCCGGGTAGTCCCTGCCGCGGCAGGTGAGCTTCACCAGCATGGAGTCGAAGTGGGGGCTGATCTCGGCACCCGAGTAGACAGTGCCGCCGTCGAGCCGTACGCCTGCTCCGCCGGCGGAACGGTAGCCGGTGATCTTTCCGACGTCGGGGCGGAAGCCGTTGGCCGGGTCCTCGGTGGTGATGCGGCTCTGCAGCGCGGCGCCCCGCAGCCTTACAGTGTCCTGGGAGAGCCCGAGGTCAGCAAGCGTTTCGCCGGCGGCAATCCGCATCTGCGCCTGCACGAGGTCTACGTCGGTGACTTCCTCGGTGACCGTATGCTCCACCTGGATGCGCGGGTTCATCTCGATAAAGACATGCTGGCCGGCACGCTCACCAACGGTGTCAACGAGAAATTCAACGGTGCCGGCATTGACGTAGTTCAGGGCCTTGGCGAACTTAACGGCGTCGCGGTACAGGGCCTGGCGGATGCCTTCGTCCAGGTTGGGGGCCGGGGCGATTTCAATGACCTTCTGGTGCCGGCGCTGGATGGAGCAGTCACGCTCGAAGAGGTGCATCACGTTGCCCTCGGCGTCGGCAAGGATCTGCACTTCGATGTGCCGCGGCCGCAGTACGGCCTGCTCGAGGAACATAGTGGGGTCGCCGAAGGCAGCGTCCGCCTCACGCATGGCAGACTGCAGGGCATCCGGCAGCGCCTCGCGGGTGTCCACCCGGCGCATGCCGCGCCCACCGCCGCCGGCCACGGCTTTGGCAAAAATGGGGAAACCGATCTCATCGGCGGCCGCGATGAGCTCGTCCAGGTCCTTGGAGGGCGCGCTGGACTTGAGAACGGGAACACCGGCGTCGCGGGCAGCCTTCAGCGCCGCAACTTTATTGCCCGCCAGTTCCAGGACCTCAGCCGGCGGACCAACAAAGGTAATGCCGGCTTCCTTCGCCGCGCGCGCCAGATCTGGATTTTCCGAGAGGAAACCGTATCCGGGGTAAATGGCGTCGGCACCGGACTCCTTTGCTACCCGCACCACTTCCGCAACGTCCAGGTACGCCCTTACGGGGTGGCCCTCTTCGCCAATCAGGTAGGCCTCGTCCGCTTTCTGGCGGTGGATCGAGTTCCTGTCCTCATTTGGAAATACAGCAACGGTCTTAGCGCCCAGCTCGTAGCCGGCGCGGAAGGCCCTGATCGCGATTTCGCCGCGGTTGGCCACCAGAACTTTGGAAAACATACTTCTCCTGCATCATTGCGGGTGGATCGGTGAGTGGTCACAGTGTCTAGGACCTGGAAGGACAAACACAAATCTTTGTGGCCACCATCACAGATTTCCCCGTCATGTCCCGAGCCCTTCTGCCGGACCGGGCGGAAACCGCCCTGGCAGCATACTCGGTGCCATGCCGACGCCTGATAAAGCAGGATTCGCCGACGCATCCACATATGATGAGTAGGGCGGCAGGACCGTCCGGCTTCGGCACTGCCGGAGCAAACATTACTCCCAACACGGCATCCGGCGTTAGGTTTTGGTCTCTCAAGTGCAAGTAGTCAGCATCAGCAGCCTCAAGGGTGGGGTCGGCAAGACTTCAGTCACCACAGGATTGGCGTCTGCAGCCCTTGCCGCAGGCATCCGCACGCTGGTGGTGGATCTTGATCCCCACGCAGACGCGACCACCGCCCTGGGCGTACAGCCCGGCGACCAGCTGGACATCGGAAGGATGCTCAAGAGCCCCCGCCGTGCCAAGCTCGCGGAGAACGTTGTGGGCAGCAGTTGGACGGCGAAGGCCCACTCCAACGGCTCGGGTCCGGCGGTTCTGGATGTCGCCGTCGGCTCTGCCTACACGGGCATCTATGACCGTCCGGACCTCAGCCGCCGCGACCTGCGGCGGCTGTCCTCGGTACTGGCCACCGCGGAGAACTACGAGCTGGTCCTGATCGACTGCCCGCCATCCCTCAACGGCCTGACCCGAATGGCGTGGTCAGCGAGCGACAAGGTTGCCCTGGTTGCCGAGCCGGGGCTGTTCTCCGTTGCGGGAACCGAGCGGACCATGAGGGCCATCCAGCTCTTCCGCCAGGAATTCGCGCCCAACTTGTCGCCCGCCGGCATCGTTGCCAACCGTGTGCGGTCCGGGTCCTCCGAGCACAGCTACCGGCTGGCCGAGATGGAGTCAATGTTCGGCGAGCTCCTCCTGAGCCCTCGAATCCCTGAGCAGGCAAACTGGCAGCAGATTCAGGGCGCCGCCCACCCGGTGCACCACTGGCCCGGCGAGTCAGCCAAAGCGGCCGCCGCCCTGTTCGATGACCTGCTGGCCAACCTGATGGCAGTAGGAAGCGGCTTGCGCAGCCGGGCACGCTAGAGAAGCAACATCAACAGCAGAGGCCGCTCTCCAAAGGGAGAGCGGCCTCTGCTGTTGACAACAGGCTGTGGCGCAGGCGTCAGCTGATCTTGCGGGCTGCCCGCCGTTTGCTCAGTTCGTCGTCCGGAAAGGACTGCTCAGCGGCATGTTCGCTCGGAAGCGACGCCAGGCTGCCTTCAACCTCTCGCCAGACGCGGCCGACGGCGATGCCGAAGACTCCCTGGCCGCCCTGGACGAGGTCAATGACTTCATCCGCGGATGTGCACTCGTAGACGCTGGCGCCGTCGCTCATCAGCGTGATCTGGGCGAGGTCCTCCACACCGCGTTCACGCAGGTGTTCTACCGCGGTGCGGATCTGCTGCAGTGATACGCCGGTGTCCAGCAGGCGCTTGACCACCTTGAGGACGAGGATGTCGCGGAAGCCATACAGCCGCTGGGATCCCGACCCGGCGGCGCCGCGGACAGCAGGTTCCACAAGTCCGGTGCGTGCCCAGTAATCCAGCTGGCGGTACGTGATGCCCGCTGCCTTGCACGCGGTGGGACCCCGGTATCCGGCGTCTTCGTCCAGGACAGGGAGGTCTTCGGTGAACAGGAGGCCCTGAGCACCGCTTGCGGGCACAGCAACACCGGCCGTGGGCTGTTTCAGCCCTCCTGCTTCGCCTTTGGGACTCACCTGGATCCTCCTTGTCATAAGCTCCGCGGGAAGAACTGCAGCAGCCTCAACAGGAATGAAGATCATGCCTGTAATTTCCGCGGGGCGCACCTTCCAGTGTGACTTGCGCGGCTGCCGTAAGCAATGGGAACTCGATACTTAGACGTTAGGCCCGCGGAGACCCAAGGTCAAAGACGTTGGGCCCTTCGAAGAGGCGTGTCGAAACTTTCATCCTCGACTTTAACCTTAACGTGACCTTAGCCGTCGAAATCCTCGGGTTCCACGTCGTCCAGGAACTCGCGGAACCGGCGCATCTCACGCTCTTCATCAACGGTGGGACCGGGCTCCGTGTCCTCACCCTCGTCGTGTTCCGTGATCCGGACGCCGGCTTCGTCCATTACGGAATCCGCGCACCAGATCCGGCACTTGGCACGGAGGGCGACGGCGAGGGCGTCGGAGGCACGCGAACTGACAGTGGTGCCGTTTTCGAACTGGAGCTGGCCGTAGAAGATGTTGTCCTCCACTGCCACAATGTTCACGCTGACCACGGAGTGGCCCAGCGACTCGACCACATCCACCAGGAGGTCGTGCGTCATGGGCCTAGGCGGAACCACTCCCTGCTGGGCAAGGGCGATGGCGCTGGCCTCGGGGGTGCCGATCCAAATGGGCACGTGGCGTTCCCCGTGCATCTCCCGCAGGAGGACCAGCGGCTGGTTGGAAGGCAGTTCGATCCGAACGCCTACGATCTCGACTTCAATCATCAGATGTCCATGCGTGAGATGTGGTCCTGCACCAGAGCACGGTGCAGGGTGAGGCAGAGGTCGCTGATTTCGCGGGCAGCCTCCGCCGCCCGCGCCTGGGACGCGGCGTCCTTGCGCGAAGCAAGCGGCGCCACAGCGCGTTCCACCAGGCCGAACTCCCTTTCGGCAGCTGCCTGAAAGGGCCGGAGGTGCCTGGGCTCGAGCCCGTGGCTTTCCAGCTGTACGCAGGCCCGGGCCACCTGGAGAGCGTGCTCGTCGAATTGCCCGTTGGAGTGGCTGACGAGGCCGAAGCTCAGAAGGGCCTGGAGCAGGGAAACGCTGGCGCCGGACTCCGTGCGGAGCTGCTCTTCGGTGAGCTTCCGTCCCCGGTTCTGCAGTTCCACGGCCAGCTCGTCCGAGACGATGCGCGGGGACACCACGACGCCGGGCGGCAGGTTCTCGGGCCGCTCTCCCCTGTCGATGGCGTCAAGGTAGTCCTTGATCACCTTCAGGGGAAGGTACTGGTCCCGCTGCAGAGCCAGCACAAAACGCAGCCGCTCCACGTCGCCGTCGGAATACTGCCGGTAGCCCGCCGGCGTGCGGCGGGGATTAATCAGGCCTTTTTCCTCGAGGAACCTGATTTTTGACGCTGTCATGCCAGGGAAGTCGCCGCTGAGCTGAGCGAGGACTTCGCCGATGTTCAGGACCTGCGGTCCCCGGCGTTCCGGTTGTGCCATTGCCACAGGCAGCGGTCCCCGGATCAGCCGCGGCCTGCAGCGCTGGCAGGGCTCAGGTAGAAGGTGAGGCGGAACTTGCCGATCTGGACTTCACTGCCGGACTTCAGCTCGACGCTGTCCACGCGGTCGTGGTTGACGTAGGTGCCGTTCAGGCTGTTCTTGTCCACCACCTCGAAGCTCCGCGCGGTGCGCCGGAATTCCACGTGCCGGCGGGAGACCGTGACGTCGTCCAGGAAGATGTCGGCATCGGGGTGACGGCCCGCGGTGGTGACATCCGAGTCAAGCAGGAAGCGGGCACCGGCGTTGGGGCCGCTGTGCGCAACCAGGAGGGCGGAGCCGGCCGGCAGTGCCTCCACCGAGCTGCGCTCGTCCGAGGAAAGTTTTGGTGCAATCGTAGGCTCATCGCGCACCGGGGTGAGATGGATTGAGGTGGTCTCCGACGCCCTGGCCGCACCATTGCCGTATTCCCCATCGGCAGGGTTGTTTGTGTGGCCAGCCATGGATTCCTCCTCTTCCGCTGCAGCTCTCACGCCTGCAAGTAACATTTGCCGTCCAGGCCTGCCTCGCAGGTCCTGCACCGGCTCCCGATCCGGCCGCTGACGTGCGAAGACGTACTGTCCTCACAGCTGACCGAACCGGATTCACCGGTTAGCTTTTAGCCTACCTGTTGTTCGTACTCGGATGCACTGAGCAACGACTCAACGGCGTCCGCTTCGGCGAGTTTCACTTCAATGAGCCAGCCGTCGCCGTAGGGATCAGTGTTGATCAGCGCAGAATCCGTGTCGAGTGACTCATTGCGGGCCACTACCTCACCGGTGACCGGCGCGTAGATGTCGCTGACGCTCTTGGTGGATTCGACTTCACCCACAACTTCGTTCGCCGTAATCCTGGTGCCCACTTCCGGCATCTGGGCGTACACTACATCGCCCAGTGCGTCCTGGGCGAAGTCGGTGATGCCCACCCGCACCACCCCGTCGGCGTTGGGAGCAGAAATCCACTCATGTTCGGCGGTGTAGGACAGGTCTTCGGGAATGTTGCTCATTAGGGGCCTTTCATGGGGTACGAACACCAGTGTCAGCGGGGCCAAAAGGGCCGCCGCTGAAAGTATAGGCACAACTGCCGGGGCGTTCGCCGGTGATTCTGACAAGATGGAACCCATGAGCGTATGCACCCTTCCGGGTCGCCGGGAAGCCGCAGGGTAAGCAATGCCCGAACTTCCCGAGGTGGCCGGCCTGGCTGAATTTCTTGACGAGCATCTGCAGGGAACCTCGGTGACCAAAGTGCAGATCGTTTCCTTCGCTGTCCTCAAGACCGCCGATCCGCCCTTCAACGCCTTGGAAGGCAGGACGGTGACCGGCGTGCGGCGCTTCGGCAAGTTCGTCAGCATCGACACCGGAGGAATTTCGCTGGTGTTCCATCTGGCAAGGGCGGGCTGGGTGCGCTTCACGGACTCCCCCACCGACGCCCAACTGCGGATGGGCAAGGGCCACATCGCGGCGCGCTTTGCTTTCACCGGCCCTGACGGGCCGCGCGGCATCGACCTTACGGAGGCCGGTACCAAGAAGAGCCTGGCCGTCTACGTGGTGCGGGATCCCCAGGACGTGCCGGGCATCGCCACGCTCGGGCCGGATCCCTTCACCGAGGCGTTCGACGCCGACATGCTGGCCGAGATCCTCGCTGGCAGTTCCCAGCAGATCAAGGGTCTCCTGAGGAGCCAGAGCGTTATTGCAGGCATCGGCAATGCGTACAGTGACGAGATCCTGCACGCCGCGCGGATCTCGCCCTTTGCCACCGCCAGGTCACTGGACCGCGAAACAGTGCAGGTCCTTTACGATTCCATCCACGGCGTACTGGGGACCGCACTGGCCGAGGCCAGCGGCAAGCCGCCCAAGGACCTGAAGGACGTCAAGCGCAGCCACATGCGGGTCCATGCCCGGACCGGCGAGCCGTGCCCGGTGTGCGGAGACACCGTGCGGGAAGTTTCCTTCGCCGATACGGCCCTTCAGTACTGCCCCACGTGCCAGACGAAGGGCAAGATCCTTGCTGACCGCAGGACGTCGAAGTTCCTGAAGTAGGTAGGCCAAACTACTGCCAGGCAGCTATGCACCGACCCTGCCAGATGGACCGGAAACAAGAAAAAGGCCGGAGCCATGCGTTTCCGCGTGGCTCCGGCCTTTATGGTCGGGCTGACAGGATTTGAACCTGCGACCCCTTGACCCCCAGTCAAGTGCGCTACCAAGCTGCGCTACAGCCCGTTAGTTCCGCCGTTCTCCGCTGTGTTTCATCCGCAGGCTAACCTGCGGATTTCCACCAGCAGTCCGGCCGAACCACCTAGAAGAGCTTACACGATTCCGGAGGGTGCCTGTGACACTTTCCGTGTTTCGAAGCCCACGTGTGTCGGAATTAACGCTTCTTGCCGCGCTTTTCCCGGACGCGCATGTTGACCTCGATCGGGGTGCCCTCGAAGCCAAAGGTTTCCCGCAGCCGGCGTGTGATGAAGCGTCGGTATCCGGGGTCCAGGAATCCGGTGGTGAACAGCACGAACTTCGGCGGCCTGCTTGAGGCCTGGGTGCCGAAGAGGATGCGCGGCTGCTTTCCGCCCCGGACGGGGTGGGGGTGTGCAGCCACGAGCTCGCCGAGGAAGGCGTTCAAGCGGCCGGTGGCAATGCGCTTGTCCCAGTTTTCGAGCGCCAGGTCCAGGGCAGGAACGAGGCGGTCCTTGTGCCACCCGGTCTTGGCCGAGATGTTGACGCGGGGCGCCCACTCCACGTGGGCCAGGTCCTGCTCAATTTCGCGTTCGAGGTAGCGCCGGCGTTCGTCGTCGAGCAGGTCCCACTTGTTGAAGGCAAGCACCATGGCGCGGCCCGATTCAATGGCGAGCTGCAGGATCCGGACGTCCTGCTCGCTGAGGACCTCGTCCACGGCGAGGAGCACGACGGCGACCTCCGCCTTCTCGAGCGCGGCCTGCGTCCGCAGGGAGGCGTAGTAGTCCGCGCCCTGGGCCATGTGCTGGCGGCGGCGGATGCCTGCCGTGTCCACAAAGCGCCAGGTGCGTCCGCCGAGTTCAATAAATTCATCCACGGGGTCACGGGTGGTGCCGGCGGTGTTGTCCACCACCACACGTTCGGTACCGGCCAGCTTGTTAAGCAGGGACGACTTGCCCACGTTGGGGCGGCCGATCAGCGCGATGCGGCGTGGCCCGCCGGAACGTTCCAGGCCTTCGATGGTGGAAAACTCGGGAAGCGTATCCATCACGTGGTCAAGCAGGTCGGCCACGCCCCGGCCGTGCAGTGCCGAGACGGGGTAGGGCTCGCCGAAGCCGAGTCCCCACAACGCAGCGGAGTCTGCCTCCTGGGCAAAGTCGTCCACCTTGTTGGCCACCATGATGACGGGCTTCTTGCTGCGGCGCAGCATCTTCATCACGCCTTCGTCAGTGGCGGTGGCACCCACCGCGGAGTCGACGACGAAGAGGACTGCGTCCGCAAGCTCAACGGCCATCTCGGCCTGCTCAGCCACGCGGGCGTGGATGCCGCGGGCGTCGTGTTCCCAGCCACCGGTGTCCACCAGGGTGAAGTTGCGGCCGTTCCAGCTGGCCGAGTACATCACGCGGTCACGGGTCACACCCGGGGTGTCCTCAACTACCGCTTCGCGGCGGCCAAGGATGCGGTTGACCAGGGTGGACTTGCCCACGTTGGGGCGTCCGATGATCGCAAGGACGGGGTCCAGCTTGACCGGGCCGTCATAGTCCTCGTCGTCATACTCTCCGCTGAGCAGCGCGGCGTCGTCCTCGTCAAGGTCGTAGTCCTCCAGGCCCGCCCGGAGGGACGCGGCACGGAGCTCGGCCTCGTCGTCGTCAATCGCCGCCAGCCGCTCCGCCACCTGGTCGGTGCCCGAGGGGATGTACTCGTCGTCGCCGGCGCCGGCGTGACCGGAAGTTTGGGTTGTGTCGCTCATTGCGTTGTCCTTAGTGGTCATCTGCCGGCGTCCCGGCTACTGCTGTGAAGTCTTTGGAAAAATCTGCATCCGGCAGAGGCTGCCCCGTGAGCTGAATGGAATCCTGCACGTGCCCTGACAACGCGGCCCGGATCTCCAGCGCCGCCCTGTCCATTGAAGCACGGCCGCTTTCCCCAGCCCTGCGGGTCAGCGTCAGCGCATTTCCGAAGCGGACGTGGAAGCGCCTGCCCGGCCGCGGCACTGAATCCACGTGTTCGTCCCCCTTGCGGGTGCCAAGGATGGCCACGGGCACTACCGGAGCTCCGGAGTTCAGCGCCAGCCAGGCTACGCCGCCGTTGATGTCCGATGCTGCCCCGCTCCCCCGGGTCCCTTCGGGAAGAATCCCGACGCAACGGCCGGCGTCGAGCAGGTCCTTGCAGCGCTGAAGCGCCGCACGGTCGCCCGCCCGGTCCACGGGCATTTGCCCGGATGCGGTGAGCACCCCGCCCAGGAAGCCCTTAAACATCTCCTGTTTTACCAGGATGTGCATGGGGCGCGGTGACGCCCCGAACATCACCGGCCCGTCCAGGAAGCTGATGTGGTTGCCCGCAAAAATCACCGGGCCGCCGGTGGGAACATTGTCGCGGCCGGTGACGGAAGTCCGGTAGACCAGATGGTCCAGGATCCACCCAACGGGCCTGCTCCAGGCCATTGTCCAGCCGGACGGGATGTCCAGCCTGGGCTTGACCACGGTGGGCTCAGTCACGGTTCAGGACCTTGGTCACAATCACGAGGGCTGCGGCTACCGTCTGATCGAAATCCAGGTCGGAGGAATCGAGGGTGACTACGCCGGAAGCGGCCTGCGTGAAGTTGACCACCGTGGAGTCCTTGGCGTCGCGGTGGGTCACCTGTGCCGCCAACTGCTCGGCGTTCTGGGTGCCGCCGAGCTGGATTCCGCGCCGGCGCAGCCGTGCTTCCTCGCTGGCCGTGAGCAGCATCCGCACTTCTGCGCCGGGCGCGACGACGGTGGTGATGTCCCTGCCTTCCACCACCATCCGGCGGTGGTGCTTGTCAATATATTCGCGCTGGCGCCGGATGAGCTCGGTCCTGGCCCCAAGGGTGGTGGCCACGGCACTGACTGCTGAGGAGATGGCAGGTTCACGAATGGCGTCTGTGACGTCAACCCCGTCCACGCGGACGTATTCCTCCTGTGGGCCGGTGCTCATGTCCAGGACCAGGTCCCGGGACGCCTGCTCCACCGCAGCACCGTCCTCCAGGTCAATGCCATTGGTGACGCAGTACCAGGTGAGTGCCCGGTACATCGCGCCGGTGTCCAAGTAAGCAAGCCGGAGCCTGCGGGCTACTTCCTTGCTGACGCTGGACTTGCCGGAGCCTGAGGGCCCGTCGATGGCAACCACCAGCGGCCTGCCAACGCGCAGCGCGGGCAGGGTGTCAAGAAGTTCTTGTGTCATTACTGGAGTACCCGCCATCCGCGGTCGTTGAGTGCTTCGATCAGGTGGTCATGCTTGTTCGGCAACACGGAGATTTCCACCATACCTACGTTTTGGCCCGACGAGTGGTCCAGGCGCAGGTCCTCCAGGTTGACGCCGATTTCACCAATTTCGGTGAGGAGCCGGGCTATCTGGCCCGGTGTATCGTCCACCAGGACGGTAAGCCACGAATACGCCTGGGGAGGCCCGCCGTGTTTGCCGGGAATCCGGGCCTGACCGGCGTTGCCTTCGCTCATCAACTGTGCGAGGTCAAGCCTGGCACCCGGGGCAGTTGGCTCTTCGAGCGTGCCGATCAGGCGGTTGAGGTCCTCCCGCACGCCGTATAGGATCTCGACCACCTTCGCCGCGTTGCCGCCCAGGATCTGGACCCAGAGGGCTGGATCGCTGGCTGCTATCCGGGTGACGTCCCGCAATCCGTTGCCCGCAAGGGACAACGCGTGCAGCGGTGTTCCCTGCAGCCGGCTGGCCAACAGCGATGACATGACCTGGGGCAGGTGCGACACCAAGGCCACAGCTTCGTCGTGTTCGTCTGCAGTGAACTGGGAAACAACTGCTCCCAGGTCCGTGGCCAGTGCGCGGGCGGTCTGGAGGGCCGCCCCGGACGATTCCCCTGAGGGGCATACCACCCAAGGCATCGAGGTGAAGAGCTCCCCTCGGGCCGCGACCGGCCCGGACTTTTCCCGCCCGGCCATGGGGTGTGTGCCGACGTAACGGGAAAGGTCCACACCGCGGCTGCGCAGCGCCGAGAGGATCCCGGCCTTGACACTTGCGATGTCAACCACCACGGACTCCGGGTAGTCTGCCAGCGCTTTGGCCACAACATCTGCCGTGACGTCCGGCGGGGCAGCCACCACCACCAGCTGGGGTGCAGCGCCGGCAAGCCCGGTCAGGGGCTGGCCCGCGCCAATATCCACCGCTACA
Source organism: Pseudarthrobacter sp. Hb11 (assembly GCF_059383655.1). Lineage (NCBI taxonomy): Bacteria > Bacillati > Actinomycetota > Actinomycetes > Micrococcales > Micrococcaceae > Pseudarthrobacter > Pseudarthrobacter sp. Hb11. The sequence continues at coordinate 774,793 of NZ_JBWZCM010000001.1, forward strand.
GCCTGGTTGGTGGGCGAAGGGTCAGAGAGGAAAACCGGCACGCCCCGGCCGCGCAAACCCAGCCCAATGCTGGTGCCCAGCAGCCCCGTACCGATGACCACCACCGGACCGTCCAGGTGCCCGCGGCCCTGGCTGTGGAAAGCAGACATGCCTCAGAGCCCTACGGATGCCAGCAGGTGGCCGACTTCCTGCTTGCCGAGGTTGCGGATGCTTCCCTGGCGCTGGTCACCCAGACCGATGGGACCCACCTTGACGCGGACCAGCCGCAGGACCGGGAATCCGACGGCATCGAACAGACGGCGGACGATCCGGTTCTTGCCGGAGTGCAGCACTACCTCGATCAGGACGTGGCCCGGAGTGGAGTCAACGAGCCGGAAGGAATCCACCGAAGCGAAGCCGTCCTCCAGTTCCACGCCTTCCTTGAGCTTGGCACCGATACCCTGCGGGAAGGGGCCCCGGACCTGTACCAGGTACGTCTTGGGCACCTCGTAGGAGGGGTGCGTCAGGCGGTTGGCGAGTTCGCCGTCGTTGGTCAGCAGCAGCAGCCCCTCGGTGGCGACGTCGAGCCGGCCCACATGGAACAGGCGTTCCCCCTGCTGGTGGCGCAGGAAGTCGCTGATGCAGGGCCGGCCCTCGGGATCCTCCATGGTGGAAACAACGCCCTTGGGCTTGTTGAACACCATGTACACCAGGTTCTCGTCCAGCTGGATCCGGAGTCCGTCAACGTGGATGACGGCGGTTTTAGGGTCGATGCGGACACCCAGCTCAGTGACGACCTGGCCGTCCACTTCCACCCGGCCCTCGGCAATCATCTCCTCGCAGACGCGCCGTGACGCTACCCCTGCGGAGGCCATGACCTTCTGCAGGCGGACGCCGTCGGCATCATGCAGTTCCGACTGGGGAACCTCGCCGCGCGGGCCCTTTTTACGTGAAGGCCGGCGGAGCGGGCCCAGGTTCTGGCCGAAGCGTTCGCTGCCGAAAGCACGGGAAGCTGCGGCTCCCGGGGCGCCGGTACGTGGCTTTGGCTTGAGGGCACCCGGCGTTCCGGGTGCTTTCTTGGCGCCTGGCTTGCGGGCGGCAGGCTTCCTCGAGGAAGGCTTGGCGAATCTGGGTTCCGCGGCTCCACGGCCGGGCTGGGTGCCGGCAGCGGCCTCGTCCGGATCGATGAAGCGCTCCTCGCGCGGCTTGGGTGCGCGCTGCGGGCGGTCGCTGCCGAATCCGCCGCCGCGCTTGGCGGCGCCGCCCCGGAAGCCGCCGCCCGGGTTGCCTCCCTGGGAGGTGTTGCGCTGTGATGCATTGCGTTCCGAACCGTTACGTCCCGAACTGTTACGTGGTGAACCCTGGCGTCCCGCCTGTGTCATGACCCGTCCTTCGATATATTGACCGGAAAGGTGTCCAAGGACAACCCTAGCCAGCCGTGCAGAAATTATCTGCGCTTGTAAGTACTCTTGCGTGCAGCCGGAGTGGTGCCCCGGCTATATTCCTTCGGTGTCGTAGAACTCCGCGATGCCGTCCAGCCCCGGAAGGTGCGGCGACAGCTGCGGCAGCTCAGCCACCGAGCTGATTCCCATCCGCTCCAGAAAATATGAGGTGGTCCGGTAGAGGATGGCGCCGGACTCGGGATCCGTTCCCGAGTCCTCGATCAGTCCGCGCTGGGCGAGCGTCCGTACGACGGAATCAACATTGACTCCCCTGATTGCGGATACCCTGGCCCTGGAGACCGGCTGGCGGTAGGCAATGACCGCGAGCGTTTCCAGGGCGGCCTGGGTAAGCCTGGCTGTTTGGCCCTCCAGCACATATTTGCCCACGATGTGGGCGAACTCGGTACGGGAGTAGATCCGCCAGCCACCGGCGACCTTCCGCAATTCAAAACCCCGGGGGCTGGAGCCAAAACCAGTTCCACTGGCTTGATCCATATCCGGGGCTTTAACAGTATAGCCGCTATAATCCCGCTGAAGTTCTGCGAGCAGGGCAGCGACGGCGGCAACGGGAAGTTCGAGCCCTGCCGCCAGTTCTTCCTCCGTGGCGGGCTCGTCTATGACCATGAGCACCGCCTCGAGGGCGGCTTTGGCCCCGCCGGGGAGGCTTTCGACGCCCGGCTCCCCCTCGGTGTCAGCTTGGGTTGCCTGCTCAGTCACAACTGCTCCTCGAATTCTTCGCTCAGGTTTTCCGCCGACCATTCCCCGTTCCCGGCAATCCAATGCACTGCCAGGTCTCCCAGCGGCAAGAGCTGGTCGAATGAAACAGCCTTGTCCCGGAACAGCTCAAGGAGGGCAAGGAACCTTGCAACCACCACCAGCGTGGATTCAGCATCGGCGATCAGGGCCCGGAAGGTCAGCGGCGATTCAATGCGAAGCCGCAGGCCCATTACTTCTGCCTGCTCCTTCACGCTGACATGGCCGCCGTGCAGATGCGCAAGGCCCACCTCGGTTGGCTTTGGGGCCTTGGGCTGCAGGGCGGCCTCGGCCAGGCGGGCAAACTGTTCGGGAGTGTGCTTCCAGACGAGCTCGGGAAGCATGGCCGCGAAGTGTCCCTCCAGCGCCACCTGCCGCGGAAAGCGCATGGCCTCCTGGTGCAGGGTTTCGCCCAGGAGACCTGCCACGTGTTTGAAGGCCTTGTACTGGAGCAGCCGGGCGAAGAGCAGATCCTTGGCTTCAAGCAGCGCGATGTCTTCATCGTTCTCGACCTCCCCGGCAGGAAGGAGGCGGGCGGCTTTGAGGTCCAGCAGCGTGGCGGCGATGACCAGGAACTCGCTGGCCTCATCCAGGGCCCACTCCTCCCCCAGCTTCTGCAGGTTCCGGATGTACTTGATGAATTCGTCGGTTACCGTGGCGATGGCTACCTCGGTGATATCCAGCTGATGCTTGGCAATCAGTCCGAGCAGGAGGTCGAAGGGACCTGTGAAGTTGGCCAGCCGTACCTCGAAGCCGGGCTTGGATTCGGCCACGGCGTGGCTAGGGTGCGCCGCCGCGCGAAATAAGTTCTTTGGCCAGCCTGCGGTATGCATCGGCGCCCACGTGGTTGCCCGCATAGCTGGTGATGGGCTCCGCGGCGACGGTGGCGTCGGCGAACTTGATGGAGCGCTTGATGACGGTCTCGAAGACTTTGTCGCCAAAGGCCTCAACCAAACGGGTGATGACCTCGCGGCTGTGCAGCGTCCGGGCGTCGTACATGGTGGCCAGCACACCATCCACCTGCAGGCGCGGGTTAAGCCTGTCCTGGACCTTGTCGATGGTCTCCACCAGCAGCGCCACAGCGCGGAGGGCAAAGAACTCGCAGATGAGCGGGATGATCACACCGTGCGCGGCGGTCAGCGCGTTAACAGTCAGGAGGCCAAGGGAGGGCTGGCAGTCGATGAGGACGACGTCGTAATCGTCTTCCACCTTTTTGAGGGCCCGGTCAAGGACCTGCTCGCGGGCCACCTCGTTGACCAACTGGACTTCCGCCGCTGAGAGGTCGATGTTTGCGGGCAGGAGGTCCACGTGTTCGACGCCGGTCTGGTGAATGGCGTCCCGGATATCCACTTTGCGGTCCATCAGCACGTTGTAGACGGTGAGGTCGAGTTCGTGCGGATTCACGCCGAGGCCGGCAGACAGGGCGCCCTGGGGATCAAAGTCGACCAGGAGCACGCGGCGGCCGTACTCAGCCAGTGCTGCCGCCAGGTTGATGGTGGATGTGGTCTTCCCCACGCCGCCTTTTTGGTTGACCATGGCGATGACGCGTGCCGGACCGTGGGAGGCCAGGGGCGCGGGTTCCGGGAACTCGCGGTAGGGGCGCCCCGTGGGTCCCATTACCGCGTCTTCCAGGTCGAATTGCGTGCCCTCCAGAGTTGCTGAACCCTGTTCGCTGCTCACGTATCTATCCACACTTTCGATGACGTTGATTTCCTGCCGCTGGCTGGCCAGCAACGCTCCTTCTTCTTCCCAAGGTTACAGCGCCCGACACGGTATTCCAGGCAACTTGACTTTCCGCGAATGTTGAGCCTTGACCCTCTAGCTGAGGTAGAAGGTTGCCTTGCCCCGACTCGCAAATGCCCCCGCAGCGAGGGCTGCGGGGGCGTTTGCGGGCTGAGCCTCGCTGTAGGTCAGGCGTTCGCCGGGACCGGCCGTACCTCGGTTTCGGTGACTGCGGGGGCTGCATGGCCGGCAATCATTGTCTGCTCATCGAAGGGCAGTTCGCCCGAGAGGACCTGGTCCACCTGGCCGCCGTCGATCTCCTTGACCCAGGTGCCGATCAGGATGGTGGCCACGGCGTTGCCGGTGAAGTTGGTCAGGGCGCGGGCCTCGGACATGAAGCGGTCGATGCCGACGATCATGCCGACACCGCCCAGAAGTTCAGGCTTGTGTGCCTGCAGGCCGGCGGCGAGGGTGGCCAGGCCGGCGCCGGTGACACCGGCGGCGCCCTTGGAGGCGATGATCATAAAGATCAGCAGGGAGACCTGGGCGCCGAGGTCCAGCGGGGTCCCCATGGCGTTGGCAACGAACAGGGAGGCCATGGTGAGGTAAATGGCCGTGCCGTCAAGGTTGAAGGAATAGCCGGTGGGTACCGTGACGCCAACAACGGGCTTGGAGACGCCGAGGTGTTCCATCTTGGCGATCAGGCGGGGCAGGGCTGCCTCGGAGGAGGACGTGGAGAAGATCAGGAGGTATTCGCGGCCCAGGTACTTCATCAGCTTGAAGATGTTGACGCCGGAGACAACTTTCAGGATTCCGCCCAGGATGATGACGATGAACAGGGCGCAGGTGATGTAGAAGGCGGCCATCAGGGTGAACATGCTGACAATGGCCTGGAAGCCGGTAGCACCCACGACGGCGGCGATGGCACCGAAGGCGCCCACGGGGGCAAGCCACATGATCATGATCAGGATGCGGAACACCAGGACCTGGCCGTGGCCTATGGCCTTGAGGATCGGTGCGCCCTGCGGGCCCATCTTCTGCAGTGCGAAGCCAACGAGGATAGCGGCAAACAGAGTGGGCAGGACCGGAATATCGCCCGGGATGATGCCCAGGAGGAAGGCAACGGTGCTGTCTACTTCCGCCTTCTTATTGGGGTCGTAGGCGGCCAGCTTCAAACCTTCGCCCGGGTGGATCAGGTTGCCCACCACCAGGCCGATGCCAAGTGCGAAGGTAGACATGAGCACGAAGTATCCCAGTGCCAGGCCGCCCACCTTGCCCACTGTTGCGGCCTTCGCGATGGAGCCGATGCCGAGGACGATGGTGCAGAAAATGATCGGTGCGATCATCATCTTGATGAGCTTGATGAACCCGTCGCCGAGCGGCTTGAGGGATTTACCAACCTCGGGGAACATCAGGCCCACCACCGCGCCGAGGATGACGGCGGCGATAACGGCGATGTAGAGGTAGTGCGATTTGTCGATGCCCTTGCGCCGCGTCTTCACGGTGTCAAGCGACTCTCCTCGTTGAGAAGCCATGATGTGTCTCCTTTGGATAATCTGATAGACGCTGCGGCACAGTCTCTGGGCTCGACACGTCCTCCGGTGTGATATCCATCATTGGGCACGTGGTGACCCAGCTCACCGTTGCGTTCATATTGGTCGTGGGAGGTACAGATGATCCACCGCTGGAGTATCGCCCGAAGGCTCTTCGTGGCTAACCTGCTGATTGTGGTTGCGTTCATCGCCATCGTTGGAACGGCCACTTATGTGGACGCCCGCGACCGCACCTATAACGAAGCGGGGCAGCGGATGGCTGGGATTGCGGCTTCCATCGCGGCCAGCCCGCTGGTGTTGCAAGCCGCCGCTTCCCGCGACCCTTCCCCCATCCTTCAGCCCTACGCCAAGGACGTCATGGCGGCGACCGGCGTCGACTTCATCACCATCATGGCCCCGGACCGGACGCGGTGGACACATCCCCGCGACGAGGAACTCGGCCGGCCCTATATCGGCTCCATTGACGCCGCGCTTCGGGGCGAGGCCTTCACCGAGGTTGTGGCAGGAACCCTTGGCCCCTCGGTGCGCACCATTGTTCCCGCTAAGGATGGAACGGGGGCGATTAAGGCGATGGTGTCTGTGGGCGTCACCGTGCGCACAGTCGATGTTGCCTTCGCCGGGCGCTTGCCCGCGCTCCTGGCCATCGGCCTTGCCCTGCTGGTGGGAGGCTCGCTGGCCTCGTGGCTGCTGGGGCGTTACCTCCGCGGAGTCACGCGGGGGTGGGGGCCGGAGCAGCTGGCCCAACTTTTCGCCTACTACGAATCGGTGCTGCATTCCGTGCGGGAGGGACTGATCCTCATCGACACAAAAGGCCGCGTAGTGATGTACAACGACCAGGCGGCCGAGCTGCTCGGCCTGGACGGTCCTGGCAGCAAGGACCCCACCCGGCCGCCGTCGCTGGCCGACCTGCCGCTCGAGGAGGGACTGCGGGCCCTGTTCGAGTCGGGGCGCAGCGCCAAGGACGAGATCCTCCTGACCGGTTCCCGCATCCTGGTGGTCAACCAGGGACCCGCCAAGGGGCCCGAGTCTTCGGGAAGCCGCGCAAAAACCCCCGTGTACGGCACTGTGGCAACGCTGCGGGACCGCACTGAAATCGAAGCCCTCGGCGGCGAGCTGGAAACGATGCGCACGCTCTCCGATGCCCTCCGCGCCCAGACGCACGAGCACGCCAACCGGCTGCACACCATGGTTTCACTGCTGGAACTGGGCCGCACCCAGGAGGCCCTGGCCTTCGCGACAAAGGACCTGGAGCTCAGCCAGCAGCTGACGGATGACATGGTCAGCTCCGTGGACGAACCCGTGCTTGGAGCGCTGGTGATGGGCAAGGTGGCCGAAGCCCACGAACGCGGCGTGCAGTTGGATGTGGCCGCGCTCGGCTCAGCAAGTGTGGCAGGAATTGCCGTCCAGGACCTGGTGACCATCCTTGGTAACCTGCTGGACAACGCCATGGATGCTGCCGCGGACGGCCCGCCGCCGCGGCGGGTGGAGCTCACGGTGGAGTCAGATGAGGAAGGACTGGACATCACGGTCCACGATTCCGGGCCCGGTATTGACCAGGCCGCGGCGGAGAACATCCTCCGGCACGGTTTCAGCACCAAGCCGGCTGGCCCCGGCGGCCGGGGCATCGGGCTCGCCCTGGTGCGGCAGGCGGTGCAGCGCCTGGGCGGCAGCCTGACCATCAATGGACGGCGCGGCGCCAAGTTCGAAGTGTTCCTCCCCGCAGCGGTGCCAGCACAGAAGGAGCACAAACAGTGAGCAACATCCGGATCCTCGTTGTTGAGGACGAGGCCATCGCGGCCGCCGCGCATGCAGCATACGTGGGGCGGCTGCCGGGCTTCGAGCTCGCCGGCACCGCCCCGGACGGCCAGTCCGCCCTGCGGCTGCTCAGCGAGTTCACGGCCGCGGGAAACCCGGTGGAACTTGTCCTGCTGGACATGAACCTGCCCGACCTCCACGGTTTGGATATCGCCCGGCGGATGAGGTCGGCAGGAATCCTGGCGGACATCATCGCCATCACGGCGGTCCGCGAACTTGCGATTGTGCGCAGCGCAGTTGCCATCGGCGTTGTCCAGTACCTGATCAAGCCCTTCACCTATGCCACCTTCGCGGACAAGCTGGCAAGCTACCAGCAGTTCCGGCAGCAGCTGGCCGGTCCGCAGGGCGGTCATGGGAAGGCAGGGGCTTCCCAGACGGACGTGGACCAGGCGTTCGCGAGCCTGCGGGCACCATCCGAACTGCCCCTCCCCAAGGGGCTCTCGGTGTCCACCCTGGCGTCCGTCCAGGAGTTCATGAAGCTGCAGCAGGGTGCTGTCTCCGCCACTGAAGTCATGGATGCACTGGGCATGTCACGGGTCACCGCGCGCCGTTACCTTGAGTACCTGGCCGACGCGGGAACTGTGTCCAGGACAGCCCGCTACGGAACGCCCGGCCGGCCGGAGAACGAATACCGGTGGAGTGGCCGCTGACTGCCACAACCGGAGGCTGAGCCTGCCGAAATCCGTTCGAGCGGCGCTATGTATACAAGCCGACAGCAGGGGGTAAGAAAAAAGGCCGAATCTCGCCACAAATGGTTATTTGTGTATACACTGTGGTCAAAGCCAGCGAAGGGACACCCAGTGCGAGCCAGCGACCGTGCCTACGCCGCACTCCGCGACGACATCGTGCAGTGGCGGCTCCAGCCAGGTGCATTGCTTGCCGAAGTAGAGCAGGCCGCACGCCTGGGCGTCTCGCGCACGCCCCTCCGGGAGGCGCTGGGGCGCCTCACCGCAGAAGGACTGACGACGGCGGCAGCCGGCCGCGGCGTCGTCGTCACCGATATCTCGCTTGACGACATCGACGAACTCTTCGAGCTGAGGGAGACGCTGGAAGGAAAGGCTGCCGCCCTGGCAGCCGAACGGGGCAACGCAGAAGTTTTCCGGAAGCTTGAGGCGGAATTCCGGGCAGCGCCGTCGCTCATCACCGGCACCGCTCCCGCCCTGCAGGACTACTACCTGCTGGTGGACGGGCTGGACTCTGCCGTGGACGCCGCCATCTCCAATGCCTACCTTGCCCAGGCCATGGGCAGCCTCCGGGTCCACCTGGTCCGCATCCGCCGCCTCGCAGCCGACGATGCTGCCCGGCTCACCGCCGCAGCGGACGAACATGCCGCCATAGCCGAGGCCATCGCCATCCGGAACCCGCGCCTGGCGCAGGCCGCCACCACCCTCCACCTGCACCGCAGCCTCTCCCACATCAAAGCCACGCACCCATCCCGCTAAGGAGCACCATGGTCAAGGAACACCACGTCCGCGTCTACAAGAGCGAGGAAAACCTGCCCCGCGAGGACCAGCTCGCGCACAAAATCGCCAGGGTTGCCGCCGATCCCGTGGAGGTGCCCGCCGACGTCACGGAGATGGTGATCAACCGGGTGATCGACAACGCGTCGGTGGCCGTTGCTTCGCTGAACAGGGCCCCGATCGTGGCGGCCCGGGCACAGGCACTGACCCATGGCCCCAGCTCCGGTGGGAAGGGCGCAAAAGTCTTTGGGATCGGCGAGCGCGTCTCTCCCGAATGGGCTGCGTGGGCCAACGGCGTGGCGGTGCGTGAGCTGGACTACCACGACACGTTCCTGGCTGCGGACTACTCCCACCCGGGGGACAACATTCCGCCGATCCTCGCTGTGGGCCAGCACGTGGGGTCAACCGGCCGGGACCTGGTGCGGGCAATTGCCACGGGGTATGAGATCCAGGTGAACCTGGTGAAGGCGATCTGCCTGCACAAGCACAAGATTGACCACGTGGCCCACCTTGGCCCTTCCGCCGCGGCGGGCATCGGCACCCTGCTGGGGCTCGACGTCGAAACCATCTTCCAGTCCGTGGGCCAGGCGCTGCACACCACCACGGCCACGCGGCAGTCGCGCAAGGGTGAGATCTCCACCTGGAAGGCCCACGCCCCGGCGTTCGCGGGAAAGATGGCCGTGGAAGCAGCTGACCGGGCGATGCGCGGCCAGACCTCGCCCGTTCCCATCTACGAAGGCGAGGACGGTGTGATCGCGTGGCTGCTGGACGGTCCCGACGCCTCCTACCAGGTACCCCTTCCCGAAGCCGGCGAAGCCAAGCGCGCCATCCTGGACACGTACACCAAGGAGCACTCCGCGGAATACCAGGCGCAGGCCTGGATCGACCTTGCCCGGAAGCTGAACCGTGAGCACCCCGGGGCTACGGATCCGGCGAACGTGAAGTCCGTGCTGATCAGGACCAGCCACCACACCCACAACGTGATCGGTTCCGGGGCCAACGATCCGCAGAAGTACAGTCCCACTGCCTCGAGGGAAACCCTGGACCACTCCATCCCGTACATCTTCACTGTCGCCCTGCAGGACGGCGCCTGGCACCACGTGGACTCGTACTCGCCCGAACGCGCCGCCCGGCCGGACACGGTGGAGCTGTGGCAGAAAGTCAGCACCGAGGAAGACCCTGAGTGGACCCGGCGCTACCACTCTCTCGACATCAACGAAAAAGCCTTCGGCGGGTCCGTGGAGATCACGCTCACCGACGGGACGGTCATTACCGATGAGATTGCCGTCGCCGACGCCCACCCCCTGGGTGCCCGCCCCTTCGGCCGGGAGCAGTACATCACCAAGTTCCGCACCCTCGCCACGGGCCTGGTGGAGGAAGCTGAAATCGAAAGGTTCCTTGCCGCCGTCGAACGCCTGCCGGAGCTCGCCGCCGGCGAGCTGGACCAGCTGAACATCACCGCAGCGCCAGGCGTCATCGACTTCACTGCCGCACCCAAGGGACTGTTCTGATGCTGTATTCCAAGGTCACCCCCGAACAGAAGCGGATTCGGTTCCGGGAACTGCTGGCCGCCGGGACCATTGCCCAGTTCCCCGGAGCGTTCAACCCGCTCTCCGCCCGCCTGATCGAGGAAAAGGGCTTCGCCGGGGTCTACATCTCCGGCGCGGTCCTTGCCAACGATCTTGGTTTGCCGGACATCGGCCTGACCACCCTCACCGAGGTTGCCACCCGCGCCGGGCAGATCGCCCGGATGACCGACCTGCCCGCCATCGTGGACGCCGATACCGGCTTCGGTGAACCGATGAACGTGGCACGCACCGTCCAGGAAATCGAGAACGCAGGCCTTGCCGGTCTGCACATCGAGGACCAGTTCAACCCGAAGCGCTGCGGCCACCTGGACGGCAAAAACGTGGTAGACCTGGAAACTGCAACCAAGCGGATCCGCGCTGCAGCCGATGCCCGCAGGGACCCGAACTTCCTGATCATGGCCCGCACCGACATCCGCGCCGTGGGCGGGCTGGAGGCCGCGCAGGACCGGGCCCGGGCGCTCGTGGAAGCCGGAGCCGACGCCATCTTCCCGGAGGCGATGAAGGACCTCAGCGAGTTCCAGGCCATCCGGGAGGCTGTGGACGTGCCCATCCTGGCCAACATGACAGAGTTCGGTAAAAGCGACCTGTTCACCGTGGACCAGCTCCAGGGCGTCGGCGTGAATATGGTCATCTATCCGGTGACCCTTCTCCGTAGTGCCATGGGCGCTGCCGAGCGTACGCTGGAATCGATCAGGGCTGAGGGCACGCAGGAGGCGCAGGTAGGGAGCATGCTGACACGCGCACGGTTATACGATCTGGTTGACTACGAAGGCTACAACCGCTTCGACAGCGGAGTGTTCAATTTCCGGATCCCCGGGGAGTAGGGAAACCGCGCCGGCTCCGGCCGGCACAACAGGCGACAGGAACGAAGGAGTTTCAGCATGGCTGAAGAGGACATCAAAAAAGGTCTTGCCGGCGTCGTGGTGGATTACACGTCCGTCTCGAAGGTCAACCCGGACACCAATTCCCTGCTCTACAGGGGCTACCCCGTCCAGGAGCTCGCCGCCAGGTGCAGCTTCGAGGAAGTGGCCTACCTGCTCTGGAACGGTGAGCTGCCGGATCAGCAGCAGTTGGCGGAGTTCACCGCGCGTGAGCGGGCCGGCCGTGCCCTGGACCCGGTGGTCAAGCAGGTCATCGACGCGCTGCCGGAGAGCTCCCATCCGATGGATGTCTGCCGGACTGCTGCCTCGGTGATGGGCGCCCGGCACCCCCTGGCCGAAGACTCCTCCCGCGAGGGCAACATGGCCAAAGCCACCGACCTCTTCTCGGCCATGCCGGCGGTGGTGGCCTACGACCAGCGCCGCCGCCACGGGCAGGGAGTCATCGAGCCGCGCGATGACCTGGGCTATTCCGCCAACTTCCTCTGGATGACCTTTGGCGAGGAACAGGTGCCGGAGGTGGTGGAGGCCTTCAACGTCTCGATGATCCTCTACGCCGAGCACTCCTTTAACGCCTCAACCTTCACGGCCAGGGTGATCACGTCCACGCTGGCGGACCTGCACTCTGCCGTCACGGGTGCCATCGGCGCATTGAAGGGGCCCCTGCACGGCGGCGCGAACGAAGCTGTGATGCACACCTTTGACGAGATCGGGATCCGACCGCAGGAATCCCTGGAGGAAGCAGCGGCCCGCGCCAAAGCATGGATGGAAGACGCGCTGGCCTCCAAGAAGAAGGTTATGGGGTTCGGGCACCGCGTGTACAAGCACGGGGACTCCCGTGTGCCCACCATGAAGGCCGCGCTGGACAAGATGGTTGCCCACTACGGCCGGCCCGAGCTGCTGGGGTTGTACAGCGGGCTGGAGACGGCGATGGACGAGGCCAAGGGCATCAAGCCGAACCTCGACTATCCAGCCGGCCCCACTTACCACCTGATGGGGTTCGACACCCACACCTTCACTCCCCTGTTTGTGGCCAGTCGCATCACCGGGTGGACGGCGCACATCATGGAGCAGCTGGACGCCAACTCGCTGATCCGTCCGCTGAGCGAATACGTGGGTCCGGAGGAGCGGCACGTTCAATAGGCTGGCGGCAATAGCGTACGACGGCGGGCTGTCCCTTGGCGGGCAGGCCGCCGTCGCCTGTTACCGGCTTATGGCAGCAGGCTTTCCGACGAGGCGACTGTTTCATTGTCGGCGTCCATGGTCACGACGACGTTGACCCTGCCGCCTTCCAGCACCACGGGCAGCCAGTGGTCGGCGTCCTGCCACATCCTCTCCACGGGGAGGGTGTCCACGCGGAACCACCCAGGCAGGACTTCGTCGCTGGGGGCCGGCTCGCCCTTCCATGCACGGGCGGTATAAAGCCTGGCTTTCATGTCCCACTCAGGCCGGGCCGGGAACACAAAGTGCACCACGCCCGCGTCCGTGAGGTCCTCCACGTGTACCGAGACGCCGGTTTCCTCGAAAACCTCCCGGATGACCGCTTCGCTGTCGCTCTCTCCCGGCTCCACGTGGCCGCCGATCCCGACGATTTTGCCTTTGCCGAAACCGGTGCGCTTCATCCCCAGAAGCACCTCAGGGCCGTACGGCCTGTCCCGGAGCAGGAAGCAGAGGGTCACATTGGCTGCAGTCATTGAACAAGCCTAGTTGGGCCACCTCATGGAGATAACGGTGACTGGACCATTTTGGCCGCATGGCTACAGTGAGGCCCATGAGCTGGCTGGAGAGGAGCACACCACGCCCGCCCCAAAGGCCAACGCCCTGCCGGACGGCGCTGTCCGGCTGCCCGTTGGCTGCCTGCGTTGCTGGTCAGGAACCCGCTGCATGCCGGCTGGGCGTGGACCGGGGCCGTGGAGCTCACCCTCAACGTGATGGCCTGAAGGCTTAACGGTCCCGCCAGGCTGGGCCTCAGCCCAAGGCCCGCGGGTGCGCTGCCGCGTAGATCTCGCGCAGGGTGTCTGCCGTGACCAGCGTGTAGACCTGGGTGGTGGTGACCGAGGCGTGGCCCAGCAACTCCTGGACCACACGGACGTCGGCCCCGCCCTCGAGCAGATGGGTGGCGAAGGAGTGCCGGAGGGTGTGTGGTGAGACGTCCTTGGTGATGTTGGCCTTTTCAGCGGCCGCCTTCAGGATGGTCCAGGCACTCTGGCGGCTGATCCGTCCGCCGCGGGCATTAAGGAACAAGGCCGGTGTCCCTTTGCCCTTGGCCGCCAGGAGCGGGCGGCCACGGACCAGATAGGCATCGAGCGCCCGTGCGCCGTACGAACCCAGCGGTACCAGCCGTTCCTTGGACCCCTTGCCGAAGAGCCGTACGATGGCGGGCCCGGTCTCCGGCTCCTGCAGGGAGATGTCGTCCACGTCCAGGCCCACAGCCTCGCTGATACGCGCACCGGTGGAGTACAGGAATTCCAGGAGTGCCCGGTCGCGCAGCCCGGTAGCGGTGTCGGTTCCGGCCGCTTCCAGGATCCTGGTCACTTCGTCCACGCTGATGGCCTTCGGCAGCCGCTTCCCGGGCATGGGTGGATGCACGTCGCTGGCAGGATCCGTGGGGGTGAACCCTTCCAGGGCCCAAAACTTGTGCAACCCCCTGACGGCGACCACTGTCCTGGCGGCGGACCGCACGCCCAGGGAGGATCCGCCGTCGGACCCGTCCGACAACGCCCGGACGTAGCCCGTCACGTGGTGGCGGGTGATGTCCCCGGGGCGGCCGCAGCCGGCGGCGGCGAGGTAACGGGAGTACCGGGCCAGGTCCCGGCGGTAGGCCGCCAACGTGTTGGCGGCGACGCCCCGTTCCACGCCCAGGTGCTGGAGGTAGTCCGTGATGCCGCGGTCGATGGCGGTCGGCGGGGAAGCTGGCGGCGGGTCACTGACCTGCGCGGGGGCGTCCTGGAGAAGTCCGGCAGGAGCCAGTTCAGCAGAAGGACCAGGCACCATCAGCGCTGGCTGGGGTGCGCCGGCCAGGGCGCGTCTGCCGGGCGGAGATTGACGTATCCCCCAGCCCGGGCGGCCGCGGCGGCAAGGATCCCGACGACGGCGGACGGGTTGTGGAGCCTGCCGGCCAGTACCGATTCCACGGCGTCGTCAACGTTGATCCAGTGGAACTCGATCTCGGCTTCCTCGTCCGTCCGCTCATGGCGTTCATGGTGCGGTACGTGGGTGAGGTTCCGGGCCAGGTAGATCCTGATGGCCTCGCTGGAGGAACCGGGTGAGTTGAAGAAATCGGCCAGGACATTCCAGGTGCCGGCGGCGAGATCTGCTTCTTCCGCGAGTTCACGGGCCGCGCCCACCACGAAGTCCTCGCCTTCGACATCCAGCAGTCCGGCCGGAATCTCCCAGAGGTCCATGCCCACGGGGTGCCGGTACTGCTTGAGAAGGAGGATCTCGCCGTCGTCATTCATGGGCAGGACGGCCACGGCGCCGGGGTGTTCAATGTAGTCCCGGGTGAGGGCCTCACCCGTGTCCTGAAGCTGGAAACTGTCGCTGACCACGTCCCAGATCCGGCCCTCGTAGACCTTTTTGGTAGACAAAAGACGGCGCGGGCTCGGTGCATCCGAAACCTTTACAACAGGGGTGGTTTCAGGTGTACCGGGCATCGCGCCGTCCTTATTTTCGTGCGGAACTACTTAGCGGCTACCGTACCGGACTGCTCGGCCTCCGGGGCAACAGCACCCAGGCCGGCGGCCGTGTCGGCGCCCTCCTGGTGGTCCAGGGCTGCCTTGACCAGCCCGGCGAAGAGCGGGTGCGGCCGGGTGGGGCGCGAGCTCAGCTCAGGGTGCGCCTGGGTGGCCACGTAGTACGGGTGGACGTCGGCGGGAAGCTCAACGAACTCCACCAGCTTGCCGTCCGGGGACGTGCCCGAGAAGACCAGCCCTTCGGCTGCGATCTGGTCACGGTACTTGTTGTTGACCTCGTAGCGGTGACGGTGGCGTTCGCTGACGGTGGTCTTGCCGTACGTCCCGGCGATCACCGAGCCGGCGTCGAGCTTGGCCTCGTACAGGCCCAGGCGCATGGTGCCGCCCAGGTCGCCGCCGCCCTCGACGAACTCCAGCTGCTCTTCCATGGTGGCGATGACGGGGTACTTGGAATCCGGCTCGAACTCGCTGGAGGACGCACCTTCCAGCCCCACAACGTTGCGGGCGTACTCGATGACCATGCACTGCAGGCCGAGGCAGAGTCCCAGGACAGGCAACTTGGTTTCGCGGGCGAACTTCAGGGCACCCAGCTTGCCCTCCAGTCCGCGGATGCCGAAGCCGCCGGGGACGCAGATGGCGTTGACCCCGTCCAGCGCCTGGATGGCACCTTCGCGGGTTTCGCACTCGTCCGAGGGGACCCAGCGGATCTTGACCTTGGTGTCGTTGGCGAAACCGCCGGCACGCAGAGCCTCGGTGACGGACAAGTAGGCGTCCGGCAGGTCGATGTACTTGCCCACCAGGGCAATTTCGACGTGGTGCTTGGGGTTATGGACAGCCTCAAGCAGCTTGTCCCAGCTGGTCCAGTCCACGTCCTTGAAGGGAAGGTCCAGGGCACGCACGATGTAGGAGTCCAGGCCCTGGGTGTGCAGCGTCTTGGGGATGTCGTAGATGCTGGGCGCATCGGCGGCGTTGACTACGGCGTCGATGTCGACGTCGCACATCCGGCCGATCTTTTCGCGCATGGCGTCCGGCACTTCACGGTCCGAGCGGATAACGATCGCTTCGGGCTGGATGCCGATGGAGCGCAGTGCTGCGACGGAGTGCTGGGTGGGCTTGGTCTTCAGTTCCTGGGACGGTCCGATGTACGGCACCAGGGAGACGTGCAGGAAAAAGACGTTGGTGCGGCCGATGTCCTGGCGGACCTGGCGGGCCGATTCGAGGAATGGCTGGGATTCAATATCGCCGACGGTGCCGCCGATTTCGGTGATGATGACGTCCGGGGCGTTTTTGCCTTCGGCGGGCAGGCGCATACGGCGCTTGATCTCATCGGTGATGTGCGGGATGACCTGCACCGTGTCTCCGAGGTACTCGCCGCGGCGTTCCTTGGCGATGACGGTGGAGTACACCTGGCCGGTGGTCACGTTGGCCGAGCCCTCTAGGTTTTCGTCGAGGAAGCGCTCGTAGTGTCCGATGTCCAGGTCCGTCTCCGCACCGTCATCGGTGACAAAGACTTCGCCGTGCTGGAAGGGGTTCATCGTGCCCGGATCCACGTTCAGGTAGGGATCGAGCTTCTGCATAGTTACAGACAGGCCGCGTGCCCGCAGCAGATGACCGAGGCTTGATGCCGTCAGTCCCTTACCGAGCGAGGACGCCACACCACCGGTTACGAAGATGTGTTTGGTCGTCTTGGACGAGCCCGGGAACCGGGAATTTACACGGGAATTTGATCGCTGCACCACGGAATTCGAGCCTATCATCAAATGAGCCTTCCACGGGTCCGGAACTGTTTCCCCAAATGATCCAGTCTGGGGGTCCGGGCACACGGTAAGCAAGGGGTTGCGGGGTTTTGGGACAAGTGCCCCGGGACCGGGTCAGGCCCGCTGCGGCAACAGTTTGGCGTCGTCCAGCAGCTCTTGCGCATGTGCCTGCGCCGACTCCGAGTCCTCCTGGCCGGCCAGCATCCGGGCCAGTTCACGCACCCGTTCCGGGCCGTCGAGGAGGCGGACATCACTTGAAGTGAACCCGGTGGCAGTTTTGCCGTCGGCTCCCCTGACCGAGGTCTTCGTGACAGTGATGTGCTGGTCCGCGAAGGCGGCCACCTGCGGCAGGTGCGTCACCACCAGCACCTGCACATGGCGTGCCAGCATGGCCAGCCGGCGGCCGATCTCGACGGCGGCACGTCCGCCCACTCCCGCGTCCACCTCATCAAAGACAAAGGTGGGAACAGGGTCCACGGCGGCCAGCACCACTTCGATGGCCAGCATCACGCGGGACAGTTCACCGCCGGATGCCCCCTTGCCCAGCGGCCTGGCCGGAGCACCTGAATGCGGCTGCAGCAGGAAGCTGATCTCGTCCGCGCCATGCGGTCCCAGCTGGCCGGTGCCCTCAAGGTTTATCACCAGGGTGGCGTCGGCCATGGCCAGGGCCTTCAGCTCAGCGCTGACTCGTGAGGAGAGCTCCTTGGCGGCCTTGGTCCTGATCCTGGTGATCCCTGCCGCCTGCTTCTGCAGGTCCGCCTCGGCCCGGACCACCTCGGCTTCCAGGCTTTCGATGCGGGTTGAATCGTCCTGCAGTTCGTCAAAGCGCACCCGGGCATTTTCGGCCCACTGAAGTACTTCGTCGATGGAGGGGGCGTACTTGCGGATCAGCTTGGCCAGGACAGCGCGGCGGTCCTCGATCTCGGCGAGCCGTTCCGGGCCTTCGGTGTCCAGCCCGGCCTGGTAGCTGGCCAGTTCGGTGGCGATATCATTCAGCAGGAACCCCACCTCGGCCAGCCGTGCCGCTGCGGAGCCGAGCTCCGCGTCGTGCTCAGCCACGTGCTCAAGGGTCCGCTTCGCGGCGTCTACGAGGGTGGTTGCATCTCCTGCGTCACCGAAATCCTCGGCAATCAGGGCCTGATGTGCAGTGCTCGCGGCAATTCGAAGCTCCTCAACGTTGGCCAGCTTCACTGCCTCTGCCTTGAGGAGTTCGTCCTCCCCCGGTTGAGGATCAACTTCGTCGATCTCAGCCAGTGCCGCCTCCAGCGATTCGGCTTCACGGAGCCGGTCCCGGGCGGCACTGCGGAGCGTGTCCAGCTCGGCCTGGCTGGATTTCCAGTGGCTGTAAAGATCCTGGTACGCGCTCAGCGGGCCAGCCAGCGTTTCGCCGGCGAACTTGTCCAGTGCGCCGCGCTGCGCTGCCGCGCCCTTGAGCCGGATCTGGTCCGACTGGCCATGGACCACAACCAGCGTTTCGCCGATCTCGGCGAGGACCCCCACAGGGGCGGCCCGGCCGCCCAGGAAAGCACGGCTGCGGCCGTCCGAACCCAGCCGGCGGGCGAGAATGAGCTCAGCGCCGTCGTCGAACTCTTCCGCCTCCGCGCCGGCCTCGAGGGCACGCGCGATGGCGGGGTGGCCGGCGTCGAGCTTGAGCACTGCCTCGGCAGTTGCGCTCTTGGCGCCACTGCGGACGGCGCCGGCATCCGAACGGGCTCCCAGGAGGAGGCCGACGGCGGTGACCACCATGGTCTTGCCGGCGCCGGTCTCGCCGGTCACCACGCTCAAGCCGGGGCCAAGCGGCAGTGTTGCGTCGGTGATGACGCCCAGATCTCGGATTCTCAGTTCTTCAAGCATGGTTCACTTTGCTGTTGAGGGATCGGGGTCGATGCCCGGCTGGCCGCTGTGCGGCAGCTGAAGCGGCGGCATGGGCCGCGGAGTGCGGACGATGGGAATGGGGCCGGTGTGGATGGCTTCTGCCTTGGGGACAGGCCCCCGCCAGCCGTGGATGGGCAGTTCGAACTTCCGCACCAGCCGGGCCGAGAACGGGGTCTGATGGGTGCGGGCCAGCCGCACGGGAGTGGCTGACTTCGTGACTTCCACCCTGGCGCCCGGTGGCAGGTCCACGGAGCGCCGGCCATCACACCAGAGGACACCCTGGGCATCTGTGCGGCTGAGGACTTCGACGGCGAGGCGTGAGCGGGGCGACACCACCAGCGGCTTGGCAAAGAGTGCGTGGGCGCTGATGGGAACAATGACGAGGGCCTCCACCTCCGGCCAGACCACGGGACCACCGGCGGAAAACGCGTAGGCCGTGGAACCCGTGGGGGTAGCCACCACAATGCCGTCGCAGCCGAAGGACGTAAGTGGTCGTTGATCCACCTCGGTGACCACCTCGAGCATGCGTTCCCGGTTGGCCTTCTCGATCGCGGCCTCGTTGAGCGCCCAGGTATGCCAGATCTTCTGGCCGCGTACCCACACCTGCACGTCGATGGTCATGCGCTCTTCCACCGTGTACTCGCGGCTGGCGATCCACTCGACGGTCTGGGTGAGGTCCGCCCGTTCACTTTCGGCAAGGAAGCCTACGTGGCCAAGGTTCACACCCAGCAGCGGCACGTCCACCTCCCGTACCAGCTCAGCGGCGCGAAGGATGGTGCCGTCACCGCCGAGGACCATCACCAGTTCAACGTCGGGGAGCTGGACGTGGTCGTGGAGGACTTCAACCGGCTGGGCGAGGTGCCCGAAGAACCGTTCCATGTCACCCAGCTCGGATTCCTGCATCACCGGCACAATCCCGGAGGCCTGCAGCTGGACGCAGGCCTCCCAGGCGGCCTTCAGGGATTCCTCGCGGCCGGTGTGGGCGAGGACCAGTACACGCCTGCTCATCAGGTTCCGCTTTCTAGTGGTTGTGCCAGATACGTCCGAGCAAGGCAGCGGCGGCTGCGTCTCGCTCTTCGATCTTAGGCAACTCTTGGCTGATCCTGCGCTTTATCCACAGGAAGTATTCGACGTTTCCGTCCTGGCCCGGCAGCGGGCTCTGCGCAAGGCCATGGAGCTCGAGGCCTGCGTCCTGCGCTGCCCGGGCCACTTTTTCCACCGCCATCCGGCGTTCCCGCTCCGAGGTCACCACACCGGTGCGCCCCAGCCGGTCCTTGCCAATTTCGAATTGCGGCTTCACCATCAGCACCAGGTCACCGCCCCGTTCGGTGCACTCCGCCAGCGGCTGCACCACCAGGCTCAGCGAAATAAAGGACAGGTCAGCCACGGTAAGCGCTGCCGGGCCGCCGATGTCTTCGGGATTCATGTACCGCACGTTGAGTCCTTCGTGGACTTCCACGCGGGGATCTTCCCGCAGCCGGGGCACCAGCTGGCCGTGCCCGACGTCGACCGCCACCACGAGCGCGGCGCCGCGCCGGAGCAGGACATCAGTAAAGCCGCCGGTGGAGGCGCCGGCGTCAAGGCACCTTTTCCCGGCCGGCGAAACCTCGGGGAAGGCATCCAGAGCACCGGCCAGTTTATGCCCGGCGCGGCTTACGTAGGTGTCCTGCTCGTCGTGCTGGACCACGAGGTCCTTGTCCTCGGTCACCTGGAGTGACGCCTTGCCGAGCACTTGGCCGGCAGAGCTTACTTTTCCTTCGGCTATCAGCGTGGCGGCATGGGTGCGGGACCGGGCAAGGCCGCGCGCAACCAATGCCTGGTCAAGGCGCACCGGCATCAGGCGCAGTCCGAACTCTTGATGCGGGCGCGGTGATGCTCCGCCGGATCTGCGTCCAGGGCGGCGCGCAGCTCATCATGGAGTTCGCTGTAGGCCGCCTCGTGCTCCGAGACGGGGGTTTGGGGCAATGCGTCCAGGCGTCCCAGGGACTGTTGTACCAGTTGGTCCGTTACCTCGGCCTGACTGGGGGGCGGCCAGTCCAAGGAGGGCTGGGCTGCTGCGGATTCGTCAGGGTGGCTCAGCTCAGTCATTCAACCAGTCTAGTGATCCATCCACACGAGCTGCGGCGCCTGAGGGGAGGAGGCATCCGGGGTGGCTGCCCACCACGCGGCACACGCCGCCCGCCATGAATCGAGATTGTCCTGGCTGCCAATGATGCCCACGGCGCCGTTGGCCACGCGGGCCGTCGCCTCGCCACATGTGTAGGTACCGTCATTTTCGGTGACGGCCGGGTACGCGCGGTGAAGGTCAGCCAGGGAGCTGATGATGTAGTCGGGGCGCTCGGCGGACCGGGCGGCCAGGATGGTCTGCCGGGTGTCGACGCCGGTCAGCACCGCCACCGTGGCGAAGCCTGCGTTGTTCCCACCCAGGATGTCAGTGTCCAGCCGGTCCCCTACCACCAGGGGACGTTCCGCTGCCAGCCGCTTGGCGGCGGAGTGGAAGAGCGGGGCTTCCGGTTTACCGGCGACACGCGGCGTCTGGCCTGTGGCCGCGGTAACTGCGGCGACAAGGGTGCCGTTGCCGGGCGCGATGCCGCGGGCCTGCGGGATGGACATGTCCGTGTTGGTGGCCACCCACACTGCTCCGGCCGACACCACGTAGGCTGCCTCGGCGAGTTCCTTCCAGCCGATGGCCGGGTTGAAGCCCTGGACCACCGCCACGGGCTCCTCGTCCTGGCCGTACACGGGTACCAGGCCCACCAGTTCGATCTCCCGGGCAAGCGCCGGACTTCCGGTGATCAGCACTTTGGATCCTGGGGCCAGTTCCGAGGCGAGCAGCTCCGCAGCGGCCTGCGAGGAGCTGACCACCTGGTTGTCATCTGCGGGTGCGCCAAGTTCCCGGAGGTGGGCTGCGACGTCGGCGGGGCTCCGCGACGCATTGTTCGTCACGTAGCCGAGGCCCACGCCCAGGCCCGCCAGCTGCTGGAGTGATTCCACCGCAGCCGGGATGGCTTGCGCGCCTGCATAGACCACCCCATCCAGATCGGCGAGCAATGCATCGAACCGGGAAATCAGGGTCGCTTCAGTCATCCACTTAGTCTTCCCGGCGATCCTGGTTGTCCTGCGGAGCGTTGCCGTCGGGCAATCCCTCTCCGTCGTGGTCCAGTTCGTCGGGTTCAACCGAGTCCTCATCGGACTCGGCGTCGTCGGAAACGAAGTAGTCCGCTTCCTGGTCATCGATGCTGGCATCGACAGCCTTGCCGGCTTCGCCTGCGGGCGTCTCTTCCAAGGCAGCAGCAGAGGTCGCAGCGGCGCCGGTTGTCGCGGGCATTTCAGCGGCAGCAGCCGACCCCGAAGCGGAGGACGCGCGGTCCAGCAGGCGGCGGCGTTCTGCTTCCTCGCGGGCTTCCTCCTGCTCGTCCCAGCCCAGATCAATGATGTCCGGTTCTTCGTCGACGCCCAAACCAAGCGCCTTCTCCGCCACTAGTGCCTGCTTGTGCCATTTCTCCGCCTCGGCGGAACGGCCGACGGCGGCGAGTGCGTCCGCGTAGGCCCGGAACAGGCGTGGGCTGTAGGAGAACGCACGGTTGATGTCCAGCTGCGCGATCTCCAGTTCGGCCACGGCGGCGTCGAGCTGGCCGAGGTCGGTCCGCGCGCCGGCAGCCACGATTGCGAGCTCAGCCTTGCCTGGAGCGTCCAGATCCTGGGCTTCCTCGGACCGGACCACGTCGAGGGCGCGGTCGGGACGGCCGAGGCCGCGTTCACAGTCAGCCATCACCGGCAGATGCACGTTGGAGCCGCTGATCCGGCGGTACGTCCGAAATTCCCGAAGCGCCTCGCCGTAGTGGCCGGCAGCATAGGCCGTGAGTCCGACGGCTTCGCGGACAGCAGCAAGCCTGCCGCCGCGGCGGCTGGCAGCCAGGGCGTGCTGGAAGGCCAGTTCGGGCTCGTCGTCAATCAAGCGGCCGGCCATTACGAGGTGGCGGGCGACCCACTCGGCGCTGGCAGCCTCGAGCGTCTTGATCTGGTGCTGCGTGGCGCGGTCCAGCTCCCTGCCGGTGACGTCCTCGTCGATCTGAGGGGACCGTTCGCGGTCCGGGCGGTTGGCGCTGCGGAGGTCACGCATGTTGGGGACACGGGCCGGGCGCTCTTCCTGGCGGTCCCGTCCAAAGGTGCGGGGTCCGGCGTCGCGGTTAGGGTCGCGATCGGAGCCCCGGTCGAAGCTGCGGGGCCCACGGTCCGGGCGGTCACCGCGGTTGGGGCGGTCACTCCGGTCGCCAAAGGGCTTCCGGTTCTCGCCACCGCCGAAACTACGGCGGTCACCCTCGCCGTCACGGCGCGGACGATCCCCAAAGGACCTGTTGTCGCGATCGCCGTACGGCTTGCGGTCACGGTCGCCGAACGGCTTACGCTCACCGCCACCGCCGAAATTACGGCGGTCACCCTCGCCGTCACGGCGCGGACGATCACCAAACGGCTTGCGCTCTCCGCCACCAAAGCTGCGACGGTCTCCCTCACCATCACGGCGAGGACGATCACCAAACGGCTTCTTGTCACGATCACCAAAGGGCTTACGCTCACCGCCACCAAAGCTGCGGCGCTCACCCTCACCATCACGGCGCGGACGATCACCAAACGGCTTCTTGTCACGATCACCAAAGGGCTTACGCTCACCGCCACCGGCCGGCCGGCCCGAGGAATCGTTGTTGTCCCGGTTGGTACGGGATCGGAAACCGCGCGGGTCGCCACCCGAATTGTTGTTGCCGCGGAACCCGCCGCGGTCATTTCCGCCGCGGTTGCCACCGTTGTGCTCAGCCATATGGATTCCTCCTGTTGTGAGCCGACCACTGGCGCAACTGCAGCCGCTCATATCCGTGTTTCGTTTTCCTACGCAACCCGAAATCAAGCGCTTCGAAGTCCGTACATCTGCATCAATTCTAGTGGAGCCGCCTCGCCGGGCGGGACAGAGCCGTTGCCAGCAGTCCCCATCGTGGCAATATTCACACCGCGCTCCATCACCTCCTGCGCTCCTCCCGGCACGGTTCCGCACCTCCCGGAGCACTGGGCCAAACGCTCTATCAGCTCCTGCGTGTTTTTGCCCCACGCTCTCGCAGTTTCGAAGGAGCCCGACGGCGGTGCTGCAACCGCTGCGCCCGCCCCTGCGACGCTCTCGTACTTTCTGGTGGTTAAAGTGGTGGGGCCCTGACGTGGTGTCAGGGCCCTGGGGTGTTTTAAGTGTGGGAGGCCCCAACCAGTGACTGGTTGGGGCCTCGACCGAATG